>DXZM01000024.1:0-69370 GCA_019419665.1 Collinsella sp.
GGGCAGTTCCCCATATTATTAATGACGTCGACAGGCGGGGTGGTTCCCCGCGTACGTGCCATCTGAGTAACCGAGGGGAGGGCGCACATGGGAATGACTGGTGCATACGAGCGCAATCTCGATGCAAAAGGTCGTCTGTCCCTGCCTGCACCCCTTCGCGAGGAGCTTGGAGAGCACGTTCGCGTGTTCAAAGCCCTGGATGTCGATGCTCTGTACGTGTTCTCTGCCGAGGCCTTCGATAAGTGGGTCGAAGGACTCTTCGCGGGTCGTGAGGGCCACGAGGGTTTTAACCCGCGTGACATTAACGACCAGAAGCTCATGAGGGCGATCAACAAGCGCACCACGTCGATGGACGTGGACAGCGCCGGTCGCATCGGTCTTTCAGAGTCTCTCCGCAAACAGGCGAACCTCGACCGCGAGGTCACGGTTGTGGGCAACTACGACCACCTTGAGGTTTGGGATCGCGCCGCGGCCGATGAGGACGATGACGATGAGGCCCTGCTGGACCTCTTCTTCTCGTAAGGGCAAGGCACGGGTAACGGATGGAGCGTGGGATCTTGACACAAGAATATCGGCATGAACCTGTCATGCTCGGCGAAGTGCTTGAGTCGCTGCGGCTAAAGAGCGGCTCCGTTGTCTGCGATTGCACCCTTGGCGGTGCCGGCCATTCGGTAAAGATGGCCGCGCAGGTGGGGGAGACGGGTCTTTTGCTCGGCGTCGATCAGGACGACATGGCCCTCGAGGCCGCTGGCGCCCGTCTGGACCGCGAGGTTCCCGGCGTTCCACACCAGCTGCTGAAGGGCAACTTCGGCGACTTGGACGAGCTGCTTTGCTCGGCCGAGGTGCCCGGGGTCGATGGCTTCCTGTTCGATTTGGGCGTTTCGTCACCGCAACTCGATATCCCTGGCAGGGGCTTTTCGTATAACGAGGACGCCCCATTGGACATGCGGATGGATCCGGGTAATAACACCTTAAACGCAGCTGAGGTCATCAACACCTACAACGAACACGACCTCGCCCGGATTCTACGCGTCTACGGCGAAGAGAAGTTCGCCTCGCAGATCGCGCGCGAGATCGTGCGCCGCCGCGAGCAAGAACCGATCGAAACCACCGGCCAATTTGTCGAGATCATCAAGGCGGGTATCCCGGCTGCCGCTCGTCGGCATGGCGGACACCCGGCCAAGAAAAGTTTCCAGGCCATTCGCATCGAGGTCAATCACGAGCTCGATGTGCTCGAACGAGGGCTTGATGCCGCCACCAGGTGGCTCAACCCGGGCGGACGTATCTGCGTCATCTCGTATCACTCGCTTGAGGACCGTATCGTAAAGAACCACTTTAAGGAGATGAGCCAGGGGTGCACGTGTCCGCCGGAGATTCCGGTGTGCGTGTGCGGCAACGTGCCGATACTCAAGGTCATCACCCGCAAACCCTTGGTTGCACAGCCTGATGAGGTTGAGCGCAACCCTCGGGCGAGATCAGCCAAAATCCGCGTGGCGCAGCGTCTGTAGGCACGACCGCGCGATATTGGACCTCCCGCTCGCACCATAAACGAAGCTTAAACACACTACCAACGTACTCGGGATGGGAGGCGGCATATCATGGGCTACAACACTTCAAGCGCAGCACTCGCCTATGATATGAACGCCATGCCCGCCTATCGTGAGACGCCGCAGGCCCCCGTTGCTCCCCGTGAGCAGCGCACGCCGCGCTTTGATGTCTACACGGGCGCGGGCCGTCAGGCAAACCAGGCGGTAAGCCCGGTTTTCATGAGCGTTCTTAAAACGTTTTGCATCATTGCGGCCATCTTCATGACGATCGGCGTCGCCCGCGTGGCGCTCGCCGGCGTTACGGCCCAGGTGCTCAACAGCAACGCCGAGCTTACCAACACGCTCGAAAAGGCGACCGATGAGAGCTCCGACCTGGAGGTCATGCATTCGGTCTATGGAGCCGACACGCGTATTCGCGACCTTGCGGGCGCTTATGGCATGGTGGAGCCCAGCGAGAGCGTTACACTTGACTTTTCGCAGGATGCAGCCGCGGGCGCCAACGCGACCGCGACCGCTCAGTAGCAAGACGGTAGCTGAGTATGACAAATGACTATCGCCGCGGTTCCGATGGGGGCCGCGGTTCTGGACGTCCCTCGTCGCGGGGACGTTCTGGTTATCAAGGAACGGGTCGGCAATCTTACAACGCCGGGCAGTCCCGTGGCAACGACCCGGCGTCGCGACTTCGCGGCTCGGGCGGCCCTCAAGTGCATAACACCAGGTCGCGCAAGAGTTCGTCGACCGAATGGCTCACGGGCACGCCTCTGCCTCGCCGCAAAGCCGTCATGGGCTTCATTGGGCTTGGCTTGGGCTTGGGCGTCTTTCGCCTTGCCGACTATCAAATTGTCGAAGCCGATAAACTGCGCGAGCGTGCCGATGCGCGCCGCCTGCTTGCGCAGACCCTCTATGCCAAACGTGGCACCATCTACGACCGCAACGGTAACGTGCTGGCGTCGTCGGTCGAATGTCGCAACATCGCCGTGAACCCCCAGCTTGTCGAGGATGTTGACAAGACGGTGTCGGCGCTGGTCAAGGCAACTGGAATCGATAAAAAGACCTGCCGTAAGCTCGTTGAGTCCGATGGAACCTGGGTGTATATCAAGCGCCAGGTGGACGAAGACGACGCTGCGGCGCTGGAGAAGAAGAACCTGCCCGGCGTGCTTTTTGAGCAGGCCATGAAGCGCGTATATCCATACGGCAATCTGGCATCGCAGGTGCTGGGTGTAGTGAATGTAGACAACGACGGCTTGACGGGTCTCGAAAAGCAATACAACAAGCTTCTGACCGGCACGAACGGTTCTCTCGTACGCGAGCGCGCGAGGGACGGCAGCTATATCGCGGGCGGTGCCTATAAAAAGGTGGCTGCGGTCGACGGCGTTGATATCGTGACGACGCTCGACGTCAATATCCAGCGTGCGGCCGAGGATGCCCTGGCAGAGGCTGTCGAGAAGACAAAGGCCAAGAACGGCTCGGCGCTGGTCACCGATCCTACGACAGGCGAGATCTTGGCAGCCTGCTCGTATCCGACCTACGACCAGACCAATTTGGAAAACGCCAAGACCGAGGATATGAACCTGCGCCTGGTCACCGACGCCTACGAGCCCGGCTCGGTCTTTAAGACGCTCGTGGCGGGCGCCGGCTTCGACTTGGGCGTCGTGCGGTCGAGTACGTCGTTTGAGGTGCCGGCGAGCATCAAGGTGGGCGACGATACCGTCACCGATGCCGACAAGCGCGACTATGCCATGACCATGGATGTGCGCGAGATGATGCGCCGTTCGTCCAACGTAGGCTTTGTCCTGGTGGGGCGCAAGATCGGTGCCGACGACTTTGCCGCCTATGTGGACAAGTGGGGCATCGGTCACAGCTCTGGTGTCGATTTTCCGGGCGAGAGCCTGGGCATCGTCAAGGAGCGTGACCAGTATGACGGCGCCACGCTGGGCTCGATGAGCTTTGGACAGGCGCTGTCTGTCTCGCCGATTGAGATCGCACGTGCCGTGGGCGGCATCGCCAACGGCGGCGTGATGATGACCCCGCACTTCTATAAGTCCAGCAAAGGCGACGAGAAGGACTGGGGCGAAGGCGAGCGCGCGATTTCGGAGGATGCCGCATCCCAGGTGACATCGTGCATGCAGACGGTCGTGTCGGAGGGAACGGGCGTTGGCGGCGCGGTTGACGGCTATGACGTGGCGGGTAAGACCGGTACGGCCGAACGTGCCGACGAGAACGGCGGCTACCTCAAGGAGAACTACATGTCGTCCTTTATGGGCTTTGCACCGGCACAATCGCCCAAGGTGCTGTGCTATATCACGCTCGACGGAACGCCGAGCGGCTCAGATGCCGCTGCGGTTCCGTTCCAGTTCATTATGGCCAACGCGCTCGACGTGCTGGGTATCCCGCACACGAAGTAGGGGGTTACAATCTTTGGGGCGTGGTTTGTTGTCCCATATGAGGGGTGTTCACATGCCCTGCACCACGCATACGCGGCGCTGGGATACAATACGCCGATAGCATTATTAGGTTTACAGGGGAGCTGCAATGATAGAGATCGCCGTCAACAACCTCGCGGCCGCAACAGGGGCCCGAACCGTGACGGGAGAAGCCGATCGGGTATGCCGCGGGTGCGTTATCGACTCGCGCCAGGTCGAGGAAGGGACGATTTTCGTCGCCTTTCCCGGTGAAAACGTCGACGGCAATGATTTTGCTTCCCGTGCCGTCCAGTCGGGTGCCGGCGCCGTCGTGATGACGCGTGAGCCCGAGGCCGAGCTGGTCTCGCTGGCGCAGGACAAGGGCTGTGCCATCTTGCTGACCGATGATCCCGAGGAGTTTCTGCTGCGTTTGGCGCATGCGTATCGCCTGGAGCTTGGCTGCCTGGTCGTTGGCATTACCGGTTCCATCGGCAAGACGACGACCAAGGACGTGCTCGCCGCTGTGCTCGCCAAGCGCTATCGTGTCTGGGCCACCAAGGGCAATTTCAATAACCTGATCGGCATGCCGCTCACGGTGCTTTCCGCTCCGGCCGATACCGAGGTCCTGGTGCTCGAGATGGGCATGAACCATTTCCACGAGATCGAGCGCCTGTCCCAGTCTGCCAATCCCAACCTTGCCATCGTGAGCAAGATCGGCACCTCTCATATCGGCATTTTGGGCAGCCGCGAGAACATCGCCCGCGCTAAGGCCGAGATCGTTCAGGGCATGTGCGCCGCTGGCGACTATTTGCCGCTGCTGGTTTTGGGCGGTGAGGACGACTTTACGCCGTTCATTCGCGACACGTTCGCCCAACCTGCTGGTATCGACGTGATGCTGGCCGGCGTCTCGGACGATGATGAGGTCCGTGCCCGCGACGTTCGCGTTGATGACGAAGGCCGTCCGGTCTTTACGCTCGATTTTGGCCAGGGTGAGACGATCGATACCATGCTTGCCATCCCCGGCGTGCAGTCCGTTCCTAATGCCGTTAAGGCCGCCGCGGTTGCCTATCGCCTGGGCGTGACGCCCGAGCAGATCGATGCTGCCTTTAGGGGTCTCACGATCACCGGACACCGCCAGGAGATCAAGCGCGCCAAGAGCGGTGCACGCGTCATCGATGACTCCTATAACGCCAGTGCCGAATCCATGGCTGCTGGCCTCGATCTGCTGTGCTCGCTTTCGTGCACGGGGTCTCGCATGGCGATCCTGGGCGAGATGGGCGAGATGGGCGATGAGGCTCCTCGCATGCATGAGCTCGTGGGCGCCTATGCCGCCGCCAAGAAGCTCGACATGCTGGCGTGCGTGGGTGGTGAGCTGGCCCAGCTTATGGCCGATGCCGCGCGCATGATGGGCATGGACGAGGACCGCATCCAGGTGTTCTCCGATTATCAACAGGTGTTCGACCGCATGGGCGGCGCGCTTGAAAAACATGATGTTGTACTGGTCAAGGGTTCCCGCTTTGTTGAGCTCGACCGCTTTGTGGAAGGTGTGTGCTAGCCCATGTTCGGCAATCCCTCGTATCCAACGTATCAGGCTTTTTTGGGGCTTGGCATCGCCGCAGCCATTGCGCTGCTGCTCATGCCGTGGTGGATCAAGCTGCTCAAGGTCGAGGGTATCGGCCAGCAGGTTCGTGCCGACGGCCCCAAGCGTCATTTGGTTAAGCAGGGAACGCCCACCATGGGTGGCGTTGTCATCCTCGTCGCGATCTCGCTGACCTGCCTGCTGATGGGCAAGCTCACCACCGAGCTCGTACTCGTACTGCTCGCCACGCTGGCGACCGGCGTGCTGGGCCTGATCGACGACCTGACCTCCGTTACGCATGGGCGCTCGCTCGGTCTGACGCCTCATGCCAAGATGATCGGCCTAACCATTATCTGTGTCACCTTTACGGTACTTGCCGTCAACTGGTGCGGCGTCGCCCCCGAGATTCGTTTTCCCGGTGGGTTGACGATCGACCTTGGCGTGCTTTCGACCACCATCTGCGGCCTTTCGTTCCCGTGGCTCTATATTGTCTTTTGCTGGCTGATGATTGCCGGTCTTTCTAATGCCGTGAACCTGACCGATGGCCTTGACGGTCTTGCTGGCGGCACCTCCATGATCGCCATGCTCGCCATGGCTGCCATGGCGTTTTTGCACGGAGACGTGAACCTGTCCATCTTCTGTACCGCGTGTGCCGGTGCCTGCTTGGGCTTTCTGTGGTTCAACTGCTATCCGGCGAGCATCTTTATGGGCGATACCGGCTCGCTTGCTCTGGGCGCCGCGTTTGCCTGCACGTCCATCATGACCAACACCGAGGTCGTCTCCCTCATCATCGGCGGCCTGTTTATCGTTGAGACCCTGTCGGTCATGATTCAGGTCGTCTACTTCCATTTTACGCACAAGCGCGTCTTCCTTATGGCGCCCATCCATCATCATTTCGAAAAGAAGGGCTGGGCCGAGACCAAGGTCGTCATCCGTTTTTGGATTATCGCTGCGGCCTTTGGTGCCGTTGGCCTTGCTTTGTTCTTCCAGTTGGGATAGTGGTCTTTCATGCCTCTTGCTGATGTCTTTAGCCTGCTCGTTTTGGGTCAGGGCAAATCCGGTCTCGATGTCGCCCGCTGGGCGCTGGCACATCCCGAGCGCGTAAGCGCCGTTACCGTGTATGGCGGCGGCACCTCTGAGCCCAATGACGCCACGCGTGCGCTCGAGGCTGCTGGCGCGTCGTTTGTCTATGGGACCGAACAGGTCGAGGGCGCCTATGACGCATGCGTGACGTGCCCGGGCATCTCGGAGTTCTCGGGCTTCTTTAAGGCCGGGCGCGAACATGCCGCTCAGATTATGGGTGAGCCAGAGTTTGCCTATCGCCTGTCGCCCGATAACTGGATTGCCATCACGGGCACCAACGGTAAGACGACCACCACGTTGCTGACCGATTATCTGCTCAAGGCTGCCGGCGAGGCCAGCGTAGCTGTCGGCAACATCGGCGAGCCGCCGGTCAACGAGATTGACGGCCGAGCCCACAACGAGTGGTTTGTGGCTGAGCTCTCGAGCTATCAGATTGCTACGACCACCGAGCTCCACCCTCGCGTGGCAGTGCTGCTCAACATCACTCCCGACCACTTGGGCTGGCATAAGAGCCATAAGAACTATGCACTTGCCAAGATCAAGCTGTTTGACAATATGGTCGATGACGATCTGGTGGTTGTCGACGTCGAAGACGCCGGCATTCACGAGTTCGATGAGTACATCTATACGCCGGGTCGCCGCATCTGCAAGGTCGCTTTTGACGAGCCCGAGGGTGCAGACGCCGCCTTTGTGCGCGACGGCAAAATGGTCGTGCGCCTGAAGGGCGTCGAGACTCAGCTTGTCGCCACGTCCGAACTCAAGATCTCGGGCCATCACAATGTTATCAATGCCCTGTGCGCTGCCACGGCTGCCCTGGCAGTCGGTGCCGATGTCGATGGTGTCTGCCGCGGTCTGGCCTCGTTCCAGCCGCTCGAGCACCGCGTGGAGCCGTGTGGCGAGATTGACGGCGTGCGCTACGTCAACGATTCCAAGGCGACCAACACCGATGCGGTCGAGAAGGCACTGACGGCATTTCCCGATGACGACGTGATCTTGCTGCTCGGCGGCCACGATAAGGGCACGCCGCTCACGGACTTCGCGCGCGTTGTTATGGATAACGTACGCTCGGTCGTCTGCTTTGGCGATGCGCGCGAGCGTTTCACCGCCGCTATGGACGAGGCCGATGTCGATGGCGATGTGGATATTGCCCAGGCGGATGACCTGCGCGATGCCGTGGACGTCGCCCGTTCGCTGTCGAGCCGTGGCGACGTGATCTTACTTTCTCCTGCCTGCTCTTCGTTCGATGAGTTCTCGGGCTATGAGGAGCGCGGCCGCGTGTTTAAGGACTATGTGGCGCAGCTTGCCGCTGCGGCGAAATCGCAAATGGAATAGGGGTTGCCGGTGAGAGAGGAGAGCCCCCGACAAGGTATGAGGAGGCCTGACTCGGACCGTGCTTCCTCGCGGCGCAGCACACCGCGTTCCGGTCGCGGCGGGCAGACGTTTAGCGAACGCTATATTGCCGGCGTTCCCGCCCGTATCATGCGCCCCCGTCTGATATTCATGGCCTGCCTGTTTACCTTGGTGTGCTTTGGCCTGCTGATGGTGTACTCGGCGTCTTCGGTCGAGGCGCTGCACGAGAATGGCTCGGCGACGTTTTTTCTGTTTCGACAAGCCGCGTTTGCCGGAGTTGGCGTGCTGGCTATGGTTGCCATCGTGCGCATCTTGCCGGACAGTTGGTTTGGGGAAGACGTGCTCAGGATCTTCCTCATAGGCATGATTGGGCTACTGTTTCTGGTGTTCTTGGTGGGCAGCGGCAGCCGTGGTGCCACGCGCTGGCTCAACATTGCCGGCATTCAGTTCCAGCCTTCCGAGTTTTTAAAGCCATTTGCCATTGCGTATTCGGCCATCATGCTCGACCGCTTCTTTTCGCCCGGTGGCAACATCAACGAATTCCTTCGCAAGATGGGCATCTACCTGGGCATTTCGCTCTTTCTGATCTTTATCCAGCCCGATTTCGGTACCGTCCTGATCATCCTGTTGACCCTCATGTGCATGGCGTTGTTTGCGGGTCTCGACCCCAGATTTATCATCGGCGTGCTAATCTTCGGCATTCTCGTGATCGTGATTGCGCTTGTCGCAGAGCCATACCGTATGGTGCGTATTCAGGTTGCCTTGAACCCTTGGGCCGACGAGTATGGTGACGGCTATCAGGCCACGCTTGCCATCATGGCCTTTGCCTCGGGCGGTCTGTTCGGCCGTGGCATCGGCAACTCAACCATGAAGTACTCGTATCTGCCCGAGGCGCACAATGACTACATCCTGGCCATCATTGGCGAGGAAGTCGGTTTTGTCGGAACCGTGCTGTTCTTCTTGGTGTTTGCGATGCTGATCTACTCGGCGTTTCGCATTGCCGAGCAGGCGACCGATCGTCGGGGCGCGCTCATGGCGTCTGGCTCCGCGGTCATTCTCGCGGTGCAGTTTTTGATCAATGCGCTGGGCATCCTCAACGTGTTTCCCATGACGGGCAAACCGTTGCCGTTTATTAGCTACGGCGGTTCGTCGATTATTGTGTCGCTCATGCTTGCCGGTCTGATCCTGCGCGTTTCGTACGAGAGCGCCCGTCGCGATGAGTACGACCGTCGCCGCGAGAGCTTTGCCGTTATGGATGAGAGTACCGCCGGCGTGCCCCACGTGCGCGGCGAGCGATCTTCGCGTAACGGCTTTACCGTTCTGGATGGCTCTGCGACCGAGCCGGCAGCCCGTCCGCGTCAGCGAACGGCGCCGCAAGGTCGTCCGCAGCGCCCAACTCCTCGCAATGCGGGCGGCGGATATAATCGAATCGATTTGAACTCGGACCCGTCGGCGCGTTTGCGCACCGACGACCAGGGACCGCGTGTACGAAGGGACTACCATGACCGATAAGATGACCGTTGCTATTGCAGCCGGCGGCACGGCAGGGCATATCAACCCCGCGCTCGCCTTGGCCGAAGAGCTGCGTGACCGTGGCCACCACGTTGTGTTCGTGGGCCAGTCGCGCAAGCTCGAGGGTCGTCTGGTCCCCGAGGCTGGGTTTGATTTTGTGCCCATTACGGTTACGGGCTTCGACCGCTCCCGTCCTTGGACGGCGCTGACCTCGCTGTGGCGTGTCAACAAGGCCAAGCGTGCGCTCGCCAGTCATTTCTCAAAGGTCGGCAAGCCCGATGCCGCCATCGGTTTTGGTGCCTATGTCGAGGTTCCGTTGCTGGGGTGGTGCAAGGGCGCAGGCGTTCCGTATCTGCTGCATGAGCAGAACTCTGTTCCGGGCCTGGCCAACAAGATGATGAACTCCCACGCCGCCCGCGTGTGCATCTCGGTGCCGGCAGCGCGTTCGGTCTTTGAGCGCGAAGGTGACCCTGACCACGTGCTCATGACCGGCAACCCCGTACGTCGCTCGGTGATCGAGGGCGATCGCGCTCGCGGCCGCAAGGCACTTGGCGTTCCCGAGGACGCTACGCTGCTGCTCGTCTTTGGCGGTTCACTTGGCGCCCAGCACCTCAACGAGCGCGTGGCTTCGCTCAAAAACGAGCTGCTTTCGCGCAAGAACCTCTATGTGTTGCATTCGACGGGTGCCGACGGCTTTGAGGAGACCGAGCGCGCTTTGGCGCTGACGCCCGAGGAGGCGAAACGTTATCGCGTCCAGCCTTACATCGACAACATGGGCGATATGCTGGCTGCTGCCGATTTGGTGCTCTCGCGTTCGGGCGCATCGAGCGTGGCCGAGATCGCTGCGCTCGCCGTGCCTTCGGTGCTCGTGCCGTATCCGCATGCGACGGCCGACCACCAAACCACCAATGCCCGTTATCTGGTCGACGCCGGGGCCGGCGTGCTCTGCGCCGATGCCGATATCGACGGTTCTGCCTTTGCCGATGAGCTACTGCACCTGGTCGATGACGCGGCGGCACGCGACGCCATGCGTCAGGCGGCGCGTGGTCTGGCTCAGGATAGGGCCGCCGCTCTTCTGGCGGATGCGGTAGAGGGTTTGCGTTAGTTAGACGGGATATCGTCGGTCGCCCTCGCGCTGATGCGGTAGGTGCGGTACAGTTAACGGGTTACAGGCAGTGTTTACGCAAGGAGTACACGAGCACATGGCTGATTCCCAGACTGCAACCTCCGCGCCCGAGTTTAAGAGCGCCCACTTTATCGGTATCGGCGGCGCCGGCATGAGCGGCATCGCCCTCGTTCTGCACGAGCGCGGTTATGCCGTTACCGGCTCCGACCTTAAGACGTCACGTTATATCCGCCAGCTTACCCGCGCTGGTGTGAAGGTGCACGTGGGCCATGAGGCAGCCACGATCGACGAGGTCAAGCCCGACGTGGTTGTTGTCTCCACCGCTATTCCGGAGTCCAACCCTGAACTCGTGCGCGCTCGCGAGCTTGGTATTCCCGTGTGGCCCCGTGCCAAGATGCTCTCTGCTTTGGGCCACGGCTACACCACCGTCGCTGTTGCCGGCACGCATGGCAAGACCACCACGTCTTCGATGTGCGCCACCATGCTCGACCGCATGGGTCTGGATCCGAGCTTCCTGATCGGTGGCATCGTCGAGGGCTATGACACGAACGGCAAGAACGGCTCGGGCGACTACTTTGTCGCCGAGGCCGACGAGTCCGACAGCTCCTTCCTGTTCCTGAACCCCAACGTGGTCATTGTGACCAACGTCGAGGCCGACCACCTCGATCACTACTCGGGTATCGAGGAGATCGAGGCAACTTTCGCCAAATTCATGAGCCTGGTGGGCGAGGAGGGCACCGTCATCGTCTGTGGTGAGGACCCGCATCTGGTCGAGCTCGCCAAGTCGACGGGCCGTCACGTGCTTTCCTACGGCTTTGCCGAGAGCAACGACATCGTCTGCATGCACCCGGATGTCAAGGGCATCCAGAGTGACTTTATCGTTCGCTTTGAGGACGGCACTGAGCACGCTGTGGAGATCAAGAGCAACCCCGGTCGCCACAACATGCTCAACGCCACGGCGGTGCTCACCGTCGCCCATGTCCTGGGCCTTGACATCGACGCCGCCGCCAAGGCGCTCTCGAGCTTTGAGGGCGTCCGCCGTCGCTTTACCCACGTGGGCGATATCGATGGCATCACCGTGGTCGATGATTACGGCCATCACCCCACCGAGATCAAGGCGACGCTTGCTGCCGCTTCCTCGCTGGGCTACAAGCACGTCGATGTCGTGTTCCAGCCGCACCGCTATTCGCGCCTGCAGGCCCTGTGCGACGACTTTGCCGATGCATTTGCCAATGCCGATAAACTGCTGCTGATTGATGTGTTCTCGGCTGGCGAGATGCCCATTCCGGGTGTCACCTCTAAGATGCTCGCCGATACCGTGCGCGCCAAGCATCCTGGCAAGGAGGTCGTGTACTGCTCCAGCCGTCTTGAGCTCAATCAGGAGCTCGAGCAGATGGTGGGCGAGGGCGACCTGCTGCTCACCATGGGTGCCGGCGACGTTACGACCGTCGGTCCCGAGTTCATTGAGTATCTGACTGCCAAGAAAGACGCTTAAGTCTAATGGGTCTGTTTAACGCCGTCATGGCGCTCTCGGGCATGATCGACACGGATGTGATCGAGGACGAGCGCCTTGCGCGTCATACGAGCTATCGTATCGGCGGCAAGGCCGACCTCTTTGTGACGTGCCATAGCTATCATGCCCTCCGCCGCGCCGTGGCGGTGCTCGATCGCGAGCAGGTGCCGTGGGTCATCATCGGCAAGGGCTCCAATCTGCTGGTTGCCGATGGCGGTTATCGCGGTGCCGTCATTTCGCTCGGACGTGAGTTTCAGCGCACGGTTGTTGCCGATGACGGTTGTACGCTGACGGTCGGTGCGGGCGTGATGTTTGCGCGCCTGGTCAACGATGCCCTGTCGCGTAGCCTCTCGGGCCTTGAGTTTGCCGTTGGCATTCCTGGTTCGGTCGGCGGTGCGATATCTATGAATGCCGGCACACGGACCGAGTGGATTGGCTCGCTGGTTGAGGATGTCGTAACGTTTGACCCGGCATCCGGTATCAAGCATTATGCGGGGTCCGAGATCACTTGGGGCTACCGCGAATGTAGCCTTCCCCGCAATGAGATCATCCTCGAGTGCGTGCTCAAGCTTAAACCGGCGCCCAAGGCCGACATTCGCGAGCGCATGGAGCGGTACCTTACAAGGCGCAAGCGTACGCAGCCCATGGGTCGCGCATCCTGCGGGTCTGTCTTTCGCAACCCGCCCGATGCGAGTGTGGGCAAGCTTATCGAGGATTGTGGATTAAAGGGTTTTTCGATTGGCGGCGCGGAAGTTTCGCCCGTTCACGCTAATTTTATCGTTAATAACGGAACTGCCTCGGCCGATGACGTTGCCGCGGTTATTAGACATGTGCACGGAAAGGTGAGGGAGGCGTATGGCATCGAGCTCAGACCGGAAGTTAAATTCCTCGGCTTCTAGAGCATCGAAACCCACCTTCCGCCGCGCCGGAGGGCGTTCCGGCGCGCCTGCCAAACCTCAACGCAATACCGTCGCGCACTCTAAGTCTGTCGGGCATGCTCGACAGACCAGTCGTCCGGTCGTCGGCTCGCAGCTCGGTAATCGTCCGGCCGCAAAAAAGTCCTCGCGTCCCTCGACGACGTCAAAGCCTGTTATGGGCGCCAAGCCTGCCCGTCCCATGGCAGCTCCCAAGCCCTCGACGGGAACTAAAGCGGCGCGTCCAGGTCGCACGCTGGGCGCATCGAAACCGCGCTCGCTGACATCGGTGCCGGCTACCGCCAAGAAGCCTTCGAGTAAAAAAGGTTTCAACCCGTTATCTTCACTTGGAGCGATGGCAAATAAAACATCAGACGCCGCTTCTGTCGTTACAGGCAAAGGCAAAATCGTGGGCGGCGTTCTGGCCGTCTTGGCCGTGCTCGTCGTCGTTGCCATCGTGGTGATCAACTCTGGACTGTTTACTGCCACTGATATTCAGATTCAAGGCAGCGAGCATGTGACGAAGCACGATGCTATCCAGCTGATCGACTTGCCCGAGGGAACGTCGCTTTTTAACGTCGATCCCGACCAGATTACCGAGGATCTCAAGCAGAACCCGTGGGTTTCGGGCGTGGATGTCCAGCGCCAGTTTCCCCATACGCTTATCATCACGCCGACGGAGCGTATAGTTATCGCCATTGCGTATATCAGCTCCGACGACCTTGCCTGGGCTATCGGAGACGATGACACCTGGATCGCCCCGCTGTCGACGTCGGTCGAAGTGGACGACCAGGGCAACGTCATCACGACAGGGCAGGGCTCAAATACCTTGACCGGAATCGATGCCGCGCTGGCGCTCGCCAAGCATTATGGCGCGGTGTTGTTGACTGATGTCTCGGCGGATGTCGCTCCGGTTTCCGGCCAGGCGGTGAACTCCAAGGCCGTTAAGGCCGGCCTGGATTATGTGCGTGGTTTTTCGAGCGAGTTCTTGGGACAAGTCAAGGATATTTCTACGCCTTCGGTCGAAGCCATCTCGGCAAACCTCAATAACGGCATTGAGGTGTCGCTGGGCGATTCGGACGATATCGCCAAGAAGGAACGCGTAGTCACCAAGTTGCTTTCGCAGGTAGAGGGCGTAACGTATATCAATGTGCGCTCTCCAGGCAACTACACATTTAGGAATGCTCCGACCTCGTAGCGCTGGTTGATGCTTTGTTGAGGGGCCATACCACGCCGTTTATCTGGTTTGTTTGGTTTTCACGGTCAATTATTTGACTGATACGTTCATAATGTGCAAACATAATACGGTTTACCTTTGCATTTACTTTCAACCTGAAGGTTAATGTGCGCAGGGGTCGACCCATGCTATGGCTATAACCTTTGTTCGGAGGACCGACATGCACGAGACAGAGATCAACAACTACCTTGCCGTCATTAAGGTGGTCGGCGTCGGCGGCGGCGGTACCAACGCGGTCAATCGAATGATCGAAGAGGGCATCCGCGGCGTCGAGTTTGTTGCCATCAACACCGATGCTCAGGCACTCGCGATCTCTGATGCCGATATCAAGGTGCACATCGGCACCGACCTTACCCGCGGCTTGGGCGCCGGCGCCAACCCCGAGGTTGGCCGCAAGGCTGCCGATGAGTCCCGCGACGACATTGCCGAGGCGCTTGCTGGCGCCGACATGGTGTTTATCACCTGCGGTGAGGGCGGTGGCACCGGTACCGGCGCTGCTCCCATCGTTGCCGATATCGCGATGAACGAGGTCGGCGCACTGACCGTCGCCGTCGTGACCAAGCCCTTCACCTTCGAGGGCCGCAAGCGCAAGAAGAGCGCCGAGGAGGGCATCAAGACCCTCTCCGATTGCGTCGACACCATGATCGTCATCCCTAACGATAAGCTGCTCGACATCGCCGAGAAGAAGACCACCATGCTCGAGGCCTTCGCGATTGCCGATGGCGTCCTTTCCCAGGGCACCCAGGGCATCACCGACCTCATCACCGTCCCCGGTATCATCAACCTGGACTTCGCCGATGTTAAGACCATCATGAAGCAGGCCGGTACCGCCATGATGGGTATCGGTACCTCTTCTGGGGATACTCGTGCCGTCGACGCTGCCCAGCAGGCCATCTCCAGCCCGCTGCTCGAGAGCTCCATCGATGGTGCCACGCGCGTGCTGCTCTCCATCGCCGGTTCCAAGGACCTGGGCATCCAGGAGATCAGCGACGCCGCCGACGTTGTCGCCAACGCCGTCGACCCCGAGGCCAACATCATCTTCGGTACCGTTGTCGACGAGTCCCTGGGCGATCAGGTGCGTATCACCGTCATCGCTACGGGCTTCTCCGACTCCAACGTCAACCGTCAGGATGAGCTCTTTGCTGCTCAGCAGTCTCAGAGCAAGGCCGCTGCCTCCGCTGAGCCGCAGCGCACCGCTCCGGCTGCCAGCCCGGCTCAGGCCGCTCCGACCCGCAACGTCGGTGGTACCGAGCTGCCCAACTTTGGCAACGACCAGTTCGAGCTTCCCGACTTCCTGAAGCGCGGTAGCTTCTAGTTCGTTTTTCTCAACGACCTGCACGGGGTGTGTCCATTTGGATGCACCCCGTTTTGTTTCTCGTTTGTAAACGAAAGCCTCCAATCTCCTTACGTTCCCTTTACGTTTGGTCCCTACCGCTGCGGGTATCCTTTTAAGGAAGTATGACAGCCGTATAAACGCGGACTGCGCGGCGACGCCGCGGTACTTGTGTTATTAGGAGGCTTTAGTATGGCAGCACGTGCGGACAGGGTTTCGCGTGTCGACCATGATGGAGTTACGTTGGTGGAGGGCGCGACATCCGATGTCCGCTTTGCCTTTACCGAGCGCACCGGTGGTGTTTCCGAAGATGCGTACTCCTCGCTCAACCTGGGCTCGCATGTAGGCGATGACCCCTTTGCAGTTCAAGAAAATCGTCGTCGAGCGCTCGAAGCTATGGGCGCCACTGAGTGCGAGCATAATCTGCTCGTGCCCAATCAGGTACATGGTGACCATATCGTTACGGTGACTTCGAACGGCGCCGACGATCTTGAGGCTGTTCGCGAGCAGATTGCCGAGGGCTGCGATGCCATCGTCTGTACGGCCCATGACGTGCCCGTGCTGCTCTGCTTTGCCGACTGCGTTCCCGTGGTGCTGGTGGCCCCCGGCGGATTTGCCGTGGTGCACTCCGGTTGGAAGGGCACGATTGCACGTATTTCTGCCAAGGCGTGCCAGGCGCTTTGCGATGCTGCCGGCTGCGATGCGAGCGACGTTTCCGCCTATATCGGGCCCCATATCCTGGGTGACGAGTACGAGGTTTCCCAGGAGCTCATGGATCGCTTTGCCGCCGAGTTCTCTTGCATCGATGCGAGTGCCTCTCGCATGCTCGATCTTTCCGCTGCCATTTGCGAGGCGCTGGTAGATGTCGGTGTCGACGCGGATAATATCGTGGATACCCAGCTTTCGACCGTGCGTCAGAACGACCGCTTTTATTCCTACCGTAACGAGGACGGCACCTGTGGGCGCCATGCCGCGATCGGCGTGATGCTATGAGAAAGATCGTATCGGTCCTGAGCGCCGCTGTGCTTACGCTTACGCTGTGCGCCTGTTCTTCGGGATCTTCTACCTCTTCCATTACCGTGGCCGGCTCCACGACCTGCCTTCCTATCGCCGAGATTGCGGCAGAGGGCTTTAAGGAGGAGACCGGCATCGACGTGCTCGTTTCCGGTTTGGGCTCTTCCGCTGGCATCGAAGCCGTCAGCGCTGGCACGGCCGATATCGCCAGCTCCTCCCGTGGACTCAATGCCGACGAACGGGATCTGGGCCTGACTCCCATCGTCATTGCCCACGACGGTATCGCGGTCATCGTGAACGAAGACAACCCCGTCGATAACCTCTCGACCGAGCAGCTCCGCGATATCTATGCCGGCAAGATCACCAACTGGAAAGAAGTCGGTGGCGAGGACCTGAGGATTCAGGTTATCAACCGAGATGAGGCGTCTGGCACGCGTGAAGCCTTCCGCACCATCGTGATGGACGGCACCCCGTTCGATCGCCGCTCCGCCGTTCTTTCGGGCACGGGCCAGGTGCGCGACGTGGTATCTCGTTCGCGCGGGGCTATCGGCTACATTTCGCTGGGCTTCGTCGATAGCCTCAACGCCAAGACCTCGGTCAAGGCCGTCTCGGTCAATCATGTTGAGGCGTCCGAGAAGACGGTTGCGAGTGGCGGCTATCCCATCTCGCGCGACCTTTACTTCTTTGTGAAGGGTGCGCCTTCGCAGCAGGCGCAGGATTACATCGACTACGTGACGTCCGAAAAGATGGACAAGCAGATTCGCGAGGCGGGCTTTATTCCCGTCACCAACGACGAGAAGGGGAGTGAGTAGCATGGAAGCACAGGAAAACTCCCAGACTGAGCAGAATGCTCAGGCGCCCAAGAAGCGCGAGCTGGCGCTCGTATCGCGCAGCACCTATATCAAGGAGAAGGCGCTGCAGTGGATTTTCTTTGCCTGCGCGTTCTTGGCGGTTGTTACCGTCATCCTGATTTTTGTCTTTACCACGTACTCGGCGCTGCCCGTCTTTACCGACATCGGTCTGGCGGACTTCTTTAGCTTTACGTGGGCGCCCTCTGAGGGTCACTACGGCATCGTGTCGCTGCTTGCCGGCTCGGGTCTGGTGACCGTCGGTGCGCTCGCCATGGGTGTGCCCCTAGGCGTGGGCACGGCCGTGTATCTGGTCGAGATCGCCAGCAAGCGCGTGCGCAAGCTCATCAGCCCTGCCGTTGACCTGTTGGCCGGCATCCCTTCTATCATCTATGGCTTCTTTGGCATGATCATCATCCGCCCGTTTATCGCACAACTGACCGGCGGTCTTGGTTTTGGCGCGCTGACGGCGTGGTTCGTGCTCGCCATTATGATCGTGCCCACCATCACGACGCTTACCATCGATGCTCTCAATTCCATTCCCATGGGCATTCGCGAGGCATCGTATGCCATGGGCGCCACCAAGTGGCAGACTATCTATAAGGTCGTGTTACCTGCCGCCAAGCTGGGTATCGTGGATGCCATCGTGCTGGGTATGGGCCGTGCCATCGGCGAGACCATGGCCGTGCTCATGGTCGTGGGCAACGCCCCGGTTATTCCCGACAGCATTGCGAGCCCCATCTCGACGCTCACGAGCCAGATTGCGCTCGACATGAGCTATTCCTCGGGTCTGCATCGCTCGGCGCTGTTCGGCATGGGCGTGGTCCTGTTTATCATTTCCGCCACGCTGGTGGGCATCGTCCGCCTGGTTTCCAAGAAGAAGAGGGGGTAGGCTATGTCCGATTCCGTTGACACGACGGTCGATACGACCTCGTCGCGCGAGCGCATCAAGCGTGCCCTTTCCCACGGCAAGAAGGGCCGCATCAACAAGGACCTGTCCAACAAGATCATGCTTGGCGTGTTCCGTGCCGCGGCATACATCACCACGCTGGTGCTGGTCGCTATCATCGCCTACGTGGTCATCAACGGCCTGCCACACATCTCGCTCGACTTTATCTTCGGTTGGCCCCAGGGCGTCAACGCCGAGGGCGGTATTTGGCCCACGATCGTCTCGACCGTCTATGTGACGGCGCTCGCCATGCTTATCTGCACGCCGATCGCTGTGCTGGCAGCCGTCTATCTGGCCGAGTACGCCAAGCAGGGCAAGATCGTCGAGCTCATTCGCTACGCTGCTGACGCTTTGGCCTCGGTGCCCTCCATCGTTATGGGCCTGTTTGGCTACGCCTTGTTTGTCGAGGCTATGGGTCTGGGCCTTTCGATGGTCTCGGCCGCTCTGGCGCTCGCGCTCTTGATGCTTCCCATCGTCATGCGCACCACCGAAGAGGCCATTCGCGCCGTTCCGCGCTATATCCGTTGGGGCGCGTATGGCCTGGGCGCCACCAAGTGGCAGGTTGTCTCCAAGATCGTGCTTCCTTCTGCCTTTGGCCGTATTGCCACGGGCATTGTCCTTGCCATCGGCCGTGCCATTGGCGAGACCGCCGTGGTGCTCTACACCATGGGCCAGGCCATCAATCTACCTATCTCGCCGCTCGATTCCGGCCGCCCCATGACCGTTCACCTGTACCTGCTTGCCAACGACGGCATCAACATGAACGCAGCCTACGGCACCGCGCTCTTGCTGATGGTGATCATTCTGGCCTTCAACCTGTTTGCGCGCTTCCTGTCGCGCAAGCGTCGCTAGTTAAGGAGTCCCATGTCCGTTTATCAGTCCGCTCCCACGCTGGAGCAAGCGGCCATTACGGCCAAGGATTTCAACTTTTGGTACGGTGACTTTCATGCGCTGACGGGGCTCGACCTCAACATCGCCAAAAACGCCATCACCTCCTTCATTGGCCCTTCGGGCTGCGGTAAGTCGACGTTTTTGCGCTGCATCAACCGCATGAATGACCTGATCGAGGGTACGCGCGTCGAGGGCACCATGACGCTCGACGGCAACGATATCTATGCCGAGGGCGTCGACCCGGTCGACCTCCGTCGCCGCGTGGGCATGATTTTTCAGCAGCCCAACCCGTTTCCCAAATCCATCTACGAGAATGTCGCCTTTGGCCCTCGTCTGCAGGGCGTGACTAGCAAAAGCGACCTCGATGACATCGTGGAAGAATCGCTCAAGCGCGCCAACCTCTGGAAAGAGGTATCCAATCAGCTCAACAAGGATGGTTTGGCGCTCTCGGGCGGTCAGCAGCAGCGTCTGTGCATCGCGCGCGTGCTTGCGGTGCAACCCGATGTCCTCCTGATGGACGAGCCCTGCTCCGCCATCGACCCCACGTCCGTCTCTAAGGTCGAGGATTTGATGGCCGAGCTGGCGCCCGAGATGACGATCATCATCGTCACGCATTCAATGCAGCAGGCAGCTCGTATCAGCGACTACACCGCATTCTTCTTGCAGGAAGTTGCCGGCGAGCCTGCCACGCTCATCGAGTATGGTCAAACCGACGCGATCTTCACCAGCCCGGTGGACTCGCGGACGGAAGACTATATCACCGGCCGCTTTGGCTGATCGGTGCGACTAGTCCCAAGCCGATCGGACCTGGTCCGGTGCGTATTCACTGT
Source organism: Collinsella sp. (assembly GCA_019419665.1). Taxonomy (GTDB): domain Bacteria; phylum Actinomycetota; class Coriobacteriia; order Coriobacteriales; family Coriobacteriaceae; genus Collinsella. Next base: position 20,129 of record DXZM01000024.1, read on the forward strand.
GCGGGCGGCATGACCGCACCCAACTGATTGGAGTGAACCATGCGTAAACTGTTTTCCCGTCAGCTCATCGAGGCCCGCCACGAGATGCTGAGCATCTACGAGGCCGTCGATCTGGCCCTCCACGATGCCGTTAAGGCCTATGTGACCGACGACCGCAAGCTCGCCACCAAGACCAAGAAGCGCACGCTTTCGATTGACGCGCGCTGCGCTAACTTGGAGGCCGTGTGCTACAACCTGATCGCCACGCAGTCGCCGGTCGCCTCCGACTTCCGCTTGCTGCAGACGATTATCTACGTCGACTTTAACCTGCAGCGCATGACCGATAAGGTTCGCCAGATCTGCCGCGCCACGCGTCACATGGTCAAGGCCGACATCTCGCTGCCCCAGGAGCTCGTCGGTACGGTTGAGGCCGAGGCCGAAGCTGTTTACCAGGTGCTGGGCTCTTCGCTTTCTGCGCTCGTCACCAATGACATGTCCATCATCTGCAACTTGGCCGTCGAGGACGAGCCGGTGCACGCCGCCTACGAGAAGTTCTTCCGCACCTTTAACCGTATGGATACGGGCGACTTTATGGACGACGACAGCAACTATGACGACCTGCGCCGCGCTATCATGGTTTCGCGCTACCTCGATCGCATCGCTTCGATTTCCGTCGATGCCGCTTGCCGTCTGACCTTCCTGTTGACTGGTCAGCGTATGAACGCCGGCGATATCGCCCGTGTGGACGAGGATGAGCTCGAGAGCATGCGCGTGCCTTCGGGCGAGGGTGTTATCATGAGGCCCGCCGTCGACGCTCGCTACGTTGCCAAGGTGCCCGCTAACGAGGTCAGCGAGGGTCTTCGCTACCTGCTCGATCATCTTGAGGACGAGGACGATGGCGAGGACGACGAGGAGTAAGTGACCCCGTTCGTCGAAAGATTGTAAATACCTAAGTGAGCGCGGCCTTGCACATGCGGGACCGCGCTCTTGCGTTAGCATGGGACTACTTGTTTGGCTGTCAGCGGAGGCGATTAGCAATGGATAACTATTTGGACTTGATGCGCGCTCGCCGCGAGCAGATTCTGGAACGTTTTTATGCGGCGCTCGATCGCGCGGGCCGCCCCCACGACGCCGCGCGCCTCATTGCCGTGTCCAAGACCGTTGGTGTCGATGAGACCGTTGCCGCCATCCAGACGGGGTATCGCCATTTTGCCGAGAACCGCCCGCAGGAGCTGGTTCGCAAGCTCACGGGTCTGGCGGAGCATCCGGAGCTGCCCGAGGTGCGCTTCGATATGATCGGCAACCTGCAGACCAATAAGATCAATGCGGTGCTGGGCTCAGCCGAGCTGATTCACTCGGTGGGTTCGCTGCATCTGGCGCAGGCGATCTCGAGCCGTGCTGTCCGCAAGATTGAGGCAGGCGAGCTCGCCGGCCCCCAGCGTGTGCTCATCGAGGTCAATGTGAGTGGTGAGGAGTCGAAGGGAGGCTTTTCGCCCGATGAGATTCGCGCCGCCGCGGGTGAGCTTGCGGAACTTGAGGGAATTTGCGTACAGGGGCTTATGACTATGGCGCCCCGGGGGAATAAGGATGTGGCACGCCGCACCTTTGCGGGGCTTCGTGAGCTGAGGGATGAGCTGGAGGCGGCGCATCCCGATTTGAACCTGCCTGAGCTTTCCTGCGGCATGAGCGAGGACTTTGAGTCTGCCCTTGAGGAGGGCTCTACGCTCGTTCGCCTGGGCAGGGTAGTATTTAGCCCGGAGTTTGCAGTAAAATAAGGCTCTGAAGTGCGCACTGATTATCGGGGCGCCTGCACTAAACCGCGAGAGGACACAACCATGGGCTTCCTTGACGAGATTAAAAATAAGATGCACCTGGGCGGCCAGCAGGATTACGACCGGGGTTATGGCCAGGACGACGACTACGGCTACGATGACGGCTATGACGATAGTTATCAGGGCAACGGCTACAGCGGTGCTTCGGGCGAGGGCTTCTACACCCAAGACGAGCCGAGCAACGGCCTGCTTGGCCAGACGCGCCGCGGTGAAGCTGAGTCGGTTGCCGTGTATACGCGCTCCGGTCAGCTGGTCGGCGATGACTCCCGCCATGCCACGACGTATAACCCGCCTTCGCGCTCGCAGGACAGTGTTGCGAGCGGTTATCGTCCTGGTGCCTATGACACGCCGTCGAGCTACGCCGAGAACACCCGCGCCCGTGCCGCCGCTGCGCCCGCGCCTGCACCGAGCGATGCCTCGGCCTATGCGAGCAATATCATCAACGCCACACCGCAGCTGCCGGCCTATGTCCTGCGCCCCGAGAGCTATGACGACGTGGAGACCGTGGTGCGCCGCGTTCGCACCAAGCAGCCTGTCGCACTGATTTTTGTGGGCGTACGCACCGAAGTTGCCAAGCGCGTCTTGGACTTCTCTTACGGCTTTGCCTGCGGTCTGGGTGCCACGGTCAAGGAGGTGGGCGACCGCGTGTTCATGGTGCTGCCCGCCGGTTGCGAGGTCAAAGATTCCGATCTCAAGAAGCTTCGTGCCGACGGCTACCTTAAGTAAAGACAAGACGAGGAGATTCCCATCAACATCTACACTATCGTCCAGCTGGTCAACACGCTGTTCAACTTCTATTCCACGCTCATTGTCGTCTACTGCTTTATGACGTGGATTCCCATGAAGCAGGGCGGTTTGCTTCAGGATATTGCTGCGGTGCTCGATAGCGTGTGCGGTCCGTGGCTCGGCCTGTTCCGTCGTTTCATCCCGCCGATGGGCGGTGTCGATTTTTCGCCGGTCGTTGCGATTATTGCGTTGCAGTTGGTGCAGAGGCTGGTTCTGCAGCTTCTTATAGGTATACTCGTATAGAACTGACTTAGTAACTTACGTCGGGCGTGTACGCCGAGGCGATGAAAAAGGAGACTTGTTATGGCTATTACCCCTGCAGACATCCAGGCTCAGACTTTCTCTGAGGCCAAGCGTGGCTACGATCCTGCCGAGGTCGACGTCTTCTTGGAGACACTGTCCTCCGAGGTTGACGCTATGCTCGCTAAGATCGTCGACCTTAAGGGCCGTCTGACTGCTACCGAGCAGCAGCTTGCCGATGCCCAGGCTCAGCTTGCCCAGGCTCAGGATGCCACCGCCCAGGCCGTTCCTGCCGCCCCCGTGGCTGCTCCCGCCCCTGACTTCTCCGCTCAGGAGCGCCAGATTTCTGCTGCCCTGATCGCTGCCCAGCAGACCGCTGAGACCATCGTCAACGATGCCAACGAGAACGCTGAGCGTATCCGCAACGAGGCTGACGCCAAAGCCCGCGAGGTTATCCGCCAGGCTCTGACCGAAAAGCAGGCCGAGCTCGAGGAAATCGACCGTCTGAAGGCTTCCCGCGAGGAGTTCAAGGCCGAGTACCTCAAGCTCATCCAGCACTTCATGGACGATGCCCAGAATTCCTTCCCCGCCGATCTTATGGCCTCCACGCCGGTCGGTTCTGCGGCTTCTCCTACAGTGACCGTTCCCGCCGCCGAGCCGTTGCCTGTCGCTGATCCGGTTGTCCCCGTGGCCGATCCCTTCGCCCCGATCGACAACTTTGCCGCCGACGACCTGGACTAGCTCCAGAGCTACAATCTAGTGCCCTTAAGAGGAGCTCGCGCCTGCGGGCTCCTTTTTTGTGGCTGCATACGGGTTGGGAAACAAAACGCCGAGCTCTGCATGTGATAGGGCAGAACTCGGCGAAGGACGCGCGATAAAAGGTAGATTTTAGGGTATGTGCCAAAAACTACTTGAGGAGGAAGTCGGAGAGGGGAATGGTACGGGTTTCGCGATGCTTGGGATCGGCGATGTGGTCGGCAGGATAGCCGCAGACGAGCATGTGATAGGGATAGATGCCCTCGGGCAGGCTGAACTGCTCGCGGGCTACCTCGGGCTTAAAATGGCATACCCAGCACGTTCCCAGGCCCTGCCCCTCGGCCTCCATCATCATCTGATCGCAAACAATCGAGGTGTCGATAGCGCTGGAGTTCATCTGGTCATAGGGGCGAACCCAAGCGTCGTCGGTAACGCTGCAAATGAGGAAGATGAGCGGAGCGCCAAAGATGGACCCATCACGAGCAAACCGAGGCTGACAAGCAGCTGCCTTCTCCAGAAGCTCAGGCGTATCCAACACCATCACACGGGTTGGATGATTATTACAAGCAGAAGGAGCAATACGCCCAGCCTCAACAATGGCATCCACCACAGCCTGCTCAACAGAACGATCCTGGAATTCACGACAAGAATACCGAGACCGAGCCAGATCCAAATACGACATACAAGCCCTCCAACAATTAAAAATCAAACAAATCCAAGGTAACCCAAAGAGTACCCAAAGCAGCAATCAGCCAAGCGCTCATCAAGGGCCAAAGTGTCCGAACGGGTACCAAAGGTCCCTTCAGCCAAACCCCCATTGCGCTAAAACTATCAGCCAAAGTTCCCAATGGTGGTACATAAGGGAGCGGGCCCGACCACTAATACCTTTTGAACGACTCTGCTTGCAGCCGGAGTGAAAAAGGTTATTAGTGGTCGGGCCCGCGACCGGTGGGACATGTACCCCCAATTAACTGTTTTTCATGACAATCGAATCCACGACATCGGCCACATTCTCGCAGCAGTCGGCGCAGTACTCCAGGAAGGCGTACACGTCACGCCAAGCGATGACCTCGAGCGGGTCCTTGCCGTTAACGTGCAGGTTTCGCATGGCGTTGATATAGAGCTCGTCGGCCTCGGACTCGATGGTGTTGATCTGGATGACGAGCTCGCGCAGCGTTTTGGACTTGCGGTAGTTAGGCAGCTCGACCATCAGGTCTTTCATGGCGCGGCAGGCGTCGGTCACCTTGTGAGCGATGACGATGGCATCGGGGTGGATGCTCTGGATGTTGGTGAAGTAGACGCGCTGCACGACGCCCTCGATGCGGTCGAGCACGGTGTCGAGCGAGCAGCTCATCAGGTCCAGATCCTCGCGCTCAAGCGGGGTGATAAAGGCGGTGAGCAGGGCGTCCTCAAGCTCATGGTGCTTCTTGTCGGCCGCATGCTCGATCGCATGCATCTTGTCGAGCATATCGTGAATCTTTGCGGGATCGAAGTTCTCGAAAATCTTGGTAAGCAGCTCGGCGGCCTGGACGGCGAGGTCGGCGCAAGCGACGTAGTTGTCAAAGTAGAACGAATCGGGTTTCTTTGCCATGAGTGGGTCCTTTCGAGGCGAAGACGGGTGGGCGAGGTGTTACGGTCCGGATGGACGTTCGGTTTGACTAGATGAACATCATGAACAGCTTGGCCATGACAAAGCTGATGAGTCCGCAGGCGGGGAAGGTGAAGAACCAGGTGAACATCATGTCCTTGACGACGCCGAAGTTGATGGCCGAGAGGCGTTTGACGGCACCGACGCCCATGATGGCGCAGGTCTTGATGTGCGTGGAGGACACGGGGATGCCGGTAAGGGTGGCAAGCAGCAGGTTCGCGGCGCCCGCCAGGTCGGCGGAGAAGCCCTGGTACTTTTCGAGCTTGACCATGCTCTGGCCAACGGACTTGATGATGCGCTCGCCGCCCACGCTGGTGCCGATGCCCATGGTGGCCGAGCATAGCAGCATAATCCAGATGGGGATGCCGGCATCGCCGACGCTCGTCTGGCCGCTGGCAAAGGCCACGCCTAAAAAGAGCACGCCGATGAACTTCTGTCCATCCTGCGCGCCGTGCATAAAGCTCATGGCCGCAGCGCTCGCGATCTGAGCGTATTTAAAGAAGACATTGGCACGTCGCCTGTTGGCGGCGGCGAAAAGAATCGAGACGAGCTTGCACAGGACCCAGCCCATGACAAAGCCCAGCCCGATGGAGAGCGCCAGGCCGTAGATGACCTTCATCCACTCGTGGACGTTGACGCTGCTCGCACCGCCGAGGGCGATGGCGGCACCGGTCAGGCCGGCGATAAGGCTGTGGCTTTGCGAGGTGGGGATGCCAAAACGCGACGCTGTGGCGCCGTAGACGACGATGGAGAACAGCGCCGCGCACAGGCAGGCGAGCGCCATGGTACTGTTTCCGCCAAAGTCGACAATATGGGAGATGGTGTTGGCGACGCTCGCGTTAAAGTGCGTCATGATGAGCACGCCGAGGAAGTTGAATGCGGCACTCATGAGAATGGCGGCGCGGGCGGGCATGCAACGCGTAGTGACGCAGGTCGCGATGGCGTTGGGTGCGTCGGTCCATCCATTGACGAAGATGGCGCCGAGCGCGAGGATCACGGTGACGGCAAGGACTGGGTTCGACACAAGTTGGCCGAGGAAGGTTGAGAACGTTACGTCCATATATGGGCTTTCTCGAAGTTTGCAGGCACGTTACAGAAACATGATAAATCGTATCACCTCCTGCGGGTTTCTTTACCGAGTTCTGATGGGAGCAGTGAATTTTTTGGCACTAAAATTGAATATTATCCCTGTTGACCGCGGGTGTTCTTTTTGCTAACACGCCATGCGGACACATGCGATCGCTCCGACACCCCAAAACCACAGCCTGTTCGCTTTACAACATGCAAACATGCGTTCGATAATAGGAGGCATGGAATATCGACAGACAGACGGCAAAACTCGGCGCGTGCACAAGCAGTATGTGGACGTCGTGGCTCGCATTCTCGCGGGCGGACAGGTTGTGCCGGTTACCGTCTGCTGGGTTGACGGTCGCTGCTTTACGATTGACGAGATTGTCTCGTCCACCGGTTTTGGCCTGACGGTTCACGGCATTCGTACGGCGACTTATAAGGTTCGTTTTGGCGGACATGCGACCGAACTGTATCTGGAAGAACAGGCACGCGAGCGACCGGATGGCTCGCAGACTCATCTGATGCGTTGGTGGGTGTGGGCGTTCGACCGAACACTCGAGAGCGAGCGCCGCAGGTAAGAACGCGTGGCGTTCGGGTACAATGGCAGGAAACTTGTCAGCTACGGCGCCGTCGCGGTGCTTTTTGAAAGGACGAAATTATGAACGATATCCAGGGCTATCAGAATGGCCCCATCGAGACCGGCGCAAGCCGTGCCAAGGAGATGTCGCCGCGCGCGTACAACCTTGTCATGTCTGCTCTGATCTTTTTGGGCTTTTGCGCCATGGGCGCCGGTGCTTACTTTACGAGCACCATGTCGTTTGCGCGCATGATGATGAGCGGCGCCGCTTTGCCGCTGGTCTTTGGCTCATTTATTTTGACCATCGTCGGCATGGTCATGATGTCGGCTGCTGCCAGCAAACAGTCCGTGGGCCTGTCACTCGTGGGCTACGTGGTCTTTGCGAGCACCTTTGGCCTGACGGCGTCGTTTGGTCTTGCCAACTACGACCTGCCTACCATCAACACTGCCTTTATCGCCACGGCCGCCATTACCTTTGTCTTTGGTGCGCTGGGCGTGACCTTCCCCAAGTTCTTCCAGCGTGTGTATGGCATTGGTTTTGGCATCCTGCTTGCCACGATTCTGGTCGAGATCGTGCTGATGTTCATGGGCGTTTCGCAGTCCATCACCGACCTGATCGTGATCGTGGTGTTCGCCGGCTTCATCGGCTACGACACCTATGTGGCAACGACGGTGCCGCCCACGCTGCCCAACGCCGTGCTCATGGCATCCAACCTGTTCGTGGACATCATCAACGTGTTCCTGCGCATTCTGAACATCCTCGGCCGTCGCGATTAAAGCGCGGCATTGCGATGCTTCCTGCCGGACACGGTAAAACGATGCGAAAGGCGGTCCTTCGGGGCCGTCTTTTTTGTGCGCGGCGGGGTATCATGGATGGGAAAAGCCGATAGCGGCAGCGACAGGAAAGGTGACCACTTATGGCAGACGTCGACAACAGGAACCGTAACCGCAGGTCCAACCGAGCGGGTCAGCCCAATCCCAAGCGCGAGGCCCGTGCCAAGGCCGCCGAGCGCCATGTGATGACTGTGTCCGAGGCCTGCGCCAAGGATATCGAGCGTTCGCTTGCTGGTGTTCGCGAGTTTGACGGCATGCCTGCCGGCTTTGTCGCGGCGATGAAGGCCAAGGTTCAGACTGCTGTGGCCCCCGAAGAGCAGGTCGCCGAGGACGTCGAGAACGCGGAGACTGCCGAGGTCGAGGCGGCGCCCGAGACCGAGGCGGCGCCCGAGCCCGTCGAGGAGCCTGCCGAGGAAATCGCCGAAGCTGAGTCCGCGCCTGCTGAGGAGCCCGCTCCGGTCCTGCCCGAGGTCACTGTGCTTGATGCCTCCGCCACGCAGGCAATCCTCGATAACGGTCGCGGCTATGCGCAGTTCTGCGACATGGCCGTGCTCGCCTTTGCCTCGTTTACCAATCCGGGCGGTGGATATATTCAGGGTTATCTGGGCCAGGAGGCCACGCTGTGCGCCGATTCGTATCTGTACAACGTTCTCGATAAGCAGCGTAAGTGGTACGGCGAGAACCGTCGCCGCAACATCAACTGCGAGCTCTATCGTAACCGCGCCCTGGTGGTGCCTGCGGTGCGCTTCGACCGCAACCACGTGCATGCATACGCCGACGTGATCGTGGCCGCCGCGCCCAACGTTAGGCGCGCCCGCCAGGAGTATCGCGTGAGCGACGATGCTCTGCTGGATGCCCTGCGCGACCGCATTCGCTTTGTGCTCGCCATCTGCGACGAGTTGGGTCGCGAGAAGCTCGTGCTGGGCGCATGGGGCTGCGACAACAACGGCTTTGATGCCGAGGCCGTGGCCGAGCTCTTCCGCAAGGAGCTCGCATCGGGCGACTTCAAGGTCAAGCAGGTCTTCTTTGCCGTGCCCTCTACGCGCTGGGACGAGGACTTCGCCAAATTCGAGCACGTGCTGGCAAACTTCCCCGAGCGAAACGAGGAGTCCTATGCTCAGGTTGCCGCCCGCGCCGCAGCCGCCCGTGCCGCCGAGCAGGCTCAGGCCGCTGCCGAGGATGACGAGGATGACGACGACTGGCGCAAGTACCTGTAAACGGTGCTCGTGATGCGATATACCGAGCCGACGGGAGAGGCTGCTCCTGTCGGCTTTTTATTGAGTGGGGAGCTTACGATGAAAAACGTTCTGTGCTTTGGTGACAGCAACACCTATGGTTACGATCCGACGGGCATGCGCGACGGTACCGCGGTGCGCTATGCGCAGGATGTGCGCTGGTGTGGCGTGGTCCAACGTGACTTAGGCGAGGGCTGGCATGTAATTGAAGAAGGCCTCAACGGCCGCACGACGGTACGCGACGACATGTGCCATCTGGACACTAACCTCAACGGCATTCGCGCGCTTCCGATGCTGCTCGAGGCTCATAAGCCGCTGGACGCCATTGTGATCATGCTGGGCACCAACGACTGTAAGACGGTCTTTAACGTGACAGCTTCCGATATCGCCCGTGGCGCCATGGCGCTGATTCGCGCCGTCCGCGCGTTTCCGTGGACCGACGCTGCGCCTTGCCCGCGCATCCTGCTGATGGCTCCTATCAAGATCAAGCCGCAGATCGCCGATGTATATATGACCGATTTTGACGAGCGTTCCGTCGAGGCATCTGAACATTTTGGCGAGTACTATGCGCGCGTGGCCGAGCAGTTTGGCTGCGACTTTTTGAATGCCGCCGAGTTTGCCGAGCCGGGCGATGTCGACTATCTGCATATGATGCCCGAAAGCCACGAGAGCTTGGGACATGCCGTGGCAGCCAAGCTCCAAGAGATGCTCGGTGAGTAGCGCGACCCCAAGCCACCGCAAAGGGGACAGGCACCTTTGTGGTGGTTTTGCCCGGGTAAACGAACGGATTGGCTGCCATATGGGCATGGACGAGCTCATCGACCTCTTTGCCGAGGGCGATGAGCTCGTCTCCAATACCGCTTTTGAGGATTTGGATCTTGCCTACGACGTGGCGAACGGCGCGACCTTCGATGGCGTTGTGTTCCGATCTTGCGAGTTCGATAGCGTTGACTGGAGCGGCTCGACGTTTCGCGACGTGGTGTTTCGCGGTTGCCGCTTTATCCGCTGCAACATGGAAGGCTGCTGGCTCAGCCGCTGCGACTTCGTTGACTGCTCGGCACCGGGACTCAACTTGCTCAAGGCGCGCCTGTCGAGCGTGTCGTTTGGATCGTGCGATTTGAGCTATGCGAACCTTTCGGAGGGACGCATTGGCCCTATGACAGCATGCGATACACGTCTGAGAGAGGCTGCGTTTCAGGGTGCCAAGCTGGGTCAGATACGCCTGGATGGCTGTGACCTGACGCGTGTTGATGTGTTCAAGACGTCGCTTTCCGGCGTTGATGTGTCGCGCTGTACATTTGCAGCGCCCGTTGTTTCGGGCGATTACCATGAGTTGCGTGGCTTGACGGTCAATGCCGAGCAGGCGCTGGCACTCTCGGGTTTGTTGGGAATTCAACTCGCCGACGAATAGGCGCTCTGGTCCTTTGCTCGACCGCTATCTAAAATCAAACCGTCGCAACATTTAATGATTTTTCGCGTTTGCACGATTTTCATCGAATGTTGCGACGGTTTTTGGTGCAAGGTAGCCTGTCTCTTTTTGGCAGGTTACTGGCTATTTAGTATTGCCACAACTAACTGTGTGCCATCTACCTGCGGCTTTGCGGGGGAATATCCTAACTTATCCCAAGCGCGTCGAAGGCGGCGCGGACGACCTGTTCGGCGGTGGGGCGGATGTAGTGCCTGCCCGACACGCCGGGGAGGGCGTGTCCCATGAGCATCTCGATGAGGTCCCACGGCAGGCGAAGCTCGACCTCCGCTATCGTACGCCACGAGTTGCGCAGGTTCGACCACGGGATGTGCTCGATGCCGCGGGCGGCGCAGAGTTTCCGCCAGCGGTCGTTGCAGATGCTCCGGTTCATGGGCAGCCCGTCGCCTCGGTCGCTCAGCCACTCGCGGCCCTCGACGGCGCGGGCGGCCGCTATCTCGACGAGGCGGTCGGCGGCCTGCGGCAGGATCACGACGGTGCGGGCGGACTTGGCGGTCTTGAGGGCGCCAACCGGCTCGGTGCCGGACTGCTGCATCTGGCGGCAGATGTCGGCCGAGGCGAGGACGGTGCCGGAGCGCTCCCAGCGCAGCACCTCCTCGGTGCGCACGCCAAGCGACTCGCCCGAGCGGCAGGAGCCGAAGCACGCGAGGATGAACGCGGGCTCCAGGGGGTTGCCGCGCAGCTCGTCGAGGACGCCCAGGGCCTCGTCGAGGGTGTAGACGCGCTTTGAGCGCTCGCGGGTCTTGCGGGTGGGCATGGTGTACCTGACGCTGGCGGCGAACGGGTCGAGCGGCAGGCGGATGAAGGTCGAGACGCAGGCGTAGACCTTGCGCAGGGTGAGCAGGGCGGTGTCGGCGGTGGCGGCGGGCAGTGTCAGCAGCCACCCCTGCAGCTCGACGGCGCGGAGTTGGTCGACGGGCATTGCGCCCCAGCGGGGCCCGACGTAGTTCCTCCACGAGCGCAGCACGAGGTCGCGGGTGTTGGGGGCGAGGGTTGCCGCCTCGACCTGTGCGGCCATCTTGGGGACGAGCCACGTCTCGTAGGCCTTGGCTATGGTGGGCACGGGCGCGTCGTCGGCGTGCTCGACGTGGATGCGGTCAAGCTCCGCGCACGCCTCGCGGTAGGTGCCGTACACGGTCTTGGTCTTGCGCCTGCGGCCCTGCGGCGTGTTCTGCATCCAGCGCAGGACGTACTTCTTGCCGCGCCTCATCTCGGTCACGGAGCCCCAGACGCGGCGGCGCTGCTTCTTTGTCATATAATCAGATCCGTTCAGATCGCGGGCTTATTCTCCGTTTCGCCCGGTTCTGACTCCGGCCCCGTCTCACGTTCCAAAGTGCAGGGGCCGTCCCCTTAGTCTCGGGGCCGCGGCATCAGCCTGCGGTCCCGAGATTTTTTGCTTTCATGGGCATCACCTCCCTGCGATGAGCTGCGGCCAGCTCGGACCGCTTGCGCGTCGGGCTATGACTCCGCCCCGTCTTCTGGCAGTTCGCCCGCTATTCCATCGTCGGCCTCTATCTTCGCTATCACGGGGCTGCCCTCGAGGGTCGAGAGTTGGCTGATAGCCATCTCTCGTAAGTATGCCGCCCTCTGCCTGCGGTCGATTCCCCTTTTGATCAGTTCGGCGTTCATGCTTTCGAGGTTCGCGAGGACGAGCAGCTGGTGCAGGCTCGCCTCGTCTCGGATGTTGCCCGTCGCGCCCTCGTGCGACTCCCTCCACTGCTTTGCCGTCATGCCGAACAGGGCAACGTTGAGGACGTCCGCCTCGTTTGCGTAGGTGTAGCCCTCGACCTGCCGGCTCATGCTCGGCTTCAGCAGGTTCTCCTTTACGGCGTCGGTGTGTATGCGGTAGTTGATCTTCGAGAAGAGCCTCTTCTCGTTCCACTCGCCGGAGATCCTGCTGTTCTCGTCGCTCTTCAGACGCTGGTAGTCTTTGATGACATAGAGTTTAAATTCCGGGGAGATCCATGAAGCGAACTCGAACGCGATGTCCTTGTGGGCGAACGTGCCGCTCGCATACCTCCCCCTCTTGGTCCTTATGCCGATGGCGTTTGTCCTCGAAATCCACTTCGTCGGCGTCAGGGTGAAGGAGTTGAGCCCGGCCTCTTCCCTAAAGGCATCGAATTCGATGCCTTTAAAGTCGGGGTTGTGGAGCGACTCCCAAACACCGAGGAACTCGATGGTGTTCCTGTTCCTCATCCAGTTCTGCACCACCATCTTCGGCTCGTCGCTCTTGTACCTTGCTATGTCCGTGAGTGAGATGTAGTCGTCCCCGCTGCCGGTCGACGCGACCCCGATCTCTATACCGAGTGCGCTGATCTTCTCGATTGCCTCTTTCGGAGCCATCCGCGCTCCTCCGTTCTTCCAGTCTGGTTGGCAGGGGCCCGGTCGGCCCCAATGTCTCTACCTCTCGTCCCGCTCGCCCATGTACCAGACGACGCGGCCCTTGCAGACCACGGGCTCGTCGCCCGGCCCGGCGAGTATGTCGTCGTACTCGCCGCTGTGGCTGTCCGCCGTGAGCATCACGGTGGAGGAGCCCCGGGTGTAGTTGCGCACCACCGCGCCGTAGTCGGACGTCTCGGCGAGCACGGGCTGGCCGTTGACCGGCTCCATGTCGGGGTCGACCAGCAGCAGGGCGTCGTGGGGGAAGCGGTTGTCCATGCACCCTCCCTGGGCGTGGACCATGAAGCCGCGCGGGTGCGCGTCGGCGATGGAGGCGGGGACCTCGACCTCGTCGGCGAGGCTGCCCTCGTCGCACGGCTCGCCCATGTGGGCGAAGCCCAGCAGGGGCACCATGCGCGACGTTCCGCTGATCGCGGCCTCGGTGGCGTCCTCTCCCATGAGGTCGGCTACCGTGGTGTCGAACAGAACTGCAAGTTCCTTCATTTTGTCGAGGCGCGGCTTTGATCTGCCGCTTTCCCAGGCACCTACAGCCCTGTTTGTTATTCCGAGCTTGTCGGCAAGTTCTGCCTGAGTAAGGCCTGAATCTAAGCGTATCCGCTTCAATCTGGTAGAGAACTCCATAACCATCTACCTCCTTAGTTTTCCATGCTACAGAAAAATAATTTCCCAAACTAGAGAAAAGTAATTGCCATGCTAGGGAAAATAAAGTACTATTAGGTCAACGAAAGGGAGGAGGTCAGATGAAAAAGCTCAAGGCAATCCGAGAGAGCCGACAGGAGCCGTTTATTGAAGAGGCGGCGAAGTTCAATCAGGAGTCAGTAGCTGCCGCTTTGGGTGTGACGGTTCAGACGTATCGAGCGTATGAGAAAGACCCGTCCCAGATGAAACTTCCCACGGCTGTCATGCTCGCCAACTATCTCGGCTGCAAAGTCGAAGATTTTTATTTACCAATCAAGGGAAATTAAAGTTCCCACAAACGAAACGGAGAGAACCATGAACGAGAACTACATCGACATCGAGCTGGGCGGCTGGAACATCCCCGAGGCCATCACGGTCGAGGCCGAGCCCGCCGAGGCCCGCGACTTTTCCGACTTCGAGCTGTAGGGGAGGGCGACATGGGAGACGTGAAGATGCGCCGCGAGAACATCAGGTACGAGGCGCGCGGGAAGTCATTCGAGATCGAGTGCCCGCAGGGCTTCGCGAGCATCGAGGCCATCGTCTGCTGGTGCGACGCCGGGGGCGGCTGGCACCGCGAGGCCTTCGAGTCGTTCCTCGACGCCCGAGGCCGTCTGCTCGGGCTGCTGCGCGGCGAGGCGGTCATGGCCTACGTCCAGCGCACGGTCTGCATGAACACCGCCGACGCCATCGACCCCGGCATCCAGCCGGTTGAGGTCGGCCTCGCGGCGGGCGAGCGGGTCATGTATCAGCTGCAGAAGGGGCGTGAGTAGCGATGAAGAGGGTTCGTTACGACTTCGAGCTTGTCGACGGCTCCTACGTCGAGACGGACCGTAATTAGATTTGACCGAACGAAAAGGAGAAAGACATGATTCAACTGATTATCGGAGCGGGTCTGGGACTCGGCGGCGTGGCCGCCGCCGTCGCCATCAAGCGGTATAACGAGGCCGAGCGCGAGAGGGCCGCCGGGCCCGCGGACCATTGGGGCAACAAGTACGAGGCCCGCATCGTCTCGCCCGCGTGCGCCCTGCCCCTCGTCCTGACAGGTGCCGTCATCGCCGCCTCCGCCTGCCTCTACACGCAGGACACCGGCGAGGTCTGCGTCATCCGCAACCTCGGCGGCTCGCTCGCCGGCTCGACCTCCGAGGCCGGTTTCCACGCCAAGGCCCCCTGGCAGGACGTCGTGACCTACGACGTCCGCAACAACCTCATCAACTTCTACGGGGACACCGACTACAAGGTGGACGGCGGCTCCTACGAGGGCAAGCAGGTCTCCATCAACGACAAGTCGGGCGCCAGCGCCAACATCGACATCCAGGTCAACTACTCGCTCAACCCCGACGCCGCGCTCAGCCTCTACAGCGAGTACGGCACGCAGGAGAGCTTCGTGGAGAAGTACATCTCCAATGACGTCCGCGCCGTCACCCGCGAGGTCTCGGGCGGCTTCGACACGGTGACGATGCTCACCGACCGCTCCCAGTTCACCAAGGCCGTCCAGAAGGCCCTCACCGAGAAGTGGAAGGGCATAGGCCTCACGGTCGAGCAGGTGAGCGTGCAGGACGTCCGCTACCCGAAGAACATCACCAAGAGCTACAGCGAGGCGCAGGCGGCCGAGGTCGCCAAGCAGAAGGCCCAGAACGAGCAGGAGACGGCCAAGGTCGAGGCCGAAACAAAGAAGATCGAGGCGCAGGGCGAGGCGGACGCCAACGCCGTCCTCGCGAACTCGCTCAACGACCAGGTCCTCCAGCAGCATTACATCGACGCGCTCAAGAGCATCGGCAAGGACGGCAACCTCGTCGTCGTGCCCGAGGGCTCCCAGCCGATCGTGGGCACGAAGTAGGGGCGGCGGCGATGTTGAACCTTATCCATGCGGCCGTCCGGGTCTTCCTCGACGTTCTCGCGGTCGCGTTCGTGCTAGAGCACACCCGCGAGCTTCATGAGAAACATCGCGAGATCAACGACGCGCCCAAGCAGGTCGCAGGCGTCGTTGATGAACCCGGCGAGGACGATCGCGGCGCTGATGCGAGGGTGCCGCTCGACCCAGTCGACGAGCCGCACGAGTAGGGGGCCCGCTGGTCGGACGTGCTTCGGGCGATATGTCTGCTGTCTACGAATCATGGCCCGAAGCCTAACGCGTGTGTAACGCGTTAACGCGGGTGTTGCCGCTCAGGCAATACCCGCGGGCCCCATCCCCGGGGCGGCACCGTTGCCCCGCGGCTCTCCATAACCATCCGCGGGGACGTTCCCTACCGGTGCCGTGCCGGGGGCGAGGCCCCGGAAAGACAAAAAAGGAGCCGCCCAGTGTGGAAAGCGGGGACGGCTCCCTGACCTGAAAGGAGGTCACTCATGGATTCTAGCAGAGCCAAAACGCTCCAGCAGATGGCCGACGAGCTTGGCATCAGGCACAAGCTGATGTACACGCTGCGCGAGGCGTCGAGGGTGACGGGGGTGCCCTACGACACGCTGCGCATCGAGTGCAAGGCGGGCCGCCTGCGCTCGCAGCTGCCCGAGGGGCGCAAGGTGGGGCGCATGGTGCGCCCGGAATGGGTGGAGCAGTGGATCGAGGAGGGAACGCATGGCATCGAGGCCGCTTAGGTGCGCTGCGTACATCGCGCTCCTGTTCGCGGTGTACGCGCTCATGCCGTACGTCCTGCGGGCGATGCTGCTCGCGGCAGACGGCATCCGCGTCGTGCTCGGAATGGGGTCGATGCTGTGATCGGAAGGAACTTCGCGTTCACCGTCCCGTTCGTGGCCGGCAAGCTTCGCCACAGGCTCGACCGACGCCAATCGCGGATGTACACGCCCACCGAGACCATCCGGAACGAGGCCGCCATCCGCGACGCGGCGCTCAAGGCCATGCGGGAGGCGTACCCGGGTCTCAAGGGGATGCTGTTCCCGTTCAGGGTCCCCGTCGCGGTACGCATCGACGCGTACGGCCCGCTGCCGGAGTCGAGGCCGAAGAGCATCACGTCGGAGCCTTACACGTTCAAGCCGGACGCGGACAACATAGCCAAGCTGGTGCTGGACGGGATGAACGGGGCTGTCTGGGGTGACGACAACCAGGTGGTCGAGCTCCATGTCGTCAAGTGGCCCCGAATGCGCGGCATCGAGCCGCATATGGACATACGGGTCTACCGCGGCTGGTTCGCAGGCACCAGGGAGAAGAAGAGAAACGGAGATTAAGTAATGGAGTACACGCACATAGACGTCCAAGTCGGTGGCGATGCGTTCGAGGTGCTGGACGAGTTCGCCACGAACCTTATCTGCCTCGCAGACGAGGATGGCACCGAGATAGGGAAGAGGGGCCTGAAGCCAGCGTGCCTGCGCGGCATCGCCTACGGACTTCTGTACAGCGTGAAGCTGCTGGGAGCCGATTCGCAGGACCCCGAGGTCTACGACTCCATTGTCGGCAGCGCCGGCCGCATGGAGCGCATCTACAAGCTGAACGGGCCGAGCGGCGTATTCGCCGAGCTGGCGGGCGTGGACATCGAGAAGGTCGAGATCAATGACGAAGGGGTGACCATCGATGAGTAACGGGATCATCGAGTTCAAGGACGATGCGGGCATGCCCGTCAAGTTCACCTCGCAGGACATCCGCGAGCGCCTGTGCCCGAACGCGACCGAAAGCGAGCTGGCGCTGTGCATCGAGCTGTGCAACCGCCAGCACCTGAACCCCTTCACCAAGGAGGTCTACCTGGTGAAGTACAGGGACGCCCCGGCGAGCATCATCACGAGCTATCAGGTGTTCAACCGCCGCGCCAACCGTCAGGAGAGCTACGGCGGCATCAAGAGCGGCGTCGTGGTGATGCGCGAGGGGCAGATCGTCAAGAAGCGCGGCAGCGCCGTCTACAAGCAGGTGGGCGAGCAGCTGCTCGGCGGCTGGGCCGAGGTGCAGTTCAAGGACGGCAAGGAGCCGGCCTACGTGGAGCTGGCGCTCACCGACTACAGCACAGGCAAGAGCAACTGGGCGAAGATGCCGGGCGTCATGATCGAGAAGTGCGCCAAGGCTGGCGCGTGGCGCCTGGCCTACCCCGACGAGTTCGGCGGGATGTACACGGGCGAGGAGATGGACCAGAAGGTCGAACGCGACATGCGCGCCGGCACTCAGGCCGTCGAGGCCGAGAGCGTCGAGCCCGTGGCCGACCTGCAGCCCGTGCGCGAGCTGTTCAAGCCGTTCATGGCGGCGACCGGGCTCGACAGCGCCGGGGCCATGGCTGCCATCTGCGCCGCCGTGGGTTGCTCGTCGGGCTCAATGCACGACATGACGCTCATGCAGGCGCGCCGCGCGGCCTCGTGGATGGAGGAGGAGATCGCGGCCCGCAAGGCGCAATCCGAGCCCGCCGCCCCCGAGCCGGAGCCCGCGCCCGTCTATGAGCCCGCGCCCGCCGAGTACGCGACCGACGACGACCTGCTGGGAGGCTTCTAATGGCAGACGAGGTTTTGGCGGTCGAGGCCGTGCCGCTCGAGGAGGACTTCGACACGCTGGTGGGTCTCGCCATCGACGACACGCTCGAGGACAAGCTGGCGAAGCTCAAGAAGAACGTCGATGAGAAGCTGGCGGACTACGTGGACGTCAAGCGCATCGAGAGGGACGAGGACTTCAAGGCGGCGAAGAGGTACCGCGCGGCGGTCAACGACGTGAAGAAGCCCATCGAGGCGCAGCGCAAGGCCGCGAAGAAGAAGTACAGCGACCTGCTCAAGACGTTCGACAAGACCATCGGCGAGATCACGGCGCCCATCGACGCGCTCTCCGATGAGTACAAGGCCGAAATCGACCGCTACGACGGCGAGTGCAGGGCCCGGCGCCTCGCTGCGCTCAGTGGCCACTACTACGACCTCGCGGGCGAGATGGGGCCTTTGGTGCCATACGAGCGCATCGCCGACGACAAGTGGCTCAACGCGAGCTTCGGCGAGGTCAAGGCCAAGAACATCATCGAGCGCCGCGTGGGCGAGCTGCTGCACCAGTTCAAGTTCGTTAACGGGCTCGACTACGCGGACGAGTCCGAGAGGGCGTGGGCTGTGGCGTGGTGGACGAGGACCCTGCCGACGGACTCGGGCGAGGTGGCGGCTGCGGTCGCCGCACACCGCGAGGAGGTCGCCAAGGCCACCACGCTTGTGTCGACCTACGAGCAGGCGACGGCGCCCGCACCGGAGCCCGAGCCGGAGCCCGAGCCGCTGCCGCTCGACCCCGAGCCGCTGCCCGCCGAGGAGCCTGAGCCGCCCCTGGGCGTGCCGAGGTGCGTGCGGGTGGTCCCGTCGCGCCCCGAGCCGGATGTGGCCGAGGATGCGGCCCCAGCACCGCAGAGGGGCTACCGCGTGGTCATCGAGTGCGCCACGGCGGACGAGCTGCGCCGCGTGAGGGCCGTCATGGTCGACAACGGCATTCACGGATACGTCGAGAGGATGTAGGACATGGAGGAGAAAAACCTACCGCCGCTCCGAACGCCTGATCAGCGCAAGGAGGCGATGGCGAAGGCCGTCCACACGCGCCGCGAGCGCGCCGCGTTCAAGGCCGCCTGCAAGGCGGGCAACATCCCGCCCGAGGCGGCCATCGAAGCGCCCATCGCGCAGAGGCTCAAGGTCGAGGAGTTCGCCCGCTCGTTCCCGGGCATCGGCACGGTCAAGGCGAAGGTGATCGTCAAGGCGCTTGACATCCCCGATGGTCGCCGCGTGAGCGGCCTGGGATACATGCAGGGGCCGCGCCTTGTCGCGTTTATCAAGAACAACATGACCGCGAAGGAGGACGGGCAGTGAGCATCAACCGAGTGAACATCAGCGGCAACCTCACCCGCGACCCCGAGCTTCGCGCCACCGCCGGCGGCACGCAGGTCCTGTCCTTCGGCGTGGCGGTAAACGACCGCCGCCGCAACGCGCAGACGGGCGAGTGGGAGGACTATCCCAACTTCGTCGACTGCACCATGTTCGGCAACCGCGCCGAGGCCGTTGGCCGTTTCCTCGCCAAGGGGATGAAGGTCGCGATCGAGGGCAAGCTGCGCTACAGCTCCTGGGAGCGCGACGGCCAGAAGCGCAGCAAGCTCGAGGTTATCGTCGACGAGATCGATGTCATGGTGCGCCGCGAGGGGCAGACGCAGGCCCAGCCGCAGCAGAGCCTCGCCGAGACGGTGCCCGTGCAGCCCCGGGCGCAGGCAGCGCCGCAGTGGAGCGCCAAGCAGGCCTACGCCGCGGCCCCGCAGTCCGAGTTCTACGACGGGTACGTGCCGTTCTGATGAGGCACGTACCCGACATCATCCGCGACCACTGGGAGGCGGCCCTGTTCGCCGCCTCCTTCTCCGCGGGTTTCCTGTTCTTCTCTTCGCTTCTATGGGGGTGGTTCTGATGGCCAAGGACTTCACGGTTTTCGCCGACTCGATAGCCGAGCTCTACGACGATTACGACCCGAACGACCCCGAGGACATGAGGGAGCGCATGATGCTCGCGGACGCGGTGCTCATGTACGGCCTCCACGGGGTCGAGATCGAGCTGCCCAAGAGCGTCAAAAGGGCCTTCAAGGGACTCAAGAACGCCATCGACAACTCCAAGAACAAGCGCGAGCAGGCCAAGAAGGGCGGCAGGCCGCGCAAGGCCAAGGCCGAGCCGGAGCCCGAACCCGAGCCTGAGCAAAAACCCGAAACCGATGTTTCCGAAAGCGAAAACCTAGGTTTTGAAAACGGGAAACCTAGGTTTACCGAACCCGAAACCGAGGTTTCCGAAAGCGAAAACCCTAACCTAACCTGTCCTAGCTTAGCTTTACCTAGCCTAGCTTGTGTTGATGGTACGCGCGCCACCACCACCGAGGGTTTCGAGCCTCCGACGCTCGAGGAGTGCCGCACGTACTTCGCCGCCAACTGCATCAGCGGCGACCCCGACAAGTTCTGGGCGCACTACGAGTCGCAGGGCTGGATCCGCTCGAGCGGGATGCCCGTGACCTCGCTCAAGGCAGCGGCGATGCTGTGGAACAGCAAGCAGAAGCAGCTCGACGCCGAGGCCCATGCCCGAGGCAAGCCGACCGACGCCGAAATTCAGGCGGCAACGTTCAAGCCGACGAGGACGCCCGAGCAGACGAGGGCGGAGCTCGAGCGCAGGTGGCGCGAGGAACATCCGGGCATCGACCCGGCGAAGGTGAAGGCCCCGAGGGGGACGACCGCCGACCCGGTGGCGCTCAAGGCGTACCAGGACGCGCGGCGTCTGCTGGACGCGAGGGCCGCATGCGAGAGGAGGGCGTCATGAGCTTGGACGACGAGAGGAGCGAGAACATGGGCAGAACGAAAGGGTCTGTGAGCATCTACGACGACGGGCCGCGCAGCGCCCGCTGCGAGACGTGCGGCTTTTGCGCCGTGAGCGAGGCGGTCATGACGGCGTCCGGCGAGAGCCGCCGTCGGTACACGTGCATGCGCTGCCCCGACTTCGTGCACACCACGCAGGGGCTCGCGAGGTGCAACTACTGGGAGGCGCGCCATGAGGGATGAGTCGTTAGACATGCGAGGGGGCAACGTGCTCGTGTGCCGTCAGTGCGGCAGGCGGTTCCGCGCGAGGGGCGCCCGCCAGCGGTACTGCTGCGGCTGGTGCGAGAACGTGGCTCACAGGAACGAGAGCAAGCGGCCCGTGGACGTGTACCTCGAGACGAGGAGCGAGTCGGGCCGCGAGGTCAACGCCATGCGCGCTGCGCTGGCTGAGGGGAGACGAATCTGATGGAGACTTTGGAGCAGATCAAGGCCGACGCGGTCGAGGTGTTCCATTTCGACCGCGAGTGCAGGCCGCAGGACAGGGCGCATGCCTACCTGGGGAAGTATCGCGTCAGGCGCGGCTACAACGACACGGCCATGCAGGTCGCGGTGACCGACATGATCGAGCGCGCCTACGAGGCGGGAAGGGCGGAGGTCGCCGACGCGAACCTCGTGCAGAACCTGCGCCGCCAGCTGACGAGCATCGAGGCGACCGTCGGGGATGCCATCGACCTGCTCGACGAGAGCGTAGGGGGGGCGGACTGCGATGAGTGACTCGAGGGTCGGCGGCTACCCGATGGGGGTGACCAACGCCACTATCGAGCGCCATTTCGGCGGGGACTGCAAGCCTCGGATGTGCGGGAACTGCAGGCACTTCTGCAGCAGCGACATCCACGTCGACTACGGCTACTGCCACCTCGAGTTCGAGCGCGCCTACGACGCGGAGGCGCCCGACCGCAAGGAAGGGTTCTGGCGCCTGGCGAAGTGGGCCGTGGCGTGGCTCATGGGGAACCTGCTGTACTGCGAGGACGAGTGCGGCGAGTGCCGCGACTACGAGGAGTTTGAGTGATGGGCGTCGAGTTGCCAAAGGATGCCGATGGTCGAGAGATTCCGCTGGATACCGTGGCGCTGTTCAACCGTGACGGGAACGTATACAACATCGTGCGGTGGATATTCACCACGGACTTCGAGACCTGGTCTGTGCCGAACAGCTGGCGCGCGATAACCGAAAAACACCGTGCCCTCGACCCCGAGCTGATGTACCTCACGCCGCCCGACACGTGGGAGAAGCTGGAAGAGGACTTGAAGAGGGCAGCAAATTCAACGACTTACGAATGCTGCGCCTATCTCGGTGGGAATGGAACCGAATGCGCATCGTGCAAGGCAAACGATGAGAACACCTGCGAGAAATTCGTTATGGAAAACATTGCATCCCGCATCCGCAAGCTGAGGAGTGAGGACTGATGAACTCCGAAACCAAATCGAAGCCCTGCCCGTATTGCACTGGCGACCCCGTGGACTTCGCCGACGATGCAGACTATGAAATGACAATCTTCTGGAAAGGTGTCGGCGAGCCTGTTATCCGCTGCAATGAGTATCCGTATAGCGTCCTCATGTACAACTTCCAATCGCGCCGTATTTTCTACTGTCCGATTTGCGGTCGCAAGCTGACGAAGGAGGACTGATGTACGAAATCGAGCTGAAGCCCTGTCCGTTCTGTGGTGGCGATGCTGAGATGCGGCAGGGCAAGCATCAAGGTCTGGGCACCTTCTACGTGAGCTGCTTGGGATGCGGCGCACGGACGGACCTAGAGTACGCCGAGGAGTTCGCTGCAGATCTATGGAATGAAAGGGCGAGCTATGTTGAATAAGCGAGCGATGATTTCACAGCCCATGGCCGGCAAGACCGACGAGGAGATCGCGGAGGCGAGGGACAAGGCACACGCCAAGCTGCGCGAGATGGGCTACGAGTTCGTGAACACCCTGTTCACTGACGAGTGGTACAGCGATGGGGCCATGGAAGAGCGCGGCGTGGTGCAGATTCCGCTCTGCTATCTCGCGAAATCTCTTGAGAACATGAGCCTGTGCCATGCGGCCTACTTCTGCAAAGGCTGGGAGAACGCGCGTGGATGCCGCATTGAGCATGATGCCGCCGTCGCGTACGGGCTTGAGGTGCTTTATGAGGATTAGCGATGAAGAGCGCCGCGAGGTGGCCGAGAATTTGCGAAACCTTACAATCGGCCGCTTCATCCAGTACAAGGAGCAGTTCTTCGACGAGCTCGTCGAGGTGGTGGTCGGCTTCGAGGACTACCACGGCTTCAATGTTGTCCTCGAAAAGCTCGCCGACCTCATCGACCCGAAAGGTGGAGACGAATGATTACCGACGAGAAGCGCCGCGAGAGGGCTAAGAACCTGCGAGATATGATCAGCGCTAGGAACTACGGGATACCGGGGATGTTCGGTTCCTTCGTCGATGTCGACGATTTACTTTCGGAACTACTAGACCGTCGAGCGTATGACAGCGAGAAGGCCATTAATGCCGTGGAAGCACTCGACATTGCAGACCTAATCGACCGTCCGACGTGCCACCTTATCGAGGACGAGGACGGGCGCACAGCCTGTTCTGAGTGTGGGTGCACTGCGCTATACCTACTGGATGCAACTTACTGCCCTGATTGCGGGTCGATAATCGAGCACCGTGCGTGAGGTTGTCCCCGGCGCTTGGTATGGTAGCCGAAGCAAACCGAGCGCGAGGGGGTATGCGAATGGCGTGTAGGCCACCTGTAGGAGATGGGCCAAAAGGCCCATCTACAAAGTCAACACATCATCCTTTGGCGAGGGAGTGGGCGCTCCGCAAGGGGCGCTCCTCTTACGTCCTGTGGACGGACGAGATGATAAGGCGGATGCAGGCGCACCCGGAGCGGACGGCGGCGGAGCTCGCGGCGGATCTCAGGGTGACGCCGAGCGCCGTGAGGCACGCCCGGCAGCGGTACGGGCGCTTTTCGACCGGAACGGATGGGCTGTGCATCGTGTGCGACGCGCGGCCCGTGTTCGACACGTCGGCGCAGGCGAAGAAGTGGAGGCTGTGCAAGGGGTGCTATCTGGCGGAGAGGAAGAGGCGGCTCGAGGAAGAGGCGGAGAGCAACCGCATACGACAGGCTGCGCACAGACGGCAGAAGCTGGACGGAGACGCTTGAGAGGCTGGCCGAGGCAATCGGAATCAAGCCGACCAAGGTCGAGTAGCCGAAAGGCCCCGGGAAACCGGGGCCTTTTCTTTGAACGTTACCCCCTTTTTACGCTCGTGGGCAAACGCACGCGCTTGTCCACGTGCGTAAAAAGGTGGGAACGTTCATGTTTCCATAGGGCTATCTACCAGCGGAAACGTGATTTTGTGGCGGGAAAAGGGCGTGAAAAACTGACCAAGGATGGCATCGAGGATGCCGTCCGCCTGTGCCGTGCCGGAATGACCGACAGGGACATCGCCGCGTATCTCGGGGTCGCACGCGAGACATACAGCCGCTGGATCAACCACCCCAGAACAGACAATCAGCGTCAACTGTGTCACGTTCTAAAAAAGGCCGAGGTGGAGCGCAAGGCGACACTCGTGGGCCGCATCATGGACGCGAGCGGCGACAGCTGGCAGGCGGCGGCGTGGCTTCTCGAGCGCAAGTACCCGCAGGAGTACGCCAAGGCGCAGCGCATCATGGATACCACCGACACGGCGGTGCTCAAGGCCGCCAAGGAGCTGGTTCTGTCCGTGCCGTCCTCAATCGGCGGGGACGAGTAGCCGATGCCGCTCACGAGGATGCAGGGCGAGTATCTCGCCAACTGCACGCACCGCTACAACGTGAAGTGCGGGGCGACGGGCTCGGGCAAGAGCTACGTCGACATAGCCGTGACCATACCGCAGAGGCTTCTCGCCATGAGGGGCGAGGGGCTGGCGGTGATGATCGGCAACACCCGCTCGACGCTCGAGCGCAACATCCTCGAGCCGATGCGCTCCCTTTACAGCGAGGACGTCGTCAGCCAGATCGGGCGGGACAACACGGCCCAGATATTCGGGCGCAAGGTCTACTGCCTCGGGGCGGATAAGAAGACAAGCGTATCCAAGATTCAGGGCGCCACGTTCGAGTGGGTCTACGGCGACGAGGTCGCCACGTGGAGCGAAGACGTGTTCCAGATGCTCAAGAGCCGCCTGCGCTGCGAGCATAGCTGCTTCGACGGCACCTGCAACCCCGACAGCCCCAACCACTGGTTCAAGCGGTTCCTCGACGGCGACAGCGACGTCTACAGGCAGGACTACACGATCTGGGACGGTGCGCTGGCACCGGATGTCATCGAGGCCCTCATCAAGGACTACGGCAGCGGCGTGTACTACGACCGCTACATCTTGGGCAAGTGGACGTTGGCCGAGGGTCTGGTCTACCCCGAGTGGGAGGGTGCCCTCGAGAGCCGATATACGGGTAGCGCCGCCAAGTACGCGGTGTCTTGCGACTACGGCACGCAGAACGCCTTCGCGGCGCTGCTGTGGGCGTATGACGGCAAGGTGTGGCACGCGGTGGACGAGTACCGCTACTCGGGCCGCGACACGGGGCACCAGAAGACGGACGCCGACTACGTGGCCGACATGGCCGACTTCGTGCGCGGGCTGGACAAGCCGCCCACATTCATCATCGACCCGAGCGCCACGAGCTTCATCGCCGCGATGCGGCAGGCCGGGTTCAAGACCAAGAAGGGGCGCAACGACGTCGCGGACGGCATACGAGAGACGGGGGTGTGCCTGGGCAACGGCACGGTGCGCATCTCCGACGCCTGCGCGGGGCTGATAGGCGAGCTCGGCGGCTACTGCTGGGACGCCAAGGCGGACGGCGACAGGCCCGTCAAGGTCGAGGACCACAGCTGCGACGCGCTCCGTTACGGCGTGGCGACCATGCGCATGTACAAGCCTGCGAAAGAGCAGGTAAACCCATTCTTTGGAGGGAGGTAGCGGCTTGTCTAAGGGGCCTTTGGTGACCGATGGCGACCTCAAGGCGGCGGCGTCGGCGACGGCGTTCGCGGCAGATGCCATCGAGCGGCACATGTCGAGCGAGATGTACCGCAACGCCGTCACCGCGAACGAGTACTACCGCCAGCACAACGTCACGATCAACCGTTTCGTGCAGAAGATCTACTCGTGCTCCGGTGCCGAGGCCGAGGACTTCACGGCCTCGAAGCTAAGGCTGGCGAGTAACCTGTTCAAGCGCCTAAACGTCCAGCGCTGCACGTACTCGCTCGGTAAGGGCGTGAGCTTCGTGGACGTCTCGGCGGGCGGCAAGGACACGACCAAGGAGGGGCTTGGCGACCGCTTCGACGACGACGTCATGGAGATGGGGCTCAAGGCGCTCATCCACGGTGTGTCGTTCCCGTTTTGGAACCTCGACCACATCGACGTGTTCACCGCCGACGAGTTCTGCCCGGTGTGGGACGAGTATTCGGGGGCGCTATACGCCGGCGTGAGGTTCTGGCGGCTCGACTCCGACCACCCGTGGCATGCGACCCTCTACGAGCAGGACGGCTACACGGAGATGGTGTCGGGCGGCAGCGGCTTCGACTTCGAGGTGACCGAGGCCAAGCGCGCCTACAAGGTCACGTATCGGGAGATACCGGCGGACGGGATGAAGCTGGCCGTCGATGCGGAGAACTACTCCCGCCTGCCAATCGTGGCGGTCTGGGGCAGCGACGCGCACCAGAGCACGCTCGTCGGCATGCGCGAGAGCATCGACGCCTACGACCTCATCAAGAGCGGCCTGGTGAACGACACGCGCGACTGCGCACAGATCTACTGGCTCATCAACGGAGCCGGCGGCATGGACGACAGGGACCTCGACCTGTGGCGGGCGAAGCTCAAGCTGACGCACGTGGCCGAGGTCGACGCCGAGCAGGGGCAGTCCGTGACGCCGTACACGCAGGAGGTGCCCGTCGAGGGCCGCAAGGAGACGCTGGCGCAGATCAAGGCCGACATCTACGAGGACTTCGGCGCGCTGGACGTCCACACCATCGCGGCGGGGGCGACCAACGACCATATCGACGCGGCATACCAGCCGATGGACGAGGAGGCCGCCGAGTTTGAGCGCCACATCCGCGAGGGTATCATGGACATCCTCGCCCTCCAGGGCATCGAGGACACGCCCGTGTTCACGCACACTCGCATCAGCAACACCAAGGAGCAGGTCGAGACCGTGTGCCTGGAGGCCGAGTATCTGGACGACGAGACGATCCTGCGAAAGCTGCCGAACATCACGCCCGACGAGAGGGCGAAGATTTTGGAGCGCAAGCAGCGGGAGCAGGAGGAGCGCATGGCAGCGCTGCCGCCCGCCCTGGCGGCGAATGCGAAGGGTGCCCAGGAGGGCGACGACAACGACGAGGACGAGGAAGGTGATGAGTGATGGCGGCATTGCAGGTGCTTGACGGCGAGCTGTGGCAGTGGGACACCGGGCGCGAGGTCGAGGTTGTCGGCTGCGAGCAGGTGCATTTCGCCAAGTCGACCACGGGGACGTGCCACACGGTCGCGGTGGCCAACAGCAAGGCGAAGATTCCCGACGAGCTGCTCCAGGCGGCTGGGCGCGTGTACGCATGGGCCTACATCACGGACGAGGCATACGGCGGGCGCACGCGCATCGAGGCGCTCTGGGACGTAAAGAGGCGAGCCAAGCCCGCCGAGTACATCTACGAGCCGAGCGACCAGCGCACCATCAAGGACGCAGAGACGGCGCGAGACGAGGCCAAGGCCGCGCAGAAGGCGGCGGAGGCCGCACGCGACAAGGCTGTCGCCGCCGAGGTCAAGGGGGCACGAGCCACGACGCTCGCCTCGGGCTCGGAGGCAACGGCGACGATGGAGAACAACGTGCTGGTCGTCGGCGTGCCGAAGGGCGACGCGTTGAGATATAGCGACCTCACCGCCGAGCAGATCGCGGAGCTCAAGAAGCCCGCGACGGACGCGGCGGCTGGCGTGAACAAGGTCAACAACGAGTTCAAGCAGCTCAAGGCTTCTGTCGAAACGGCGGAGAAGGGCCGCGCCGACGCCGAGGCGGGGCGCAAGGAGAAAGAGACCGAGCGCGGGCAGAACGAGACGGAGCGCAAGGAGGCTGAGGCCGGACGCAAGACTGCCGAGCAGAAGCGCGAGCAGGATTCGACCAAGGCCCTCGCCGACGCGCAGGCGGCGCTCAAGGACGCCAAGACGGCAGCCCTGAACTACCAGTCGATTATCGACTCGGCGGCTGCCGTGACCGCGCTGGGACTCAAGAAGGTAAACGGAAAGATTTGCCAAATGCGAAAGGTAGGTGCCTAAATGGCCGATACGCAGGCAACCGAGCAGGCAACCGAGGGGTTCGAGTACGCGGACCCGCTGGCATCGGATAAGGCGGTGTGGGCGCTTGTCGGCGCGGTGAAGAATCTGGGCGACCAGAAGTCGCTCGAGCGCGACGCCTCGACGGGCCGCTACTCCAACGAGAGCGTCGCCGCGATGGTGGACAAGCACAAGACGGGGCTGGTGTACACGTTCCTCATCCCGGCGGGCAGCCCCACCGACATCCAGCCCATGAGCGCCGCCGCGAAGCGCGTGGCCTCCACCGAGTTCGTGCCCGCGACGGCGACGAGCGCGGCTGTCGACCCGTTCGACACCGAGGGCGGCCCGTGGTTCCACGTGTCCGCCAACGCCGGGGCCGATGCCGACGGCGTGCCGTGGGTCGAGGCCATCGACGGCGTGGACTACGGCTTCTCGCGCGTGGACAATGGCAAGGGCAACAACGTCTACGAGATCGCGCCGGTCGTGTGGCAGGCGGTCGAGGTGCTGACGAACGGCAACCTGCTCGTCTCGTGGTCCGACAGCCGATTCAGCGGCTCGCAGCCGAACCCTAAGGCGTTGCTGCCCGATGGCACGCTGCGACCGTACATGCTGACGCCGACGTACCCCATGAGCATCGACGCCGACGGGCGCCCGCGCTCCGTCTCGGGCGCGAAGGTCGCCAACCGCACGACGTCGCACGACTCGCTCGTCGACCTTTGCAAGACCGCAACCACGGGCTACTCGGGCATGAGCGTCTACGACCAGTGGTATATCAACTTCCACCAGTTGACCAAGACGCTCTGCAAGTCCTCCCAGGTGGACTTCCCGGGTTGCACGGACTTCAACATCCAGATCCACCCCGCGCTCGCCGAGACGGGCGTCACGCGCGTGGTCGTCACCGCCGAGCAGGCGGCGAAGATTCCCGTGGGTGCGTCGATGATGTACGGCACCGACACGGGCACCACGTGCCCAGACCGAGGCGCCGCGGCGGCGTACGACGTGTTCGACGGCGCGGTCGTCGGCGGCAAGGAGACGCTCGCAGACGGCAACGTGGCGCTTCTCATGGACGTCGCCAAGGCGTTCAACACGACCGTGAACACATGGCTCCAGAGTGCGCCGTGGTGCACGGGCAACACCGATGCCCTCGTGGGCGACGGCCAGGTGGCGAAGGACGGCAAGCATCCGTTCAAGGTCGGCGGCGTCGAGACGGGGCTGGGCCTGTGGGAGTTCATGGGCGATACGCTCTTCGTCTCCGACGGCACGGGCTTCGGCATCGCGGTCAACCCCGACACTCGCAATGAGAAGAAGAACGCCGTGGCGGACGGGGTGACCCCGACGGCGGCGTGCATGCCGACGGCGGATGGCTACATGCTCGACATCCAGTTCGTCAACGGCCTCATCTTGGGCAAGGGGCTCGGCGGCTCGGCGACGACCGGTGTCGGCGACTACTTCTACTTTGACACCTCCGGCGGAAAGGTAAAGGGCACAATCCGTCTGGTTCCGTTCCTCGGCAACCTGAGGAACGGCTCGAATGCCGGTCTTCGTTACGCGAACTCGAGGAACAGGTCCGGTAGGGCCACTTGGAACTTCGTCTCCCGGCAATCTGTCTATAAATCTCTACTCGCACCGTGTCTACCGCGCCCGCCGCTTTCTGGCGGGACGCGGCTCAGCCTGACTCCTTTGAGTGAAATTTGTCCGCAAGGCTCACGGGCTGGTAGCCGCAAGGCGAACGCTCGTATGACAGACAGAAAGAGCTTTGATCTATGAAAACCTACTGCAAGGGCCTCGAGCTCACGCGCAGAAGCGTCGTCGAGGCCCTGCACCGATGGAAGAAAAGCGACTCCGGCAAGGAGAACGGCTGGCGCGTCGCCGACGAATACGGCACTGAGACGGCGTTCGTCGACCGCATCTGGCTAGAGCTCTCGACCGAGACGCTGACATTCGAGCCCATCCGAACCTATCTGAAACACGACCCGAACAGCGGCAAGCTGCGCGAGATAAGCGTCGAGAGCATCAAGCGGCAGGTATGCAACTACCTGTGCGTTGGGGCACTCGAGCCGCTCCTTGCGGCCAAGGTCGGCTTCTGGCAGGTGTCGAGCGGCGTCAAGGGCAAGGGCGCGGCGCTGGGGATGCGCAAGCTCAGGCGCGAGGTTCACCGCTTCGCCTACCACGTGCACGTCGACATCCGCAACTGCTACGGCTCGATGCGGACGGCGATAGTGGAGGGTCTTGTGGCGCGCTACGTCAAGAACAGCCAGGTCCTCTACCTGCTCCATTCGCTGCTGTCGACGATGAACGGCGTCCTTATCCTCGGCAGCTACCTGTCGCTTCGGTTGGCGGCGTTCGTGATCTCGTTCGCGTACCACGCGGTCGAGGGGGCGGCGAAGGAGCGGCGCGGCAAGCGCGTGAGGCTCGCGGGATGCCAGGTGTGGTACGCCGACGACGGCTATTTTCTCGGCAACTCAAAGCGTTCGCTCAGGAAGGCCGCGGCCATCGCCGCGCGCGTTTTGGGGCGGCTAGGATTGTTGCTGAAACCGTGGAAGGTGAGGCGCAACGGCGCCGAGCCCATCGGCTTCGCGGGCTATCGCATCTGGTGCGCTCGCGGGCGCCGGGTCGATTTGCGAAAGAGACTCTGGAAACGACTGCGACGCGCGTTCGCGCGCTACATGCGCAGGCGCACCGAGCGCTTGGCAAGGCGCGTGTGCTCGTACTGGGGCTGGTTGAAAACGGCCGTCATGGAGCACCAGATGAACGGTAAGCGGTGCATATTCAACGCGGCGAGGGCCGTGGGTTAGGAGGTAATTTATGGTTGTGAAGTCTGAGCGAACGGGCGAGAGGCCCGAGGCGGTCGAGATCGCGGGGACCGACGTCTGGCTGCGCCGCGGCATCGCCGAGGGCGAGCGCGAGGAGCAGGGCGGCGAGGGCGGTTCCGTCAAGGTGAAGGTGTTCACCTACGAGGAGCTGCACTTCACCGACCCGACTGGCGAGCTGACGGTCGAGGGCGCAAAG
Organism: Collinsella sp.; assembly: GCA_019419665.1. GTDB lineage: Bacteria > Actinomycetota > Coriobacteriia > Coriobacteriales > Coriobacteriaceae > Collinsella. The sequence goes on from DXZM01000024.1 coordinate 51,203, forward strand.
GCCGACTTTGACACCGTCTGGGCGGCACACGAGGCGGACGGCATGAGCATGGAGGAGCAGATCGCATCGCTCCAGCAGCAGGTCGCCGACTCGCAGGCGGCCCTTCTCGAGCTCGGCGACATCGTTGGAGGTGAGTAACTTGGCGAAGATCTACTACCGCGCCGTGAAAAGCGGCAAGCGCACGCTCGAGAGCGTTCCCGAGCGCTGGCGCGACGAGGTGCGCCAGATGCTAGAGGCGGACGGCGAGTAGGGAAGGGCCCCGGCTTCGGTCGGGGCCCTTTTCCGTTATGCGCGGGCGACCATGCGTGCCGACGATTGGAGGCGGCACATGGCGAAGGATAGCGCTCACGAGTTCTCAGACGCCGAGATTCAGGCGTTCGAGCGCGAGGTGGCGGGAGTGTACGGCGAGGCGAGCAAGACGGCCTACGCCAACCTCAAGCGCTATCTGGCGCAGTTCGAGGCCGATGACGAGAAGATGCGCGAGCGGCTCGAGGCCGGCGAGATCACCAAGGCGCAATACAGGTCTTGGCGAAGTGGGAAGATCGCGGCGGGCAGGCGCTACCGAATCGTGCTCAAGCAGTGCGCCGAGGCAATGACGCACGCGAACGTCGTCGCGGCCGCCGCCATCGAGGGCAGGCTGCCCGAGGTCTACGCCGAGAACTACAACTACGGCACGTGGCAGGTCGAGAGCGCCGTTGGCGTTGACACGGCCTACGCACTGCAGGACGCCTCGACCGTGCAGAGGCTGCTCACCGACCACGACAGCTACCTGCCCAAGCCGTCCGTCAACGTCGCCAAGGACGTGGTGTGGAACCGCCGGCTCATCGCCAACCAGATCACGCAGGGTCTGCTGCTCGGCGAGTCGATACCCAAGATCGCGAAGCGCATCCAGGACGTGGCGGGGTCCAACCGCGCGGCGGCGGTGCGTCTGGCGCGGACCTCGACGACGGCGGCGGAGAATGCCGGGCGCGTCGACAGCTACAAGAGGGCCAAGGGGCTCGGTATCAAGGTGCAGCAGGAATGGATGGCGACGCTGGACCTGCGCACGCGCTCGAGCCACAGGCAGCTCGACGGCGAGAAGATAGAAGTCGGGGGGAAATTCAGCAACGGGTGCCGCTACCCGGGCGACCCCGAGGCGCCGTATGCCGAGACGGCGAACTGCCGTTGCACGCTGGTGGCGTGCTGCGACGGGCTGGACGTGCTCGACGGCGAGCGGTTCAGCCGCCTGCCCGAGGGCATGACGTACGAGGAATGGAAAGCGGGTAAGCCCGCCGTCAACGGAGCCAAACCCGCGAACCGCACCATCTCCGAGTTCATGGAAATGCCCGGAACCAAGCGCAAGCTGGATGCGGCAGGCGTGTCCAAGACCGAGGCGCGAAAGCGGCTCTCGCGGCAGCTCGAGGACTACGGCATACCGTCGAGCGGCTTCAGGAAGATGTCGGCGGGCGACCAGCAAAAGGTGCTGGACTCGGCGCTCGGCACGGTCTACGAGGGCGGCGGGAAATCGAGGGCTAAGCCGGTGGAGCACTCAAAGGCGTTCGCGGTGGACATGGGGAAGATCGCGAGTAGGGACTACCGGGCCAAGGTCTCCAAGGCTGTCGGCAAAGATGCCGCGGACGGCGTACATGCGAGCATAAGGCGCATCCTCAGCCACCGAGGGGGCACGAACGGCGAGGACCTTTACGCCATCGACTTGTCAACGGGCAAGACAATCACGAGCTGCGTTAACTCGACCGTCGGCAGCACCGTGGTCCCTCCGGCGAAGTTCGGCAAGAAGGTCGAGGCGGCAATCGGGGACGGTCGGCGCGTAGTGCTGCTCCACAACCACCCGGCCTCTGGCATCCCTAGCGCGGCTGACCTTTTGGCGGTCGGCGGCAAGGGCTGCGAGATGGGGATAATCGCAGCTCACGATGGAAGTATCTACACGTTCGAGAAGGTTTCCGAGCCGGATGCGTCCTATAATGTCGATGAGGTGAAGTACCTTAGAATCCAAAGGCTTTACGGCGGCAACGAGGACAGGCTGTTTCGGGCTATTGAGGAGAGGTTCGGTTTCAAGATTGAGCATCATGAATGACATACTCAACGAAGCCGTTAGCTATCTCGACGGAAGAGACGACGTCGACGCTATAGGTCACGTTCTCGATTCCAAGCCTAAAGCCGTTCAGGAGCTATGGCTTAAAGAGGCCAAATACGACGACGAGAATCGCAGGGAGTACTACGAGCTGTTTGGCCCGGATAAGTTCGAGGATGCTCTTGAGGCCGATATAGTCGAGATATTCGAAAGCGAACTAAAGAACTAGCCAGTAGGCCCCGCCACGGCGGGGCTTTTTTCATGCCGCGTGACCGTGCCGCGACACTGCCCGCAGAGAGATTGGGGCAGGCATGAAAGAGCTATTCACTTGCGCGAACTGCGGCGACTGCGCCGTAAAGCTGGGTTTCGGCTTCACGTTCCCGGACACCTACATCTGCACGCAGCGCGGCGACGAGGTCGAGCCCGACGACGGCTGCACGCTCGGGTGCGAGGGCGTGCCGGTGCAGGCCGTCGAGGCCATCGAGGTGGACGTCAACGGCCGCGTTGGCTACGGCTGCGAGGTGCTCGACTGATGGCTTACGGGCTCGTTGGCGGCGTCGGCGACCACGGCCGGCACGGCACCCTCATCACCGAGGAGATCGTAAACGCCGCGAAGCTGGATACCGCCGAGTGCATCGAGATACGGCAGAACAACATCGAGCAGGTCGAGAAGGCCCTCCTGCGCGCCTACAAGACGGGCCTGGAGGAGATAGGCCTCGTCGCGGAGGGCTATGCCAAGGCGACGTGCCCGGTCGACACGGGCAGGTTGCGCAACTCCGTCACGCACCTACTCAAAGGCTACGACTGCTTCATCGGCACCAACGTCGAGTACGCGCCCTACGTCGAGGAGGGGACCCCCCGCATGAAGGGCAAGCACTTCCTGCGCAAGGCGGCGACGGGCCACGGAGACACGTACCGGGCGATTCTCGAGAAGCACCTGAGGGGTGGCGCGTAGGGCCGCGTTACTCCGCTTGGATACTCACCCTTGCCGCGAGGTATTGCGGCGCGGGCCCTGCCGAGGCAACAGGCTGGGACCCGCCCATTCCGAAGCAAGGGAGATTCTGTTGGCACTCACGCGAAAGATGCTCAAGGCAATGGGCATCGAGGACGAGAAGATCGACCAGATCATCGAGGAGCACGCCGAGAGCGTGGACGCGCTCAAGGCGCAGCGCGACGAGCTCAAGGAGGCCGCGGGCAAGGCGGACGGCTACAAGAAGGAGCTGGACGCGCTCAATGCCAAGGGCGAGGGCGCGGGCGAGTACGAGGAAAAGTACAAGGCCAAGTGCAAGGAGCTCGACGACTTCAAGGCCAAGGTCGAGGGCGAGAAGGCCGCAGCCGAGAAGCGCGGCCTGTACCGAGAGCTGCTCAAGTCGGCGGGCGTCGACCCCAAGCGCATCGAGACCGTTCTCAAGGTCTCCGACCTCGAGAACGTGACCGTCAAGGACGGCGCTATCGAGGGCGCGGACAAGCTTACCGAGGGCATCAAGGCCGACTGGGCCGACTTCATCGCAACCACAACCGTCAAGGGCGCCGACGTGGCCCACGCCCCCAAGGGCGAGGGCGGCAAGGACATCAACGAAATGAGCACCGCCGAGTACATGAAGTACAAGGCGGAGCAGAGAGGCTAAGGGGCTTCTATGTCGAACACCATCCTTACACCCAACATCATCGCCAACGAGGCGCTGGACGTTCTGCGCACCAACGCCGTCATGGCCAACCTCGTCCACCGCGACTACTCCTCCGAGTTCGTCGCCGGCGTGGGCGACACCATCACCGTCCGCAAGCCCGCCACCTTCGAGGCCAAGGAGTTCACCACCGAGGTCGAGGTGCAGGACGCCACGGAGGGCAAGGTTCCCGTCAAGATGGACAAGCTGCTCGACGTGACGTTCGCCGTCACGTCCAAGGAGCTGACGATGGGCATCGTCGACTTCTCCGCGCAGTTCCTCGTCCCCGCGATGCAGGCCTTCGCCGACAAGATCGACGGCTACCTGCTCGCGCTCGAGAAGGACGTCACGAACCGCGTTGACCACGCCAAGGGCGCCATCGCCGTGGCGGACATCATCGCCGCCCGCAAGTTCCTCGTGGACGCCAAGGCGCCCTCCACGGAGCGCCGCTTCGTCTACGGCTCCCAGGCCGAGGCTGACCTGCTCAACACCGAGGCGTTCACCAATGCCTCCGCCGTCGGCGACAACGGCACCGCCCTCAAGGAGGCATCGCTTGGCCGCAAGTACGGCCTCGACTTCTACTGTGACCAGAACGTTCAGAAGACGACCGCCGAGACGGCGAACTACACGCCGTCCATCGCGTTCCACAAGAACGCCTTCGCGCTCGTGACCCGCCAGCTCGAGATGCCGCTCGGTGCGCCCAAGGCCTTCTCCACCTCCTACGACGGCTTCGGTCTGCGCGTCGTGCAGGGTTACGACCAAAAGACCAAGACCGACACCGTGTCCATCGACATGCTCTGCGGCGTCAAGACCCTCACCCCCGAGCTGGCCGCCGTCATCACCGATAAGCGATAGGCGCAGAGATGCTCGAGCAGGTGCTTCTGTCGCTGCGCAACTGGTTCATCGCCGACAAGCGCACGGGGCGCGTCCGCATCGAGGACGGCCGCCTCGTGCCGCCCGCGGGGCTCGACCTCAAGGAGGGCCAGTACATCCGCATCACGGGCTCGACTTTCAACGACGGCCTGCGCCGGTGGCCCTGCACGGGCATGACCGACGAGGAGTTCGTCGGCACCGTCTGGGCGCTCGCCATCCCGCAGGCCGTGGTCGACCTCGCTGACGAGATCACGGCGTGGCAGACCGAGCACGCCAAGGAGCTGGACAGCCCGTATGCGAGCGAGAGCTTCGGCGGCTACAGCTACACGCGCGTCGGCGGCGACGGCTCGCCCATCACGTGGCGGCAGCAGTTCAAGAGCCGTCTCGACCCTTGGAGAAAGCTGTGAGCCGCCTGTACGAGCGCATGGCGGTGGCGTGCGCGAGGCTCGTCGCAAAGACCGAGCCCGACGGTGAGGGCGGCTTCAAGACCGTCCTCGCCGTCGGCGACGGCTTCACGGCGGCGATCGTGCGCGACAGCTCCACGGCCTCGCGCATCGCGGAGCACGACGGCGTGAGGAACGTCTACACCGTGACGACCGACGAGCCGCTGCGCTACGGCGACCTCTTCCAGCGTGCGTTCGACGGGCAGGTATTCCGCTGCACGTCGAACGCGGACGACGGCGCCGCGCCGTGCTGCGCGTCGTTTGGCTTCGGCCAGTGCGGCGCGGAGGAGTGGGAGGTGCCGGATGGCGACTAAGGCGGCGGCGCTGCAGGCTTGGCTCGAGGGCTTCGGCCTTCCCGTGTACCGCGACTCGGCGGTGCCGGGCGAGGCGAAGATGCCCTACATCACCTACGACCTGCCGACCGCGGCATTCGGCACGCAGTGCAACTCCGAGGTGAACCTCTGGTACCGGACCTCGTCCGAGGCCGCGCCAAACGCCAAGGCCGAGGAGGTCGCCCGGGCGCTCGGGCTCTCCGGCGTGCTCCTGCCGTGCGACGGCGGCGGCATGTGGGTGATGCAGGGCGAGCCGTTCTGCAACGCCATGGCCGACGAGGACAACGCCGTGAAGCGCCGAATCATCAACCTGACCATTGAGTACATGACCAGCTACTAGGAGGTCATATGTCTAAGTTCACGCGCATCCCCGAGAACACGTTCAAGGAGATCGTCATCAACGCGGGCCTGCTCGCCACGAACTTCAACCCCAAGACCGCAGAGGTCGCGGAGTCCGAGCTGATGGGCGCGACGAGCGGCGGAACCAGCTTCGCCGCCACACCAAGCTTCATCGACTACGGCGAGGACATCGACAACTGCCCCGCCAACACGATGGAGCTGAAACGCATCGACAGCATCGAGGCCAAGCTGAGCGGCACATTCGTGACGCTGAACACCGCGCTCGGCAAGAAGCTCGCGGTAGCAGCCGATGAGACCGCAGGGAAGATCGTCCCGCGCTCCGCGCTTTCGGAGGAAGACTTCGGCGACATCTGGCTCATCGGCGACTACTCGGGCGAGAACGGCAACGGCTATATCGCCATCCGCCTCATCAACGCGCTCAACACGGGCGGCCTGCAGATCACGACGCAGAACAAGGCCAAGGGCCAGTTCGCGTTCGAGTTCACGGGCCACTACTCCATCAAGAACCCCGAGATCGTGCCCTACGAGCTGTATATCAAACAGGAGATTGGAGCCTAACCATGAAGCTGGAGAACCTTAACGCCGACGAGTTCCAGAACGCCATGTGCCTGCTGGCGGACGTTGCCGAGGACGTCATGAACGGCGAACTCGGCGCGAAAGCCAAGGCGGCCTACGCCAAGTTCCGCGCCGATTCCGCCAAGGCCAAAGCCAAGGCGACCGCCAAGGCGAAGGGCGACCCCGAGGCCGCGAAGGCAGCCGCCACCGCCGAGGTCAACGGCCTCGCCGTGGACATGGTGGTGGGTCTTCTGCCCGACGTGCTGCGCCAGGGTGGCGAGATCAGCTACAAGCTGCTCGCCGCACTCGACGGCCAGACGCTCGAGGAGTACAAGGCCGACTTCACCGTCAAGAAGTGGGTGAACGACATCAAGGATGCCATCGACGGTATCGACGGCATCAAGGACGTCCTGGCTCCTTTTTTTGGATAGCCGCCGAGGACCCATCTCACATATGGCTCTGTCTGGGCGAGTACGTCGGGCCACGGCGTGCTCGCCCTTTCTCTAGGTACATGGTCGCGCGGTGGCGCGAGCGGGACGAGCGGGAGGCGTTCCGCGTGTACCTGAGCGAGTCGGTGCGCCTCATGGCGCAGGGGAAGTGGCTCAAGGAGCCCTTCCTGAGCATCGTCAACGGCGGTGCTGGCGATGGGTCCGAGGCGGATGACACGCGCGGCGGCGACGAGATCGCCGCAGACATCATCGAGCGGATGGGATTGAAGGTGGTCTAGGTGAACCTTCTCGACCTGATGATTAAGGTCGGCCTCAAGGACGAGGCCAGTGGCAAGGTCGAGGGCGTGGCCTCGAAGGTCGTGGGCACGCTCGGCAAGGCCGGCGCGACCGCCGCCAAGGCGATAGGCGTTGGCGTCGCCGCCGTGGGGGCGGGCGTCGCCGCCGTCACGGGCATGAGCATGAGCGCATACGCCGCATACGAGCAGAACGTCGGCGGCATCCAGAAGATATTCGGCAACATGGGCAAGTCGCTCGACGAGTACGCCGCGCTCACGGGACAGACCGTCGAACAGTGCTCCGGCAAGTGGCAGCAGCTCGAGCAGGCGCAGACGACGGTGCTCGCAAACGCCGACGCAGCCTACAAGACGGCCGGCATTAGCGCCAACCAATACATGGAGCAGGTGACGGGCTTCTCGGCCTCGCTGGTGGCCTCGCTGGGCGGCGACACGGTCAAGGCGGCCGAGTACGCCAACACGGCCATGGTCGACATGAGCGACAATGCGAACACCTTCGGCACGTCGATGGAGGACCTCCAGAACGCGTACCAAGGATTCGCCAAGCAGAACTACACGATGCTCGACAACCTCAAGCTGGGGTATGGCGGAACCAAGGAGGAGATGCAGCGCCTCGTCAAGGACGCGCACGCCGTCAACTCCGCAGTGGACGAGTCGAGCCTGTCCTTCGACAACATCGTGCTCGCCATCCATACGATGCAGGAGCAGATGAACATCGCCGGCACGACCTCGCGCGAGGCCGCGACGACCATCGAGGGCTCCTGCAACATGGCGAAGGCTGCCTGGGAGAACTGGGTGACGGAGCTCGGCAAGGACGACGCCGACATGGGCAAGCTCACCGAGGAGCTGTTACAGTCGGTCGAGACGGCGGCATCGAACGTCGTCCCGCGCATTGCGACCATCGTCGGCACGGCGCTGTCGCAGCTACCGAGCCTTGTCACGTCGGTCGGTCCCGTGCTCGGCCAGGCGTTCGTCAGCATCTTCACGCAGGCGCTCGACAGCGCGGCGGCAGCCGTGCCCGGGCCCATGGGCGACATCCTCTCCGCCGTGTCGGGCGGCGTGGACGAGATCGGCGAGCGCTTCAAGGGCCTTGGCGAGATCTGGTCGGCTGGTGACAACCCGTTGGAGTCGCTGCACCTCGCCATGGTCTACGGCCTGACGCTGCTCGAGGGCGACCTGTTCACGCTGCAGGAGAACATCGCCTCATCGCTGCCCGGCATCGCCGAGGGCTTCGCCGACGTGGGCGGCGAGGTCGTTCCCAGGCTCGCCGAGGGAATCGAGATGGGGCTGTCGTTCCTCTCCGAGACGGCGGCGTCGCTCATGACATCGCTCGGCGGCTACCTGTCCGAGAACCTGCCCTCCATCACGGAGAGCGGCCTGCAGATTCTCACCGGGCTCTCCGAGTCCATAGCCGAGAACGCGGGCGTTCTGGCAGAGGGCGCGGCGAACCTCATCGTCGGCTTGGCGCAGGGTATCGCCGACAGCCTGCCGACGCTCATCGAGCAGGCCCCGGTCATCGTGCAGAACCTCGCCAGCGCGATCAACGACAACGCGCCGATACTGCTCGGTGCCGGCATCCAGGCCATCGTCACGCTGGCGCTCGGTATCGTGCAGGCGATACCGACGCTCATCGCCAACATCCCGGCCATCTTCTCGGCCTTCGTCTCGGCTTGGTCGGCGCTCGACTGGCTGAGCCTAGGCAGGAACGCCATCACGTTCCTGGGCAACGGCATCGCCGGCATGGCCGGCTTCGTCAGCACGTGCGGTACCAACATCGTGTCCGCTATCCGCGGCGCAATCCAGAACCTGCCGTCCACCCTGACGAGCATCGGCCGCAACGGAATCAGCAGCCTGGGCTCCGCCATCCGCGGCGCGGTCGGCTTCGTGACCTCGGCGGCCGCAAACATCGGCAGCGCGATCATGAGCGCCCTGTCCTCCATCCCGGGCCGCGTGGTGTCCATCGGCTCGCAGATCGTGCAGGGCATCGCAAACGGAATCAGCGGCGCGGCAGGCGTGGTCGTGAGCAAGATTACCGGCGTGGTGGGCGGCGCCATCGACGCTGCCAAGAACCTGCTCGGAATCCACTCGCCCTCGCGCGTGTTCCGCAAGATGTTCGGCTACGTGATGCAGGGCGCGGCCCTCGGCATCGACGACACGGCTGACGAGCCCGTGAAGTCCATGAGGTCGGCGGTGCGCAACGTCGAGAAGGCCGCCGTGTTCGGCGTGAGCGTTACCGGCGGCGGAGCATACGGGGCGACCGCCAACGGCGCCGCGGGCATCGCGGGCGGCGGAAACGTTTACAACCTCTACCTCGACGGCGACCTGCTGGGCGTCGACGGGCGCGTGGCGTCCGCGTTCAGGGCCTTCGTCGCGGCGGTGGAGCAGAGCATGGCGATGGGGGTCGCGTAGTATGGCGCAGGGAAACTGGGTTCAAGGTGGCAGTGGCTATAGAAAGTACTGCTGGTGCGCGTACGTGGACGTTGCTGAGGTCGGGCGCACGGACACCACCGTGACCTACCGCGTCACGCACGGCTACGGCACGCGCTACGCCATCGACTGCTACGCAAACGGCAGCTCGTCGGCGGGCGGCTCGTGGAACGGCTCGGTCTACTCGACGAACAACTCCGGCTGGGTATGGGTGCAATGCACGTCGCGCGACGTCGTACTCGCGCGCGGCAACGGCGACGCCTACAACCACACCTTCACGGGCCAGATTAACGTCACGGGCGGCTTCGGCAACGGAACGTCGAACGCCTCCAACACCGTCACGGTCCCGTGCCGCGCCTACCACACGCCGCATCCGCCCAAGAACATCAGGGCGGAGCGTCTGAGCGACACCTCGGCAAAGGTTAGCTGGGACGTCGACTACACGGGCATGGACGGCGACTACCCGTGGTCGACCGTGACCGTCGGCGTGGTCAAGAACGGACCCGGGGAGTTCACCGACGTCGGCACCGTCAGTTGGGATACCACGAGCCACACCTACAACGGCCTCGAGCCGGGCTGCATGTACATCTTCTCCGCCAAGGCGACGGGCCCCGGCGGCACGTCGGACTACGGCGTGAGCGCGCCGGCGATCTACACCACGCCGACGGCGCTCGGCATGCTCGAGGCAGTCAAGGCGGAGGCGGCGAAGGTCGTGCTCAGGGGGCACGACGCGCCGGCCTTCGTCGACAGCTGGGAGTTCCAGCTCACGACCGACGGCGGCAAGACGTGGGTCGCTGCGGACGTGAACGCCTCGTGGGAGGACGAGGAGGCGCCGGCGGGAACGGTGCGCTACCGCGCCCGCGCGGTCAAGAGCGGCCTCAAGGGCCCGTGGACGGAGTCGAACGAGGTCACGACGATATGCCCGCCGCTCGCACCGTCCATCAGGGGCGTCAGGGCGGCTTACGCCAACGGTTCGACCGCGACGCTCGAATGGGTGCCCAACCATCCGGACGGCTCGGCGCAGACCTCAGCCGAGGTGCAGGTCACGACGCCGACGGGTCCCACCACCACGACGGTCGATGGTCCGGGTACGAGCCTGAAGCTGCCGACCGGCACCAAGGGCCCCTACACCGTGCGCGTGCGCACCAAGGGCCTCGACGAGGACTGGGGCGCATGGTCGAGCGCGGCGGCATATACCGTGGCGGACGCGCCCCAGGCATTCTTCACCGACCCGGCTGCGGACGGGGCGACCCTGCGCGCGGTGCCGCATACCTTCACGTGGAAGGTGGCCGACGAGACGGGCGTCAGCCGACAGTACCTGTCTTTGTGCGACATCAGGGGCAATCTCCTGTGGAGCGGGACTGTGGACAAGGACGCGCGCTCCTTTGGCCTCGGCTACGCGCAGCACGCCTTCGTCAACTTCACGCCGTACAGGGTCATGCTCACGGTCACGGCAGGATCGTCGCTATCGGTCACCGTCTCGAGAACTTTCCGGACCGACTGGGCACCGCCAGCCAAACCGTCGCTCAACATCTTCGTCGACGAGAGGTTGGGATGCCAGCTGTCGGTATTCCCAGGCAAGGCCGACAGCGACGACACGCCCGAGACGTCCCACTTCACCGTGTCGCGCGTCCTGCCCGACGGCTCGACCCTGCAGCTCGGCTCGCACCTTGCGGCGGGCGAGGGCGCGAGCGACCCGCTGCCTCCGCTCAACAGCGGGTTCGAGTACGTCGCGGTTGCCTACGCCGCGACGGGCGTGAGCGCAGCGACGAGGGTCAAGACGACCGTGGCGAGCCGCGAGGTGGCTCTCAACTGGGGAGCCGGCGCTGAGAGGTCGTGGCTCGGGCGCTACCTCAAGAAGGGCTCGAGCCGCACGGTGACGCACGGATACAAGATGCTGCACTTCGCCGACGGCGGGGAAGGGCTGCCCGTCTCGTACGGCATCAACGAGAGGGACGTCAAGGACAGCATGGACTTCCTGCTGCTCGACGAGCAGGACTACAAGTCGTTCCTCGAGGTCATGAACATGGCGGGGCGCTTCTGGGTGCGCGATCTCTACGGCGAGCGGTTCCGCGCCCGCCTCAACTGTAGCGTGAAGCGTTCCGACGGCGCGTGGGTGGCTTCGTGCGATCCGACGTGGGAGACGTGGGAGGAGCCCGCCAATGGCTGATAGCTGGATAAGGCCGTTCGACGCCTCCTATGACTTCGTGCGCGTCTCGCGCGAGACGGGGCTCGAGCTCGACTTCGTGCGCGACATCGAGAACGGCGGCTCCATCGAGCGCAATGCGAACACGGCGCTCTACGAGACTGCATCCTTGGACTTCGCCGACAAGTTCGACGTTGGCAACGACTTTCTGCGTGTGTACCTCAACGCCACCTTCACGGACGGCAGTAAGAGGCGCGAGTGCCTCGGAACATTCATGCCGCAGGTGGACTCGGTGGACATCGACGGCGCCTACCGCGAGGGCCAGATCAATGCCTACGGCCTCCTGAAGCTGCTCAAGGACGACGACTTCGACGGGCCGTACGTGATCGTTGCGGGCAGCAATCTGGTTGATGAGGCCGTCAAGATAGCCGAATCGGTCGGCCTCACCGTCTACGCCGACCCCAGCAGCCTCCTTCTGGGCAGCACCTTGGTTTTCGGCGTGGGCAGGGACAACGACGCTAAGAACAAGCTGGACGCGGTGGACCTGCTCCTCAAGGCGGCCGGGTTCCGCTCGCCGGTGACCGACCGGATGGGCAACGTGATCTACAGGCGCTACGTCGAGCCTGCCGACATGCCCATCTCGGCGGAGTTCACCGAGGGCAGGGATGCGCGCTTCATGCCGGCCATGACCGAATCGACTAACCGCGCCGAGGTCTGCAACGTCGTGCACGTGGACTTCAGCACGCAGGACGCATCGGTGCGCGGCACGGCGGTGGACGACTCGCCCGATTCAGACCTCTCGACCGTCTCGGTCGGTCGTCGAATCGTCAAGAGCTACGGCTACGACAGCCTGCCGGGTGTGGATACCGAGGACGCCAACCTTGTCGAGGGCGCCGCCAACGCCCTCATCGGCACCGGCAAGAAGTCGGATAAGAGCTTCAGGCAGAGCGAGTCGCACGGCAGCATCCAGACCGTCTACGTCCCCGACTCGCCGCAGGTGGGCGTGCTTTTCGGCATCAAGGTCGTCTCGAGTGGCGGGCGCGTCGGCTTCTGCCAGGACGAGGGGCCGAGCGTCAAGAAGGATACGGACTACACGCAGAGCGTGTGGGTCAAGGGCACTAAGGGCGCGACGGGCATCATACAGTCTTTCTGGGATCAGGAGAGGGCGCTTGGCCCGGTGACCAAGGGGTTCACCATGACTGGCGAGTGGCAGAAGGTCAGCTACACCTACCACGCCACGGAGAACCACAGCAAGGTCAGCTGGGGCTACTGCTACATCGACGGCGGCGAGGCCATCTTCGTCGCCGACAAGGTCGAGGAGGGAGGCAACGCCACGCCTTGGCCTCAGGACGCCATGCAGGCGGCGGCGGACCGCAAGGCGGCTGAGCTGCTCGCCACCGAGCGCGCCGTGACGCGCACGGACGAGTTCAGGAGCGTCTACAAGCCCGTCGAGCCGTGCATGGCGGTGGCGATGAACTACAGGACCGGCGGGGTTGTCGGCAAGCTGGCGATCCAGAAGCAGACGCTGACGCTTGACGCCGGCTGCGTCATAAAGCACACGGCGAGGAGGTACGAGCGATGAGCGATTCGACGGCCGAGATCAAGGGCGCGGCGGCGCGGTTGGCGGCGGCGATGCCGTCGGGCGGCAAGCGGCTGACGATGGAGTTCGGCACGGTCGTGGGCGTCCACGACACGGCGCTCGACGTGATGCTGCACGGGGCGGTGGTGACGGTCCCGATGGTGCGCTCCTGCACGGGGTGCATCATCACCGACCGCGCCGTGATCCTGTCGCAGGGCCCGCTGGCCGTGTGCGTCGGCACGATGGCGGCGGTGTAGGCCCGCGTTACGGGGGTCCGAACCTGCAGTGTGGCGGGGAATGGGCCCCACCACGCTGCAGAACGGGAAGGAGGCCGGATGGAGGTACTCAAGCTCTTCGCGCCGTACGGGCCGGGGTGGCTCGGCGGCGCGGCGCTTGCGCTCATTGCCTTTTATTTTGGGCGGCAATTTCTGGCCGAGTACAAGGTTCAGAACGAGCGCAAGAGCGCACTCGACATCAAGCGCGAGGAGCGAAAGCAAGACGAAGTCAATGAGCGCGCACAGCGCGACCGTGAGCGCTCGGAGATGGAGGGGCGGATTGCAGCACAGATGGAGCGGTCCAACTCGCTGATGGAGGCTATGAAAACTCTGATGGAATCCGTTGTTGCGTCAAATGACGTCCTCCATTCGGATCTGGTCCACAGCCAGGCGCGCAGCCAGGGCATGGCTCAAAAGGTCGACCACATCTGCGACCGTGTTGACCTGCTCTATGACAAAGAATCAACGAGATAGGGAGATTCAAAATGACAGAGATTCAGGCGGGCCTCACGGTAGCCACGGTGCTCGTGGTGCCATACATCGTGCAGGCCATCAAGACCAAGGCCATGACGGGCAGCGTCGCCCGCTGGACGGCCATCGCCGTCTCGGCGGGGTGCGGCGCCCTCACGGCCATGGCGGGAGGCGTGCCCACCGACCCCTCGGCGTGGGTGACGTCTATCTTCGCGTGTGTCGGCGGCGTGCAGGTGGCCTATGCCGCCTTCAAATCCGTCGGCATCACGGACAAATGGCTCGACGCGCTGCTCGCGCTCGGCGACATTAAGGAGGACTAACATGGCAGATTTCGCGAACGTCCAACCGGACGAGTACAAGCTCCTCGGCTGCAACTTCTCGGCAGGCCGCCCGTTCGGTATCAAGGGCGTCACGATCCATCACATGGCGGGTGACCTCAATGCGGCCCAGTGCAACAGCATCTGGGCCGCCAACGGCTGCTCTGCCCACTACTCGGTCGACCGCAACGGCTACATCGTGCAGCACGTCAACGACACCGACCGCGCCTACGCTTGCGGCGACGGCATCGGCACGGGCGGCGGCAACGACACCACGATCTCCATCGAGCACGCCAACAGCGCGCGCGGCCCGTGGACGGTTCACGAGGCCGCTATCGAGAGCGGTGCGCACCTCGTGGCGGCGCTGTGCCTGTACTACGGGCTGGGCCGCCCGGCATGGATGGTGAACGTGTTCCCACACAAGCACTGGTCGTCCACGGCCTGCCCCGGCGAGCTGGCCGGCTCGCAGCGCGACCACTACATGCAGCGCGCCGTCGAGTGGTACGACGCGATGGTCGGCGGCACGCAGCCGTCCGCGCCGACTGTGCAGCCCGCGGCGACCCCCGCTGCGCCTTCGGCGTCGCAGGGCGCGCCGGGCGGTTTCCCTCGCTCCACTGGCGCCCGTGTTCCCGTACACTACTCGCTGCACCTCAAGGGTGGCGGCTGGCTGGACGAGGTGACTGACTTCGGTGCCGGCGACGACGGCTTCGCGGGCTACCCGTGCCGACAGCATGACCTCCTTTGCGCCCGAGTTGATCGCGGTACGCTCAAGTATCAGGTCCACACCGTCGAGGACGGCTGGCTCGACTGGGTCGCCAAGGGCGACCGCAACGACACCGTAAACGGCTGCGCCGGTATCGCCGGCCATACCATCGACGGCGTACGCATGTACTACGTGACGCCGAGCGGCGAGGAGTACAAGCAGGCGTGGTACCGCTCCCAGACCACTGCGCGCGCCGGATGGCTGAACACCGTGTGCGACGACGGCTCTACCTATAGCGGCGACGACTACGCCGGTATCTACGGCGAGCCGCTCGACCGTCTGCAGGTCTGCGTCACCGACGGGGTGCCGTGGTAATGGCTTTCGTCATGGGCGCGGCGCTCGGCGCGATTCTGGGCAGCTTCGTCACGGTTGTCGCGCTCGCCCTGATCTGGGGCGGGAGCGACCGCGGGCGATAACAGCAAAAGGGGCCGTGGCGGTTCGTCGCCACGGCCCCTTTCTCGTATCCCTCGAATATCCCAAGTGGGCGCAAAACCCCAAGTACGGTCAGCGTGTTGCGGTGCCGTCAGCGAGTTTTGCCTGATGGTCAGCATCAATAGCGAGCTGCGGCAAACTGTCTCAGTACTGCCACATGTGGTTGACGGGGCCGGAGCCTTTGCCCATGTTCAGGCCGGCGGCCAGAGCGCCTGTCAGGTATGCCTTGCCCGCATTGACGGCATCGGCAAGATCCATGCCCTGGGCCAGCGCGCAGGCGATGGCGGACGAAAGCGTGCAGCCGGTGCCGTGTGTGTTGTCGGTCTCGATGCGCTTGTGGCGGAACCACGTGGTGAGCGGATCGCCCAGATGGTTGCCCTCGTCATCGAGTGGCGCGGGTTCGGCCAATACATCGTTGGCCTCGTTGACAAGATGCCCACCCTTAACGAGGGATGCGCAACCAAAGCGGCGGGTGAGGAGCATGGCAGCATTTTGCTGTGTGCGCTCGGAGTCGACCTCGTAGTCGAGCAGGGCCATGGCCTCGGGAATATTGGGCGTGATGACGGTTGCTAGTGGGAACAGGCGGCGGGTGAGCGCCTCGGCGGCATCTTCGGCAATCAGCCGTGCGCCCGAGGTGGCTACCATGACGGGGTCGACGACCACGTTTGTCGCGTTCCAGGCGCTCAGGCGGTCGGCGATAACCTCGATAATCTCGGCAGAGGAAACCATGCCGATCTTGACGGCGCTGGGGCGGATATCGTCAAATACGGCGTCGATCTGCGCAGCGACGATATCAGGGGAGATATTCTGCACGGCGGTGACACCGAGCGTGTTTTGTGCGGTGATGGCGGTGATGGCCGTCTCGGCATACAGGCGGTGCGCCGTGATGGTCTTGATGTCGGCCTGAATGCCGGCGCCACCGCTGGAATCGGATCCTGCGATGGACAGGACGGCAGGTACCTTACTGCGATCCATGTTTGCTCCCTTGTTCGGTCGGAATCAAATGGGTCTTTAAGCCAGCATTATAAAGATGCCCGGGCCGACTTCTATGTCGAACCCGGGCGGGCGATGCAATCTTTACGCAAATGTAAGCAAATGTTCACACGTCAACAATTGACGAACACCATGTTACCGATTGTGGCTCCGGTGACGAGTTAGTCCTCCATGCCGAGGTCGATCGTCGTGCCTTCGAACACCTTGTTGACGGTGCGAACGGCGCACATCTTGCCGCACATGGTGCAGGTGCCCTCGGTGGCGGCGGGAGATTCCTCGTAGCGCTTGCGGCTCGTGACCGGATCGAGCGCCCACTTCCACATCTCTTCCCAGTCGAGCTTGCGGCGCGCCTGGCCCATGTGGTCGTCGGCATCGCGGGCGTGCGGCACCTTTTTGGCGATATCGGCAGCGTGCGCGGCGATCTTGGTGGCCATAAGGCCATCGAGCACGTCCTGGGCGTTGGGCAGGCACAGGTGCTCGGCTGGCGTCACGTAGCACAGGAAGTCGGCGCCGGAGCTGGCAGAGATAGCGCCACCGATCGCGGCGGTAATGTGGTCGTAGCCCACGCCGATATCGGTCACCAGGGGCCCGAGCACATAGAACGGGGCGTTGTGGCACAGGCGCTTCTGCAGCTTCATATTGGCGGCGATCTCGTCGAGCGCCATGTGGCCCGGGCCCTCGACCATGACCTGGACGCCGGCTGCCCAAGCACGTTTGCACAGCTTGCCCAGCTCGATCATCTCGGCGGTCTCGGTGGCGTCGTTGGAATCGTAGAGGCAGCCCGGGCGGCAGGAGTCGCCGAGCGAGATCGTCACGTCGTACTCGTGGCAGATCTCGAGCACCTCGTCGTAGAACTCGTAGAAGGGGTTCTCGTTGCCGGTGACCTCCATCCAGCCAAACAGCAGCGAGCCGCCGCGGCTGACGATGTTCATGAGGCGGCCGGTCTCCTTAAAGGTCTTGATGACTGACTTGTTGATGCCGCAGTGGATGGTCATAAAGTCCACGCCGTCCTCGGCGTGCGCGCGCACGACCTCGAGCAGGTCGTCCTTGGTAAGCTTGACCAGCGGCTTTTCCATATAGCCGATGGCGTCGTACATGGGCACCGTGCCCACCATGAGCGGCGTCTCGTCGATGAGCTGCTGGCGGAACTTGCGCGTCTTGCCCGAGTTGGAGAGGTCCATGATGGCGTCGGCGCCGTAGTCCTCGGCGATCTTGACCTTCTTCCATTCCTCGGCGGCATCGGCCTTGTCGCCCGAGATGCCCAGGTTGACGTTGACCTTAGTGGACAGACCCTCGCCGACGCCAAAGGCACGCATGCCCTTTTTGATGTGCACGATGTTGGCGGGAATGGCGATGCGGCCGTCGGCAACACGCTCACGAATGTACTCGGGGTCGCGATGCTCGCGCTCGGCGACCTCCTCCATCTGCGGTGTAATCTGCCCGGCGCGGGCGAAGTCGATTTGCGTGACGAGCTTGGGCTCGGTCTGTGTGCTCATTGGCACGGCTCCCTTCGTTGGCATTACCCATATCAGGTTTGCGGGTCAGGGCGGGCGCGCCCAATCTCAGCCTGCCGTCTTGTCCTGCAAGCTCCCCGTTATGTCATGGGCTCAAGTATAGCCTGAATGGGTACGATTGGGCCAACGAGCGTGCCTGTGGGGAGGCGAACATGGAAGACAAGCATCTATATCGAGAGACGCAATGGGATGTATCGGCCGAGGAAAGCCG
>DXZM01000025.1:0-18763 GCA_019419665.1 Collinsella sp.
CGTCATCGAGCAGCATATCCCACTCAAACGGATCGTCTGTCAGATCGAACAGGTCGTCGTCATCAACCATGACCGCCTCCATTGCCGACTAGCGGGCATCCACCACATAGAGTCCAACGCGCACCTGATGCCACGGGCTGCGCTCGGGAGCAACCTGCTGCACACGGGCTTCAAATACGTCCCCATGCCCGTAATACATCATCAAGGACAGCGGGCCAACCTCGTCTCCCGGAACATAGCCAAGCTTGGTCTCGCCATAATAGATCGCAACCGCCTCGGGGTCGTGAGGATTATCACGTTCGGCACGCAGCGTCAGTTTATCGCCCGCTTTAAGATCGCCCAAGACCAAGGCGCCGTCGGCATACTGAAATCCCGCAATGTGAAACGACAGAAGAACACGTGAAGGCTCGTACATAGCAGCTCCTCTAACGGCCGGGATACCCGGCACTCAACCTTATCGAGAAGTCTACGGGCCCGTGCGGACATAAATTCATCCTTATCTGATTCTAATGCACAAACATGCGCACGAACTTGTGCTTCCAGCTTGCATAAGGGGCATAGCGGAATGGCACGTCCAACCACGTTGCCTTGTTCACGATGCTCTTCTTGTGGCTAAACGTATCGAAGCTCTCGCGTCCATGGTACTGCCCCATACCGCTCGCTCCCATGCCGCCAAAGCCCATATGACTCGTAGCCAAATGCATAATGGTGTCATTAACACAGCCGCCGCCAAAGGGCACGTAGCGCACAAAGCGCTGCTGAGCCGCGCGATCCTGGCTAAAGATATACAGGGCCAGCGGCGTCGGACGATCCGTAATAAACGCTTCGGCCTCGTCTAAGCTCTCAAACGTCAGCACCGGTAAGATGGGGCCGAAAATCTCCTCCTGCATCACGGCGTCATCGGGGGCCACGCCGTCTAGAATCGTCGGCTCAATCTTGAGCGACGACTCGCGCGCCGTGCCTCCCAGCACAACCTTATCGGAGTCGATCAGCCCGCGCACGCGCACGAAATGCTTGGCGTTGACGATATGTCCGTAGTCCTCGTTATCGAGCGAATGCTCGCCAAACATACGGCGGACCTCCTCCTTGATGAGGCCCAGCAGCTCGTCGTGCACGCTCGTATCGACCAGCAGGTAGTCGGGCGCCACGCAGGTCTGCCCCACGTTGAGCCATTTACCAAAGGCGATACGCCGTGCCGCAACCTTCAAGTTTGCCGTCGCATCCACGATGCAGGGACTCTTTCCGCCCAGCTCAAGCGTCACGGGCGTAAGGTTTTTACTTGCGCGCTCCATGACGAGCTTGCCGACCGGAACGCTACCGGTAAAGAAGATCTTGTCCCAGCACTCATCGAGTAGCGCTTCGTTTTCGGCCCGCCCGCCCTCGACAACCGTCACCAGGCGCGGATCAAATGCCTCTTCGCAGATTTGCTTGAGCACCGCGCTCGATGCAGGAGCATAGGCGCTCGGCTTGATGACCACAGTATTGCCCGCGGCAAGGGCGCCGGCGAGTGGCTCGAGCGTCAACAAAAACGGATAGTTCCATGGAGCCATGATGAGCGTGACGCCATAGGGCACGGCTTGCGTTTTGCACACACTCACGGCGTTGGCAAGGTCACACGGACGCAGGCGCGAACGACTCCATCGAGCCACATGCGCGATCTGATGACGAATCTCGGAAAGCGAGGTGCCGATTTCGCACATATAGGCCTCGTCATGCGACTTTCCCAAATCGGTCTTGAGCGCATGGGCAATATCGGCCTCGTGGGCCCGTACCGCATCGCGTAAACTCACGAGCGCACGACGTCGAGCATCGACATCAAACGTGGCGTGCGTCTTAAAGTAGGCGCGCTGATCGCCGACGATGCGCGCAATTTCCTCGGTGTTCATGGCGCCCTCCTAGTTCTCGTCCTCAAGCATACCACCCGCGACGACCTCGTACATACGCTCGAGCTCCAAGCGGTCCATTAAAAGCGGAACGGGGTACAGCGGATTAGCCTCGGCATCGGCGTGCGTTGCCATTTCGGGAATGTCGGAGCGGCGAATGCCTGTCACATATTTGGGGATACCCAGGGCAACGTTCATGCGGTCGACCCAATCGATAAAGGCCTCGGCCGCAAGACCGTCCTGCGCGGTAGCCGGCGCAATGCCCGCCATGCGAGCAAGATCGGCGAGCTTGGGGGCGGCGGCGTCACCATAAGCGCGAAGCATGTGCGGCAGGATGATCGCGTTGGCCAAGCCGTGCGGAATCCCGTATCGTCCGCCCAGGCTGTGTGCAATGGCATGCACGTAGCCCACGTATGAGCGCGTAAAGGCAACACCCGCTTTATACGCCGCCGAAAGCATATTGCGGCGCGCACGCATGTTGTCGCCATGCTCATAGGCCTCGAGCAAATTATCGCGGATGAGTTGCACCGCCTGACGCGCCATCTTGCGCGTATAGGGCGTGGTGCTGCGCCCGATAAAGGCCTCGACGGCATGCGTCAGAGCATCCATGCCCGTCTGCCCCGTAATGGAGGCGGGCAGGCCGCGCGTAAACTCGGGGTCGTGCACCGCAAAGCGCGGGATAAGCACAAAGTCGTTAATGGGGTACTTGTAGTGCGACTCGTCATCGGTAATGACCGCTGCGAGCGTGACCTCGCTACCCGTACCTGCCGTGGTGGGAACGGCGATGAGCAGCGGCAGGCGACGATGAACGCGCAGCAGGCCGCGCATCTTGTTGATGGGCTTGTATGGCTGCGCAATGCGCGCCCCCACACCCTTGGCGCAGTCCATGGCCGAACCGCCACCAAAGCCGATAATGGCCTGGCAGGCGCTCGCGCGATACAGGGACGCCGCTTCCTCCACGTTTGAGACCGTGGGGTTCGCACGTGTTTCGGCATAGACCGCAACGCCAATTCCCTTGGACGCGAGCGCTGTCTCGAGCGGTGCCGTGAGCCCCAGACGGGCAATGCCGGGATCCGTCACGATAAGGACCTTCTGGATCGAGCGCTTTTGAAGCACCGCGGGCACATCCTCGGCATGCTCTAAAATGCGCGGCTCGGTATAGGGCAGGATTGGCAATGCAATGCGAAAAACCGTCTGATATGTTCGACACCAGGCACGACGGGCTAGATGCATAAAGGAAACTCCTTCATTTGTTGATAGGTCAACATTTGCTCGACCGATTGTACTCATCGGAGGTCGCACGAGGTCTAGCAATCGTTAATCAATCAACATCTTCACATGCCCAAAAATGTTTTATTAAAAATCATTCCTAATAGGCTTCACATTCGGTCGCATTTATGGATAATAGAACTCGTCAAGACGCACGTCCGGAGAGGGCCCTTACGGGACCGGACGAGCGCGCCATCGCCATCGATCGAAAGGATCGAATTATGAAGTTTGTTTGCCCCGTCTGCGGTTATGTGGAAGAGTTCGACGGCGACCAGCTGCCCGAGGATTTCAAGTGCCCCCAGTGCGGCGTTCCCGGCTCTCGCTTCCTGAAGCAGGAGGAGGGTCAGCTCGAGTGGGCTGCCGAGCACGTCGTGGGCGTCGCCAAGATGGAGGGCGTCTCCGAGGACATCGTTGCTGACCTGCGCGCCAACTTTGAGGGCGAGTGCTCTGAGGTCGGTATGTACCTGGCCATGGCTCGCGTCGCTCATCGCGAGGGCTATCCCGAGATCGGCCTGTACTGGGAGAAGGCTGCCCACGAGGAGGCCGAGCACGCCGCCAAGTTCGCCGAGCTCCTGGGCGAGGTCGTGACCGACTCCACCAAGAAGAACCTCGAGATGCGCGTTGAGGCCGAGAACGGCGCCACCGCCGGCAAGACCGATCTCGCCAAGCGCGCCAAGGCCGCTGGTCTCGATGCCATCCACGACACCGTGCACGAGATGGCTCGCGACGAGGCTCGCCACGGCAAGGCTTTCGCCGGCCTGCTAAAGCGCTACTTCGGCTAAGCCAAACGCCTGAGAGACATTCTCTAGCTTCATAAGGCCCGGACCGCATGGTTCGGGCCTTTTTCGTGTCTTGCAAACCAGTTAACGTCCCAAAAATAGGACCACCTTTGACATCGGCTTCGCGTCAAAAACTAAGTGAGTAGCCTTTTGGGAACTTGTCGAGCAGACCACCCGTATTGCTTTATAAAACCGCAGGTAGATAGCTTGCCGCAAAACAATCTGGTCGCCATCACGCTAAAAGTCTACTCACTTAGATTTGCAACCGTCCATGATCGGGCCTTTTTGTGTCTAACGGGCATCTTTTTGTCGATTTCTCCCAGTTTTGACCAGTCAACGAATAGCTCAGACCGAAGCAATGCCTCGGCCCCTTGCTCCTCCAAGCTTTTATCGCGATATTCAACATCGAGCAACCTGCATACGGCCTTAACAATCGCATGGAATCTATCATCATCGGATATCTGTCCGTGTGTCAGGAGAAATACATCGTAGCCCATGGCCTGAAGCGCCGTCATGCGGTCGGCGTCACGCAAACCATCCCCGGCTCGCCCGTGTGAGCCCTTTCCTTGGCATTCAATGGCCACCTGTCGCTCTCCGTCCGGCGAAGAAAGAAGTAGGTCGATATATACACGGGACTTGCCTACAATCGCCCGAGCACTTGCGCTTAGCGCCACTTCGACATTGAGCTCTATGCCGCAAAAACCTTCGCCTCCCAATGATCGTGGCAACCCAAGCAACAAATACGTCTCAACCTCAAAAGGCGATGCGGCACCCAGTGGAACGAGATGCGATACCGCGACAAATCGCTTGCCGTAACGCATCCCACAAACATCTGAACAAAAACGGTCAAGGTCTCCGCCCAAAACCAAAGCGTCTCGACGCCATAAATTTGAGGCGGTGCCGTCCTCGGACGGGCAGCGCACCCAACCGAACGTTGTCGAAATCGCGCCCGAATCAATTGCACGCGAAAGCTCCGCCTCAAGTGCCGCCGGCAGGGCACACACCGCAAACAAGCCACACATCTCCGCCAATACCAAAAGAAGCTGAAGATCCGTCAGATGCCGCAACATGATGAATGCCGTCAGTAGAGGAGACGTAATCAAAACCCCATGCTCCGTTTCCAGCACGGATTCCCTGGGAAGCTCACCAAGAAACAGCCGCTGCCTAATGCTGGCAGGACAAGTCCGTTTGTTTCTCGTCCGAACCAATGTATACAACGGAAAACCGAGCGCGACCGCAGCCGTCGGGTTGCGGGCGAGATCATATCGCTGCCGGTCTTCTTCCGGTCGTGGAAGCGGCGGACACAAAGCGCGGACTTGAGGAGGCAAACGCCAGTACCTAAAAGCTGATATGTCACAAAGTAGATCCTTCATAGGCACAGGAAAACACGAATTTCAACCCAGTCAGTCACGCATTGGCGCGAACGCACCAAAAATGGCGCCGAACGGACTGCCAAGTTTTCAACAGCCCTCCCCAACTGGCCAAAAGCTTGCCGAGAGCTGGACGAAGCCCTGTTGAAAACCCCATTTTTTTCTCATGCAGGAGCTTTGCGCGGCAAGTGAGTAGACTTTTTTGAACATCCCGAGCAGGCCGGTCATCCTGCTTTTCAAAACCGCAGGTAGATAGCTTGTTACAAAACTGTCTGGTCGCCAAAGTGCTAAAAGTCTACTCACTTAGGTTGCAGAGTGCTCCCCATTAGCTGCAATTCCAAGGTAGTTAGTACTTTTGGACTCAGATCGTCATACTGAACAAGAATTTGAGTTGAGTTTTCAGGGACAGATGCGCCATCGGCACACCAAAAACAGTCACCGATATCGATAAAAGGGATGCTCGAGCGCGTGAGGGCCCGTGCAAAAGAGCTTCCGCCCGCGTCACACTCCACGGCCACGACGCAGTAAAGGCCGGCGTCCGCGTACTCGATCGAGACTTCCCCTGCCGGAAACGTTTTCCGTACAAGCGCCGCCAGGCCATCACGCGCCCCACGAGCACGAGCGCGCACGCGGTTCACATGTCGCTCGTAATCACCCGATTCCAGCAAACGCGCCAAGGCAACCTGATCAACAGAACTTACCGACGAGGCGTAGAAACCAAGGTTGCGTTTAAACCTCTCCATTAGTTCATCGGGCAGCACCATGTACGCCAAACGCAACGCCGATGAAAGACTCTTCGAAAACGTGTTGGTGTAGATAACCGACTGGGCGGCATCGATCGACGCGAGCGCGGGAATCGGCTTGCCGGCAAGGCGAAACTCACAATCAAAGTCGTCTTCGATGAGATACCGACCTGGCCGCTCGGCGGCCCAGCTCAGCAACGCATAGCGACGTGCAATGCTCGTCACAAGACCGGTCGGATACTGATGAGACGGCATCAGGTGAAGGACATCGGTCCCGGTTTTCTGCAGCGCGCTCAAGTCCACGCCCTCAGCATCCAACGGGATATGCCGCACTTCGCAACCCATGGCCTGATAGATGCGCGTCAAGCGCAAATAGCCTGGATCCTCGACGGCATACACCTTGTCCGCGCCAAGCAACTGAACCAACATGGTATCGAGCAGCTGGGCGCCCGCACCGATAACGATGTTGTCGGGGTCGACATTCATGCCCCTTGTCCCGCGCAGATGGTGCGCAATCGCACGTCGCAGTCGAGCGGTGCCCTGCGCCGGTGCGGGCGAAAAGATTTCACGTTCGTCTTCGGACGTCAGCGTCGCCCGTAGCGCACTTTGCCAAAGCCGCGCCGCCTCCAAAGCGGAAGGAGAAAGTGCGTCGAATCGCTCTGCCTGCCCCATGGCATCATGCGCGCTGGGACCAACAGGGACAGCATCTCGGTCGATATCCCCCGCAGCAAAAGCCAAAACCGGCGCATCCGGAAGCTCGCACGCGTAGTAGCCACGACGCGGCATCGAGCAAATATAGCCCTCGGCAAGCAACTGGCTATATGCATTCTCGATGGTAATGACACTGATACCCAAATGACTCGCAAAGGCGCGCTTAGACGGCAGATGCTCCCCCGCCGCAATACGGCCAGCAACAATATCATCGCGAATTTGCTGGTAAACATACTCATAAAGCGATGCTTCGCCGCGATTTTCCAAATTGTAGTCAAGCATGGGTCTATCACCTGACCTTATCGAATCATTCAATCTGGCATTAGTCTGACCTTGTTATTATCTCGAAAACTGAGTATTTCGCCATACCCAGCTCCCCGATAGGATGTTCCGTCAAGCAATGTACATGCCAACCAAGGGAGCAACCATGGCAGAACAGACCAGCAAGGCCGATCGCGTCAAACTCAATCGCGAACTCGCGCAGATGCTCAAGGGCGGCGTCATCATGGACGTCACCACGCCCGAGCAAGCACGCATCGCCGAGGAGGCGGGCGCCTGCGCCGTCATGGCGCTCGAGCGTATCCCGGCCGACATCCGCGCCGCAGGCGGCGTCTCGCGCATGAGTGATCCCAAGATGATCAAGGGCATCCAGGAGGCCGTCTCCATCCCCGTTATGGCCAAGTGTCGCATCGGTCACATTGTCGAGGCGCAGGTCCTGCAGGCCATCGAGATCGATTACATCGATGAGTCCGAGGTCCTCTCCCCTGCCGATGACGTCTATCACATCGACAAGACCCAGTTTGACGTGCCATTTGTCTGCGGCGCCCGCGATCTGGGCGAGGCGCTGCGCCGTGTTGCCGAGGGCGCCACGATGATTCGCACCAAGGGCGAGCCGGGCACGGGCGACGTCGTCCAGGCCGTGCGCCACATGCGCAAGATCCAAAAGCAGATCCGCGACGTTGTTGCCCTGCGCGACGACGAGCTCTTTGAGGCAGCCAAGCAGCTGCAGGTTCCGGTCGAGCTGGTGCGCGAGGTCCATGCCACGGGCAAGCTCCCCGTCGTAAACTTTGCCGCCGGCGGAGTCGCGACCCCCGCCGACGCCGCGCTGATGATGCAGCTGGGCGCCGAGGGCGTCTTTGTTGGCTCGGGCATCTTTAAGAGCGGCGACCCCGCCAAGCGCGCCGCCGCCATCGTCAAGGCCGTGGCAAACTTCACCGACGCCAAGCTCATCGCCGAGCTTTCGGAGGACCTGGGCGAGGCCATGGTGGGCATCAACGCCGACGAGATCGAGATCATCATGGAGGAGCGCGGGCGCTAGTCCAGCAGAAAGGATCGCACATGAGCGATTATGCACACCAAACGGTTGCCGTGCTGGCGGTCCAAGGCGCTTTTGCCGAGCATGAGGCAAGGCTATCTGAGCTGGGCGCACGCTGTATTGAGCTGAGGCAGGCGGCTGATTTGAAGCAGAACTTTGACCGTCTGGTACTTCCCGGCGGCGAGTCTACCGTTCAAGGGAAACTGCTTGATGAGTTGGGCATGCTCGAGGAGCTTCGTACCCGTATCGCTGAAGGCATGCCCGTCCTGGGCACCTGCGCCGGCCTGATTCTGCTGGCTCACGACCTTGCCGCTCATGACGATAAGGGCACGCCGCGTTTGGCAACCATGGATGTGCTCGTTGAGCGCAATGCCTATGGCAGACAGCTCGGCAGTTTTCGCACCAAGGGACAGGTAGACGGCATCGACGGTGAAGTGCCGCTGACATTTATCCGCGCGCCCCGCATCGTCGAGGTCCACGGCGACGCCAAGGCCTTGGCAGAGGTCGATGGCCGCATCGTCGCCGCCCGCCAGGGCAACCAGCTCGGCGTAACCTTCCACCCCGAACTCGATGAAGACACCCGCCTCCACGAACTGTTCCTACAAATGTAGGTAGAACAAAAACGAGAGTGGATAATCTCCCACTTTGAGCTTGAATGCAGACTCAAACCGGGAGATTATCCACTCTCATGCTATGTAGTCGTTGGGGACGTTCTTAAACGACTAGTCAAACAAGAACGTCCCCAACGACCATATTGCGATAGACGACCACGTTTGTCCAGATAAAACCGACCAAATAAACCTGTCCCCTTTTGGTAGGTTTGGATCAAGGCAACGCCGATGCCTTGGTACCGACAGCGAAAACCCGCCAGAGCGAGCAAGGTGCCTTGAAACGAGGCGGCATTGATCTTTTGATCATGCCGCCGAAGTTGAAAGGCAGATTGCCGCTCTGGCGGGTTTGCAGCGTCAACTAGTTACGCGGTTCGTAGAACCGCGTAACCCCTAGAAACGGTTGCCGCGGAAGCCGCCGCCGTTACGGCCGCCACGGTCGCCACCGCGACCGCCGCGGTCGTTACCACGGTTGCCGCCAAAGCCGCCACGGTTGCCACCGCGATCGCCATAGCCACCACGGTTGCCACCAAAGCCGCCGCGACCGCCACGGTCGCCGCCACGGTCACCAAAGCCGCCACGGCCACCGCGATCGCCACCGCGACCGCCGCGGTCACCGCCACGGCCACCGCGATCGCCAAAGCCGCCGCGACCGCCACGGTCGCCGCCACGGCCACCGCGCTCGTCACGGCCGCCGCGAGGACCGCGGTCCTCGTCCAGGCCCATGGCGACGAGCGGAGCGATGACCTTATCGAGAGCGGCCATCAGCTCGGTGGCCTCCTCGTAAGAAAGCTCGGGCAGGAGCTTCTCCTTCTTGTTGGCAAGCTCGACCAGGCCCTCAGCGGCATCCTCGGCAGCGAAGACAACGATCTTGCGCATATCGCCCTCGGCGTCGTCGATGCGGCCGACCAGATCGGCAGCCTCGGCCTCGGCCATCAGACCATCGAGCTCACGAAGGCGCATGCCCAGCAGGTCGGACATTTCCTTCTGCTCCATCTTGGGCTTGAGGTCAAGGAGCTTAATGGCGCGCTCGATGTTCGCCATGCGCTCGGCCTTGGCCTCCTCCTCCTTGGAAATAGCAAAGCGACGGCTACGCAGCAGGCGAGCGGCCTTCTGCATCTTGTCCATCAGCTCTTCGTCATCGTAATCAGCGGCGGCCTCGACAACCTCGGCCTCCTCCTCGGCGGAAACCTCGTCAGCAGCCTCAACCTCAGCAGCTTCGGTCTCCACGGTCTCGACTGCCTCGACCTCGGCAGCCATGGTCTCGTTCTCGGTCTCGTTCATGATCTCTTCGTTCTCAGACATGAGACTCCTTCTTGGCCCTCTCGGGCATCATCGCCCCATTCGCGGGGCCCGTCGCGCACTCTTTGCGCTTTATACATTCATGCCTCTCGGCAAAACGTCCATTAGTTTATGGTGTCGCCATCCAATCTAGCTGCAGAATCTATGTGCACACATTAATGCGACATGTGCGACTCGCGGCGAGCGTACACCAGCGACACCGCGAACCCGACAACGGCAATCACGGCCGCCACGCGCACGGCGGCTGCAAATCCTATCGCCTGGGCAACGTCCGACGCAACGCCTGCGGCGCCAGCAGCCACCGCAGAACTCGAAAGCAGGCCGATAAACAGCGACGGACCAAACGACGCGGCAATCATGTTCCACGTGTTAAGCAATGCCGTTCCGTGAGGATGCTCAGCGGCGGGAAGCGTCTCCAAACCGGCGGTCTGCGAGGGGCTCAGTACCAAACCGACGCCGGCATACACCACAACGGTCAGCAGCACGACAACGCCGATGTTCATGCTTGCCGCGGTCATCGAGATTGCCGTCTGCCCCACAGCGATCAGGGCAAAGCCGACCGGCAGCAGCGGCCACGCACCACGGGCATCCATCACGCGTCCGCCCACAATCGAGGTCACGGCGTTGCAGGCGATCGCCGGCAAAATGAGCAAACCCGCGACAAGTGCGGTCATGCCGTATGCGCCCTCAAAATAGAGCGGCAACAAAACGCTCATCGAGAACGTCGTCATCATCGACACCACCACAAGCAGGCATGCAGGCCAAAAACGAACGCTCGCCATGGGACGCACGTTAAGCACCGGATGCTTGAGCTTGAGCTGACGAACCGCAAACAGGCCGAGCACCACAACAGCGGCGAAAAGCGTCGCGATACCGGCCATCACATTGGTCGAGAACTCGCCTACGGAATACACGAACGCCGTAATGCCGGCAGTGAGCAAAACAACCGACAGAATATCAAGCGTGGTGTTCGAGCGCTCTCCGACATTCCGAACGAGCTTTGCTGCCGCCGCGGCGACCACGACACCGCCCACCAGCGGCACTACGAACACCGCCCTCCAGCCAAACAACGTGCACATAAGACCACTAATCACGGGCCCAAACGCCGGCCCTAGCGTAATGCAGGCACCGCCCAGGCTCAGATACAGACCGAGCTTCTCGCGCGGAGCACAAGATAGCACCACATTCATCATGAGCGGAAACAAGATGCCCGATCCCGCAACCTGCAAAATACGACTTGGCAGCAAAACGGTAAACGACGGGGCGACCAGGCACAGGACTTCTCCGGCGACCATGCATCCGCATGCGAAAAACAGCAGCTTGCGCGTCGAGAAACGACCGGACAGAAAGGCCATGATAGCCGTAAAGATCGACGTCACGATCATGTATCCCGAAACGAGCCACTGCGCCGTGGTAGCGCTCACCGAAAAGACCGCCATGATGTCGTGCAACGCCACGTTAATAATGTTCTCGTTAAACGCGGCGACAAAGGCTGCAATATACATTACGACGAGAAACGCCGCAGTGGCCGATGGCGCTACTTGAACTTGTTGCTGAGATTTGCTCCCCATGCATTTCCTTCCTCTTGGAACAACAGTCACATCGCCCCAGAGGAACAGTCCAGGGCGAGCATGAGCCCTAGACTTACGTCAGACGCCGCACGCAACGGATCTGACAACATGGTCCAACGTCGAAAGATTGTAACGCTGACGCGCAGCTTTCCTTCCGCGCTATTATTAAAAGTCCACGAAAGCACGAGACATGAGGAGCCCGCCATGATCAAACCCATCATGAAATCCGAGTTCTTTTTACGCCTGCCTTCCGAAGACGCGGGGCCCGACGACGCCGCGACCGGGCAGGACCTCCTGGATACGCTCCATGAGCATGAGCACGAGTGCGTGGGCCTCGCCGCCAATATGATTGGCGTGCGCAAACGCATCATCTGCGTAAAGGACGGCAACAGGGCGCTCCTGATGTACAACCCTCAAATTCTTGAGCAGGTCAATGCCTATCAGACGAGCGAAGGATGCCTTTCGCTGGTTGGAGAGCGCCCCTGTACCCGTTATCGCCGCATTAAGGTGGAGTATCTGGACGAGAACTTCGTCCACCGCATCAAAAACTTCTCGGGCTACACCGCCGAGATCATCCAACACGAAAACGACCACTGCAACGGCGTCGTGGTTTAGGCCACCTGCCAAAATGAGGGTACCGGAGGCCTCCCTATGGATATCAGCCGCTTCGGCGAATTCGCCATCTTAGCGCAGTCACGCACGTTTCTTGATGCGGCGGAACTGCTTTTCATGTCGCAATCAACCCTCTCCAAGCACATCATGGCAATGGAGCACGAACTCGGCTGCAAGCTCATCGATCGAAGCAAGCGCCACGTAACACTCACCGCGCAAGGTGAAGCGCTCCTCCCCTATGCGCAAAAAATTGCGACGCTTCAGCATCGCTATCTTGCCGCCATTCAAATAGGTGCAGATGAGCCGCTCGAGCACCTCACCGTCGGTTCTATCCCCATTATGACCCCTTATGGGATTACGGACGCCGTCATCGATTTTCAGCAGGCGAACCCCTCATATTCTGTCGAGCTCATCGAAGGCGAGGGCGACACACTCAAGCGCATGCTCCTGCACGAGGACATTGACCTGGCCTTCATCCGCGACAGCGGCGCCATCGAGCCGGAGTTCAAAAAGATTCCCTTTACGACCGACCGGCTCGTGGCCGTCCTTTCGCTCGACCATCCACTCGCCGAACGTGACACCGTCGAGATAGACGACCTTATCGACGAGAATTTCCTCATGCTTCCCCAAGGCTCGTTCGTAAGCGAGCTCGTCCTTTCCCTTTGTCGCAAAGCTGGATTTGGCCCACGTGTTACGTTCACCGGCAAACGAGCCGAGAACATCATCTCTCTTGTCGCACGCGGCGCCGGTGTCTCATTCCTCATGCGCAAGCCGGCGGAATCGCTTGCCAGCGGAAAGGTAGCCCTGGTGCCGCTTGAGCCCGCGACGACCTCCGAGGTCAGGCTCTACCTCAAGCGGAACGCCGCGCACTCGCAGGCGGTCGTCTCGTTCATCGGCTTCCTCCCCTACCGCCAGCTCCTGCAGGGCGACCGTGCGTCTTCCACCGCGGCACGACCGTCATAATCCCCGTTGCTCCACAACCGCAGGCTTGTGTCCGCAAACACGCTGACAACGGCACAAAACACAAATATGCCTCGGGCGGCACGTCACCGTCCGAGGCAAATTTAGTTAAAGTGCGCAGACAGACTAGTCCACCGAGATGTTGAGCGCCTTACCGCCCTCGTCCTTCCTGGTACCGATCACCATAGCGGCGACAAGAGCCAGAACGAAAGCGACCACACCGGAGATGACAAGGCCGATAAAGCCCGTGTCGATGCCGGCAGGGTTAATAAAGCTCGGGAAACCGAGCGGGCCGGAGGCACCGAAGGCATAAAGTTTGGCACCCATGAGGCCGGCGATGGCGCCGCCTACACCAGCGGAAATAAAGGTTGCCCACATAAGGCGCTTACGCGGCAGCAAGATGGCGTAAAGCGCAGGCTCGTTGACACCGAAAATCGAAGAGACAAGGGCGGGAATGTTGACGGCAGCATTTTCCTCGGAATCCTTGGTTCGGATGACCATGCCAAGCACAGCACCGGCGATGGCACAACCGCCTGCATACACGAGCGGGTTAATGAGGTCATAGCCGTAGGTTGCGACATCGAGAAACCACAGCGGGATGATACCCCAGTGCAGGCCGAACATGACGAGCAGGCTCCAGAACGTGCCGATGACGAAGCCGGCGATGGCGGGCTGGAAGTTGATGAGCATCAAGATGATCTGGGCAACGATATTGGAGAGGACCGTCATGACCGGACCGACCACAAGCAGGCCAAGGATGCCGCAAATGAGGAGCGTCAGGATGTTGGAGAAGAACGAACTCACAAGCGCGGGCAGCGCGTTAGAAAGGGCCTTGTGCACCTTGGAGGCAATCCAGACGATAAAGATCGCAGGCAGAATCGTCGATGAGTAATTCTGCATGATCAGCGGGATGCCAAAAATATCACCATAGACATTGGACTCGAAGACCGTGCCGGCGCCGAGCGTGTAGAGCGGATCTCCGCCCATAAGGGCAACGAGCGTCGGGTAGACGAGGATACCACCGAGCGCCATTCCCATAACGGGCTTAAGTCCGAACTTCTTGGCCGACGTCCAGCCAATGATTAGCGGAAAGTAATAGAAGACCGAATCTCCGATTGCCGAGAGCGTCACATACGTATTGCTGTCCTTGGCAAGCCAACCGGCAACCGTGCAGAGCGCGAGCATCGACTTGATAAAGCCACCGGCCATAAGCACGCCAAGAACCGGCTGCAGAATCTCGGAAATGATGGCGAGCAGACGCGAGAATGGATCGCCCTTTTTGACGTCGTCGCCCTCATCGATATCGAGTGCGGGTTTGGAGTCGAACCCGCCAATCTGAACAAGGTCGTTGTAGACGGCCTCGACAGTGGCACCTATCACGACCTGATACTGTCCGCCGGCCTGGATGACGTCAACGACGCCCTTCGTCGCCTTAAGTTCATTGGTCTGGGCGAGCGATTCATCCTTGAGGTGGAAGCGGAGACGCGTAATGCAGTGGCTCACGTCTAACACATTGTCTCGACCACCGACCTTTGTGATGATTTCATCGCAAAGCTTCTGGTATTTCATGGAATTCTCCTTTTTCTGAGCGGGGCATAGCGTAGATTTCAGGCCTCCGTAGTCGACGTGGGAGGGCAAGGAACCCGCTTCCCCCTTTGAAATCCGCGGACGCACGTACGCCCGGGATAGGAAACGGCAGAGAAGATGGAAGATGCCGATCACATGGCAGCGAGCCTCATTAGCCCATGTCACGCAATCAGGTCTACAGACGCGAATCTGCTGCGCCGAGAAGTCTCGTCGTCTGGCAGAACTTGTCACACAGACGTTCCGGTTCGCCCTGGGGAATCTGAGTACGCTCGGTCTCAAAGGAGAGGCCGTACTCGCGTGCCGGAAGGAAATACTCGAAATAGCCGTTGGTGTAACCGCAAACTATTCCCTCGACCGGACATTCGCGCTTCATGCGAATACCCAGGTCGCTGCCGAGCTCACTCGGGAACACAAAGAGATGCAGGCCGCCCAAACTGATGACGGCACACTTAAGCGTGAGCGAAAAGTCGTCATGGGCAACGGTGTGATAGAACGTCTGAGGCTCGATGCGGTCAAGAACGACCTCGCGATCGAGCTTGATCTGGGAAATCGCCTCGGCAAGACCGGTCGAAACACGCTCAACCTCGGGAATGCCGCGTCCCTGGCGAAAATTGCGGTCGCTACAGTCGCCAGCAGCACCGACGACCATGGCCGGATAGTAACCAAGACTCTGAGCGAGCTTTTTGCCGGTAAGACCGGCGAGTTCGCTCGTGAGCTCCGTGCAGTCGGGTCCGACACAGGCAGAATGCACCGCCCAGTTCACAAAGCCCGCAAACGATTTGCCTTCGTCATCGAAGAACGACACCACGATAACCTCATTGTCGGCAAGCTCTCCGGGAATGATGCGGTTGTCGTAGAAACCGGTGATGACTTTTTTGCCCATGCGGCAGGTCGCAGGTCGCACGTTGGCGCGGCACTCTTCGAAGCATTGACAGATGGTATCGAGGAACCAGCGATAGTAGTCCTCGTTGAATTTTCCCGTCCACCAGCTGCGATGGTAGGCGACGATCGAAGTGTGGTCGTGCGTCGCGGAGAGCAGAACGCAATCACGGTCGATTCCGTAGCGCTCGGCGAGCATCGTCTTAACCTCCTCGGCCATGCTCTCCTCAAACTCGAGAACATCGGCGTTGAAGAGAAAAACTTCGCGGTCGTCCTGTTGGAAAAGAATCGCGTTGGCGAAGACGTCGTCATGGACGCCTGTCGCAGGCTCCAGACGGTTGGGAAGGTTACGGTATCCGATTAGATAGATGTCGCCTTGCGGGGTAATCTTGCGGCGTGCATGTCCGATATTCATGCAAGTTCTCCTTTTTGTCGCGCCGCGTTTAAAGCGGCAAGGATGGTTTGGAGGAGACGCTCATGGGAACCGGCGGCAAAGCCGGAGTTCATGGCCTCATAGGTGATTTTCTCGTACGCATCGGGGGCCGGCAGATACTTCTGCCCTCCGTTGACAAGCGTGGCGAAGAGCACGGGGCAGAATCGGGCGGCGCGCACGGCGGCGCCAAACGAGCTCGAAACCTCGGGCTGGATACCAACGAACTCGGCATTTCCCAGCCGAAGTAAATAGACCCTCGTACGCTGTTCGCCCGCCGCATGAAACTCATAAGTTCGATGCGGGGCCAATGAGCAGAAGTCGGCGCGCGTCTGGGCGGGCAAAAGGACGTCGACCGTGCGAGCATCGACGCCGATGGCATCGTCCTCACGCGCCGCACGGACGGCCTCAATCAACGCATCGCTCAGAACGCGACCCTGTCGATGCAGCATGCGATATCCACTCTCGTGAGCATCTAACGTTTGCTTCGCCCCGGTCGAATCAAACGCAACGGTCACGGCGCGCTCCGCCGGACTCTGATCCCCCGCGGCACCGGGCAGCAGCAACACAACTCCGCCCAATTCGCGCTCGAGAGCCATGGCGGCAAAGCCAAAGAGGTCCCCGCTCACCACGCGCTTCCCTTGAGAATCGTGCGATCCGTCGAGCACGGAAGACTGGACATCAGCCGTCGCAAGCATGGCAACGAGCCCGCCCTCAGCATCCCTCGCGACAAGTACGGGCATCGCGTGGTCGGCAAACCCCTTGGGGTCTACTCCCAGCCACCAGCCGGCCGGCGTCTCAATGTCGCGGTTAACGTTCACAGGACAGTGGCCCTCCGCCGAGGCGAGCGTGACAGAGCGAATGCCCGCAACCGCCTGCTCAACAGCCGCGCGTGTCGCGGCGATGAGCGCGGCACGATAGCGCTCATTTCGATCGCGGGCATCGGTGTCGGCCAGATGCCCAGGGGTGCGCACGTGAGGCGCAGAAAACGTGTGGGTCGGGACCACCCAAGAAAAGGCGCCGTCGCAATTGGAGACATCCTTGACAACCTCACGCAGATCGGCGAGTAGGGCCGGAGCGATCGAGGTAACCTCAAGTGAAAGGATGCAAGCGCGCCGCCCCATCCCTTCGACCACGAAGGCACGGACAAAGATTTCATGACGGAGTGCGTCGAAACCGTCGAACGGCAATACGTCCTCTAAGTTAATGGCCACCCGGGCGGCTCCGGCCTTCATCTCTCCCTTATCCATGGCGAACGCCCTCCTTTATCTGTCGCTCACTCGATGCCGTACAGGCGCTGTGCCGTGCCGCCAAGCATAAGGTCCTTGTCCGTATCACTTAAATCTGTAGCGCGGACGCAGGCGACACCCTCTGTTAGCCACTCGCGTTTAACGGGATAACTCGTACCAAAGACAATATGGTCTGCACCAAGGACTTCAACCGCACAGGCAAGAAGCGTCTCGCCCCAGGGCTGAGCATGGGACATGTCGAAATAAACGTTGTTCTCAAGACGCTTGGAGACCGTCTCGGTATCGGTCTGGAAGCGACCCGAGGCATCTGGACGCTTGGGACCGTGCGGCAGCAGCATCTCCTTAAACGCAAAATAAGCGCCACCGAGCATGGAGTGGACCATCTTGACGTTGGGATAACGCTCGAAGAAGTCGCTGAAGATTTCACGACCGATCACCGTGGTCTGGTCGACGCAACGGCCGTAGGAGCGACGCAGGTTGTCGTATGCGAGCAGCGACGTATGCTCGACCGGTACGGGCACATGGTGCACGTAAACGGTGACGCTGCGTTCGTTCAGTCGCTCAAAAAAGCCCGAAAAGATCGGATCGTCAAGATAGCGCTTGCCGTAGTGGGCGCAGAGTTGCACGCCCGCGAAACCCTCGTCGAGCCTGCGATCGAGTTCCTCAAAGTTCGCCTCGGTGCCAAAGGGAGGCACGGCGACAAGCGGTATCAAGCGACCGTTCGACGCTTTTGCGTCAGCGGCCATACCGTCGTTGAAGCGCCGGCACATCTCGAGTGACATCCACTCATGGCAGCCGGGGAGTTTGAGAATCGCTTTATCGACCCCCGCCTCGTCCATGTCTGCCAGACGCTTCTCAAGGGTGTAGTCTCCCTCGATATAGTTAAGGCCCGGGAAGCCAGCGGGCTTTTCGATCACAATCTGTCGCTTGCCCGTGGGGCTTACGGTCAGATAGCCCTCGGTGTCGTAAGCGCGGGGCACCTCGGCCAAAAACTGTTCACAGAGTGTCTCGTCATGGAAAATGCGCTCGTCAAACCAGTAGGAATTTGCATCGATAATCATTGGTGGGGACCGCCTTTCATCTTGTCGAGAACATTCTAAAAAAGCGGACACACGGACATCAATTCCAGTTGAAGCACACTGTATTCCATTTTGGAATACAGTTTTCCGTTCACACGCGAACCCCACTCACCCAAACGATCGAGACGCCGACAACGCGAGCTTTAACAGAAAACGGGCGACCCGAATCTGTTACGGGCCGCCCGTTAAATGACAGACTATCTCTGTCGTTATGATTGACGGTAATGGTCAAAGAAATCGGCGAGATCTTCGAGGGACTCTTTGAGCACTTCCATGCGCGGCAGGTACACGATACGGAAGTGGTCGGGCTCAGCCCAGTTAAAGCCGCCGCCGCGCGTGATCAGGATCTTCTTCTCGTGCAGCAGGTCAAGGGCGAACTGCTCGTCATCGGTGATGTTGAACTTCTTCACATCCA
>DXZM01000026.1:0-1966 GCA_019419665.1 Collinsella sp.
CACTTTGTGCGGCGGGGGTTCTGTCGTCCTGCGGAATGTCCGCGAAGGTCAGCCCTCAGATCCTGCTACGACTACGTCCTCGGATTGTGGGGCTGAATGAAGGACGTGGCTGATGGGGCGCCTTGTTCCGGTCGCTGTTTCGCGGCTTTGCCGCGAAACCACGCGCTGCTTTGGGCATAGAGGGGAGACCCGACAACAAACAACGCCTTATCGGAGTTGTTTTCCCAGTTCAAAAGCCTATCAATGATCTTATGGGGCAGCATTAAAACTCCTAAATGACAAAAATTGGCAGATAGGATTGCCCCTAAAAGTACAAAAATTGGCAGATAGGACTGACCCAAATCATACAAAAATTGGCAGATAGCAAAGACTCGCTTAGGTCTCAAAGCCATCGAACCGGCCCGGTGCCATGCAAAAAGGCTGGGGACGCTGTTGCTTGCGTCTCCAGCCTCTTGATTACTACTTTGGGCCCCGTGATGGGGTGTGGTTGGTGCTGCTAGTCCGGTTTACCTTGTCTCGCCGGTTTCGGTGCGCAGACGGTAGCCGTGGACCAAGTCGCTGATGGCCGGCCAGGGAATCTGGCGATCGACCCAAAATTGAAGCTGGACTAGATAGCGCTCGGTGGCGCGGGTGAGGGCGGCAAACTGCTTGTGAGTCTCTACCTGGGCGTAGAGGTCGCGGCTGCGGGCGAGGATGGCGCTCGTGTCGTCCATCTTGCCGGTGACGTCGAAGGCGCCCGAGAACCAGTCGCACAGGCGCGCAGCGCTGTTGTTGAGGGTGGCCAAGTCGGCGGTGTCGCCGTTGGCGTTCTCGGTTGTTTGGGCGCGCAGGAGCGAAAGGACGTCGGCGGCGTTCATGCAGTAGCCGACGGTAAAGTTCCATACTGCGAATTCGCGGCCGGTGTCGAGCTTGCGGCGGCGCATATAGTCGATATCGCGCGGCTCCTCGAGCATCATTTGGTCGGCAAGGGCTTCAAGCGAAGTGGTGTACTCTGCAAGATCGAGTGCAAGCAGGGTGTCGATATCCATCATGTTTAGGCCTCCGCTTCGATCTCGACGATTTCGTTTTTGATGCACATGCCCTGGTTGTTCCAGACCTTGCGGCAAGCGGCGGCAAAGCGCTCGCGGTCGGCCTCGCAGATGCGGGCAAACATGTTGCAGGTGCCAAAGGGCTCGCAAATATCAAAGAAGATGCAGATCGAAGACCAACCGCCGTACCAGCTCACAGCACCCGCCGGCTCGTTAAAGACGGGGTTCTCGATGTACTCGTAGTTGGCGATGGGACCCGATACGGGATAGGTCACCTCGGTATCGCAAATCTTGGCCGAGAAGATGCGCGACTCGACCGGACAGGACGATTCGAACAGCCTGCACGTCTCGGGCGCTTTGTCCCAGAGCATGTCGGCGAGAAACGTCTCGTCATTCAGAGTGATCTTGAGCATTTTTGTCATCGTAAGGACCTCCTCAATCCGTCGCTCAAGGGGCTCGCTGGCGGATAAAGGAGAAGACAGCTACGGGGTCGCCGAACCCAAACTTCACGGCAGATGCCTGTCGCCCCAGCCCGTGCTGTACTCGGCTAAAGTATCACGCCTTGGGGGCAGAAGCAATATCCCTGTTTTGAATTTTTGGACACTTTGCCGCAATGCAGCTCGCTCACGGTTGCTTGCCGCGGGGCGAAGCGCGATGGGTTATCCCTTTTGTTGGATGAAAAGCCCCATGTTTTTGCAGGGGTGCATACTCGTCTTATAAGTGCATAGAATCTCGTATAGTGCGAGTAAGATTTTGCGCTGTCCGTTTTGTGTTTAGCAAAGATATAGTTTGCATAATCCGGTCTAATCCCTGCTCTATTTAAATAAAGTTGCACGTAAATGGCGTAGATATGCGTGAGCTGGGGTTCTTTACGCTGAGCGGGTAAAAACGACCGTTCACCGTTCCGCTATTTTCAAAATGAATAAAATGAGCGATAA
>DXZM01000027.1:0-10074 GCA_019419665.1 Collinsella sp.
CGTTGCATATGCGGTTTCCTTTCGATCGCCATCATCGAGCTCGAGTATCGCATCTGCGCTTACGCCCTCGCCCGCTTGCGCTCCCAGCGAGCCAGCTTAATCGTCACTAGCGTAAGCGCCCAGGCCACAAGCGAGAACGCGGCACCAACCGCGCCAACGTAGGCAATGCCAACGCTGCTCACCACGGCGCCGCCTACTGCGGTGCCAAACGAAATGCCGACGTTAAACGCCATGGGTTCTACCGAGCTCGCGAGCACCATCGACTTGGGATGGCGGCTGCGCGCCACGTCCATAAAGTGCGTGATGCATGACACCGAGAACAGGTACATGAGCAGCGCCAGGCTAAAGACAAAGACCAGCGCGAGCGGCATGGTGCCGCCCACGGCAAACAGCCCGAGCAACGCCGCAGCCTGCAGTACAAACGTCACAAGCAGTGCCTTCATGCCAAAACGCGCGTCGATCCATCCGCCCAAGATGTTCGAGACCAGGCAGAACACGCCGTAGGCCATAAGCGTGGTGCTCGCCTGAACAGTGCCCATGCCCAGCACCTGCTCAAGATAAGGCGTCACGTAGCCGTAGAACACATAGACCGATCCCACGCCAAACAAAAAGATGAGCATGCCGGTGATGATGCTCGGTTCGCGTAGTAGACCCGCCTGCTCGCGGAAGGTAGCGGGTTCGTCGGTCTGTCCGGCGCGCGGCATAAACGCCACGAGCGCTCCGCAGATCAAAACGGCAAAGGTCAGCGTACCGTACATGGCCACGTGCCAGTCGAGCGTGTCGGCCACAAACTTGCCAATCGAGGTCACAAAGACCATCGCCACGGAAAACGCGCCGTACACGACCGAGATGGCAAGCGAAGTTTGCTGCGGGGACAGCAGCTCGGGGATGTACGTCACGCCCACGGCGAGCAGTGCGCCCGAGACGGATCCCAGGACAATGCGCGAGATAAACAGTACCTGGAAGTTGGGCGCCAACGCCATGACCAGATTGCCGAGCACAAAGATAATGCTGTAGCACACGAGCAGCTGGTAACGACGGAAGCGCCCCGTGCTGAGCGCAAGCACCGGCGTCGCGATGGCGTAGACCAGTGCAAAAACGCTGATGAGCTGGCCCGCAGCGGCAAGCGATATGCCGAGTTCCGTCGCCAAGTCACTTTCGATGCCGATGACCACGAACTCGGAGCAGCCGAGCGAGAATCCCAGCAGCACGAGCAGCGCTAGGCAGAGCCTGGTGCGCGCGGGGGAGAGCGCGGCGGCGGTTGACTTACTTTTAGGCGTGGTTGCGGCGGTCAAGGTTGTCACTCCAATGTCGCATGAATAAGCGGGATTCAATCCCTGCAACTCTAACAGAATGTGTCAGGTGCCTGCCTCCTTTGTCGCAGGCTGCGCTTGCCTGTATAGTCGCAATACAGGCGAAGATGGTCTCAGGTACATTGCGGGCGACAGGAGATCCCATGGGTATGCACACGACAAAGGTTGTAGTGGGCGAGGGCAAGTTTGCGCTCGAGGCCCAGTTGACGGTGACGCCGCGAGGCATGGCGGTGTACGCCTGCTCGCCGGAGTTCGCGCACCTGGGCGCCACGGCGCAGGCCATTCCGCGCCCCGAGCCCGGCCGTACGGCGACGGTGAGCATCCTGGCCGTTCCGTGCCATCGCGACGAAATCCCGGCGCACGATATCGCGGCGGCGCTGGCCACGCGCTTTGGCGTGCCGGTCGTTGCAAGCACGGGTTTTCATGTTGAACAGGCGAGCGGGGACGACCTGCAGCGCGTGCTCGACACCACCAAGGAACTCATCGCCGCGCTCGAGGAGGCCGCAGCCCGCATTCTGCGCGCCGGCTGGGATGAAGACGGCGCAGGCGCCGAGGTCGTGGCGGTCGATGCCGCGACCGGCGAGGCGCTTGGCCCCGTCGACCGCATCGAGGCCCATACCGGCGAGGGAATCCTGCATCAGGCATTTCTGACGCTTCTGGTCGAGGGCCAGGGCGAAGACGCGCGCCTGCTGCTCTGTCGTCGCAGTCTGCTCAAACGCCTGTGGGGCGGGGTGCTGGCCGATAGCTGCGCCGGCCATCCGCTCCCCGGGGAAGACGTCGCGGCCGCCACGGCGCGTCGCATCAACGAAG
Source organism: Collinsella sp. (assembly GCA_019419665.1). Taxonomy (GTDB): domain Bacteria; phylum Actinomycetota; class Coriobacteriia; order Coriobacteriales; family Coriobacteriaceae; genus Collinsella. The sequence continues at coordinate 2,124 of DXZM01000027.1, forward strand.
AGCTTGGCATTACGCGCGATCCCGATCAGCTCAAGTACCTCGGACACGTGGTGTACCGCGAGGACCACGGCGACGGCCGCTGCGAGTGCGAGTGGTGCGAGGTGTTCGCAGCCCATGTTGAGCCGGGCGAGCTGCATATCAACCAAGAGGAGATCTCGGAGTTGCGCCGCGTGGCCCCGTCCGAGCTCGACGGCTACCTGCAGGGTCACCCCGAGCAGCTGGCCCCCTGGCTCCGCGAGGCTCTCAGCGACCCATCCATCCGTACGGATCTCGCTATGTGAAACAAAAGACAGTCCCTTTGCCACATCCAAACCGTCACAACATTTGATGAAAATCTCGAAAACGAGGAAAAGCGTCGAATGTTGTGACGCTTTTTGTCCAGAGGATCGCTTCTCATCCAAAAATCCCGCTTGACTGTATTGCCACAACACAGCGCAACGTAAGGGGTGTCCGATAACGGGCGCCCCTTTTTAAGTGGCAACGTGGCCGCGAATCCGGAGCGCCCCCAACAAGTAAGGTGGGGAGATGGAAGCGGAAAAGAAGGCGTTTAAGATCACCAAGCGCGAAATTGGCTTTGTGCTGGGTATCGTTGTCTTTTTGCTGGTGAAGTTTCTTCCTTTGGCGGAGCTGAGCTCGACGGTCGAGCTTACGGTCGGCGGTCAGACCTGTCTGGCGTTGACGCTCGCCACGGTGGTGTTCTGGGCGTGTGGCGTGGCACAGCCGGGCTTTGTGGGCCTGCTCTATTGCGCGCTGCTCGTTCTGTTCAAGGTGTGCGTGGACGACACGGGTGCCGCGAGCATCTCGGCGACGGTCGCCTCCACGTTTAGCTCGTGGACCAAAGCCACCATGTGGCTCGTCATCGGCGCCTACCTCATCGCCAGCGCGGTCAAGGAGTCGGGCCTGGGCGAGCGCATCGCCTATGCGTTTATGCTCAAGTTCGTGCGCGATGCCAAGTCGCTCATCATCTCAATCTTCGCGCTCACCTTTGTGCTGTCGCTGCTGATCCCGCATCCGTTCCCCCGCGCCTTCCTCATCCTCGCCGTCGTCTCGGTCATTGCCGAGTCCGCCGGCTACGGTGACGACGACCGCGGCAAGCTCGGCTTCCTCGTGTTTGCCGCTGCTGCCCCGGGCTCCATGTTCTTCCTGACGGGCGACTCCACGCTCAACCCGCTCGTCGCGCAGTACAGCGCCGAGGCCGGCGGCATGAGCCCGTCCTTTGTCGACTGGTTCCTGTACATGAGCGTGCCTATGCTGGTCGCGCTGCTGTGCACCCTGTTCCTGGGTCTCTTCCTCTTTAAGCCCAGCAAGGAGCTCGTCTACGATCGCGAGCAGATCGTGGCCAAGCAGGCCGCGCTCGGCAAGCTCTCCGTTAAGGAGATCCGCACCGTCGTGTGGCTTGTCATCGCCATCGCGCTGTGGCTCACCGTCTCGGGCGATTACATCGGCTGGGTGACGCTTGCCATCGGCGTCTCTCTCGCCATGCCCATCATCGGCGAGGTCCTCACTCCCGCCAGCTGGAACGCTGTCGACATCAAGTCCCTCATGTTCCTGACGGCCGCCATGGCCGTGGGTTCCGTGGGCGGCGCCACCGGCATGAACGCCTGGATCGCCGACGTCGTGCTTCCCAGCTCCGTGCCCGAGAACATCTTCCTGTTCGCCCTGCTCGTCGCCGCGCTCTCCATGATCATCCACATGTTCATGGGCTCGGTCATGGCCGTGCTCGGCGTGTGCGTGCCGGCGTTCATCAGCTTCGCGGCCGGCTCCAGCGTGAGCCCGCTCGCCGTGGCGCTCATCGTCTTCACGTCCATCAACATCCACTACATCCTGCCGTTCCACAACCTGCCGATCCTTATCGGCGAAGGCAAGGACGCCGGCGGCTACACCTCCAAAGAGGCCATGCGCATGGGCATTCCCCTCACTGTGGTCGTCTTTATCGTCGTGCTGGTCGAGGCCGCCTGGTTCCACCTCTTTGGCCTGATGTAAGCGGTCGAGCGCTTGGGCTGTAAGCAGCCGAGTGCTCGAACTGCGAGTGGCCGAGCGTCCCATCTATGAGCGCCGCGGCCCCACTACGTTACCCAGCCCGGCGGCATCCTCGCCGCCGGGCGCTCTCCCGAAAGGAGCATGCTATGTCCACTACCGATGCTTCCCAGATCCACGACCTGCGCTCCGCGCTCGACTTTTTGCGCGAGATGCCGGGCCAGCTGCTCGAGACCGACACTCAGGTCGACCCGGACGCCGAGGTCTCGGGTGTCTACCGTCACGTCGGCGCCGGCGGCACCGTTATGCGCCCGACCAAAGAGGGTCCGGCGATGGTCTTCAACAACGTCAAGGGCTTTGACGATGCCAAGGTCTGCATCGGCATGCTTGCCAGCCGCAAGCGCGTTGCCGCCCTGCTCGACCTGGACGAGGAGCACCTGGGCCTCGAGATCGGCAAGCGCTTCGAGAACCTGATCGCGCCCGAGCAGATCGCCGAGGGTGCGTACGTCGACTGTCAGGAGGTCGTGTACAAGGCGACCGACGAGGGCTTTGACCTGCGCAAGATCGTTCCCGCTCCTACCAACACGCCCGTCGACGGCGGCCCCTACATCACCATGGGCCTCGCCTACGGCACGAGCCCCGACGGCTCCCAGTCCGACGTGACCATCCACCGCTTCTCCTGCGTCGACAAGGATAAGCTTGCCATGTGGATTACCCCCGGCAGCCGTCACCTGGGCGCGTTCTTTGACGAGTACTGCCAGCGCGGCGAAGACATGCCCATCTCCATCTCCATCGGTCTGGACCCCGCCGTGTACATGTGCTGCGGTTTTGAGGCTCCCACCACACCGCTCGGCTTCAACGAGCTGCAAATTGCCGGCGCCCTGCGCGGCCACGCTGTCGAGCTTGCCGACTGCGTCACCGTTCCGCAGAAGTGCATTGCCAATGCCGAGTACGTGCTCGAGGGCTACCTCATGCACGACGAGACCATCAACGAGGACGTCAACGGCCACGGCTACGCCATGCCCGAGTTCCCCGGCTACACCGGCGGCGCCAAGGTCTGCCCGGTGATCAAGATCACCGCCGTCACCACGCGTGTCAACCCCATTATGGAGAGCTGCATCGGCCCTTCGCACGAGCACGTGTCCATGGCCGGCATCCCCACCGAGGCTTCCATCTACAAGATGGTCGAGACCGCCATCCCGGGCCGCCTGCTCAACGTCCACGCCGCTCCCTGCGGCGGCGGCAAGTTCGTTGCCATCATGCAGTTCAAGAAGTCGAGCAAAAATGACGAGGGCCGTCAGCGCAACGCCGCCATGCTTGCCTTCTCGGCGTTCTCCGAGCTCAAGCACGTCATCCTTGTTGACGAGGATGTCGATATCTTCGATATGAGCGACGTGATGTGGGCCATGACCACGCGCTTCCAGGCCGACGTGGACCTCATCACCATCCCCGGTTGCCACTGCCACGTGCTCGATCCGTCCAACGACCCCGCGTTCGATCCTTCGATTCGCGAGCACGGCATCGCCTGCAAGGCCATCTTCGACTGCACGGTTCCGTTCAACCTCAAGAAGAACTTCATCCGCTCGCAGTTCATGGAGATCGACACGGACAAGTGGGCCAAGGAGATTGCTTTCTAAGGTTCCGGCGTTCTACCGAACGCCGGACCACTCGACGCTGCGCCCGCGCCTGGCGGGCAATCTGCCCCTCAACTGCGAAGGCATGGGCATAAGCCCTATGCCTTCTTGTTTCGGGGCACCTTGCCTCGCCAGACGCGCGCTCGCTGACATTGCCCGACCTATAGCTGCCATTTTGTTGTTAGGAGTTGTCATGCCTGAGTCTTCTGTCCGTCCCCGTCGCATTGTCGTTGGCGTGTCTGGCGCCAGCGGTGCCGCGCTGGGTCTTGAGTGCCTCAAATGCCTGCGCCAGGCAGGTGCCGAGTCGGCGCTTGTCGTCACGCGCGGGGGAGAGATCACCATCGAGCAGGAGCTCGGCATGACGCTCGATGAGTTTGCGTGCTATGCCGATGCGGTCTACGACAACAAGAACATCGGCGCCGCCATCGCAAGCGGCACCTATCCGGTCGACGGCATGATCGTGGCGCCCTGCTCCATGAAGACGCTCGCCGGCATCGCGAGCGGCTACAGCGAAAACCTGTTGCTGCGTGCGGCCGACGTGCAGATGAAAGAGCAGCGCCGCCTGGTGCTCATGGTGCGCGAGACGCCCTTCAGCGCCATTCACGTCGACAACATGGCGCGTCTGGCGCGCGTACCGGGCGTCATGCTCATGCCGCCCATGCTCACGTTTTACAACGGCCCCGCCACGCTCGACGACGCGGTGCATCACATCGCCGCCAAGGCGCTCGAGGCCGTTGGCGTGTCATGCGCAAACTATAAGCGCTGGTCATAGGTGTCTTTAGGGTAGGATACGAGTAGTGTTTGAGCCCACTGCCCCTGTGGGCGGCGGGCTTTTCGCGTCAAAGGATGTGTCGGGAGGATCTATGCAGACGGGCATGTATGCGATTAGCGAGATGGCGAGTTTGTTTAACGTTTCGCGCCAAACGCTCATCTACTACGACAAGATCGGCCTGTTTAAGCCCGCCGTGGTTAACGAAAAAGGCTACCGTTTCTATTCGCCCACGCAGATCCCGCTCATGCGTCTGATCTGCATGCTGCGCGACCTAGGGCTCGAACTCGATGAGATCGACCGCCTAGCCTCGACGTTCGACATTAGCGAGATGACCGACCACCTGCGCTCGCGGGTGCAGGCGCTCGACGAGCAGATTGCCGGGCTCAAAGCCGAGCGTGCGAGCGTGCAGGAGCGTCTGAGCTTTTACGACGAGGCAGTTTACTGGCGCGAGCGCGAGGGCAAGCCGGAGCTCAAGCAGTTCGAGCGCCGCTTCGTGGTCTTTGAGGAGTTTCCAGGCGATATCGAGCGCGGCCGCTCGATGCTTCACCCCACGCTCATGCGGGCCATCCTGCGCATGCGTGCGTTGACGGGCACGCGTCCCATGCGCGGCTGGGGTGCCATGCTGCGTCGCGAGGCGCTGCATTCCGACGACCCTATCGCCGGCGCGGGCTCCTTTGCCGTGCTGCCGCGCGGTGCCGAGGAAACGCTGCCGAGCGATCCTGCCGAGCTGGCAGAGATCGGCATCGAAGTGCTGCCCGAGGGCACGTATCTATGCATGAGCCGCTGGGGCATGCCGTACGAGCCCGAGGGTATCCGCGCCATCGTCGCCTACATGGACAAACATGCGCTCCAGCCCATCGGCAACGCTTTCGATTTTTGCTACTTGGACACCACGAGCTACGACGAGTCCCACCAAGAGGACTTCTGCTGCATCCAAATCCCCGTCGCCCTCTAGATGTGACAAGGGGACTGCCGCCCAAACCATCACAACATTCGATGAAAATCTCGAAAACGAGGAAAAGCGTCGAATGTTGTGACGGTTTTCCTGTCTGTGCCGGCGAGCTCCAGCGCCGTCTGGGGGTATAAGGCTAGCAAGTGTTTTATTTGCGAGGCCTAAGGGGCGCCCCGTATGGATATCGATAACTTTGAATGGTGGTATAGCGAGGGCGAGGCTCCGGACGAGGAGTTGGACGAGCCCGCGCCGCGTGACGTGTCGAGCGACGAGGACGAGACCGGCAGCGATGCTGCTGTCGAGCCTGACGCCGCCTCCGATGCCGCCGAGCCTCTGACCTTTGAGCAGGCTTGGGCCCAGGCTGAGGCCGACGAGGCAAAGGCCGATGCCACGGCCACACTGGGTGAGCCAGCCGACATGTCCATCTCGCCGGCAAAGACCCCGCAGCCGCGTCACACTATCGATCCCGACAGCACGGCATCCTTCAGCATTCTCGACGTGCCCTCGCAGGGTGCCCAGGCGCCTGCGCCCACGCATCGCCCCGATCTGGCTCGCGAGGAAGATGCGGGACGTCGCTCTCCGCTTGGCCCCATCCTTATCGCCTTTATGGCCGGCGTTATCGCATGCTCGGTAATTGGAAACGTCTGGAGCCATGTTGAACAACAGCGCAAAGACGCCGCCAAGGTCGAGATGTCTGTCGAGCAATCGCTCAGCCGCACGCGCTCGGTGCATGTATCGGTCGAGGTCAAGGACGGCGCGACGTGGGACACCGCGCGCGGCGACAGCCAGATGCTCGTCCATATCGTGGGTCGCACGCTCAAGGGGCAAGCGATCGACGAGTACCAATACGTCAATTCCGAAGGTGACGGCATCGAGCTCAAGCCCGGCGACTACGAGCTCACGGTCGATGAGCCGCCCGTCGCCACCGACGGCACGCGTTACCGTGCCTCAAAGCGCATGGTTCCGGTGAGTTTTAATTCACAGGCGCCCGATACGGTCGATAGCACGCCGCAGGGCGGGTTTGACCTTTACGCTATTGCTCAATAACTGCACCTGTCGCTCAACCCCGCCGCCAAGAGTGGGACAATAGCCCTCGACACCGCTGTTTACTATTGGAGGAAGTAGCATGTCCACCGTCACTACCATCAAGCGCGGCGGCCTCACCGCGGCCATCGATTCCATGGGCGCCCAGCTCACGAGCCTTGCCCTCAACGGCAACGAGTATCTGTGGCAGGGCGACCCGGCCTTTTGGGGCAAGCATGCGCCTATCCTGTTCCCCATCGTGGGATCGCTGCGCAACAACATGGCGACATCTGCGGCCGGTACCTGCGAGATGCCGCGCCACGGACTCGCTCGCATCGTCGAGCACAAGTTGGTCGAGGTTTCGGAGGACGGCTCCTCGGTAACGTACGAGATCACTGACACGCCCGAGTCGCTCAAGGCGTTCCCGTTCCACTTTAAGCTCAACATGACCTATGCCCTGACCGGCGACGCCACGCTCACGCAGACCTTTGCCGTCACCAACACCGGCGACGTGGCCCTGCCGTTCTCGGTGGGCGGTCATCCTGCATTCAACTTGCCCGCCCCCGGTGCCGAAGACGAGGCGTTCGAGGATTACGAGCTGACGTTTACCGAGGCTTGGACTAACGAGGCCCCCATCATCACGCCCGACGGTCTTATGACGTTCGAGGGCAGCTACAAGGCTCCCGATAACTCGGACGTGCTGCCCATCACGCACCGCAGCTTCGATAACGACGCCATCATGTTCACCGATACTCCGGGTTCCACGCTCACGTTGCGCGGCCGCAAGTCGGGCCACGGCGTCAAGATCGACTTTGAGGGCTTTAAGTACATCGGCGTGTGGTCTGCCGCCAACGACGCCCCGTTTGTGGCGCTCGAGCCCTGGACCGGCCACACCACCATGGACACCGAGGACGACGTCTTTGAGCACAAGGTCAACACCATTACCTTGGCACCGGGTGAGACGGACGTTCGCAGCTTTAGCGTTACCCTGCTCTAGAGGTTCCGCCGTTCTAACGAACGACGGACCGGTCGACGCTGCGCGCCACCCAGAGCGACAATTTGGCATGAAAAAGGCAAGGCATGACCAGAAGGTCTATGCCTTGCCTTTTTCATGCCAAGTGGTACATGGGGACAGGTTACTTTGTGCCAATCGTCCTCGTGTGTCTATTAATTTTTCGCGCACATGCCGCGCTGCTGGTTGTTGACGTATATCCTGTCTTATTGTCAGCAAAACGAAATTGGGAAGGCACCAGATGCAATCTCGACAACAGCGCGACGCGCATCCACAGCCGGTATGCAGCCGTCGCATCTTTTTGGGTAGCGCTCTCGCTGCGAGCGCTTCTGTCGTCGCCGGCGCACTTGCCGGCTGCCAGCGTCCCTCCACGCTGGAAGTAGTTCAGTCCACGACGGGCGGCGGTCGCGACGACCTGTCCGATTCTGTGATCGGCAAGGATAAGATCCGCATTGGCATGGAGGCGGCCTACGCCCCGTACAACTGGCAGGTTTCCGAGGCCAGCGAGTTCACGATCCCCATCGATAACGTGCAGGGAGCCTACGCCGATGGCTACGACGTGCAGATCGCCAAGATCGTCT
>DXZM01000028.1:0-132681 GCA_019419665.1 Collinsella sp.
GGAGGCAGGTAAGATTGAAGGGCCTGACCCCGGAGGAGTTCCGGAATCAGGCCCTCGCGGCCTAGTCGCTATTTAGGGCGTCCAAGATTTGGGACGCAGTTCAGTTTGTGGGGCGGGCCAAGATGTTTTGCTAGCGTTTCTTTCCGCGGAAGAAGAAGCCGTGCAGCGAGGGCTTGAGTCCACGGTTGGCGCGACGCTCCTCGATATGATCGTGGATCGAAGCAACGCGCTCGATGACTTCGTCGGGAATCGGCACGTCGGGATTCATGTTCTCGACCTGACTGACCTCGGCGGCGGCAACCTGGTCGATAATGGGTACATCGTCGTGCGAGATGACGGGCGTGGCGTCTTCCTTCATCTTGCGGTAGCGCTGCATCATGTCGGTCTGCAGCTGCTGGGCCGAAGGCGGCGTCCAAATGATGGCGTTGGCACCGGCGGCGATGGTTTCACGGATGCTCTCGGGCGTCTTGCCGCCCGGTGCGATGAGCGGCAGGTTGGGATAGTGCTCGCGCAGCTCGCGCAGGACCTGTGGCGTGTTCTTGCCGGCCGCGATGTTAAGGATCTTGGCGCCGGCGCGCACTTTGGCGTGAGCATCGTCGTCGCAACGAACGACCGTGGCGATGACGGGGATGTCGGCGATGTTGGTGATGTGCTCGACCATCTCGGCGGTGGCGGGGGAGTTGACCACGCAGCCCGCCGCGCCCTGCATCTCGGAGACGGCCGCCATCTGCACGGAGCGCTTGCCGGTGGTGGTGCCGCCGCCAACGCCCACAAAGACCGGGCACTCGGCGACCGTCAGCAGCGCCTGCGTAATGGCGGGTTGCGGCGTAAAGGGGTAGACCGCAAACACGGCGTCGGCATTGGAGTTGCGGATGACCGCCACGTCGGTGGTGTAGATGAGCGATTTGATGCGGCGGCCAAAGAGCGTAAAGCCGCTGGCCTCCTCAATCTCATCGGGCATGCGAAGGGCCGCCTTGCGCAGGCGCCCGTCGATGGGCAGCGGCTCCATGGGCAAAAGACCGTTGGGAGTTACGGCCACCTGGGGCTCGGTAAATTCGTCCGCAAGCTCGACCTCGGAGAAATCGACCGAGGCGACGATGTCCTCGTGAACCTCGGCGGGCACATCGATGGGAGCTTGGTCGTTTGCCGCGGCGGGCGTGTCGAAGGAGCTGGTGCCGACGAAGGCGTCGACGCGCTCATTTAGATCGTTGAGGGTATCCATGTGGGCTCGATTCTATGTGATGACGGCCGGCAGGGTGCCGGCAGCGTTGTGCTTGCTAAATCGTTTGACGAGTTGATTTTTCCCCGCCGCGCCATCCGTTAGACCGAAGGGCCGGCGAACGTGAAGGAGCTGTGGTGGCGGTGATCGAGGTGCTATCTTGAAAGTCCCGTTTAAAAGAGAGGTGACGCGGTATGGAATTGACAGCAATGTTTGGCTCGATTGGCCTGTGTGTGGGCGCAATTGTTGCCGCCGCGGTCATCTACTTTGTGGTCACGGCCATTAAGGGCAAAAGGGCCGAACGCAAGGAGCGCGCGACGCTTAAACAGCATCGCGACCAGCAGAGCAAACGCGCACAGAGATAGCTTGTTGAGTTTTGGATCCGTGCGCTAGCTGCGTTTTCGGATCAGGGCAATGTAGAAGCCCTCAAATTCGCGGCTGGGCGGAATGGTGAGCGTGCCGGGCAGGCCGTTGGCGATGGCCGATACCTGACCCGCGGCAATGGCCTCGGTCAGGGCGTTGGACTCGATGCGCGGCTCCTCACCAGCTTCCTGGGCACGGCGTGCCTCACTTTCGCTTGGCGTGCCGTCGAGGGGGATGAGCTCGCAGTCCATATGCTTGTCGAGGGCCTCTTGCAGGGCGTCCTCGTTTTCCTGCGGCAAGATCGAACAAGTCGAATAGACGAGCGTGCCGCCCGGTTTGAGGGCTCCCATGGCGCGGTCCAGAAGTGCTCGCTGCGAGCGGGCACACTTGCCGAGCAACTGCTCGGTGAGGCCGCGCAGGCTCTTCTCGTTGCCGCTGACGACGGTGCCCGTGCCGGTGCAGGGAGCGTCGAGCAGGATACGGTCAAAGCGGAAGAACTCGTCGAGCTCGCGTGCGTCGATGCGCATGACGGGCACGTTTTTTGCGCCTTGGCGGTGGAGGTTGGCTTCGAGCTTCTCGGCGCGGGGAATGCTCATCTCGCAGGCGGTAAGGTGCGCCTGCCCCTGCGTGAGGGCGGCGATCTGCGTCGTCTTGCCGCCAGGGGCTGCGCACATGTCCAGGATGTCCTCGCCTGCCTGAGCGCCCAGGACCAGCGGCGGCATCATGGACGACAGGCTCTGCAGGTAGATCTTGCCGTCGCGGTAGATGTCGAGATCCCACAGGTCGGAAACCTGGGCCTCGGGCAGGATGAAGGCGTCTGGGTACCAGGTGACGGGGTTGTGAGCGATGCCGGCGGCATCGAGCGCCGCAGCGATGTCCTCGGCGGTTGCCTTGAGCGTGTTGGCGCGCAGCGTGACCGGGCGTGTGGCCGCGGCGCCGAAGCCCTTGATCATGAGCTCGGCCTCGGCGGGCGCATAGGCGCCGGCGACCGTGTCGACCATAAAGCGCGGCAGGTCGGCGGCGGAGTGTTGGGCGGCAAGCTGGTCGGAAAGCTCGGTGGCGGCAAACTGCCTGAGCTTGAGCTCGGGCTTAACCTGCTTTTTCTGCTTACGACGACGCGGCTTGGACATCCGTCTTTCCTTCCACCTAAATGATTATTCTGGGACGGGGATTAAAAAATCATTTAATGATCCCCGTCCCAAAAAGACTACTTTGCGTCGCCCGGGAATGATTTTTTAATCCCCGTCCCAGAATAATCATTCCCGGGCGCGTTGCTGTTGCCTAGTACTGGCTCTCGTGCTTGCTAAAGAAGTCGAAGCGCGGGGGCAGCGGCTTCACGCGGTGCTCGCCGGGCTTCTCGCCCAGGCTCTCCACAAACTCATCCGTGGAGGCAAAGATGTTATCCCAGCTAAAGAAGGCGACCGGGTCGACGTCGAAGTACTCGCAGATGAGCTCACAGCCGGCCGGCACAATACCGTGCATGAGCACGGTCGCCACGCGCAGCTCGGTAAAGGCGTCGACGAGCGCTTGCGTCATTGCGGCGTTTGCCTCGTTACCCTCGAGCTTGTTGGCGGCCTTGGAGGCGTCGCTCCAGCGCTTGTTGGCGGCGCGCAGGTAGTCGTCGCACACGGCAAGCGCGCGGTGCGTCTCGAACTTGTACATGGCCTGCTCAAAGGCGAGGGCTGCCTGCTGGGCGGCTTCGACCACGGTGTCAGAAGCGGCACCGGCGGGGATGCAGCCGTTGCGGTAGGGGCTCTCGTCGCCTTCCTTGACGGCGACGCCGTAGAAGCAGCTGCGGGCCAGACGGTTGAACACGCCGGTCAGCAGCGCGCTCTCCTTAAGGGCCGGGTCGATAACGCGCTTGTCGTCGCAGGCGCGTACCTCGTTGCCGTCCTTGTCCTTGCCGGTCACACGCGTGTCGTATGCCTTGGGGCTAAAGCTCACCGGCTTTTCGGATAGGCCGAGCGACAGCCAGTGCGCGCGCATCTGCTCGCAGGTGTAGTGGTTGAGCAGGTCGTCTGCCGGCGGGGGAGGCGTCTGCGAGGACGAGCTGGCCTTTTTGCCCATGTAGAGCAGGTGGTGGCAGGCGCTGACGGTGCTCTGCGTGAGGTCCCAGCCCAGGGCCTCCCACATGGCGGTCTGCGCGATGCAGTAGAAATAGATGTTGTCCTGACCGATGAACTGGTAAATCTGAGCGTCGTCAGAGCACCACCAGTCGCGCCAGTCGAGCGAGCTGTGCTGGTAGGTGGGTGCGGGCACCTGCGTGGAGTCGGCGGCGGGCTCGCCCATGAGGGCGGCGTCCTGGGCGGCGACACCCTCGGTCACGCCGGCTGCCTTGGCATCGCGCGCGAGCACGGTGCGCGTATAGCTGATGGGCGCCCACAGGCTCTCGGGCCAGCACCAGCAGGTGACGTCAGTCACGCCGTCGACCTCGGGCACCGGAACGCCCCAGTCGATGTTGCCGGTGATGCGGAAGGGCACGAGTGCCTTGCCGCTGCGGAAGCGCACGCCGCCGTTGGCGAGCACCGCGTGGGCGTCGTCGCGCTCCTTCCAGCTGGGGAAGGTGACGGTAAAGCTGCTCTTGTTGCCCTCGGGCTCCAGCACGGTGTGCTCGGGGAGCTGGTCCTCGACGGCATCGAAGGCCTCGCGGAACTTGTTCTGGATGTAGAGCTGAGCCGGCAGCAGCCACTCCTCCATGGTCTTGGAGACCACGGAGCGAACCTGCGGGTTCTGGGCGAGCTTGGCGGTATAGGTCTTCATAAAGTCGAGGTAGGCCGGCAGATCAAAGTAGAGATTGTCGACTGGGCGCAGCTCGGGCACCTCGCCGGTGAGCTGGCTCTTGGGCGCGATGAGCTCCTCGGGCTCAAACTGGTGACCCAGGTCGCACTCGTCGGCGTAGGCTTTCTCGGACTTGCAGCCCTGGATGGGGCAGCGGCCGATCACCTGGCGGCCGTTGAGGAACGTGCCAGCCTTGGCATCGTAGAACTGCAGCGTGGAGCGCTTGGAGATGGTGCCCTGCTCGTGCAGGCGCTTGATAATCTCGCCGGTTACCTCGTTGTGAATCTGCGCAGCCGGCTCAAGGCCCGAGCCGCCGTAGATATCGCAGCTGATGTTGTAGTTGTTGAGGGTCGCGGCCTGGCGGGAGTGATTGGACTCGACATACTCGCCGATGGACTTATCGTAGCCCTCGTTCTCCTTGAGCTTGCGGTAGCTCTCCATGATGGGCGAGCCGTAGCAGTCGGTGCCCGAGGTGAAGATGACGTTCTCGCGGCCCAGGCGGTCGCGAAGGAAGCGGGCGAAGAAGTCGGCCGGGACAAAGACGCCGCCGACGTGGCCAAAGTGCAGGCCCTTGTTGCCGTAGGGCTCGCCGGCGGTAACGATGGCGCGGCGCGGCCAGCTGGGACGGTCGTTCATGGAATATTTGGATGCCATGGGACTCCTTCGCATATGGTGGGAGCGCGGCCGGGCGCAAGGCCTGGCGACGCGGTGGTCAATTCGTGCATATCGTTCGACATTATCGCACATGCGGACGGGTACGTGGCAGGGGCGCTATCCTAAGATGCTATGAATGAGATTTCCAACATACATGCGTTTGAGGACGAGGATTTTCTGCACGCCTGCTTTGTGTGGGGGATGGTCGTAGTCGGCGTGTTTGCCGTGTGCCTGGTGCCGGTGTTTATGCTGCTGGGCGGGCCTGCGGACTTGGACGCGGCTGAGGCGGGCGGCTGGACCACCGTCGTGGGCTGGATGGTCGGTGTGGCTGCGGTTTCTGCAGCGTCGTTTGCCGTGCACGAGCTGGTGCATGCGGTGTTTTTTAAGCTGCTGGCGCCTGCGGGCGCGCATGTGACCTTTGGCGCGAATCGTGAGACGGCGATGATCTATGCCTGCGCCGAGGGCGTTGTGTATTCGCGTCGGCGGTACATGGCCATTTGCCTGGCGCCCACGGTTGTTTTGACGGTGGCGTTTGCCCTGGGCTTTGCGCTCTCGGGCTATCCGCTGCTGTGTTACCTGGCGGCTGGCTTGCATTTGTCGGGCTGTGTGGGCGACTGGTATTACGTGCGGGCCATTTTGCGCGACCGCCGCATCGCTGCCTGCGAGGACACGTCCTTTGGCGTGCGCTTTTTCGCAAAGTAGTCTTTTTGGGACGGGGCTATTTTAGCTGCCATGATGTCGGGGTGAGTTTTCTGGGACGGGGATGTTGATGAAGTCGTTGTTGCTGCATGCGTGCTGTGCACCATGCTCGCTTGAGCCGGTTCGCCTGCTGCGCGAGGAGGGGTTTGAACCCACGATCTGCTGGACCAACCCCAATATTCAGCCGCACAATGAATGGCAGCGTCGCCTGGACGAGCTGCGCCGGTGGTGTGCCGACGGCGACATCGAGCTCATCGAGGCCGGGGAGGATCGCGAGCGCTGGGAGGCCGGCGTGGCCCCGCTGGGTGCCGATCGGCCCCGTCGCTGTCGCGCGTGCTATGCCCTGCGTCTGGCCGAGGCGTGCCGCGTGGCTCGGGAGCGCGGGTTTGAATACGTGGGCACGACGCTCGCCGTCTCGCCGTACCAGCTGTTCGATACCTGCAATGACGTGCTTGAGCGCTTGGCGGCGGCACACGGGCTCACCCCGGTGATTCGCGATTTTCGCCCGTATTACCCCGAGGCGACACGCCGTTCGCGCGAGCTTGGCATGTATCGGCAGAACTACTGTGGTTGCCGCTTCTCGGCTGTCGAGGCGGCCATGGACCGCGCCCGCATCCGCGACGAGCGAAAAGCCGCCAAAAAGTAGTTCACTTGGGACGTCAGCCTGCTAGGATGTAGAGCGGACTTTAGCTATATAAGGAGAATCCGACGTGTCTATGCGTACCGATGATTTTGACTATAACCTGCCCGAAGAGCTCATCGCCCAGGCGCCTGCCGAGCCGCGCGACTCCTGCCGCCTGCTGGTGGTTGATCGCAAAGGCTCCGAGACAGGAACGCCGCTAGAGCACGGCGGTACCGTTGAGCACCGCATCTTCCGCGACATCATCGACTATATCGAGCCGGGCGACGTGCTCGTCATCAACCAGACGCGCGTGATGCCGGCCCGTCTTATCGGTCGCAAGGCAGGCTCGGGCGGTGTGGTCGAGACGCTGCTGCTCAAGCGCCGCGAGGATGTTGATCCGCTGGGTCACGTTTGGGAGTGCCTGGTCAAGCCGGGCAAGCGTCTGAAGCCCGGTGCTCAGATTGAGTATCGCGCCGGCGGCGCCCATGCACCCGAGGGCGCGCCCGTGGTGCTGACGGCCGAGGTCGTCGACTTTGTCACCGATAGCCGCGGCGGCCGACTGGTGCGCTTTGAGCCGGCCGGTTGCAATGCCGCTGGAGAGCCGCGCACGCTCGACGAGGCCATTCATGCTGCCGGTCACGTTCCGCTGCCGCCCTACATTACCGATTACGAGGGCGATCCCGAGAAGTACCAGACCGTCTACGCCATGAAGGAGGAGCACTCGGCTGCCGCTCCTACGGCGGGTCTGCACTTTACTCCCGAGCTCATGGCCGCTATCGAGGCCAAGGGCGCGAAGTTTGCCGCCGTCGAGCTCGAGGTGGGTATTGATACCTTCCGTCTGGTGGAGGAGGACGACCCCACGCAGCACGTCATGCACACCGAGCGTTACCACGTGTCGCAGGAGGTTGTCGACGCCGTGCATAAGGCGAAGGCCGAGGGGCACCGCGTGATCGCCGTCGGCACTACCGCAGTACGCTCGCTCGAAAGCGCGTTTGACGCCGATGCTCCGGTGTCCGATCCGGCTGTGACGGCGCGCTATTTTGAGGGCCGCGAGGACGGGGCCGATACGCTCGGCCGCGGCGACATCGTGGTGCGCGAGAACGCGACGACGCAGCTCTACCTCATGCCCGGCTCGACCTATCACGTGGTCGACGCGCTGATCACGAACTTCCACGTGCCGCGCTCCACGCTCATGATGCTTGTGAGCGCACTTGCCACCCGCGACCAGATCATGGATGCCTACGCCGCCGCCATCGAGGAGCGCTACCGCTTCTTCAGCTTTGGCGACGCGATGCTCATTTGTTAGTTACGCGGTTCTACGAACCGCGTAACGGCTCGACGCTGCAAACCCGCCAGAGCGGCAATCTGCCTTTCAACTTCGGCGGCATGACCAGAAGGTCAATGCCGCCTCGTTTCAAGGCACCTTGCTCGCTCTGGCGGGTTTTCGCTGACTTTGCCAAGGCATCGGCGTCGCCTTTGTTGGCACTTGGGGACGTTCCTTTTGTGTCGGCACTTGGGGACAGTCCTTATGTCAAGAGATTGGTGCAAGAGGGATAGGTTGCCTTGCGTCGATCTAAATAGGTTGCGGTGAGATAGTTCTTGAATTGGCCTTATTGAGGACTAAACAGGAACTATCTCACCGCAACTGCGTTGAACGTTTTTTGGCAACTGGTTTACTTGCTCGCGAAGAGCCAGACCAGGATGATCGCTAGAATCACGGCGACGATGCAGACGATGGCACCGGTGAATTTGATGCGTGAGTCGCGGGTGCGCTCTCGTACGTCATCCTCGGTAGCCTCGAGCTGGTCGACTTCTTGCTCGGTCTCGGCGTGTTCGGCTTTGTCTCGGGCCAAGGATCCTGCAAGCGACTCAGTGATTTCTGGGTGGTCGTGCACCTCGGTCGCCTGTTCGATGATCGACTGTGCATGTGCGGCATCTGCTTGGGCGTTGGCGATGCTCTGCTCCTGGTCGCGGCGTGCCTTGTCCTCGGCAGTGATCTTCTCGCGCAGTTCGCGCTGACGAGTCGCGGCGGCTGTCTTCGCCGTCTGCAGCTCGTCGCGCGCGGCATCGGCTTCGGTCGTCACGGCTTGGTGCGCGCGTTTTGCGTCGGCGATAGGGGCTTGAGCCTGCTCGACGGCCTGCTCGGCTGCGGCAAGCGAGTGCTCAAGGTCGGCGGTGATGCGCGGGACATCTTCTTCGGCTTTACGCAGGGCATCTGCCGTGTCGGAAATCTGCATCGAGAGCTCGCTGGTGCGCACCGTATAGTTGGCGGGATTTGCCGAGGGATTGCGTTGCAGCTCGGCATACTCATGGCGCAGCGTCTCGAGCTGGGCGCGCGTGGCGTCGACGGTTTGTTGTGCGGCCGCAATGCCGGCGTCTCGCTCGGCCTTCACCTTGTCGCGGATGCGCTTGGAATCCTCAAGACGTCGAACGAGGCGGTTGCCGGTCTCGCGAGAGCTCGCCTCGCGGGCCTCCACGGCGTCGAGCGCGGCCTTCAGGCGGAGCTCAGTCGCGTCATCCTCTGTCTTCATTTGTTCGAGCTGACCATTGAGCTCTGTCGCTTTGGCGGCGTGGGCATCACGGTCAATCTCGGCTGCCGCAGCGGTCTTTTGCGCTGTGGCGATCGCCTGACGCTGGTCGGCGACGATCTGGTCGTAGCGGCCTGCGATATCCTGGCGCGTCTCGAGTTCCTCGGCCTGATCGGCAATGCGCTGCTCAAGTTCGGCCAGGTGGGCGCGGGCATCGGCAAGTGCCTTTTTCGCGGCGTTCATCTCGCGCATGGCCGAGGCGCCCTGGGCGATAAAGGTGCCCACGGCGTTCGCAGTGTTCGAGACAGCGGTCCCCAGATCGCGGCTCGCGGCGGAGGAGTGCGGGGCGGTCGGGCGAGCGGTGTCGGCAGCGTCCGCATCGGCAGCCTGCGGCACGGCGATATTGCCGGTACCGCCCTCGATCACAGAAAAGCCTGCTGCGTGCGGGTCGACCGCATCGGCGCCAATCGTGGGATGCTCGAGCTGCAGAAACGAGGGCATGGTGCTGCCCTGGTCGGCAACCGGAGTCTCGCCGGGTACAAAGGTCGAGGCCGCCTCGGCGGCCTCCTCTTCCTCGGCGTCAACGTCAGCGTCGGCCACGGCGTCTTTCATCGCTTTGACGGCATCCATCATGGAGTCCATGACGGCGTCGAGCTCTTCTTCCGAAGAAACCTCGATAGGGCCCGCAGCTTGCGGAGCAGCATCCTGTACAGGGGCGTCGTCCTGAGCGGGCGCATCGTCATTTTGCTCGCCTGCATCTTCGGCGCCGGGGGTTTCCGCCGTAGCGCTTTCGTCCAAGATGGGGTCGTCGAGGTCAATATCATCGCAGGTCACAGCGTCAGCATCTGCGGTGACGTCTGCGGAATCATCAATATGCTGTTGAGTCTGGGGGTCCAGCTCGTCTGTCATAGGCATGTGCTCCTCATCGTTGTTTGTCACCCTATGATAAAGTCTCGCGCCGACATCCCGCGCGCTGCAGCAAAGTTTCAAAACGTGTTCGATGGCTCGCGTCGATAGCAAAAACTCGGCCACTTTATCCAGTTTGTACTTGACAATCCCTTCGCCGAAAGACGTTATGCCGTTCGCCTGCCGAGGCCTTTTCTTTTCACTTGAACCCGTTAAAGTTGCATTTCAGCTTTTGTCGCGTTTATTTGGATGCGCGCAGTCGGCGGGTGCGCCCGTCGCGATTTGAAAGGACTTCATATGGGACTTTTCACTGGTAAGACCGTGATCGTCACCGGCGGCGGCAAGGCCACGCTCAAGGACGGCTCCGCTGGCTCCATCGGCTACGGTATCGATATCGCTTTTGCCAAGGAGGGCGCAAACCTCGTCATTACCGGCCGCAACGTTGCCAAGCTCGAGGCCGCCAAGGAATCCCTCGAGGCCGAGTACGGTGTCAAGGTTTTGCCTGTTCAGGCCGATGTTTCGGCTGGTCAGGACAACGAGGCTGTCGTCCAGAACGTCATCGACAAGGCTATTGAGGAGTTCGGCCGCATCGACGCCGTCGTCAACAATGCTCAGGCCAGCGCCTCGGGCGTGACCATTGCCGATCACACCATGGATCAGTTTAACCTGGCCATTTACTCTGGCCTGTATGCCACCTACCTGTACATGCAGAAGGCCTACCCGCACCTGAAGGAGACCAAGGGCTCCGTGGTCAACTTTGCCTCGGGCGCCGGCCTGTTTGGCAACTACGGCCAGTGCAGCTATGCCGCTGCCAAGGAGGGCATCCGCGGTTTGACTCGCGTTGCCGCCAACGAGTGGGGCAAGGACGGCATCAACGTCAATATCGTTTGCCCGCTTGCTTGGACCGCTGCGCTCGAGAACTTCCAGGATGCTTATCCCGAGGCGTTCAAGGCCAACGTCCACATGCCACCGGCGGGTCACTACGGCGACGTCGAGAAGGAAATCGGCCGCGTGGTCGTTCAGCTCTGCGGTCCCGACTTTAAGTACATGAACGGCGAGACCGTCACCCTCGAGGGTGGCATGGGCCAGCGTCCGTAGGGTTACGCGGTTTTACCAAACCGCGTAACGGGTCGACGCTGCGCGGTCACCAGGGCGACAACTTGTCATTCAAAGAGGGCGGCATGACCAGAAGGTCAATGCCGCCCTCTTTTCATGCCAATTTGTTCGCCCTGGTGACCGCTCGCTGACGTTGTCAAAACATCGGCGTTGCCAAAACATCGGCGTTGGCGTGGCTGGTAAATAGCTCCACTCATCGGGGACGTACTTAAATGAGTGCCCGCAGAATGAAAGTGGATAATCTCCCGTTTTTGGGCTGTGCTTTGGGCAAAAGTGGGAGATTATCCACGCTCATCCGGTAAGCGTCCAAAAATCCACGCTCATTTGCCGTGTCCCTGCCGTATCCTCCTCGCACCAGTTTCTGTCGAGTCGGTGCTTCTTGCGGGTTGCCCGTATAATGGTTTGCGTATGAACCGCAACCAAGGAGTTCCAGTTTATGGACCAGAACCTTTTTAAATTCGACCTGATTGCCGAGGATCCGACGACGCACGCGCGTGCCGGCGTACTGCACACCCCGCACGGCGACATCGAGACGCCGATTTTTATGCCCGTGGGCACCAAGGCAAACGTCAAGGGCATTCCTACCGAGACTGTCAAGAAGCTCGGCGCCCAGATCGTGCTCGCCAATACCTATCATCTGTCCATGCGTCCCGGCGAGGATACCATCGCCGAGCTGGGCGGCCTGCACAAGTTCATGAACTGGCACGGCCCCATCCTCACCGACTCGGGCGGTTTCCAGGTCTTCAGCCACAACGATGCCGTCAAGCTCACCGATGAGGGCGTGCGCTTTATCGTCAACGATTACGACGGCCGCCACGTGTTTTGGACGCCCGAGGACAACATGGAAATCGCCATGAAACTCGGCTCCGATATCTGCATGCAGCTCGACCAGTGCCCGGGCTATCCCGCCACGCGCGCCTACGTTGAGCGCGCCGTTGAGCTGTCGAGCATGTGGGCCGAGCGCTGCTATAAGGCGCATACCCGCGATGACCAGGCGCTCTTTGGCATCGTTCAGGGCGGCATGCACCTGGATCTGCGCCTGCGCTCGCTGCGCCATCTGGAGGAGTGCGGCGACTTCCCGGGCTATGGTATCGGTGGCTATTCGGTGGGCGAGGATCACGAGACCATGTTCGAGACCCTGGCGCCGCTCGTGAGCGAGTACATGCCCAAGCATAAGCCGCGCTACCTGATGGGTGTCGGCAACCCGACCACGCTCGTGCGCGGCGTTGGCGTGGGCATCGACATGTTTGACTGCGTGCTGCCGACGCGCACCGGCCGTATGGGCACGGCATTCTCCAGCGAGGGTCGCCTCAACTTCCGCAACGCTCGCTTTGCGCACGACGACGGTCCCATCGATCCCACCTGCACCTGCCCGGTGTGCACGGGCGGTTACAGCCGTGCGCTCATCCGTCACATGGTCACGCAGAAGGAGATGCTCGGCGGCATTCTGCTTTCGATGCACAACATCTACTACCTGCTCAACCTTATGCAGCGGGCCCGCCAGGCCATTATCGAGGGCCGCTACGGCGCGTTCGTGAGCGACTGGATGAACAGCCCTGCGGCGGTGGATTACTAAGAGCAGCACGGGCGCTTGCAGAGCGCGGGCAACGGCAAGGGGCGAGCGCCGGCCGGTCATCACGTTTGCTAACACCGCTTGCGCGACCGATGACCGATAGCTTGCAAGCACTTGATGCATCGTGGGTACCATACCGAATAGTTGATGTTCGGGCGGGTGTTTGGCGCACAGCGTCGACCCCGCCCGTTTTTCTTTTTCTCGATAGGAGTACCCATGATTAAGAATGAGAACGTCGAGGGCGAGCCTGCCTACGACGAGACGTACCGCCGCGGCCCCGTGGTCATGCGCGGCCCCATGATTCCTAAGGACAACACCTACGCCAACCTGCTGGCGCCCGAGGACTCGACCGACTGGCTGCATGCCGACCCGTGGCGCGTGCTGCGCATTCAGGCAGAGTTTGTCGATGGTTTTGGCGCGCTTGCCGAGCTTGGACCTGCGGTGACCATCTTCGGTAGCGCCCGCACGCCCAAGACCGATCCGCTCTACAAGGCGGCGCGTACCGTCGGGCGCAAGATCGCGCAACGTGGCGTGGCGGTCATCACCGGTGGCGGCCCCGGCATCATGGAAGCGGCCAACAGGGGAGCGGCGAGTGTCAACGGCAAGTCAGTTGGCCTAGGCATTGAATTGCCGCACGAGCAGGGGCTCAATAAATACGTGAACCTCGGCATGGACTTCCGCTACTTCTTTGTGCGCAAAACCATGTTCGTTAAGTACAGCTCGGGCGCCATCGTATTTCCCGGCGGCTTTGGCACGCTCGACGAGATGTTCGAGGTTCTCACGCTGGTGCAGACGCACAAGGTCAAGCGCATGCCGCTCGTGCTGGTGGGCACCGAGTACTGGCAGGGCCTATTCGACTGGCTCAACGGCCCGGTGATGAGCACCGGTATGATTAGCCCGCTCGATCCGGATCTGGTACACATTACCGACGACCTCAACGAGGCCGTTGACATTGCGCTCAGCGGGCTGATGTAGATCAATCGTGCCCACGCGACATGAATACGCATGGCAATCTGATGTTATCTAACATCAGATTGCCATGCGTATTGGGTATACTGGTGTAAAAGACGAGGGCGAGGAGGTCGCAAATGTCTACAGCAACAGTTAAGCCTACGACGGTTCGAATCGAAGAGGGGCTCAAGGAGCAGGCGACTGAGTTCTTGGATTCGGTCGGCCTCAGCCTCAATTCCTATCTCAATCTTGCTGTTCGGCAGCTGGTAAATCAGCGAAAGATTCCTTTTGAGATTGTAGGAAGGGCGGAGGTGCCCAACGAGGTGACGAGGCGCGCCATGGTGATCGCCGAGGCTCATGAGCTGGGGATTTTGCCGGACGATAGCCTGTCATTCAATAACGCTGATGAGCTTATGTCATTCCTCGATGAGGAATAGCGATGTTCGAGATTAAAGTCGAGGCTCAATTTAAGGTGGACTACAAACGAACGATGCGCATGCATCCGCAGCTAAAAAGTGAGTTTAAAGCGGCGGTTGCAGAGCTTGTGGCTCATGGGTCACTTCCGGCGGAGTATGGCGCCCACGAGCTCTCAAACCCGGGCGGAAACTACAACGGCCACATCGATTTCCACCTATCCGATGGCTTGGTCGATGTGGTCGTTCTTTATCTTCCCCATAAGACTAACCCAGTGATTAGGCTGGTGAGAATGGGCACTCATCAGGAACTGTTTCAGGGTCCGCTGGGCTGATCGCCGATTTCTAAGTTGCGGTGGAATAGGGATTGATTTGCGGCTGATAAGCCAAAAACAGTTCCTATTCCACCGCAAGTGGTAAAGGTGCCCCTAGTGGATGGGCTGGTAACGAGGGCAGTAGCTGATGGCGATGGCGTCGACGCCTACATGGGTGGCGATGGTGCAGCCGATGGGGCCGGTGCCGGCGTCCACGTAGTCCCGGCCTGCGAGCGCTTGGCTGACGAGCTTTTGCTCCTCAGCGGCGCCGGTCGTGAGTACGCGCACGCTGGAGCCCGGATGCTCGGCCAAAAATGCGAGGCAATCGGTCATGGTGTTGGCAACGATGCGCTTGGCGCCGCGGCCCTTTTTGACGGCCTTGATCTCGCCCGATTTCCACTCCGGCGAAACGGCCAGGCGAATGTTGAGCATCTGCGTCAACTGGCCGGCGAGCTTGGGCGCGCGGCCGTTCTTAACGAGGTTCTCGAGCGTGCGCGGAATCAGCAACAGGTGGGCGTCGGGCAGGGTCGCGCGGATCTGCGCCTCGGTCTCGTCCAGGCTGCGGCCGTCCTCGCGCATGGCCAGCGCGTACTCCACCAGCAGGCCCTCGGCGCCCGAGCCGGTGCGCGAATCGATGCAGCGCACGTCGAGCTCGTGGGTTTCGGCCGTCAGGCATGCGTTGGCATAGCAGGCGGACCACTCGCTGCATAGCGAGATAAAGATCGCGCTATCGTGGCCGTCGGCGCGTACGCGGTCGAAGAGTGCCTTGAACTCGCCGGCGCTCGGCTGCGAGGTGTGCGGCAGCTGCTCGGAGCCGGCCATGCGGGCGACGTACTCCTCGGCGGTAATCTGCACCTGGTCGAGCAGGTCCTCGCCCTCGATAATCACATGCAGCGGAATCACGTAAATGCCGAGCTCTTGGGCGCGGGAGATGTCCGACGTGGAGTCGGTTATGATGGCAAAAGACATAATTGCACCTTTCGTTGGGGCGCGGCAGCGCCGCCTTCTGAAAGCAAAGTGCGACAAGTATAGTGGAGTTGCTCTACATTGCTAGGTTCAATTGTTGAATAGTCAACAGTTTGAAGCGGTGGTGTGGAAATCATCAACTGGGGAAGAAGGGTGCCGATGGCGGCATTGCAACTTTGCGAGCGGCCGGTTGTGCTGTTCGATTTTGACGGCACGGTGGCCGATACGGGTCGGGCGGTGATGACCTCGACGCGCAAGACGCTGGCTGCACGCGGGTTTTCGGAGGCGCAGATGGGTGACCTGCGTCGCATGATCGGGCCGCCCCTGTGGAAGAGTTTTCACGACTTTTATGGCTTCTCCCGCGAGGAGTCGCTTGTGGTGGCCGACGAGTACCGCGCCTTTTTTGACGAGCTGGGACCGGAGGAGTATCCCGTGTTTGACGGGATTCCCGAGCTGCTGGATGGGTTGGTCGCCCAGGGCAAGCGCTTGGCCGTGGCGACGTCGCGCATGGAGGCAAAGTGCGTTGACATGGTGGGAGAGCTGGGACTTTCTCAGTTTGAGGCGGTGGTTGGCATGAATCCGCCGCAGGGGCGCGAGACCAAGGCCGATTCGGTCCGCGACGCGTTGGCGGCCTTGGGTGCGGCCGCGGGCGATGCCGTGATGATCGGCGATCGTTTTAACGACGTCGAGGGCGCGCACGCGATGAGCGTGCCGTGCATCGGCATCTATTCGGGCGCGGCGGCGCCGGGTGAGCATGAGGCGGCGGGTGCCGATGCAGTGGTGCACTCGGTGGCCGAGCTTGCTAAACTTTTCTCTATCTAGGAACTAAATGTGAGGGGCGGGTACGCTTGCCGCTCATTGGTAAGGAGGCAGTCTATGAATCAGGTGGAGCAGAGCGTCGCTGAGTATGTCGACGAGGTCTGGGAAGATGTCGTCGCCAATATCGAGCAGCTGGTGAGCTATCCGTCCGTGGCAGTTTCTGCCGATGCAGAGCCCGGCGCGCCGTTTGGCCGCCCGGTCCGTGACGCGCTCGACTGTGCGCTCGGCATCGCGCAGAAGCTTGGCTATCAGACGAGCGACGACGAGGGCTATGTGGGCATTGCCGATATCCCTGGCCGCGGCGACAAGCAGCTCGCGACCATCTGCCACGTGGACGTGGTGCCCGCCGGCCCGGGCTGGAACACCGACCCGTTTGCGCTGGAGCGTCGCAAGGGCTGGCTGCTCGGCCGCGGCGTTATCGACGACAAGGGTCCGGCGGTGCTGTCACTCTACGCCGGCGCCTATCTGCTCAAGCACGGCATTACCCCGCGCTATACTTTCCGCGCGCTGCTGGGCTGCGATGAGGAAGTGGGCATGTCCGACGTTCACCATTATCTGGAGAACCACGCAGACCCCGACTTTTTGTTTACGCCCGATGCCGAGTTTCCGGTCTGCAATGCCGAGAAGGGCCAGTTTGGGGCGACGTTCGTGAGTCCCAAGATCGACGGCGGGCGCATCGTGTCGTGGAGCGGCTCCGAGGCGAGCAATGCCATTCCGTCGCAGTCCATCTGCGAGCTCGCGATTGCCGCCGATGAGCTGCCGGCGCCCGTTGAGAACGCCGACCGCCTGGAGATCACGGCGCTTGATAACGGGCATGCGCAGATTTTCGCCCACGGCATTGGCGGTCATGCCTCGATGCCAGAGGGAACGATCAACGCCGTCGGGCTGATCGTGGCGTATCTGCGCGAGGCCGAGGACGCGTTTGGTGCACGCGACGAGCGCCTGCTGACGCCTGCCGAGCACGAGTTCGTCAAGTTCCTGGCCTTTGTGCATGCGGACGCCTATGGTCGCGGCTTGGGTATCGATGCGACGAGTCCGGCGTTTGGCCCGCTTACCTGCAACGCTGGCGTCATCCGCGTGGCGGATGGCCATATTGAGCAGGTCATCGACGTGCGCTTCCCCGACAGCACGAGTGCCGATACCATCCGCGAGCAGCTCGATCCGCTCGTGGGCCGTTTTGGCGTGACGTGCCGTGTGGGTCGTGCGAAGGTGCCGTTCTCGGTCTCTGCCGACGATCCGGCCGTGAAGGCGCTTATTGATACCTATAACGAGTTTACGGGCAAGCATGCTGAGCCCTTTGCCATGGGCGGCGGCACGTACGCGCGCAACTTTGCCCGCGCCGTCTCGTTTGGCCCCGAGGAGACCGGTCTGGAGCTGCCCGAGTGGGGCGGCCAGATGCACGGTCCCAACGAGTGCGCCAACGAGGAACAGCTCAAGCAGGCGCTCAAGATTTATATCGTGGCAATCCTGCGCTTGAATGAGCTGGAGCTGTAGGACTTCCCCAGGCACCCGACCTTGCCCCTCAAACCGTCGCTTGCGTACCAAAGTACGCGGCGCTCCTCTTTCGGGGCAATCTCGGGCACCTGGGAAACCCCTATATCCTGCTTGGATACAAACTTGCATTACTAGCCCGGTGCTTTTGCCCGGGCTTTTTCTGTTGCGGTGGGATAGTCGTTGGGGACGCTCCTCCGGTGTAAAAGGTGCGCCATGTTCGGCGCTGGATTGTTATCCGTTTGTAAAGGCTGGGCAGAGCTTGCGGTAAGGGTCTATCAATAGCCCGTAAGAAACCGCAGTTGGCGCGGGCGCTGCCCGATCGAGACCGTATCTTTCCAAACAGCAAAGCGGGCAGGGTGCCCGCGAGTCGCTTGTATGAAAGGAAGATCATGCTCGATCAGGCTTATTCTCGTCGTCAGTTCCTCGGCCTCGCTGGTGGTCTTGCCAGCATCGTCGGTCTCGGTCTCGTTGGTTGCGGCGGCGCAGGCGCAACCGACGCCGCCGACAAGGGTAGCGCCGCTGCTGCCGAGTCCGTCTCGGGTGAGGTAACCTACGACGGCGCCTCCTCGTTCCAGGCTCTCGTCGAGGCTGCTGCCGAGAAGTTTATGGATGCCAACCCCGACGTCTCCGTCTCCGGTTCGGGCAACGGTTCGGGCAAGGGCCTGACCGCTGTCGCCGCCGGCACCGTCACCATCGGTAATTCCGATGTCTTCGCCGAGACCAAGCTCGAGGCCGATCAGGTCAAGAACCTCGTCGATCACGAGGTCGCCGTCGTGGGCATGGGCCCCGTCGTCTCCAAGAACGTGACAGTCGACGACCTGACCCTCGAGCAGCTCAAGGGCATCTTCTCCGGCCAGATCACCAACTGGAAGGAGGTCGGCGGCGACGACGCCAAGATCGTCGTTCTCAACCGCAAGGCCGGCTCCGGCACCCGCGCCACCTTCGAGGCCGCCGTCTTTGGCGACGAGGCCGTCGACTTTAAGGGCGACGCCGAGCTCGACAAGTCCGGCGATGTCCAGACTCAGATGGGCAGCACCGACAACGCCATCTCCTACCTTGACTTCTCGCACTTCGATGACTCCAAGTTCAACGCCATCATGGTCGAGGGCGTCGAGCCCAAGAGCACAAACGTCACCGACGACTCCTTCAAGATCTGGGCGACCGAGCACATGTACTGTGCTAAGGACGCCGACGAGGCCACCAAGGCCTTCCTGGAGTTCATGCTTTCCGACGACGTCCAGGGCAAGCTCGTCGAGGAGCAGGGCTTTATTCCCGTTTCTGCCATGAAGGTCGTCAAGGACGCCAGTGGCAAGGTCTCCGCTAAATAAGTAATCGCCCCCGGAAAGGTTTGCAATGGCAAAACAGCTGCCAAAGCGCGAGCTTGAGAACGTGGGCCTGGGCGTCACGGGTGCGTGCGTAGCGCTCGTGACGCTTGTCGTTGCCGCGCTCATCTTTATGGTCGCCCAAAAGGGCCTCTCGGCTTTTTTCAAGGACGGCGTCTCGATCGTCGAGTTTTTTATCGGTACCAAGTGGGACCTGGCCAACACGGCCGAAAACGGCCTGCCCTACACTGGCGCCCTGCCCCTGATCGTCACCTCGTTTGCGGTCATGGTGCTCTCCACGCTCATCGCACTGCCCATCGCCATCGGCTCTGCCATCTTTGCGGTCGAGATTCAGCCTAAGTTTGGCTCCAAGGTTTTTCAGCCGCTCATTGAGCTTTTGACCGGTATTCCCTCGGTCGTCTTTGGCCTGATCGGTTTTCACGTGGTCGTCGGCCTTATGAAGAGCGTTTTCCACGTGAGCACGGGTCTGGGTATCTTGCCCGGCGCTATCGTGCTGGCAGTCATGATTCTGCCGACGATGACCACGCTTTCGGTCGATGGCCTGCGCGCCGTGCCCGATAGCTACCGCCAGGGTTCGCTCGCGCTGGGCTACACCCGCTGGCAGACCATCTGGCACGTGGTGCTCAAGTCCGCCATGCCCTCGCTCATGACCGCAGTCATCCTTGGCATGACCCGCGCCTTTGGCGAGACGCTCGCCGTGCGCATGGTTATCGGCGGTATCGAGGCCATGCCGACGTCGCTGCTGTCGCCGGCCTCCACCATCACCACCACGCTCACCACGTCCATGGCGGTCTATGCCGAGGGCTCGGCCCAGGACGACGTCCTGTGGGCGCTCGGTCTTCTGCTGATGGGCATGAGCCTCATCTTCATCCTGATCATCCATCTCATTGGCCGCAAGGGGGCGAAGGCTCGTGGCTAGCACGCGCATCCATATCGACGAGGCGAGACTCGGGCGTGTCCAAAGGCAGGACCGCATCGCCACGGGCGTGCTGACGGCGATCGTCGCCATCGTCATGCTCATCGTCGTCTCCATGGTGGCCTACATCCTGTTCGAGGGTATCTCGACGCTGTTCCAGCCGGGCTTTCTCACGCAGCCCGCACGCGCCAACGGAACGCAGGGCGGCGTGCTCTACCAGCTGTTCGACTCGTTCTATCTGCTGCTGATCACCCTGATCATCTCGGTGCCCATCAGCCTGGGCGGCGCGGTCTTTTTGGTTGAGTACGCGCCCGATGGGCCTATTCGCGACATCGCCTCGACCGCCATCGAGACGCTGTCCTCGCTGCCCTCCATTGTCGTAGGCATGTTCGGCTTTCTGGTGTTCTCGGTGCAGCTGGGCTGGAAGTACTCCATCATCTCCGGCGCCGTCGCGCTCACCATGTTCAACATCCCCATCCTGGTGCGCGTGATTCAGCAGGCGCTCGAGGACGTGCCGCAGGCCCAGCGCGATGCGTGCCTGGCCATGGGCCTCACTCGCTGGGAGGCCACACTGCACATCCTGATTCCCGAGGCCATGCCCGCCATCGTGACCGGCATCGTGCTTTCGGCCGGCCGCGTGTTTGGCGAGGCCGCGGCGCTGCTCTTTACCTCGGGCATGAGCTCGCCGGTTCGCCTGAACTTCTTGAGCTTTAACCTGTCGAGCCCCACCTGCGCCTGGAACGTGTTCCGTCCCGGCGAGTCGCTGGCCGTGCACATCTACAAGATCTATGGCGAGGGCAGCCCCGAGGCCCAGCAGATCGTCTGGGGCACCGCGGCACTGCTGATGATTTGCGTGCTGCTGTTTAACGTAGTCGCCCGTATCGTGGGCAAGCAACTGGCAAGGAGGATGACGGCCGAATGAGCGAGATGAATGTAACGCCCGCAACCGAGGCGGCCGCGTCCGAGACTCAGGACTTTCTGTCGAGCGTGGGGGAGAGCGAAAAGCACGTGCGCGTGAGCGGCAAGGCCGTGAGCGACGAGGTCGTGCTCTCCGCCAAGGACGTCAACGTGTACTATGGCGACCACCATGCGCTGCACAATACGTCGCTCGACTTCCACAAGGGTGAGATCACGGCGCTCATCGGGCCTTCGGGCTGCGGCAAGTCGACCTTCTTGCGTAGCCTCAACCTGATGAATCGCGAGATTCGCCGCTGTCGCGTGGAGGGCGAGATCAACTACCGCGGGCGCAACGTGAACACCAAGACCGAGAACACGTACGAGCTGCGTCGCTCCATCGGCATGGTGTTCCAGCAGCCCAACCCCTTCCGCAAGTCCATTCGCGACAACATCACCTTTGCGCCCAAGCGCCACGGCATCACCGACCGTGACGAGCTCGACCGCATGGTCGAGGAAAGTCTGCGCGGTGCCGCGCTGTGGGACGAGGTCAAAGACAAGCTCGACAAGAGCGCCTACGCGCTTTCGGGCGGCCAGCAACAGCGTCTGTGCATTGCGCGCACGCTCGCGCTCAACCCCGATGTGATCCTGTTTGACGAGCCCTGCTCGGCGCTCGACCCCATCTCGACGCTGGCGATCGAGGACCTGATGTCGTCGATCGTGGCCGACCGCGCCATCGTCATCGTGACGCACAACATGGAGCAGGCGTCGCGCGTGTCCAACCGCACGGCGTTCTTCTACATGGGCGATATGGTCGAGTACGACGAGACCGACGAGATTTTCCAACGGCCCAAGGATAAACGGCTGAATGATTACCTCACCGGCATGTTCTCCTAGTCCGGGACATGCTTGAGGCCCGCGGCGGCCACGGTTGTCGCGGGACTGATTGGAGAGGCGGGTCATCTCTTGCGGGAGATGGCCCGCCTTTTTGCTCTGCGACCGAAACGACCACCACAAAGGGGACAGGCACCTTCGTGGTGGTTTGGGGTGGGGCTCGCTGCTATCATGGACAACGTTGAATTTCTACGAAGGAGCAGGGCATATGGCGATTCTTTTGGGATGCGATTCCATCAGCCTAGAGTTTCCCACCAAGCATATTTTCGATAGCGTGACGCTCGGCGTGGGCGAGGGCGACCGCATTGGTATCGTCGGTAAAAACGGCGACGGCAAGTCGACGCTGCTGAGTGTACTCGCCGGCACGCTGGAACCCGACGACGGCCGCGTGACGCACCGCCGCGGCACGACGATCGGTCTGCTCGGCCAAAAGGACAACCTGGTCGATACCGACACCGTGCATCATGCCGTCGTGGGCGACGCGCCCGAGTATGAGTGGGCGTCGAGTCCGCGTACGCGCCAGATTCTGGCCGGCCTCATCAGCGATGTGCCCTGGGAAGGCACAGTGGGCGAGCTTTCGGGCGGCCAGCGCCGTCGCGTGGACCTCGCGCGCCTGCTGATCGGCGACTACGACGTGCTCATGCTCGACGAGCCCACCAACCACCTGGACATGCGTACCATCAACTGGCTCGCGCGTCACTTAAAGGCCCGCTGGCAGCGCGGTCAGGGCGCGATGCTCGTGGTCACGCACGACCGCTGGTTCTTGGACGAGGTCTGCACCAGCATGTGGGAGGTCCACGACGGCCAGGTCGATCCCTTTGAGGGCGGCTACTCGGCATACATCCTGCAGCGCGTGGAGCGCGACCGCATGGCCGCTGTCACCGAGGAGCGCCGCCGCAACATGGCGCGCAAGGAGCTCGCGTGGCTGAGCCGCGGCGCCCAGGCCCGTTCCACCAAGCCCAAGTTTCGCGTTGAGGCTGCTCGCGAGCTGATCGCCGACGTGCCGCCCGTGCGTGACGAGCTGGAGCTCAAGCGCCTGGCCGTGAGCCGCCTGGGCAAGCAGGTTATCGATGTGGTCGACGTGGATGCCGGCTATGCGGATACCGATGGCGCGCCCAAGCAGGTGCTCTCCGACGTGACCTGGCTCATTGGTGCGGGCGATCGCTATGGTCTTTTGGGCGAGAACGGCGCCGGCAAGTCCACACTGCTCGACGTGATTCAGGGCAAGATCGCGCCCCTGCGCGGTCGCGTGAAGATTGGCCAGACGGTGCGCTTTGGCGTGCTGTCGCAGCAGCTCGAAGAGCTCGAGCCCTACATGGGCGACACGATCCGCGAGGTGCTCAGCAACTATAAGAAGTACTACGTCATCGACGGCAAGGAGACTTCGCCCGAGAAGCTCTGCGAGCGTCTGGGCTTTACGACGCAGCAGCTCTGGAGCCGCATCGGCGATCTTTCGGGCGGCCAGCGCCGTCGCCTGTCGCTGCTGCTGACAATCCTGGACGAGCCCAACGTGCTCATCCTGGACGAGCCCGGCAACGACCTCGATACCGACATGCTGGCGATTGTCGAGGATCTGCTCGACGGCTGGCCTGGCACGCTGATCCTAGTGACGCACGACCGTTTCCTCATGGAGCGCGTGACCGACCAGCAGTGGGCGCTGCTCGACGGCCACCTGACGCATATGCCCGGCGGCGTGGATCAGTACCTGCGCCTGTGCAACGCCACCGCCGAGGGCGAGCCCGTGGGTGCACCGAGCGCCAAGACCGGTACGTTCGACACCGGTGCCGCGGCAGCTGCGGCCGAAAAGCCCAAGACGAGCGGGCAGCCCAATGGCCTTTCCAACGCCGAGCGCCAGAAGCTCCGCCGCGAGGTGAGCTCGCTCGAGCGCAAGATGGAGACGCAGCGCGCCCGCGTGGAGGAGGCCGAGGCCGCCATGGCCCAGGTCGATCCCACCAACTACACGGCGCTGGGCGAACAGCAGGCAAAGATCGACGAGGCCCATGCCGCCATGGACGAGCTGGAGATGGCGTGGCTCGAGGCGAGCGAAAAGCTCGAGGGCGAGGAGTAGGCGAGGATGATCAAGGCCGCGTTTTTCGATATCGACGGCACGTTGCTGAGCTTTAAGACCCATCGGATTCCGGCGTCGGCGCAGCAGGTGCTCGACAGCTTTCATGAGCAGGGGATTGCGTGCGTGATCGCCACGGGTCGCCCGACCTATCAGATGCCCGATTGGCTGTTCGATCTTGGTTGGGATGCGTACATCACGCTTTCGGGTCAGCACTGTTTTGATGCCAAGGGCGTTTACCGCAGCTGCCCGATCGATTCGGACGACGTCGCGGCGATTGTGGACCAGGTGGCGCAGGGGCGCTATGACTCGCTGTGTATGCAGGGCGAGAACTCGTTTGTGAACCGCCTGTCCGAGCGCGTGGTGACGGCCGGCAGCAACGCGGGGATTGTCTACCACGAGGAACCGTTTGAGCATGCCTTCGATGCGCCGGTCTACCAGTTCTGCGCCTTTGTGGACCCTGCCGACGAACATATCGTGACCGACGCGGTGTCGCATTCTCTCACTACGCGCTGGTGTGATTTGTTCTGCGACATTATCCCTGCCAACGGCGGTAAGGACCTGGGTGTCGCGGCGACGCTGGAACGCCTGGGTGTCGACGCGAGCGAGGCGATTGCCTTTGGCGACGGCGAGAACGACCTGTCGATGTTCTCGGCCGTGGGCACAAGTGTGGCCATGGGCAACGCGCAGGAGACCGTGAAAGCTGCAGCGACCTATGTGACGACCGCCGTGGATGACGACGGCATCTACAACGCCGCCAAGCACTTTGGGCTGATGTAACTGCGGGCCGGCACCCGGCGCCTGGGGACACTCCTTGCGGGGCGTCCCCATTTTGTTTTCGTCCCGCACGTTTTGTGAAACACGGCTAACTTTTAGGCAAAGTAGTAAGACATGGGCAACTTTTGCGGTAAAGTAAATCAAGCAAAAGTATCCAAAGGCTAACTAGAAGCCATCGCGAAAGGCGGCCCATGGCCCTGCGTGAATCCGGAGAAGACTATCTCGAATCGATCTACGTTCTATCGGAACGTCAGGGCATCGTGCGCTCGATCGACGTTGCCGAATACTTGGGCGTAACCAAAGCAAGCGTCTCTAAAGCCATGGCGGCCTTGGAGAGCACCGGCTACGTGGAGATGGGCAAACGCGACGTGCATCTGACGGAACGCGGTCTTGAGGTTGCCCGTCAAATGTGGGAGCGCCACTGCTTTTTCGTGGGGCTGCTGGAGGATGCGGGTGTTTCGGCTGAGGTCGCGTCGCAAGAGGGCTGCCACATGGAGCACTGCCTGAGCGAGGAAAGCTTTGAGAAGCTGAGGGCGATGCTGGGACGGGACAGCGACCGGGACCAGTAGCCCCGCCAACCAAGTCCAACTCAGACAAGGAACCCCGCCAGCAAGCGATGCCCAAGAACCGCCAGCAACGTTACCGCAGGCCGGGACCGGGCTTGGTTTTTGAAAACACTCCGCAGACCAGAAGCGCCCCCGTTCGTAGCTCCGAAGGAGCAGAACGGGGGCGCTTCATTGGTCGAGGACGTTTTCAAAACCAAGCCCGGTCCCGGCCGGAGGGACCACAGGCGCTACAGGTTCTTGACACCCATCGCGCGCATGGCGTTCAGGATAGCGATGATCGCCACGCCTACGTCGCCAAAGACGGCAAGCCACATATTGGCGATACCCAGCGCTGCCAGCACAAGGATCAGCAGCTTAATGCCCAGCGCAAAGATTATGTTCTGCCAAACAATCGACATGGTCTTGCGCGCCACGCGGATCGCGCGGGAAATGTTGGACGGCTTGTCGTCCATCAGCACCACGTCGGCGGCCTCGATCGCGGCGTCGGAGCCCATGGCGCCCATGGCAATGCCCACATCGGCGCGCGTAAGCACAGGAGCGTCGTTGATACCGTCGCCGACAAAGGCGAGCTTGCCCTTGCCACTTTCGGCCGCGAGTAGCGCCTCAACGCGCTCGACCTTGTCGCCCGGCAGGAGCTGCGCGTGGAACTCGTCGAGACCGAGTTGCTTGGCCACAGACGCTGCAACCTCCTCGCGGTCGCCCGTGAGCATGACGGTGCGGTTGATACCGGCGGCATGCAGGTCGCGAATCGTTTGCTCCGCATCGGCCTTAACGGTGTCTGCAATCACGATGTGGCCGGCGTACACGCCGTCAACGAGCACGTGGAGGATCGTGCCGACAACCTCACAGTCCGGTGCTTCAACGCCGGCCGCGGCGAGCATTTTGGCGTTGCCAACGACGACGTGCTTGCCGTCGATGGTTGCCGTCACGCCGTGGCCCGCGTCGTTGGCGGAGTCGCTCACGCGCTTGGGGTCGACCTCGCCCTGGTAGGCGTCGCGCACGGACTGCGCGATGGGGTGATCGGAGAACGACTCAGCAAGGGCTGCGACTTCGAGCAGCGACTGCTCGGTATAGCCAGCCTCGGGGTGCACCGCGACGACTGAGAACGTGCCGTTGGTGAGGGTGCCCGTTTTGTCGAAGACGATGGTGTCCACGTCGGCGAGCGTCTCGAGGTAGTTGGAACCCTTGATGAGAACGCCCAGCTTGGACGCGCCGCCGATGCCGCCAAAGAAACTGAGCGGCACGCTGATCACGAGCGCACACGGGCAGCTGACGACCAGGAAGGTTAGGCCGCGCAGGATCCAGTCGGACCAGGCGCCGGTGACCAAACCGCCGCCGAGCGCGAGTACCGCGGCCGCGCCGGTGACGGCGGGCGTGTAGACGCGGGCGAAGCGCGTGATGAAGTTCTCGGTGCGCGCCTTCTTTTCGCTGGCATTCTCCACGAGTTCCAGGACGCGCGCGACGGTGGACTCGCCAAAGGGCTTGGTGGTGCGCACGTGGATGAGGCCCGTCATGTTGATGCAACCGCTGATGATATCGTCTCCGGTTTTGGCCGGACGGGGGACTGACTCGCCAGTAAGGGCGGCGGTATCGAGCTGTGTCTCGCCTTCGACGATGATGCCGTCGATGGGCACGCGCTCGCCAGGCTTGACGACGATGACGGTGCCGACGGCGATGTCATCGGGGAAGACTTGCTCGAGCGTGCCGTCGGGCTGCTCGACGTTAGCGTAGTCGGGCGCGATGTCCATCATGGCACTGATCGACTTGCGGCTCTTGCCCACAGCGTATGCCTGGAACAGCTCGCCGACCTGGTAGAACAGCATGACGGCGGCGCCTTCGGCCATGTGCGGGTCGGTATCGGGGAAGAGCACCATGGCAAACGCGCCGATGGTCGCGACTGCCATAAGGAAACTCTCGTCGAAGGCCTTGCCGCGGCGGATGTTATTGAATGCCTTTTGCAGTACGTCGTATCCGGCAATCAAAAACGGCACGAGGAACAGCGCGAAGCTGGCGTAGATGTTGCCGGGCTCCCCAAATGCGATAGTGAGGGCGCCGAGCTCGTCGAGGGCATAAACAACGGCAAAAACGCCCAGTGCTACCAGGATGCGGTTGCGCTTGTGCTCAAGGGACTCTTTCTTCTTGCGCTTCTTCTTTTTCTTTTTGGGATCGGCGGCTGCCATGATTCAAACCTCCCATTTGAGTGTATGAACACTTGCTCATATAATTTCGCGAGCAAAGGCCGCGGCAAGCGCGGCCTCGCAGGTCAACGTATGCGCGGGTTAGAGAATGATCTCGCAGTCCGGCTCGGCGTCGGCGGTGAACTCAACGACGCGGTCCAGGACCTCGTCGAACTTGGCGTCGTCGGCCTCGAGCGTCAGCTTCTGGGTCATAAAGTTGACCGAAACGGACTTGACGCCCTCGAGCTTGGCAAGTTCGTCCTGAAGCTCGCGCGCGCAGTTGGCGCAATCGATCTCGTCGAGCTTAAACTGCTTTTTCATGGTGGGTTCCTTTCCCTGTGTTAGCGGTCTGGGTGCCGGCCGCGCTGATACCGTGGGTGATTGCTATTCGCAGATATGGCTCATGCCCTGGTTAAGCATGGTGTAGACGTGATCGTCGGCGAGCGAGTAGAGAATGTTGCGGCCGTCGCGGCGGAACTTGACCAGGTGCGACTGCTTAAGCGTGCGCAGCTGGTGCGATACTGCCGACTGCGAGGTTGCGGTCGCCTCGGCGATGTCGGCCACGCAGAGCTCGCGGCCCATGAGGGCATAGAGGATCTTGATGCGTGTGGTGTCGCTGAAGACCTTGAACAGGTCGGCCAGGTCGTACAACAGCTCCTCGTCGGGAAGGTCCTCGGGCGAGCAGGTGGTGGGGACGATCGGCTCGGTGGCCTCGATGCCAGTCTTTGTTTCATCAGCGTGGCTGCTCATTGCAACATCCTTTCATATGAACATGCGCTCATATAAATTACTTCCGATTATATGAGCGCATGTTCATATGTCAATGACGTACAGGTAATTCGTCGCATAAAATGATGGGGAATAGTGGACGAGATTCCGGACTGAGCGGTTTTGATAGCCGATGCCGGGGTGGGTGCCCCCGCGCCGTGCAAAAATTGGAGTATTCTGCAACTATAGGGGGTCCGTTAATCTATTCCAGGCCAAATAAAGCCGCTCAAGAGTTATCCAAGGGCGGTAAACAGACAAGGTCTTCCTCAAATGTTGCCTAACGTTCCCGTTCGATAGCGTTTTTGTTTTTCATTTGGATTAACTTGTGGGTGCTGGAGGGCCGACCCTGCTGAATACTCGCAATTTTGCACATCGCTAGGGTACCCACCTTGTTAGCCGGTCTAGCTTCCGGCCCCGAAGATTCTGCCCTCGGGCGCGAGGCTGCTTATTTGGGCAAATGATGGGCTGTCGGATTCGACAGTCTGCATGTCATCGATTGCCGGAACTTCATTTATTGTCGGGTCATCCAGCGTGATGCCTTCGAGTGTTGCTTTTTCGAGGTCGATTCGTTGACGATCTTCGGAATCCTGGCGAAGCTGCTTCTGAATTCGCTTTTTCTCTTCTATAAACCTTCTGAGCACAAACTGTCTCAGGTCCTCTTGCATGATTTGAAAGTCTTTTGGCAGACGCGAGGGGCGTATGCCCTCTTTCCGTTGGATCGCCTCCATGACCCTAACGAAAGCGCTGGCATGCATAAAGGAATAACGACTGACGGTGATGATTCCGTATCCCATGGACGCAAGCGCATTCTTGCGCTCCTCATCGATGGCGCGGTCTTCTTCCGCGTCATGATAAAACCCGTTGTATTCAATGTCTGTGCGAGATTTCTTTAGATACGCATCCATAAAGAACTTTTTGCGTCTCGTGAGATTCTTTGCGGCAGCGGTGACCTGCACCTCGCAATCGGTCTCAATTCCCTTAATGCCAAGCCCTCCTTCGCTTTTAGGCAGCGTTAGCATCATGACAAAGGCCGTTTCCATAGGAGACCGGCATCCGTCGCGCACACATTGAATCGCCTTTCGGGCAAGGGCCAGACCGTCGCATCTGGTAATGGAATTAAAGAACTGTTTTAACCTTTCGGTCGAGGTGAGCGCGAAACGCTCGTTATACGAGGTGGAAGAGCCGGTTCCAAGGGAGTAAGCGCCGCACAATTCAAAGTAGTACTCCACCAGTTCGCGAAAAGGGAGATAGGTGGCGGCCTGAAGTGCGCAAAGCTCAACGCCAACAATGAAGATGCCATCTTTGAGCTCTATAAAGCGTGAGCTCGAGAATCGTTTTGACGAAACGTGGCATTGACAGTTCATTGCATAGCGCGCATTCCTGCGATCAAACACCATTACTTCGAGGCAATCATTTGCGTCAAGGGAAACATCGTGTTTGGTGAGCCATTCTGCGGCTGCGTCAAGGAGCGTTCCGGTGGGACATGATCCGTAAATCGCGGCAGGGTTACAGGGCTCGGTGTCTTTCGTAGACGCCGAATGCGCGGCCTGGTAGACCGCTTTTGCAGTGGTATGTGACAATACGATACTCATGGTATATATCGTGTCAGCTAATGCCGTGCTGATGGCGCTGAGTGGGAAAGTCGTTTTAGGGGCCTAACCAAATGCTGTCCAAAAGCTTGACGCAATTATGGGTTGGCATGCCTAAAATCAATGTTATCGCAGCTTAGCTATAGCATATAAAAACTCAATTGCTGCACATTTGATATCGATGCATCACCATCCGACAACGAATTACGTGTCGGGAATTGGCCGAAATCGTTCAAAATGAGGGTTCAGAATTTGTGATGGCAGATCTATCTGTGGAACATAGGGCGGCCCCGCTGCGGTGTTTCCCGCTGCGAGGCCGCTCGTGAGCAAGTAGTGTTTGTCGCAGGCGTTGCTATTTCGCGAATAGGTTCTTGAGGTTGAACTCGGCCTGTACCGTGCGGAGCATGAGGTCGGTGTCGTCCAGACCCAGATGCTGCTCGTTGGCGTCGGGCGCGAGGGTGCCGCGACGGCGTGCCCAGTTCTCGAGCGCGGCGGGGGCGGACTCGCGGGGGAGCGAGCGCACGTCGGCGTCCAGGCTGCGGCAGATCTGGCGCGAGTCGATGACGATGATCTTGCCGGCGCGGCGTGCCTCGGCGTAGCCGTCCAGGTGGATCTTGAACCAGCTGTCCTCAAAGGCGGCGTTGTGTGCCATGTACGGGTACTTCTTCATAAGCTTGAGCAGCTGCTTTTGCAGCTCTTTGTTCTCGCGGAACGGCTTTTTGCCGTCGATGTCGTCCCAGGTGATGTGGTGGATATTCGACAACGGCACATCCTCGCCGCGGTAGATGTCGGGCAGGCCGCAGTAGTGTGCCTCGGCGTCATGCGGGACGGCGTCGCTGGTGAGCTCCATGATCTCCCAGCCCACGTTGATGATATAGCCGCGCTCGGGTGCACGTCCGGTGGTCTCGATGTCGATACCGAGCACGGTGCCCTGGATGGGCTTGCGGGCGTAGGCCACGCCGAGCGCGTCGCGGTCGCCGCGGATTTCGCGCATAACGGACGCGGCGGTGCGCTTTTGCATCTTGCCGATGGCGGCGCAGGTGTCGGCATCGGACAGGCCGCGCGAGAGCGTCGCGGGCGTCACGTTGCGCAGACGCGCCTCGCCAATCTGGTCGCACAGGTCGCGGTTGCGGTCGGCCAGGTCGCGCACGGTGGCAAAGTCGAAGCCGGGGTCGCCCTCGGCGGTAAAGTACTCGGTCTCGAGCACCTTGAGGGCCTCCTCGCCCTTCTGGCGCTCGGACTCCATGGCGCCGTGGTCGCCGTAGATAAACATGGGGATAAACGGCTGGCGCTCGTATTCGAGTGCTTGCGATACGTTCATATGCTACTCCTTGGACGGGCCGCGTTGTGCGGCTCGAGGTTACTGAGTTATGGCGAGATGATAGTTTACCATAGGCAACTATTGGCACCGCGCCCGGGACAACTACAATACCCTAGTTGACCGCTAGGACTTTTACAATGCTGCCGAAAGACACGAAAGGTTCCATCCGTCATGGATTTACTGATTGATATTCTGCTCGACGCCGGCAAGGACACGCTGTCGCTGGTGCCGTTTTTGTTGGTGACGTATCTTGCTCTCGAGACACTTGAGCACGTTGCGGGCGACCGCGTCAACGGCGCTATCAAGCGCGCCGGCGCTGCGGGTCCCGTGGTTGGCTCGCTGCTGGGCATGGTGCCGCAGTGCGGATTTTCGGCCATGGCAGCAACGCTGTACGCCGGCCGTGTCGTGACCTTGGGCACGTTGGTGGCGGTGTTCCTTTCGACCTCCGATGAGATGCTGCCGCTGTTGCTTGCCGAGCAGGTTCCCGTGCAGACTATGGCGATGCTTTTGGCTTCGAAAGCGCTGATCGCACTGGTCACGGGTTTTATCGTGGACGCTGCCATTCGCGGCCTGCGCCGTAACGCCCGCGCGCACGCGGCGATTCGCCGTACCGTGCTGGGAACCGCGGCCAACCCGGCCCACGTGAACTGCGCGCACGACGACCACAGCGGCGGTGACATCATCGACGAGGTGGCCGAGGCAGGCGTGAGCGCCGACCACATCCACGAGCTGTGCGAGCGCGACCATTGCGGTTGTGATGAAGACGAGGACGAGCACGAACACGGACATGGCCACGATCACGGTCATGAGGGCGAACATGAACACCATGATGGTCACGGTCACTCTCACTCCCACGAAGGGACGCCTGTCCTGTCGATCATCCGCAGTGCGATCTCGCACACCGTGCAGGTCTCGGTATTCATTTTTCTGGTGACGCTGATTCTGGTCGCCGTGCTCGAGACGTTCGGCGAGTCCGCGATCGAGCAGTTCCTGCGCGGCAACGAGACACTCGCTGTCCTGGGTTCGGCGCTTGTCGGGCTGATTCCCAATTGCTCGGCGAGCGTGGTCATTACACAGCTGTATCTGGAAGGCGCGCTGCAACTGGCGCCGATGCTCGCCGGCACGCTCATTTCCGCCGGCGTGGGTTATCTGGTGCTGTTCCGCACCAACCGCAGCGCCCGCGAAAATGCCGTGTTCCTGATCATGATGTACGTCATCGGCGCTGGCTGGGGCCTCATCCTCTCCGCCGTTGGCCTCTAAGTAGGCCTAAAAAATGGGCTTCAAATAGCCATGCTCAGCGCCTGCGCAATGCGGCGACGCATGGCATTTTGAAGCCCGTTTTTTGTTGAGCCATGGATTCCGAGCGCTCACACCGCTCAAAACAAAAAGGTAGATTTTAGGCATGTCTCAAAAATCTACCTTGGTTAGTGCAGCAACTCGGTGAGGTTGCGTTTAAAGCGGGTGCGGTCTTCGCTGGTAAATGCTGCCGGACCGCGAGTGCGTCCGCCGGCGCGGCGTACCTTCTTTTCCTCGTGGCGAATAAACAGCTGCATGTCGATAGTCGCCTTGTCGTACACGCGCCCGCGCACACCGATGGCGGCGGCATCGCGCCCGAGCACCATGCTCGCCAAGCCAATGTCCTGCGTCACGACCACGTCGCCCGCCTGCAGGCGTTCGACAATGGCAAAGTCGGCGCTGTCGGCGCCCACGCTCACGTCGAGCGTCGTGACCCAAAAGCCGCGTCGCGCGTGCTCGGCATCGCGCGGGTCGTCGCGGCGAATGTGCCGTTCCAGGTTTTGCGTGCTGTTGCCGGCGATAACAACGGCGACGCCCGCCCGCCGCGCGCAGTCAATCGACTCGCGCGTGACCGGGCAGGCGTCGGCATCAATAAAGAGCGTCTTTGGCATCTAGCGCACCAGTTTGCCAAACTGAATGGCGCGAACAATGAGCGTCACGCCAAACACCAGCAGCGCGGCACCGCTAAAGATGACGAGCATCTTGGCCGACCACAGCGGATAGATAAACACGAACATGCCGGCGATGATGGAAAGTGCGCCGCTCAGGATAGCGAGGGCGCGGTTGGACGAAAGCTCGGACTCCAGAATGGACATGACACCTTCGACAATCCAGCCAAAGCCGGCCACGATAACCACCATCGTGGTGAGCGTCGCGGTCGAGAAGGCCTGGTTGCGCAGGATTATGACGCCGCCCAAGATAATGAGTAGGTTGGAGATGATGCTCGTCACGCGCCAGCCGGTGGGCAGCAGCGGCTCAAAAATGGCAGTGAATAGTCTGATGGCAGCAGTGATTACAAAGTAAAAACCCAGGACAGTCGTCAAAAAGACGAGGGACTTGGCAGGTGCAAAAAGCAGCGCGATACCAGCAATGAGTGCTAAGACGCCCGTGATGGCGTAGATCCAGCGTACGGCCTTGACGGCTTTGCCCGCCATGCTTTTCTCGTCAAATCCAAACTGGCTCGATTTTTGATCATCGTTCTTAAAGATGCCCATAAGTCTCCTTTCCGTGCGGCGTAAGCCTTGATCGTTACAACCAGTATCCCCTAAGGGCGCTGACGTATGGGTCGGGGAGGGCGAAACGTAACCCAAAGGCCCCGAATTGTTTCCGTTGTTCCCCACGTCGCGATTTTCTATTCAACAGGTGTAGAACATTGCAGCCCTGTTCGTTATTGCCTACGTTTTAGGTTAGATTTTCCTAAGGACAATTGGCTTGTATTGGGGGTCCCTATGAACGAAGCAGTTCCCGAGGCACCGTCGAGTGTCGAATCGATGGCAAAGCAAGGTTGCGAAAAGCTTGGCCTGGACACGTTTGACGCGCTGGTCCGCCGCGCCCGTACGTGCCGCCGTTTTGACGAGTCCATGCGCGTGCCGCGCGAGTTTTTGCTCGAGCTGGCGGAACTGGCGCACCTGGCTCCCTGCGGCGCCAATGCTCAGCGTCTGCGTTTTCATGTGGTGAGCGGTGCCGAGGATTGCGCGCGTGTATTTGATGAGCTTGCATGGGCCGGCGCGCTTAAGGATTGGTCGGGTCCTGCCGAGGGCGAGCGTCCGACCGGCTACATCGCGATTCTTGCCGAGCGCGCTGTTCCGGGTAAGCCCGCCGCGCCCATCACCGAGGTCGACACGGGCATTGCCGCGCAGACGATGATGCTCGCCGCTCGCAGCGCCACGCCCGAGGTGGCAGCCTGCATGTTCAAGGCCTTTACGCCCCGCGCGATCGATGCTATGGGGCTCGATAACGACAAGTATGAGCTCAAGCTGATCATGGCTTTTGGCGTGCCGGCCGAGACGCAGATGATCGATGCGATCGATTCCAACCCCGACGGCTCAATTAATTACTGGCGTGACGATGCGCAGGTGCACCACGTACCCAAGCGCCCGCTCGCCGACGTGCTGGTGTAGCTGAGCGTCACCGCGGCGTGATCAGACGGTAAACCACCACAAAGGTGCCTGTCCCCTTTGTGGTGGTACGAGGGGAGAGCGTGTGGCAGATCTGTATTTGGTGCGGCATGGGCAGACTGAGCTCAATGTGCAGAGCATTTTGCAGGGCTGGCACGATTCGCCGCTTACGGCGCGCGGGCGCGAGCAGGCGCTGACGGCGCGTACGGCGTTTGCGGCGCGTGGCGTGGCCTTTGATCATGTGTATTCCTCGCCGTTGGGCCGGGCGCGGCATACGGCCGAGCTTATCGTTGGCGAGGG
This sequence comes from Collinsella sp., assembly GCA_019419665.1. Lineage (GTDB taxonomy): Bacteria > Actinomycetota > Coriobacteriia > Coriobacteriales > Coriobacteriaceae > Collinsella. The sequence goes on from DXZM01000028.1 coordinate 34,439, forward strand.
CCGTTCCATTGAGCTGGTCGATGACCTGCGTGAGTGGCATTTTGGCTCGCTGGAGGGCACATCAAATCGCGAGATGCCGCCGCAGCCCTGGGGCGATTATCCGGTGGCCTTTGGCGGCGAGTCGGAAGTGCAGCTTCAGTCGCGCATGGTCGCGGCGCTGTCCCGTATTATGGCCCGGCCGCAGCACGACTGCGTGCTGGCGGTTTCCCACGGCTCAGCCTGCCAGGAGTTTCTTGAGTATGTGACTGGCGGGGGAGAGCTACCCGACAACGGTGCCGTGCTTCATTTTGGCTATTGCGACGGGGCGTTTTCGCTCTTGGGTTGGTAACGAACGAAAGGACCCCTATGAATAAAGATCTGTATCTGGTCCGTCATGGACAGACGATATTCAACCTTAAGCGTATCATTCAGGGGTGGAGTGACTCGCCGCTTACGCAGTTGGGTTGCGACCAGGCGGCGCGCGCCGGCATGTTTTTACGTGCGCGCGGCATTGAGCCCGATCATGCCTACACCTCTACGCTTCATCGCACCGAGCAGACTATCGCCAACTTGTGGCCGGGCTTGGCGTACGAGCGCCTGGACGGCCTGCGTGAGTGGTTCTTTGGCGACTTTGAGGCCGAGCGCGTGATGCTTATGCCCGAGCGCCCGTGGCGCGACTTCTATCGGCAGTTTGGCGGCGAGGGCCAGATCCAGGTGCGCACGCGCATGGTGGCGACGCTGACCGATCTTATGCGGCGTCCGGACCATACGTGCGTGCTCGCGGTAAGTCATGGCTCAGCTATCAAGGAGTTTTTGGACCACGTGCGGGGCGCGGCGGCCGACGAGCGCGAACGCGTGCCGGGCAACTGCTCAGTGCTGCATTTTGCGTTTGACGATGCGGCCGATACGTTTGAACTGGTCGAAGTCTTTACGCAGGAAGACTACGCGCGCGAGCTGGGGCTAGAGCCGCTCGTGGCGGCGGCAGGTCCGCAGCGTGGATAACGCTGACGTTGCGGCCCGGTTTACCGGCGTAATTGTTTGATGCGAAAAGGGCGGAGGTGCATGCGTTTGCTGCATCTCCGCCCCTTGTTTGTTTGGATGCTGGGTTTTCCAGCTTAGCGTTTGAGTTCGCTAGAACCGTGAGACCTGGTGAGTGAGCAGACCCGTCGGAACCTGCGGCGCGCTGCCGCTGACCTGCGCGGCGGGGAACAGCACGGCTACAGCAAAGTTGAACGGCTCTTTGCCAGAGTAGGCGCCGGCAGCGCGGGCCTCGTCGGCCAGAATCTGCGATGCCCCAGCCAGTGCGGCGACATAGGCGGAGTCACCGGCGAACACCGGGTCGGGCGCCTGATCGAGCATGGCACGGATGGCGGCAACGGCGTCCTCGCGCTTGACCTCCCACACGCGATGTGTGACGCCCGCGGGATCGGTGACGGCGTAGAGCGATGCGCCCTCTTTGGCAGCGCTCAAAATGATATCCATGACGGGCGACGCCTCGTAGGCGAGCGACACGGGGCGCGGCTGCACCTTAAGCTCGGCGATCGCGCGCGCGGCGGCGAGTGCGTCGACGCTCTCGGCGGCAGCCTCGTCGCTACCCGTCAGTACGTTAACCGGGCAAATCGCCACGACACCCGTCGCGCGACCCGGCTCGCCCGAGCATTCGTACACGTAATACGCCGCGCCTGGATCCTTGAGCATTAGGCCGTCAGCAATGGCGCCGCGCAGGGCGTCGTTGCCGCTCAGGATACCGCCCATCGCAGGCAGCGCCTCGAGCACACGGTCCTGAGCCGGGCGGATGCAGGGAAACGGAAGTGCTTTCATGGGCGGTCCTAACGCGCGAGTCGGTTTGTTCGCGGCTTATTATGCCCCAACTTGGCCGCTTGCGTCCCAGAGCGTGTTATCGGCAAGCGCGATGAGCACGTTTTGGCAGCGAACGATATCGGCATGGGGCACATACTCGTCGGGCTTGTGTGCGAGCGCCAACGAGCCGGGGCCGTAGCTCATACAATTGCGGTTGCCTGTCTTGCCGGCAATGACGGCGGTATCGGTGTAGCCGGTAAAGAAGCCGACGGTCGTGTCCGCGTCCGTTACGTCATCGGCGGCACGCTTGAGCGCTGCTAGAAGGGGAGAGTTCGGGTCGCGCTCGATGGCGGGGCGGTCGCCCGTCACGGTGTAGCTGCCATGGCAACCGGGAACGGCGGCTTCGGCGACGGCGATGGCATGCTCGACCATATTGATTGCGGCGGCCGTATCGGTCGGCGGGGTCAGGCGCATGTCGACCCAGACTTTGGCGCGGTCGGGTACGACGTAGGGGCGATATCCGCCCTCGATTTGGCCAAACGTGATGGTCGAAGGCCCCAGCTCATCGTGCGCGGGCAGCGCCGCAAACGCGCGACGAAGCGAACACACGACCTCGGCCATGGCGGCGACGGCATCCGCGCCCTTCCAAGGCTGGCTCGCATGCGCCGTCACGCCAGCCATTTCAATCTCGAACCACGTACGCCCCTTGTGCGCCACCTGGATCTGTCCGTCGGTGGGCTCGGTGTCCAGCACCCATTCGCGCGAGCTGACCCAGCCAGCATCGATCGCGGCCTCTGAGCCGCGCATGAAGTCTTCCTCGTCGACCGAGCAGATGAGCGAAAAGCCGCGGCGTGGCAGCGCGCCATCCGCCGCCACGCGCTCGAGCGTATGGACCAGTGCGGCAATGGCGCAGGCCAGGCCACCCTTCATATCGCAGGCACCGCGGCCATAGAGTTTATCGTCGCGCACAACCGCCCCAAGCGGTTCGATGTCTGCGTCCCAGCCATCGCCCAAGGTGACGGTATCCATGTGGCAGATATAGATCAGCCGCGGCTCGTCGCTTTGGCCCGGCACGGTGACTTTAAGGTTGCGGCGCCCGGGCAGCACTTCGAGCTCCTCAATCTGCACGGCATCGAGCGCAGAACTATCAAGTTGTGCCAGCTGCTGCTCAATGAGCCTCTTAATGAAGCGCTCAATTTCATCCTCATACGCGCCCGGGTCTGAGCTGTCGATCCGCACAAGCTCCTGCGCAAGCCGCCAGGCAAAATCCTCATCAACCATATGCAACCTCACAATCAGTTTGCTTTCCAAACCGATTGTAAGCCTCCTGAGAGATCCGCGACGTGGGCGTGGCAGTATTTACCGTTCGCAGGCCGAGCCAGCGCGTTTGCCGTCCGGGCGGGTTCACAAGCGACGCAGCGGGTACGTACCCTTCATGGACGACATGCTGTGCGACATATCTGCCTTTCGGTATCACCGGATACCTCCACAGGTCTTGGCAATAATGCCGGACCTGCCCGATTCTGCGGACGATCCGCGCAGGGAGCACCTATGTGAGCATCCGCTCGTCAAGCATTTCCTGGGCACCCCGTTACACGTGTTGGCGCAGGGCAGCTGCGGACGTAAGGGCGATCGCATTGTCAGGCATGTTTGGAACGGGGAGAGGCCGTTTGATTCCGTGCGGCAGACGGAGTTTGGCCTCGATGTTGCGTCCCCACTCTTTACCCTGCTGACCCTGGCTTCCTCGGTCTCAAACGAGCGTCTAATCATGTGCATGTATGAGATGTGCGGCACCTTTGCCGTGTGCAAGATTGCGCCTCAGGTAAAGTCGGCACTTGAGCAGGCATACGGGGGCCGGTGGGGTGACGCACGGTCGGGCTGGGAAAACGTAAAGGATGTCTCGGGGAATCCAACGGACTTGTGGAAACGACCTCCCTTGATCGAGCTCTCTGAGCTTACAGAGTTCGTCGATAAGGTCCGGGGGCTCCGCGGCGCTAAATCGTTCATACGAGCCGCGAAATGCATTACGGGGGTGGCAGCATCGCCGCTCGAGGTCCAGGCTTCGATGCTGTTTGGCCTTACGAGGTTGCGCGGCGGCGAAGGGCTGAGCCTTACCAATAACGTTGAGATTCGTATGACGCGCAGCGCCCGCCTGATTTCGGGGCTTGATAGGCGCTATGCCGATATCCTGCTGGCAAATAAGGACGGCAGCCGAGAGTGTCTGGTTGAATGCCAGGGTAAAGCCATTCACGGATCCATTGAATCCAAGATTTCGGACTCCGATCGAACGACGGCGCTGCAAGCGATGGGATATCCCGTCATTCTGATGACCTATGGTCAGCTGGCCGACTCCGATGCCTTCCGCGTGGTGATGGAGCTCATCATGTCCTATCTCGATGTGCCGCTGAAAGACAAGACGCCGCGACAGCAGGAGCTCGAACGGCGGCTTCGTGAGGAGATTTTTATCGATTGGGCAGGAATGTAGCCGCGCGGGTGGAAAACGGTCGCGCGGACTAGAGTTTTGGTCACAAAAAGACTTATATTTCGCCTTGGAGGGGCCTTAAAAATGCTATCTAGAATAAGTTGTTTCGGAAAATGGACAGTCAACTTACATTCGGCACATAGAGATCGATTTTTACCTACTAAAGTCCCTGATAAAGCTGTTTATCAAAGCGGGTGTGCTTAGCGACTTGAGCCTCACTATCGATTATCTGAAAAAACTTGTTATGGGTATCATTTTAAAGTCGTCCGGAGCAACAAAATCGGCCCCCGTTTCGTGAAAACGGGGGCCGAATGGGCTTCGTGGTCTGTCTGGCAGGATTGGCGCCGGCGCTATTTAATCACGCGCACACGATACATCGACGGAATATGCTTGAGTGCCTCGATCGTGCTGCCGTCCAGGTGCTCATCGGTGTCGAACATAGTGTAGGCGTTCTCGCCAGCGGACTCGTTGGTCATGCGCTGCACGTTGGCGTTGTCCTTGGCGAGAATGGCCGTGATCTGGCCGATCATGTTGGGCACGTTGGCATGCAGGCAGGCAATGCGGCTTGCGGCGCGCGCCTTGCCCATGCTGCAGGCGGGGTAGTTGACGCTGTGCGCGATGTTGCCGTTTTCCAGGTAATCCTTGAGCTCGCTGATGGCCATGTCGGCGCAGTTGGCCTCGGCCTCGCCGGTGCCGGCGCCCGAATGCGTGGTGATAAACGTGTTGGGCATCTTGACGGTCTTGGGCGTGGCAAAGTCGCAGCTAAACCAGCTGAGCTTGCCCTCGCGCAGGGCAGCGTCGACGGCGTCCTCGTCAATGATGGTTTCGCGCGCGTAGTTGATGAGCACGGCGTCGGGCGCCAGCAGGTCGATCTGCTCGGTGCTGATCATGCCGATGGTATCGGCCTTGCTGGGCACGTGCACGGTGAGGTAGTCGCAGCCGCGGCAGAGGTCCTCGAGCGTGCCCACGCGCTGCACCTCGCGACTCAGCACCCATGCGTGCTCGACGGAAATGAACGGGTCGTAGCCGTAGACGTCCATGCCCAGATCGACACAGGCGTTGGCGACCTTGGAGCCCACGTTGCCCAGGCCGATGACGCCGATGCGCTTGCCCTTGAGCTCGCGGCCCACAAAGGCCTTCTTGGCCTTTTCGGCATCGACCTGAATCTCGGGGTCGTCGGCGTTGTCACGCACCCAGTTCATCGATTGCACCACGCCGCGGCTCGAGAGCACCAACATGCCCAGGACGAGCTCCTTGACGGCGTTGCTGTTGGCGCCGGGGGAGTTAAAGACGACGACGCCCTTCTTGGCGTACTCCTCGACGGGGATGTTGTTGACGCCGGCGCCGCAGCGGGCGATGGCGCGGATGCCCTCGGGCAGCTCGTAGCCGTGCAGGTCGGTGGAGCGCATCAGAATGGCGTCGGCCTCCTCGGCGGTGCCCACAAACTCGTAGCCCTCGCCAAATTCGACTTTGCCGTCCTTGGTAATGTCGTCGATGGTTTTAATCTTGCGCATGAAAAACTCCTTAGCGGATTTGTTTATAACAAGTGGTTTGAAGTGGCTGGTCGGCCCGCGTGTTGCGGGCTAGTTAGATCGCGGGCTCAAACTATGCTGCGCTTCGAAGTCCTTCACGTACGTGGCCAGCGCCTGCACGTCCTCCATGGTGACGGCGTTGTACACGCTGGCGCGCATTCCGCCGACGAGGCGATGGCCCTTGACGTTTTGGATCTGGTGCTCTGCCGCGCCCGCAACAAAGGCCGCGTCGAGTTCGGCGTCGCCGGTACGGAACGTGACGTTGGCGATGGAGCGGCTGTTGGCCTGCGCGGTGCCATGGAACAGCTCGCTGTGCTCGAGCAGGTCGTAGAGCAGGTTGGCCTTGGCCCAGTTGCGCTCGGCCATGGCGGCAAGTCCGCCGGTCTGCTCAACCCAACGGAACACCTTGCCGCACACGTAGATGCCAAAGGTGTTGGGCGTGTTGAGCATGGAGCCCTTGGCGGCCTGGGTCTTAAGGTTCATGTACTGCGGCGTCTGCGCAAAGGCCGGGCCGTCGGCGATCAGGTCGTCGCGCACGATGACCACGGTCACGCCAGCGGCGCCGGCGTTTTTCTGAGCGCCGGCGTAGATGAGTCCGTAGCGCTCGACGTCGAGTGGCTGCGACAAAAAGCAGCTCGAAACATCGGCGACCAGCGGCACATCGCCGCAGTTAGGCAGCTCGCGGTACATGGTGCCAAAGATGGTGTTGTTCTGGCAGATGTAGACGTAGTCGAGCCCGTCGCCCGCAGCCTCGGCGGCAATACGCGCGTTGATGTCGGCCATGCCGGGGATGCGGTCGAAGTTGGTGTCTTCGGAGCTCGCGAGCAGCACGGCCTCGCCGTACTTGGCGGCCTCCTTGTACGCCTTGTTGGCAAAGTTGCCGGTCACGATGTAGCCGGCGCGCCCGCGGCGCATGAGGTTCATGGGGATGCCCGCAAACTGCAGCGTGGCGCCGCCCTGCAAAAACAGGACACGGTAATTGTCGGGGATGCTCAGCAGGCGGCGTAGGGTTGCCTCGGCGTCGTCGATGATCTGCTGGTACATGCTAGATCGATGGCTCATCTCGAGCACGGACATGCCGCAACCGCGGTAGTCCATCATCTCGTCGGCGATCTCGGCGAGCACGCTTGTGGGCAGTGCGGCCGGGCCAGCTGAGAAGTTGTGCACACGTGCCATCTTCTAGTTCCCCCCTCGTAGTCGTTTGAACGTTCGGGATACTTTAGCACAGTGGAGCGCTAGGCGCGACCGCATCACGGTAAAACTCGAGTGCGCCGCTATGATTTACAGGATGGTTACATGGGGGAGGGCGGTCGCAAGGTCTATATCGCCGGGATATACCGTGACAGGTACTCTTTGAGCGCGGGGTCGCACACATAGAGATACGTTCCTAACATGCCGCGCGTCATGAGGACGTAGTAGGCGTTGACGATGATCTTTTGCAGATCATCGTCGCTTGCCTTTTTCTTGGCAACGGCATCTTTGAAGTTTGCCCTGTTAACGTTGACTGCATCTTTGTTCGAATCGTAGTAAATGTCGGGACCCAGAATTACGAATCCGTAGTTGAGGTCGTAGCCTTGTACCGTATGAATGCATCCGACTTCGTTGACGGCGTTGGCGGAGTTAACCCAATCCTTCTGGGTTGAGTTCCAGCGTTTGGGAATGCCCTCGATGACGATATCGAACGCATCTTTGTTATTCTTCGTTTCCCACTTCCACGCAAAGCCTGCCATCATGCGGGATAGACCAACTTCTTCTTCCTTGGTTTGCTGCAGAGAGCAGAAGTCCTCAAATCGGTCGACGATTCCAAACTGGTATCTGGGGATATCGCTGTCCGGATCCCCGGCTCGCGAATCGTAAGGCTCCTATGAAAAGAGTGCTTTGAACTTCATGCCGGCATGCATGTACGCTTTGTTATCAAGCAGGTCGTAGACAAAATCGAGGTACTCATCGCCGCCACGCACGCGCATTTGGGTACTCAAGTTGAATTCTTCGGTCTCGATGCCGGCTTCTTCGAGTTGGTTGAGTCGCTGCTCAAGGCCATCTCGGTTGAGTCCCGATGCGCGGACTTGCTGTTTGGGGTCAAAGAACAGGTACGCCTTGTCGCAGCATTTGAAAATCCAATCCACCTGGCTGCTCGTGCGCGGCAAGCTGAGTCGTTCACATGTGTTGTAGAAAGCTCCGATGCCGGCGCCGGCGGATAAGTAGTTTCCCAGTCGGTGCGCCTCGTCGACAAGCAAGACGTCATACCGATCGTTTTTTGTGACGTCGTTGGGGCTCAGGATATCGCCGGGCTTTAACCCGGGGAGGAAGTGCGTGAGTTTTTTGAGCGTCTTGCTCAGAGACTCCATGGGCGTCACGAAGCCGACCCGCAGACCGGAAAGGTTCGGCTCATTTTTGATTTTGAACATGAGACTGATGGCGAGGATTGTTTTGCCTGTTCCCGGCGCGCCGTTCACGACGGTTACGCGCTCTTTCTTGGGACCGCCGTGTTTAATGTCTTCATGCTCTTGCTCGAGCCGCCTGTAAATCGCCTCAATCGTTTCGTATTGATCGGGCGTGAGCGTTTTGAAGGGCGAGAATTTGAACAGGTCGGTATTCTCGAGCTCTTCGATGGGGTGGATCGCATAGTTCTCTTCGCGAAGCTTTGTCCAGAGGTCTCTGAACTTCTGGCGATACTGAGGTCGCTCAAAATAATCGAACTGGGCATAGCCATTGTTGGCGTTGGTTACCTGGTATTTTTCGTCAGCGCAGAACAGCTCGATAAGTCGATTCTCAAACTCAAATGTTGCTGACTGATTGAAGGTTGGATTGTCAATCAGGAGGGTCCGGTCGAAGTCTTTGTCCACGTTTGCGGCGTGTTGCTTCATGCGGCGTCGATAATTGGTCGTTTGACCGATGTACGCCGTTTTGTTTTTACTGTTGGTCAGAATATAGAGAACGGGCCAACTCTCGTCATGGTGGAATCCGGGCTTTGGCGTGCCAAAGTCCTGCAGCGATTCGCTTGCCTCGAAGGGTTGGGGGAGGGGAAGCGTGTATTGTCGAAGGGCGAACTCATTACTCATGGTGGGCCGCCTTTCTGTATTCGCTGGAGCTGGTGTCGACGGGATAGCGCTCGCCGTTGCGTTTGAGTTTGGACGAGAGCGCCTTTGGGAGGTCGATTCCGTTTAGATCGGCGAAACGTAGGAGAAAGAGGAGCGTGTCGGCAACTTCGTCTTCGATGGCTTGGCGCTGATCAGGGCTATCGAACATTTCTGCAATGCGCTTGTCGCTCATAAAGCGGAAAAGCTGAAGGAGTTCGGAGGACTCTGTCGCTATGCCGATGGCAAGTTCCTTTGGAGTGTGATATTTGCGCCAATCGCGCGCATCACAAAAATCTCTGACTTGTTCTGTCATGGCAGTGAGCTTGTCCATCATCCGTAACCTCCCTGATGTTCATTATTTTATTATGGCCGTATCTGGAGTTTATTGCACATCAGTTGGGACGTGCGGTTTGTCCGGCCGCGATTGCCCGGTAGGAGGATTCACCGTGAAGATTGAAGTTGATGTAGACCAGCTGCGCGAGGGCTTGCTCGACTACGCGGGGAGCGCGGCTGGCGTGGGCTTTCCCGCTGCCATGCTCGACGTGATGGATATCGAGGACGAGTCGCCCCAAGAGCTCCTAGCCCGAGCCGAACGCGAAGGCCTCGACCTCCGCGACTTTGCTGTGGGTGACAGCTAGTAGCTGAAGAGGGACGGGCTGCTAGGAAGCTAGCGTGGCGATGACGGCTTCGTCGCCGGCGTATATTAGGGTGTTGCCATCGGGGATGATGGTTTGGCCGTCGCGCTTGAGCATCACCACGATAAACGGGTGCTTGCCCTGCGGCACGTCGCGCAGGCGCTGACCGGCCAGGCGACCGTGGGGCGTCACGGTGACCTCGCGCAGCGTAACCTCGGCACGCTCTTCGAACGTTGGGGCTGCCATCACCAGAAGGTCGCCTTCCTCGATGACGGTATCGCCGTTGGGCAGTACCGGGTGTGCCCCGTCGCGCAGCACCAAGACCACGAGCATGTCCGTCGCGCTGCCAATATCGGCGAGCGAGCGCCCGGCAAACGGATGGCCAGCGCCCACCTTGAGCTTTACAAACGACATGCCGTCCTCGTCGTGGTAGTCGTTAAAGGTGCGGCGCACGTCGCCGGCCGCATCGATCATATCGAGTTTCTTCGCCACCGCCGGCAGTAGCGAACCCTGCACCACAATGCTCGATACGGCAATCACAAACACCAGGTCAAATAGGTCGTGTCCGCCGGGAACGCCGGCCACCACAGCAAAGAGGCTAAAGACGACCGAAGCCGCGCCGCGCAAGCCCGCCCAGCTTACGAGCGCAACCTGGCGAGGGCTCGTCTTAAAGGGCGCCAGCAGCAGACCGACGGCGATGGGGCGGCTCGCAAAGAGCATAAACGCCATGAGCGCCAGGCCGGGTAGCAGCATTTGCGGCAGGCGCGCGGGCGTGACGAGCAGGCCGAGCAAGAAGAAGATCGTCATCTCGGCCATCTCGGTAAGGGTGTCAAAGAAGTGCGCCATCTCGACCTTGCCGGTGATGTCGCTCGCGCCCAGCACAATGCCTGCCAGGTATACGGCCAAAAAGCCGTTGCCGCCCAGGTAGCTCGGCAGTGCGTAGGCGACGATCGCCACGGCGAACAAAAAGATAGTCTGCGCGCCCTCGGCCGTTGCGTGTGCGCGCTCAATCAGGCGGCTGGATATCCAGCCGATGGCAAGGCCCAGCCCCACGCCCAGGATGATCTGCTTGGCCAGCAGCACGGGAATGTCGATGTTGCCACCCGCCGCGAGGGTGGCGAGTACCGCGGTGAGCATGTAGGCGACGGGGTCGTTGGAGCCCGATTCGACCTCGAGCAGCGAGTCGGTGCCGCCCTTTAGCGACAGGTTGTGCTCGCGCAGCACGCTAAAGACGCTCGCCGCGTCGGTCGACGCCACGACCGAGCCCAGCAGCAGGCCGCCGATCCAGTCGAAGCCCAGTGCGAAGTGTGCGAACACGCCAGTGATGCCGGCGGTGGCGATAACGCCGAGCGTGCTCAGCAGCACAGCGGGCGCGGCGACGGGTTTGGCACGGTCGATGTTGGTGTTAAAGCCGCCGTAGAACATGATGAACAGCAGCGCCGTGCTGCAGACGGTTTCGGTGAGCGCGTAGTCGCTAAAGTCGATGTGCGCCGGACCGTTGACGCCGAGCAGCATGCCGAGCGCAATAAAGATGAGGAGGGTGGGGAAGGGGAGTTTTTTGCCGACGGGTTTGATGGTCAGGCACAAAATGATGACGAGGCCGATAAAGAGAAGTATCTGGTTCATGGATAGTGTCCGCTCCTGGGTGGTTGGCGTGGCACGGTCAGTTGTCTGCGGTTATTTGTACCCAAAGGTGGTGGGTTTATGGGGGCGGATTACGGGCGTGCGCGATATCGTCATAGACGGCTGCCGTCTTTGCCTCTGCTCGGAAACCCTTTCCAGCTTTATTGCAACGGAGTACAATGGGTAACGTTTAAGTTCAACTTGAAGTTTTAGTTGCGGCGCCGGGCTTAGACCGCAATGCAAGGAGAGGCGTACCATGGCGATCTATGTGACATCTGATGCTCACGGGCACGTGCGTGCGCTTGACGAGGCCCTGTCTAAGATCTCGTTGACGTCCGACGACACGCTGTACGTGCTGGGCGACATGATCGATCGCGGGCCCGATCCGGTCGGCGTTATTAAGCTCGTGCGCTCGCTGCCCAACGCCCACGTGCTCAAGGGCAATCACGAGCAGATCATGCTCGATGCCATCATTGGCCAGGACCCGCTCGATGCCGAGACCTGGGATATCAACGGTGGCTGGACGACGAGCGAGCAGCTCAACGACATGGAATTTGAGGCATACGAGGAGCTCGTGCGATGGATGGCCGCGCTGCCGCTCTACGCGGTGGCCGAGACCGAGGAGCGCCCGTACCTGCTGGTGCATGCCGGCATCCAGACCGAGGCGGCGCGCGCGTTTTTGCTTGAGCATGGTGTCGATTGCGGTGACGGCAGGGGAGCGGTCGATGCCGATAGCGAGCTGCTGCGGCAAATGCTCGCCGTGCAGTCGTCCCATGACCTGCTGTGGATTCGTCACGGCTATTGGGATGCGCCGACGGGACTGCTTTCTGCCGAGGGCGAGGGCCCGGTCGTGGTGAGCGGCCACACGCCCACGGTGTCGCTTGGGCGCTATTGCGAGGTTGGCGGCCTGGCGGGGCTCGATGAGGAGTCGGGCCGCGGGCAGATTGTGCGCCTGGGTGGCGAGGATACCGCCGGCGTGCCCGATCGCATCGACATCGACTGCGCCGCCGCCACCGGCTCCGAGTTCGGTCGCGTGGGCATCCTGCGGCTCGATGATGGGGCGGAGTTCTACGCGAACATCAACCCGGGCGAATAATCGGTGCAAGTGGTAGCTAATTTGGGACGGGGCTTTTTTGACTACTCTTGCCCTTCTGCCCGCTAATTGATTTCTCTGGGACGGGGATTAAATAATCATTTGGCTGCCCGCTGGCTAAGTGAGTAGACTTTTTTGGAAATGCCGAGCACCCAACATATTTGCCTCAATAAAACCGCAGGTCACAGACTTGTGCTCTGTCGGTGTGGTCAGGGATTCGGTAAAAATCTACTCACTTAGTTTTACGTAATGCATATTGTCTTCAACGAGACCCCAGCCGGGGCGATTTCATCGCAAATTCCGGTGACCGGGGCAGCTAATTAGGCGCCGTAGGGGTTGCGGTCGCGCTCGATGCGCTGGCGGATGTGGGCGTACTCGATTATCAGCAGCACCAGGAGTAGGGCCATGATGGCTAGGTAGCTCACCACGGCGCCCATCAGACCCAGCAGCTTAATCAGGATCACCGGCAGCACCACGCTTACGGCGAAGCAGATCAGGTAGATCTTGGTGACATCGCCGGCGTGGCGCAACACCGTGATGATGGCGTAGATAAAGTCGATTGCCGCGGTGACGCCGCCGGCGACAACCATTAGCAGTGCCAGCGTGCGGTAGCGCTCAAAGTTGAGGCCGTACATAAAGCTCATGATGGGGATGCCGGGGCCTGCCATAAATGCGGCGCACGCTCCGGTAATGACCACGATCAGTGCCATAACGGCAACAATAATCAAGTCAAAGCGGCGACGCTTGCGCGGATTCGCCCAAATGCTCGACAGACGTAGGAGCTGCGGTTTATAGATAAATCCAATGCTCAACAAAATAGCCTGCGCTGGAAAGAACAGTGCATTAAAGTACAGCTGGTATTTGTAGGCCAGTGTGCCTTCCATCACGAACTTGGGCATGCTCTCGATGAGGTTGAACAGGAACAGCGCACCAAAGAGCGGGGCGCACTGGATAAACAGGTGACCAGCCTCGCGCAGACTCATACGGCGTGATTTTTCGGTTTCGAGCAGGGCGAGCGGGGCGGTGACCAGCACGAGCGAGGCAATCGCGGTAACACCCATGGCCATGGCGGCGATGGGCATGCTGCGCGTGAGGAACAGTGCCACGCTAAAGACCGCGATGACGCCGACGGATCGTAGCGTTTGGCTCATGCCGGCCAGGTAGAGTTTGTCGGCCTGCTGCAGGCGTCCCTCGTACACGTCGGCAATGCCGTCGATCACCTTATACAGGTAGACGCCCAGGCCGATTGTGGCCATCTGCGCATCGTAGCCGCGGGCGCTGCTGTATACCAGGCCGCATGCCAGCGCGAGCGCTCCGCAGATCCAGCGGTTGAGCTGGTAAGAGGCAAAGGACGTCTTTTCGTCGATGTCCGAGACCTGGAAATTGCGCACGCCGTAGTTGCACGCGATCATGATGAGCGTGCCGGTGACAAAGGCGATGGAGAATTTGCCAGCCTCCTCGGCGCCCACGAGCTGTGTGGACACGATGGTGAGCAACGGAAACACCATGCCCCACACGGCGGTGCCCAGGGTATTCCAAAGGTAGTCGCGACGGGTGGCGTGATCTTCGTACTCGGCTTCTTGCGTGGAGAAGCCGCCGCCGTAGACGGCTCCGAGCAGGCGGTTCCACCAGGCATTGACCATGCGGTGGATGGGGCCGGGCTGGCGATCGCGCTCGCGGCGACGGCGTGTGGCCTGGCTGCTGTCGGGACCGCCGGCGTTACGCTGGCTTAGCTCTTGGATTCGTGCGAGCTCCTCGGCGGTGTGCGATGCGGGGAACAGGCCGTTCTCGATGCGTCCGCCCTGCCCGTGCGCCCCGTCCGATACGGTGGGGTCGGCGACGCCATTGCGGCGGGCGATGGCGCGGCGAATGCTATCGATGGGCGTGATGCTCAAAGCGGAGTCCTTTCTATTGCTACGCTCTAGTATAGACGCGACGGTGTTCGTTCGTGTTTTTGAACAGGTTGTTCGATAATTTCGGCGGCGCCATTCAGTAGACGGCATTTGGGGACGTTCCTTATGTGCCGGCACTTTGGGAACGTCCCTAAGTGCCGGCATCCGGGGTCGCTCCTTGGTTGTTGCCTGTTCAAGAGTGTCCCTAACGACTAGGCCGCTTGCCTGCGATTTTTGACCGTTGGGCGGGCGCTTCGCCCTTGCCGCAAAAACGTTTTTGCATATCGGGTACAACGGGCTTTACGTGAGTAAAGTGCGCGCCTCGTCCACGTGTCGCGCTTTTAAAGGAGGCCCCATGCCAGGTGTTACCCCTGCAGAAGTTCTGTCCAACTTTGGCATTACGCTGGTCGAAGATCCCGCCGAGAATCAGCCCCGTCTGCTGGTCGATCTACCCGCCGCGGAGCTCGTCGAGCACGCTATCCGCCGCGAAGAAGGCCACATGGCATCCAACGGCGCGCTGGTGATCGAGACGGGGGAGCGCACTGGCCGTTCCCCCAATGACCGCTTTATCGTTGACACGCCCGACGTGCACGACAAGATCGCCTGGGGCGCCGTCAACCGACCGCTTTCGATCGAGAGCTACGAGACCATCAAGGCCGGCATCGTCGACTACCTCAACGAGCGCGACGTGTTCGTCACCCGCGGCATGGCCGGCGCCGACCGCAACCACACGCGCCGACTGCTCGTCGCCTGCGAGCGCGCCAGCCAGGCACTCTTCATTAAACAGATGCTCGCCCGCCCGCTTGCCCGCGAAATCGCGCGCACCGGCGAGCCCGACTTCTGCGTACTCGCAGCGCCCGGTTACCAGTGCGACCCTGCCATCAAGGGCCTCAACTCCAGCGCCGCCGTGGTCATCAACTTCCAGGAACGCGTGATTCTGGTCGCCGGCACCGGCTACTCCGGCGAGATTAAAAAGTCGATCTTTAGCGTCATGAATTACCTGCTGCCCGTCGAGGACGACGTGCTGCCCATGCACTGCTCGGCCAGCATGGATCCTGTCACGCACGAGACCGCCGTGTTCTTTGGCCTGTCCGGCACCGGCAAGACCACGCTTTCGGCCAACCCCACGCGCCTACTGATCGGCGACGACGAGCACGGTTGGTCCGACATGGGCATCTTCAACATCGAGGGTGGCTGCTACGCCAAATGCGAGGGCCTGGACGCGTTCCACGAGCCTGAGATCTTCAACGCCGTCCGCTTTGGCGCGATCTGCGAAAACGTGGTGCTCGACGAGAGCCGCAAGCCCAACTACGATGACGTCTCGGTCACGCACAACACGCGCGTGGCCTACCCTGTGGAGCACATTCCCAACGCGTGGACCAAGGGCATGGGCACCACTCCAAGCGTCGTGCTCTTCCTGACCTGCGATGCCTTTGGCGTGCTGCCGCCCATCTCGCGCCTGACGGCCGACTCCGCCATGTATCACTTTGTGACGGGCTTTACGGCCAAGATCCCCGGCACCGAGGTCGGCGTCACCGAGCCCACGCCCACGTTCTCTTCGCTGTTTGGCGAGCCGTTTATGCCGCTCGACCCCATGGTCTATGCCAAGATGCTCGGTGAGCGCATCGCCGACGGCCGCACGCGTGTGTACCTGGTCAACACCGGCTGGATTGGCGGCGGCTACGGCGTGGGCCATCGCATCGAGCTTGCCTACACGCGCGCCCTGGTGGCCCGCGCCCTCGACGGTACCATCGAGGACAGCGAATTCGTGCATGACGATATCTTTAACGTTGACATTCCCACCACGTGCCACGGCGTGCCCGACGGCATCCTGGTGCCGCGCCAGTACTGGCAGAGCACCGCGCGCTACGACGAGGCGGCGCACAACTTGGCCGTGATGTTCGAGGAGAACTTCGAGAAGAAGTACTCGCACCTGCCCGAGTCCGTGAAGGCCGCCGGTCCGCACGCTCAGGTGCACGCCGACGCCCGTCATCGCGGCCGCGGCCTGCTGGGACTCCGACACTAGCGTCGCCGCGAGTCCATATCCGCCACAAAGGGGACAGGCACCTTTGTGGCGGTTTTGCTTGGGCGAATGACTCGGGTTACAATACGCCTGACATATCGCCTCCTTCTCCGGATGGGGGCAGCGTAAGCGCTCTTGTGGCGGCACCGTAGGACTTTGAAGGTGGCCGTCGTAAGGGCGCTTTTTGTTTAGGCACCCGGGCTCGGGCGCATGCTATGAAGGGAGAGCACATGAAGAGTTTCGTTGCCGAGGATTCGTTTTGGGAGCTATTTCCGCAGGCGGCTGTCGGTGTTGTGGTCGTAAAGGGCATGAAGCCCGCGGCTCAGATTCCTCAAGAGGACGTTGATGCGATTGCCGCGTTGCTCGACCGCGCCAATATCGATGCGGAGCGTCACCTGACGAGTGATACCATCAGCGAGAATGCGCCGGTTAAGGCATGGCGCGAGGCATATCGCCTATTCAAGACCAAGAAGGGCGCGCGTTGCTCAATTGAGAACCTGCTCAAGCGCGTGCTCAAAGGAAAGCCGGTGGGCCACATTACGCCCGCGGTGGACATCTACAACACGGTGTCGCTGTCCTACGCGCTGCCCGTAGGCGGCGAGGATTTGCACGCGATTGAGGGAGACCTTTGCCTGAAGGTGACCGACGGTGGCGATTCATTTCTGCCGCTTGGCGAGGAGACAGATGACCCGACGCTGCCCGGCGAGCTCGCCTACATCGATGATGCGGGCGCCGTATGCCGCTGCTGGAACTGGCGCGATGGCGTTCGAACGGCGTTGTCCGATGATTCGGCCGATGCTTTCCTGGCGATTGAGTGCGTGGAGCCCGAGCGGATGGGGGATTGCCAGGCCGCGATCGATCGCTTAGCCGAGCTGCTCGAGCGCTATCTGGGAGCGACGGTTGTCGTTAAAACGCTTGTGACCCGCGACAATCCTTGCGTGGGGCTGTAGCGAAGTCTGCGGATCAAACTCGATGCCCCAAACCACCACAAAGGTGCCTGTCCCCTTTGTGGTGGTTTTTATGTTGATGGGTTAACAAATGGGATATTTGGGTACGGGTGTTGCCTTGTGCGGCTAAGATGTTTACCCGTTAGCATCATGTAAGCGAAAGGCGGTCGTCACCATGCAGCAGAACGACGAGACACGTTTTGAGGACTTTGTCGGACTGATCAGCGGGCTCTACAAGGAGATCCAGCGCATTAAGACATCCGAGGGCGCAAGGCTGGGCCTCAAGGGCTCCGACGTTATGTGCCTGTACTATCTTGAGCGCAGCAAGGACGGCCTGACTGGCGCTGACCTGGCTCGCATGGCAGGCGTGACCCGTGCCGCCGTCTCGCGCACGCTCGCGCATCTGGAGGAGGGCGGCTACGTCGAGGTCGACGACTCGGGTGATGCGGCCGTTAAGTATCGTGCCCCGGTGCGCCTGACCGCTCTGGGCGGCGAGAGCATGAGCGAGGCGGACCGCATCATTCGCGAGGTGCTCGACACCACCGGTAAGGCTATGGGTGTGGAGCAGCGCGAGCAGATGTATGCGTCGCTGCGTACGATTCTCAACACCCTGCGTGAGATCTAAGGCCGCCAAGGCATTTGCTTCCCATTAAAAACTGCATCGTCCCGTTTGAGCGCGTATGCCGTGCCGGGACATTGCTGTCAAAATTCCCTGCGCGAGACCTGCGCAAGAAAGGATTCGCTATGTCCGTCCGCATTATTACCGATTCCGCCAGCGATATGTCGCCGGCGGAGCACCCGGCGCTGTCCGTCTTGCCGCTGTCCGTTACCTTTGGCACCGATGTGTATATGGATGGCGTCGATATCGATCACCAGCGCTTTTACGAGATGCTCGTGGAGCGCGACGAGCTGCCCAAGACCGGTCAGGTCAACCCGTACGCCTTTTCGCAGGCGATTGCCGAAGCACGTGAGGCCGGCGACGAGGCGGTGATTATTACCGTGGGTGCCAAACTTTCGGGGACCAATCAGAGCGCCCGTACCGCACTTGCCGAGGCGCCGGGCGGCGACGTGTATGTGGTTGATAGCAATAACGTTACCCTGGGTGAGCGCGTGCTGGTCGAGTATGCCCTGCGCCTAGTGGACGAGGGCCAGGGCGCGGCCCAGATCGCGGCGGCTGTCGAGGCCGTCCGTGACCGCGTGGTGGTTATTGGTCTGCTCGAGACGCTGGAGTACCTGGTGCGCGGCGGTCGCCTGTCTGCTGCTGCCGGTGCCGTGGGTACGCTGCTCAACGTAAAGCCTGTTGTGGCTGCCGAGGACGGTCTGATCGTGCAGCTGGGCAAGGCGCGCGGTTCCAAGAACGGACGTAACCTGCTCAACCAGAAGGTCGAAAAGGCAGGCGGCATCGACTTTTCCATGCCGCTGGCGCTCGGCTATACGGGCCTTTCGGATGCGGTGCTCAAGAAGTATATCGAGGACAGCGCGGCACTGTGGGCTGGCCACACCGAGGGCGAACTGCCCGTTCACACCATCGGTGCCACCATCGGCACCCATGTAGGCCCCGGCGCCGTAGCCGTGGCCTTCTTCCAGCCCGTTAACTAGCCCACCTGCCAAAACCACCACAAAGGGGACAGGCACCTTTGTGGTGGTTTATGCTATTCCGGGTGGAAGGGAGCGAGCAATGGCGTCTGAGGGCTTTTTTGAGCGGGTGTACGAGGTGGTCGAGCAGATTCCCGAGGGGATGGTCGCCACGTATGGTCAGGTGGCGCTGCTTGCTGGACGTCCACGAAGTGCGCGGTACGTGGGGTATGCCCTGCATGGCAATCCGCGCCCCGGCGAGAGTCCCTGTCACCGCGTGGTGTTTGCCGATGGCCGCATATGCGATGGTTTTGCTTTTGGCGGTCCCGATGCTCAACGTGAGCTTTTGCTAGGGGAGGGTGTGGCGTTTAAGGACGACATGCACGTCGACTTGGCCGCCTGTCGCTGGCCTGCAGGGCTCTAGCGGCTCTGCCGTGGCTTAAACCACCACAAAGGTGCCTATCCCCTTTGTGGTGGTTTTGGCAGGTTTACCGAGGTTAACTTATGGAGAAGGTATGGCGGCGCGGTTTGTCGCAGCAAAGTAAACCACGGTGAACTATATTGTTTTCAGCAACGGAGCAGGCAATAGGCGATGAAAAAGCCTGCCCTGTTGAGTTTGATTCGCATTCCTCCCCTCTGTGCGATTCAACGGTGTACTTCGGGAACAGGCCCGCTGGCAACTATCTGCCAGCGGGCCTGTTCCTGTTTCGGTGAGGATTCAGCCTCACCGTCTATGTTGTGCGAAGGCGCTTTGCCTAGTACACCATGCCCATGGCGTCCTGAACCTCGCCCAGGGTCTGCTCGGCGATCTCATTGGCGCGACGGTTGCCCTCGTGCAGGACGTCCTTTACGTAATCCAGGTCGTTCTCGTAGCGCTGGCGACGCTCACGGATCGGCGCGAAGTACTCGTTGACGGCCTCGGTCACGTACTTCTTGAGCTGGCCGGAGCCGCCCATGCCAATCTCCTCGGCAATCTCGACTTCGGAACGGCCGGTGCAGATGGCGGCCGTCGAAAGCAGACCGGACACGCCGGGGCGGTTCTCGGGATCGAACGTGATCATGCGCTCGGAGTCGGTCTGGCTCTTCTTGATGCGCTTGGCCGTCTCCTCGGCGGTCATCGAGATGTTGATGGCGTTACCGTAGCTCTTGCTCATCTTGCGACCGTCCAGGCCCGGCAGCAGCGGGGTCTCGGACAGCAGTGCGTCGACCTCGGGGAACACCTTGCCGTAGCGGTTGTTAAAGCGGCGGGCGATGGTGCGGGTGAGCTCGATGTGCGGCAGCTGGTCGCGGCCGACGGGCACCACATTGCCCTTGCAGAACAGGATGTCGCAGGCCTGGTGCACCGGGTAGGTGAGCAGAAGGCCGGTGAGCTCGTGGCCCGAGGCCTCCATCTCGGCCTTGACGGTGGGGTTGCGAGCCAGCTCGGCCTCGGACACCAGCGACAGGAACGGCAGCATGAGCTGGTTGGCGGCGGGCACGGCGGAGTGCGCGTAGATCATGGTCTTGTCGGGGTCGATGCCGCAGGCAAGGTAGTCCATGACCATGTTGTACACGTTGTCCTGGATGTGCTCGGTCGTGTCGCGGTCGGTGATGACCTGGTAGTCGGCGATGAGTACGTTGGTCTTGGCACCCATGTTCTGCAGCTCCACACGGCCCTTGAGGGTGCCGAAGTAGTGACCCAGATGCAGACGGCCGGTGGGGCGGTCGCCGGTGAGCATGGTGAACTTGTCGGGCGTCTTGGCCAGGCCCTCGCGAATGGCGTTGCTCTTCTGCAGAGCGACTTCGTAGCTGTTCTCGTTTGGCATAATTGCTCCTAACGTATGTTCATGGGTCAAGATGATAACGCGTTTATTGGAGGGGCGGGGCGTAAGTAGGCGAGGGGCTGGCAAGGGGTGGCATGTGCGATGGGCGCGGCGTGGCTGCGCGTTTGGCCGGCGGCGCCTGGGCGCATCCTCGGCAGCTTACCCTAGCGCCTGTGGTGTCGCTCTTCCTTACGCTCTTCTGCCGCCTGCTCCTCCTGCTTAAAGGCGGGATCGTCGGGGGTGACGAGCTCATCCTCGTGTGTGCGCTTGTTGTAATGGTGGCGCAGCACGGGCTCAAACAGATGTAGATGCTTGGCAAAGGCCGCCGAGCCAATGGCGAGCACGGTAAAGATGAGCACGCGCATGGGCACCTCGACCTGGTTAATCGCGGCGGCGCCGGCCGAAAGCATAATGCACCAGGCGTAGATGAGGAGCACTGCCTGTTTTTGGTTGTAGCCCTCTTGGATCAGGCGGTGGTGGATGTGGCCCTTGTCGGCCTGCCCGATGCTAATGTGGGCGCGCTTGCGGCGCACGATGGCGCTAAACGTGTCGATGATGGGCACGCCGGCAACGATGAGTGGGATGATAAGCGAGGTGAGCGCGGCGGTGCGGCTCACGTTGAGCAACGAGATGGAGCCCAGCGCAAAGCCCAGAAGCAGCGACCCCGAGTCGCCCAAGAAGATGCTTGCGGGGTTGAAGTTGTAGCGCAAAAAGGCCAGGCAGGCGCCAAAGAGCGCAATGGAGAGCGCGGCGGCGTCGATGCGGCCCGAGAGAACGGCCATCGAAAACATGGTGAACGACGCGATGCCGCAGATGCCCGTGGCCAAGCCGTCGAGGCCGTCGATGAGGTTAATGATGTTGGTGAATGCCACCAGATAGATCACGGTGATGGGGTAGGCGAGCCATCCGAGCATGATCTCGCCGGGGGCAAACGGGTTGACGATGACGCCGATGCGCAGGCCGCCCACGCAGGCGATGAGCGCGGCGAGGACCTGACCGGCCAGTTTTTGCTTGGGCTTGAGCTGGAAGACGTCGTCGATAGCGCCGGTCGCAAAGATGACGGTAAAGGAGAGCGCCAGCATGGGATAGCTAATGTGAAGGCGCGGGTGCGGCACCAGGACGGGCGGCCAGCCTAGGTGCCAGGTGCCTAGGATTTGCACAATGCAGGCAACGACCAGGCCCAAAAACACCGCCGTTCCGCCCAAACGCGGGATGGGCTTGGTGTTGATGCGGCGCTTGGAAGGATAGTCGACGGCGTCGAGCTTAATTGCCAAGCGCTTGACCAGGGGCACAATGAGGAAGGTCGTGATAAAGGCCGCCGCTGCCACGCATAGGTACGGTATGTAGCTCGGGGATGAAGCCATGAATCTAAAAACCGCCAAGCGTCGAAGGAAAAGGTCAGAAGAACGCCATGCGCAAAGGGCATAGCCGAACCATGATACTCGACCACGGGGGGTGCATGGAATTGCATGCAGCGATAATCACGCGCTTACCAGATATTGGGATGTTGTCGATGGCTTGTCGGGATACCGGCGGGGATCCATATGGGCTGTAATGGTGGTTTTCGGCAAATGAAAACCACCCCCCACGTTACGAAAATGAACCCACCTAAAACAGGTGGGTGCCCTCATCGACTGTTCCAGCGTCCTTAACAACGAAGGATACCTGTACTAGGTACGACTGTGTGGGCTCCCTAAATAAACGCGACGGTTCACCCAGTTGCTCCGCGGGGGGCGGAATACTTACATCATAAAGCGGCACTTTATCGATTCCAGTCTTGACATTACAAAAATCGTGTCGGACGATTACGGAGCCTTGGGCTCGAGCCGTCTGTGCGGTTGGTCCCTTTACGTTTGAGCTGCTGAATCATTGTTTTGGAGCATGTTTTTATGCCGACGTCGTTGACCGAACTTTTTTCGCCCGCCTGCCATTTGTGTCCGCGCCGTTGCGGTGCGGCGCGCGACGAGGGCGCGCGTGGCGTGTGCGGCGCCGACAACACGCTTAAGGTCGCCCGCGCGGCGCTCCATATGTGGGAGGAGCCGCCCATTTCGGGCGAGGCCGGCTCGGGTACGATTTTCTTTAGCGGCTGTTCGCTCAAATGTATCTACTGCCAAAACCACGAGATCTCGACGGGCAATTTCGGTCTTGAGATTTTGCCCGAGCGTTTGGTCGAGATTATGCTGGAGCTGCAGGACCAGGGCGCCAATAACATCAACCTGGTGACGGCGACGCACTATGCGCACCTGTTGCCTGCCGCGATTGCCGCGGCACGGACGCGCGGGTTGGTCATCCCAATTGTCTACAACACGAGTGGTTACGAGCGCGCGAGTGCCGTGGCGGCGCTGGGCGACCTTGTCGACGTGTGGCTTACGGACTTTAAATATGCCGATGCCGGGCTTGCTCAGTCGCTTTCTCATATTAAGGACTACCCGCGCGTGGCCGTGTCGGGTCTGGCCCAGATGGCGCGCGAGATTGAGCGCCGCGGGGGAGAGCTGGTAGACGAGGACGGGCTCATGAGGCGCGGCATAATCGTGCGTCATCTGGTGCTGCCGGGGCATGCGGACGATTCGTGCCGCGTGTTGGACCTGGTGTGGCAGACGGTGGGCGACGTGCCGATCTCGGTCATGAACCAGTACACGCCCAATGCCCTCATGCGCGAACAAGGCGGCGACCTGGCGCGCGCCGTGACGCGCGAGGAGTACGAGCAGGTGCTCGACCATGCCGACGACCTGGGCTTTACGACGATGTTTTGGCAAGAAGGTGGAGCGGTAGACGAGAGCTTCACACCGGCGTTCGACACCACCGGCGTCCTCACCAGCGCAAAGTAGTGCGCTCGCCGATGATTTTTCTGGGACGGGGATTAAAAAATCATCGAGAGGATCGCCTGCTCGAAAAGTTGTCAAAATAGCCGCGTCCCAAAAAGACTGGGTATTGGGCGTTGACAGTTGGCGAGCCGTAGGTAAAATATCAACTTGTCTTGGGGACGTAGCTCAGTTGGGAGAGCGCTGCCGTCGCATGGCAGAGGCCGAGGGTTCGACTCCCTTCGTCTCCACCCTTGGATTTGATAAGCCGCTGACATTGTGTCGGCGGCTTTTTTTAAAAGAAAGGGCTGTACCATGGCCAAGCTTGAGTCCCAACCACTGTCTGCCGAGGAACGCGCCGAGTTGGAAGAGCTCCGCGCCGAGAAAGCTCGTCGCGAGGCCCAGGAAGAGGCACGCCGCGAGCGTGAGGAGCTGGCCGCCCTGCGTGCCGAGCGCGAGAAGGCCGAGGAGGCCGCCGCGAACGTCGCCCCCGCGCCCAAGCCCGCCGCCGCGAAGCCCGCGCCCACCGCACCTAAACCTCAGCCTAAAAAGGTCGCTCGTTCCAAGTCCGTCGAGCCCAAGCCGAGCCGTGACGAGATGACCTTTGCCCAGCGCATGGTTACCTCCAAGGAGCCTACGGGCGAGAACGAGATCCCTGGCATGGCGCCGGCTCAAAAAATCATCATTGTCCTTGCCCTCATCGCGTTTGTCATCTTTATGGGCTACACGATCCTGACCAGCATGGGCCTGCTCTAGCCCATTCGCGCTGGGTGCCATGCCCGAACACTCTGCCCTTTTCCAACCCTCAACCTCTGCACAACGCATCCGAAAGGTCGCCCCATGGCTTTGACCGACATCTCGCATCCCACCGACATTGCAATGCTCACCGATCTGTACGAGCTCACTATGGCCCAGGGCCTGTGGGAGAGCGGCAAGGCCAATGAGCAGGGTTGTTTTACCGCGTTTTACCGCGACCATCCCTTTGGCAGCGCCTATGCCGTCATGTGCGGCACCGCCGAGCTGCCCGAGCTGGTCGAGAACCTGCGCTTTACGCCCGAGGATATCGACTACCTCGCCTCACTCCAGGCCCCGGCCGGCGGCGCGATGTTCAAGCCTGCATTCCTCGACTACCTGCGCGATTTTCGTGCGCATGTAAACATCGACGCCGTCCCCGAGGGCGAGCTCGTCTTTCCGCGCGAACCCATGGTTCGCGTCACCGGTCCCGCGCTGGAGTGCCAGCTGCTCGAAACGGCGCTGCTCAACATCGTCGGCTTCCAGACGCTTGTTGCCACCAAGACGGCGCGCGTGGTGCTGGCGGCGGACGGCCGTCCCGTTGCCGAGTTTGGCCTGCGCCGCGCCCAGGGTCCCGATGGCGGGCTGGCCGTCGCGCGCGCGAGCTACGTTGCCGGCTGCTCCTCTACGTCCAATGTGCTCGCCGGCCGCCGCTACGGTATTCCCGTCTTTGGCACGCATGCGCACAGCTGGGTCATGAGCTTCGACTCCGAGCTCGAGGCCTTCCGCGCCTTTGCCAAGTCGAGCCCCAAGAATTGCACGCTGCTCATCGACACCTACGACGTACGCGAGGGTTGCGAGCATGCCATTACGGTTGCCAAGGAGATGGAAGCGGTGGGCGAGCGCCTGTCGGCCATTCGCATCGACTCCGGCGACCTCGCCAAGCTCTCCAAGTATGTGCGCGGCCGTTTTGATGCCGAGGGCCTGCCCTATGTGGGGATCTCGGTTTCTAACGATTTGGATGAGTACACGATTCAGTCGCTGCTCGACCAGGGCGCGCCTATCGATAGCTTTGGCGTGGGCACCAAGCTCGCGACCTGCTACGACCAGCCGGCGCTGGGCGGCGTGTACAAGCTCGCCGCCCGCCGTGCGAGTGAGACGGACCCGTGGACGCCGGTGGTCAAGCTCTCCGAGCAGCCCTACAAGCGCACGATCCCGGGTGTGCAACGCGTGCGCCGTTATTACGACGGCTTTGGCGGCCCAGTCTGCGACATGATCTACGACGAGGACCATCTGGCGGGGGAGGGCGCCGCGCGCGGCAATACCCTCGTGGCCGTGAATGATGCCGCTCTGGTGACCGACGTGTCCGAACTTGAGTATCGCGAGCTGCTGGTGCCGATCGTGCGCGATGGCAGTGCGGTGGCTCCGCGTGAGAGCATCCAGGACGCGCGCGAGCGTTGCGCCTGGGCACTTGACCATCTGGACGCAGCTTTCAAGCGCTTCCTGTACCCGCAGACCTATGTGGTGGGCATGGAGCAGGGCCTGGCTCAGGTGCGCGACGAGCTCGTGCGCAAGAACATGGCTGCGGCTTCGGCCTTCCCCTGGGCAAAATGATCCGAAGGGGACGGAGGAAAACGGATCATTTTCGTCCGTTCCGCACCAGGCGCCCCGACTGCCCCAGCTCGCCCGAACGCTCGACATTCGATTGGTTTGACGTATGACGACTTCTTATAAAACGATGGTGGTAAAGATCGGTTCGTCCACGGTGGTGGGCGCCGACGGCAAGGTCAACCGCGCCTTTATCGGCGGGCTTGCCGACCAGGCCGCAGCGCTGCGCGAGCTTGGCTGGCGCCTGGTCGTGGTGAGCTCGGGTGCCATTGCCTGCGGCTATCCCGTGCTGGGCTTCGACCGCAAGCCGGTCGGTGACCTGCCGAGCCTGCAGGCCTGCGCCTCGGCCGGTCAGTGCATCATCTCGTCGGCCTACGACGAGGAGTTCCATGCGCGCGACCTGCTCACCTCGCTCGTGCTGCTCACGCGTCACGACACGGCGCGCCGCACGTCCTACCTGCACGCGCGCGACGCCCTGCTGCGCCTGGTGGAGCTGGGCGTGGTGCCGGTCGTCAACGAGAACGACACCGTTACCGTCGATGAGATCAAGTTCGGCGACAACGACACGCTGGCGGCGCTTGTGAGCTGCCTGGTTTCTGCCGATCTGTGCGTGACGCTCTCGGACATCGATGGCCTCTACACCGCCAATCCGCATGAGGATCCGACGGCCGAGTTTATCCCGGTCGTGCATAAGATCGATGCCAAGATTATCGCCTCGGCGGGCGATTCTTCCACATCGGTGGGTACGGGCGGCATGATCACCAAGATTCGCGCGAGCCGCATTCTCATGACGGCGGGCATTCAAAGCGTGATTTGCTCGGGCGAGGAGCCCGATGCGCTCGTGCGTCTGGCCCGCGGCGAGAGCGTGGGTACGCTGTTCGATCCGCCGGCGGAGCGCCTGGACATTGCGCCGCGCAAGTTGTGGATCGCACTGGGTGACAAGGCGCATGGCTCGGTGACGGTCGATGATGGCGCCGCGAAGGCGCTGGTCAGCCGCGGATCGTCGCTGCTCGCGGTGGGTATTCGCGAGGTCGATGGCCAGTTTGCCGAGGGCGATGTGCTCGACGTGTGCGACCCGAGCGGCATGGTTGTCGCCCGTGGTATCGCCGAGGCCGATTCGGACGTGCTGGAGCTTGCAGCCGGCCGCCGCCAGGACCAGATTGCCAGCAACCGCCTGCTCGCAGACCTGGCCGAGAAGCCCGCGATCCATAGGGACAACTTGATAGTGTTCGCCTAACCAATTGACGCTGCAAACGCCCCTAAGCGGCAATCTGACGTTCAATCGTCGGGCATGACCAAAAGGTCAATGCCCTCCTCTTTCACGTCACCTTGCTCGCTTAGGGGCGTTTTCGCTTTCTGTCCTCTACCAGCGGCATTGTCGTTGCCGGCACTTGGGGACGTTCCTATTGTGCCGGCAGACGGGGACACTCCTTTGCTAGAAGATCTGGCGCAGGTCTCCGCGGTTGAGGGCTTCGTCGAAGAGGTGCTTGAACACCACGCTGCCGTGCAAGCCGTCGTGCTCGAACTCGTTGGTCACCCAGGCATGCGAGTTGCCCACGCGACTGAGCGTATCGAGCTGCATGCCCGAGTCCACGTACATGTCATCGAAGTACACCGCGGCCTGCAGGGGCACCTCGTTGCACGCCAGGCGCTGCGGGTCGTAGATCTTGTCCCAGCTTGTGTCTTCCATAAGCAGATCCATCGCCGGCTTGAAGGGCTTAAGTTCGGGCATCTGCTCAAACATCCACGGGAACATGGCCTCGCCGGTAAACATGAGCGGTCGCGTGAGCGTGTCGAACTCGGCACGACGGGCCTTCTCTTCTGCCGCGGCCCAGCGAATGGGCATGGTGTCGCCGTCGGCGTAGATGAACTCCTGAAGCGTCCAGTACAGCGGATTCGTGCGCGTGTTGGTGCGCTCGAAGGCGCGCATCAAAAAGCTGTCAGATACCGAGGCGCCGCAGGCCAGCGTGCCGTCGCCGTCAACAAAAGCATGATCGATAATCCAATGCATGCGCTCAAAGCTCGGCTTCATGCCAAAGTCGCTGCCCATGAGCTGTAGGCGTTCGACCGTCATCGGCGAGCCGTCGGGTAGCACGGGCTTTTGCTCCTCGAGGGCATCTGCCAGGGCCGCCACGCGCTCGACGTCGGCGGGGTAGCGGTTGTAATACTGCTGCGTCTTGGCGGCCATGCGCGGGAAGGTGTGCGCGTAGACCTCGCTTGCGCTCGCCGGTACGTGGGGGATGCCGCCGCAGGTAAAGCTTGCCGCCACGCCCTCGGGGAAGAGCGACAGGTAGCTCAGCGTCAAAAAGCCGCCGTAGCTCTGCCCGAGCGTGACCCAGGGCCTGCCGCCAAAGCCCACCAGGCGCAGGTACTCAAAATCGCGCACGATGGAGCTGGCGAGGTGGCGCTTGAGGAAGTCCGCCTGCGAGCGGGCAGCATCGGAGCCGGCCGCCTCGGCGCGCTCGCCCAGTGCGGCAATCGTGCGCCCGTCTACACAGCTGCTGCGCCCGGTACCGCGCTGGTCGGGCAGCACGACGCGGAAATGCTTGACGGCCTCTTCGATCCAGCCATCGCTTGTGGGCGACAGCGGACGCGGGCTCTCGCCACCGGGGCCACCCTGCAAAAAGAGAAGGAGCGGCAGGTCGTCGTTGATGCGGTCGGGTGCGCAAACCACGCGGTAGAAGAGCTTGATGCTCTCGGGCGCGCCGGCGATGGGTGTCGGTATAGCGCCGCGGCGCATGGTGCTGCCGACGGCCAGGAGCATCGGCTCCAGGCCGCGCCAGTCGAGGGGGACGTCGATGCTGTGGTCCTCGACATACAGGCCGGGGACGTGGTACGAAGTGATGAGGGCCATGTGAGTCTTCCGTTCGTTGCGGTGTTTCGGGTTGACCAATTCTACCGCCGCGGGCGAGGCCATGCGCAAATCGGCTACCATGGTTGCAAACTTCTAGGAGAAAGGGCCGCCCATGTCGGTCGATATAGCCACGTATGTCCACGATCTTGCCGTTGCCGCTAAGGCAGCGTCGGCCTCGCTTGCCACGGCGAGCGACGAGCAGCGCCAGGAGGCCGTGCGCGCCATGGCCGCAGCGCTGCGCAACGGTATCGACTCCATCGTCGCCGCCAACGAGCTCGATATGTCCGCCGCGCGCGATGCGGGGACCTCGGCGGGGCTCCTCGACCGTCTGCTGCTGACGCCCGAGCGCGTTGAGGGTATGGTCGCCGGCCTGGAGAAGCTCGCCGAGCTGCCCGATTCTGTCGGCCGCGTGCTCGACCACCGCGTGCTCGCAAGCGGCGTGGACCTCACCCGCGTGAGCGTGCCGTTGGGCCTGGTCGCCATGGTGTACGAGGCGCGCCCCAACGTGACGGCCGACGCCGCGGGCATCTGCATCCGCACCGGCAACGCCTGCATTCTGCGCGGCGGCTCGCTGGCCTATCACTCGTGTGCCATGATTGCCGAACTGCTGGCCGATGCGCTCGAGGCCAAGGGCTTCCCGCGCGAGGCCGTGTCGATGATCGAGTCTACCGACCGCGAGGCCACCGGCGAGCTCATGAAGCTCCGCGGCGTCGTCGATGTGCTCATTCCGCGTGGCGGTGCGGGCCTGATCCAGCGCTGCGTGCGCGAGTCGCTCGTTCCGGTGATCGAGACGGGCACGGGTAACTGCCACATCTACGTGCATGAATCCGCCGACTTCGATAAAGCGCTCAATATTATCATCAACGCTAAGACGCAGCGCGTGGGCGTGTGCAATGCCGCCGAGTCGCTGCTGGTCGACCGTGCCGTGGCCGATGCGTTTTTGCCCGCGGTCGTGGCCGTGCTGCATGACCACGGCGTGCTCATTCACGGCGACGAGGCCACGTGCGCCGCATGCGCCGACGCCGGGCTTGCCGAGGGCGATGACTACGTTGCCGCGACTGAGGAGGACTGGGGTCGCGAGTATCTGGCGCTCGAGATGAGCGTGAAGGTCGTGGCGAACGAGGACGAGGCCATCGCGCACATCAACCGCTACGGCACGATGCACTCCGAGGCCATCGTTGCAGAGGACACGGATGCTTGCGAGCGCTTCCTGGACGAGGTCGATGCCTCGGCCGTGTATGCCAACGCCAGCACGCGCTTTACCGACGGCGGCGAGTTTGGCCTGGGCGCCGAGATTGGCATCTCGACCCAAAAGCTCCACGCCCGCGGCCCCTTTGCCGCCGAGGCCCTCACCACCTACAAATACAAGCTCCGAGGCACCGGCCAGGTCCGCCCCTAACGCCCGCGCAAACAAAAACCACCACAAAGGTGCCTGTCCCCTTTGTGATGGTTTTGGAATTAAGCCTGAAAGGTGTCGCGGTCGGGGGCGAAGGACTGCATGGCCGCGATGGTACGGTCGAAGAGCTCGGGGAGCTCCCAGCCCAGCATCTCGGCACCCTGCGTAATCACGTCGCGAGAGCACCCGGCGGCAAAGCGCTTGTCCTTGAACTTTTTCTTGAGCGACTTGGTCGTAAAGTCCATGACGCTCTTACTCGGACGCATGATGACGGCAGCACCGATCAAGCCGGTGAGCTCGTCGCAGGCAAACAGGATCTTTTCCATTTGCAGCTCGGGCTTGGGCAGCGAGGTGTTGAAGTCCGACGTGTGCGTCTGAATGGCGCGAATGAGATCGGGAGAGGCGCCCTCGCCTTCAAGGATCTCGGCCGCATAGATGGTGTGGTTCATGGGGTCGTCCTCATGCTCCTCCCAATCTAGGTCGTGCAGCAGACCGACGATGCCCCAAAACTCCTCGTTCTCGGGGTCGAACTCGCGCGCAAAGTAGCGCATGGTGCCCTCGACCGTTTCGCCGTGGGTGATGTGGAACGGGTCCTTATTGTGCTCGTTGAGCAGTTCGAACGCGCGATCGCGGGTGATTCCGGCGGAAAGTGGCTCTGCCATAAAAGACTCCTTGTGCTCGCAGGTATCGCTAAGAATGAATACTACTAGAACGACTAGAACGAAAAAACCACCACAAAGGTGCCTGTCCCCTTTGTGGTGGTTTTTGGCGCGGATGGGTTAGTTGAGGGCGGCTTGGGCTAGGCGGGCTTCGGCGGCCTCCTCGGTGACGCCCAATGCCACGGCGAACTCCTCGATGGAGCGGCGCTTGGCTTCCTTGAGTACACGCATATAGTAAGAGCTGGGCTTTTTATCGGCTTCCTCGGCCTGGCGAATGCGGTGCATCATGGTCTTTGCCACGCGGACCGTCTCGGGCGCGCCCAGCTTGAGCTGCTGCTTAAAGTGTGTCTCTTCAAGCGAGCTGTTGCGCTCGGTAAAGGTGTCGCACTCCAGCTCGTCATAGTGGCTCAGCAGATGCTCGGCATCTTGCTGAGAGATGGCGGCATGCAGACGGTCGGCCTGCGCCACGGGGTACATAAGGATCGTCTGCGCATGCCCTTGCTTGGCCTCGAGCAACAACATGGGCTGCGGCGTGTCGTCCCTAAAACCGACGACGGTGCAGACTCCCTGACCCGGATGAATGACGTGTTGACCGATTGAGAACATGCTACCTCCAACTTATACGAATTTACGTATGTCTAGAATAACACGCTGACGTGCGCAAATCCTCGCTTTATGCAGGAAAAGCACACAACTCTGATAGGTAAGAGTATTCGATAAAAGACACAGCTCATTCACACCTTTATGCATTTTCAACGCGTGCATAATCTGCAGGCAGACCGGCATCTTTGAGTGACTCCATACAAGCTGTAGTCAATTTTGTGCATATGCAATTTCGATTGGCTTTACCCTGCGACAGTGCCCGTCGCTTGTGATAGAGTGCTACAAACTCTGGCTTTTGCCCTACGAGTGACCAAGAGCTCGGGGGCTTTAACACAAGGAGGATCTATGCCCGAGAAGATTGAAGAGCTGGTACGCGCTGCGCTTGCTGCGGCCCAGGAGGCCGGCGACCTTTCCGCATTTGAACTTGACGATTGCGCTATCGAGCGACCGGCTGACACTTCTCATGGCGAGTGGACCTCTACCATGGCCCTGAAGTCCGCCAAGCTGGCCCACTGCGCCCCGCGCAAGATCGCCGAGGCCATCGTTGCCCATATGCCCGAGGATCCCGCGATCGAGAAGGTTGAGATCGCAGGCCCCGGTTTCATCAACTTCTACCTCTCCGTTGCCGTCAAGAATGCCATCTTTGGCGAGGCTCGCGAGAAGGGCATGGACTTCGCTAAGTCCAACGTCGGTGGTGGCCTGAAGACCCAGGTCGAGTTCGTTTCCGCCAACCCCGTCGGCCCCATGCACATTGGTCACGGCCGCTGGGCCGCTCTGGGCGACTCCCTTTGCCGCGTCATGGACCACGCCGGTTACGACATCCAGCGTGAGTTCTACATCAATGACCACGGCTCTCAGATGAACACCTTCGGCAACTCCATCAGCACGCGCTATATGCAGCTTGCCGACATCATCGCCAAGCAGGGCGTTGATATCGACGAGGCTCACAAGCTGCTGATTGCCGACCGTGACGCCTTTGTTGCCGACGAGAACGACGAGCACCCCGAGACCCATCCGTATCAGGACAACTTTGCCGAGACCTTGGGCAAGGACTCTTACGGCGGCGACTACATCATCGACGAGGCCGCCGAGTTCTGGCGCACCGACGGCGACAAGTGGGTCGACGCCGATCCGCAGGAGCGCATGGAGAGCTTCCGTGAGCGCGGCTACGTGAAGATGGTCGACAACATGCGCGACCTCTGCCACGCCGTCAACTGCGACTTTGACCGTTGGTACTCCGAGCGCTCGCTGTATGTGAAGGACACCGAGGGCGAGACCGCCGGCACCTCCGCCGTCGACCGCGCTTTTGAGAAGCTCGACAAGATGGGCTACCTCTACACCAAGGACGGCGCCCTGTGGTTCCGCTCCACCGATCTGGGCGACGACAAGGACCGCGTCCTGATCAAGTCCGACGGCGAGTACACCTACTTCGCCTCCGACGTCGCCTATCACTGGGATAAGTTCCAGCGCGTCGACCACGTCATCGACATCTGGGGCGCCGACCACCACGGTTACATCGAGCGCGTCCGCTGCGTCTGCGACGCTCTGGGTTACCCCGGCAAGTTCGAGGTTCTACTGGGCCAACTCGTCAACCTGCTGCGTAACGGCAAGCCCGTCCGTATGTCCAAGCGCAAGGGCACCATGGTGACCCTGCAGGAACTCGTCGACGAGGTCGGCTCCGATGCCGCTCGCTACACGCTCATCTCCAAGAGCTCCAACCAGATGGTCGACTTCGACATTGAGGCCGTTAAGAAGCGCGACAACTCCAACCCGGTCTATTACGTGCAGTACGCTCACGCTCGCGTCTGCTCCATCCTGCGCCGTGCCGCTGACGTAACGCCTGAGCAGGCCGACGAGATGGGCATGAAGGCCGTTGCCGCCAAGGCCATCGGTGAGAACGTCGATTACTCGCTGCTGACCGACCCGACCGAGCTCGCCCTTTCGCGCAAGCTTAACGAGCTTACCGACCTGATCGCCAGCTGCGCTCGTGACCGCGCTCCGTTCCGTCTGACGCACTTTGCCGAGGAGCTCGCCGGTGACTTCCACAGCTTCTACGCTGCCTGCCAGGTGCTGCCGAGCGAGGGCCGTCCCGTCGGCCCCGAGCTTTCGCGTGCCCGTCTGGCCGCTTGCGATGCCGTCCGCGTGACGCTCGCCCTGGTGCTCACCCTCGTTGGCGTTTCCGCGCCCGAGCAGATGTAACCTGCGGGTCATTTGACCGTGTAGGTTTGGTTTAACAGAGCCCTATAAGCCCGATCTCCCACGGAGGTCGGGCTTTTTTCGCAAACGCCGACGTAT
Organism: Collinsella sp.; assembly: GCA_019419665.1. Taxonomy (GTDB): domain Bacteria; phylum Actinomycetota; class Coriobacteriia; order Coriobacteriales; family Coriobacteriaceae; genus Collinsella. The sequence goes on from DXZM01000028.1 coordinate 67,850, forward strand.
TGATGAATTTGGAACTGCTGGAAATACGAAACTATGCCGGTTTACTACGATGAATTGAGGAATTCTAACCACGCCGGCTTTTTGCTAAAAAGTGCAAGGCATCTACCTGCGGTTTTAGTTCAACAAGTTTCGGAGTGGTCGTGGTTGAGCGATTCATCGTAGTAAACCGCCATAGTTTTGGCGGAGGCAGTCAGATTTGTGGGTGGCAAACAAAGAGTGTCCCTTTTGACTAGTCGTTTAAGAACGTCCCCAATGACTAAGTTGCAGGTGGCGGCGGTTGTGTTACACTAACGCTGCGTAGTTGACGCAATCATCTCGATACAGATCAATGATGTCCGTCGTTTTGAACGGAACTAGACTGTTTAGCCGCCCTGAAGGTTTATGCAGGGAGCATGTGATCACAGGGCTTGAAAAGAAAGTTGAGCAAACACTGTGTCTGATCAACAGCAAGAAAACGAAATAACGACGACGCAGGCCGCTCCCGCTGCACCGGTTGCGTCGGACCAGGTCGCGGCGCCCGCGCAAGCCTCGGCTCCTGAGACGCCTAAGGCTGCTTCGACGCCTATGCCTGTAGCGGCTGAGAAGGCCGTGCCTGCAACTGGTGAGGAGGCTGCTCCGGCAAAGCCCAAGCGCATGCGCCGCACGGCCAAGCCTGCCGCTGACGGCGAGGAGGTCACCAAGCCAAAGCGCCGTACCACGCGCACGACGCGCGCCAAGCTCACCGTTGCAGCTGACTCCTCGGCGCCGATTTCCGATGAGGTCGCGCAGGCACGTGCGTTGGCGCAGATTAGCGAGGCTCAGGTGGTGCGCGCCCGCCGTCGTGCTGCCGAGCGCGAGGCCGCGGCTCTGACCGAGCTTGCAGCTCCGTCTGTGCCCGAGATGCCTGCCGCCACCGAGACTCCTGTCGCCGACCAGCCGACCGAGAAGCCGGTACCGCGCACACGCCGTCGCACGGCTGCTAAGGCCGAGCAGGTTGCTGAACAGGTAACCCCCGAGCTCACTGAGGCTTCGGTCCGTTCCGCGGCAGGGGAGGGCACATCGCCTGTTGAGCCCGCTGCGCCTGTCGAGGCCAGCGAAGTTCCCGTTGTCGATCCGGCTTTGCGCCCGCACCGTCGCGGTCGCAAGCCCAAGGCCTTTGTCGAGGCCGAGAAGGCCGCAGCCGCAGCCGCCGCCGCTCGGGATGCTGCGGCGACCGCCAAGTCCTCAACTGCTGCCGATGAACCCGTCCAGGATGCTACGACTTCCGAGGCCGTTTCTGCCGATGCCGAGCCCGCCGACGTCCGTCCCGGTCGCAGCCGTCGCACTGCTGCTAAGCGCACGTCCAAGGCTAAGGCTGCCAAGAAGGGTGCGTCCGAGGATTCCGCCGAGACGACCGCCGATGCATCGACTGATGCCGTCGAGCCCCAGGACGTCGAACAGCCTGCATCCGAGAAGCCCAAGCGCGGTCGCAAGAAGTCCGTTAAGGCCAAGGCCGCCGAGCAGCATGCTGATGTCGAAGCGCAGGTCGATTCCGGCGCCGAGGCCAATGACGCCGCTGCGGCCAATGTTGACACCACCGCAACCGATGGTGCCGCCCCCGCCGAGGGCGAAGACGGCGCTCGCCCCAACCGTCGCCAGCACAAGCGCAACGAGGAGCGCAACGAGCGCAAGGACGAGCGCAACAACGACCGTCGCAACCGCCAGCGCGATCGCAAGCAACGCAACAAGGAGCGTAATGCCGCTCCCACCGAGCCCACGCTTTCGCGCGAGGAGCTCGCTGCCATGAAGGTCGCCGAACTTCGCGAGAAGGCCAAGGAGTTCGAGATCGAGACGACCGGCAAGAAGAAGGCCGAGCTCGTCGAGGAAGTCTACGTCACCGCTGCGAAGGCCGAGGGCTTCCGCGACATCAAGGGCATTCTGCAGATTCGCCCGGACAGCTCCGGCATCATCCACGCCCATGGCTACATGAAGTCCAACGACGACGCCTTCGTGCCCGCCTACCTCATCCGCTCCGCGCGCCTGCGCACGGGCGACGTCATCGAGGGCTCGCTGCGTCCTTCGCGCGGCGGCGACAAGCGCGCCGGCCTCGCCAAAATCACGACCGTCAACGGTCTGGACCCCGAGCAGATTCGCAACCGTCCCAAGTTCGGCGACCTCACCCCGGTCTATCCCAACGAGCCGCTGCGCATGGAGCACGGCAAGGACTCTATTACCGGTCGCGCCATCGACATCGTGTCACCGATCGGCAAGGGCCAGCGCGGCCTGATCGTGTCCCCGCCCAAGGCCGGCAAGACCACGATCCTCAAGAAGATCTGCCAGTCTATCTCGATTAACAACCCCGAGGTGCACCTCATCTGCCTGCTCGTCGACGAGCGCCCCGAAGAGGTCACCGATATGCAGCGTTCCATCAAGGGTGAGGTTGTGGCGTCGACCTTCGATATGCCTGCCGACAACCACACCCGCGTGGCAGAGCTCGTCATCGAGCGCGCCAAGCGCATCGTAGAGCTGGGTGGCGACGTCGTGGTGGTGCTCGACTCCATCACGCGCCTCGCCCGCGCCTACAACTTGGCGGCGCCTGCCTCGGGCCGCATCCTTTCGGGCGGCGTCGATTCGGCGGCACTGTATCCGCCCAAGCGCTTCCTGGGTGCAGCCCGCAATATCGAGAACGGCGGCTCGCTCACCATCCTGGCCTCTGCCCTCATCGACACCGGTTCCAAGATGGACGAGGTCATTTTCGAGGAGTTCAAGGGCACCGGCAACATGGAGCTTAAGCTCGACCGCGACCTGGCCGACCGCCGCATCTTCCCGGCTATCGACCCCGTTGCCTCCGGTACGCGTAACGAGGACCTGTTGGTCGACGAGCAGATGCGTCCGTTTGTCTTTGGTCTGCGTCGCATTCTTGCAGGCATGAACAACACCGAGCGCGCGGCCGCATCGTTTATCAAGGGTCTTAAGGGCACCAACACCAACCAGGAGTTCCTGGTGCGTTCGGCCAAAAAACACAGCGACTACGAGCAGACGTTCTAGGTTGTCATCCACGCGCAGCGATAGTCATCAATGCGATAAAGGGTCGGGGCTTTGAGCCTCGGCCCTTTTCCATAGCGCCGCTCCGCGCTTATTTTTGACCGTAAGACCGACGAGCAGCAGGTTTCCCGTTTCAATCCGACATCGTCGCTTGCAATCGACAGGGCGGTTTCGCATAATAGCTTTAAAGCTTCGCGACGGAAAACGCAGATGAAACGAACCATATACCGTTGCTTTGGGGCATAGCCCCGCTTCATCTTCTCTCGCGCAGCCAACTGAATGATGCGATTTGGGTGCTGGAAGACGGGGAGAGCTCATGGCTTCTTCTGATGCAACACAACGTGCAGTCCTTGCCGGACTTTCGTGCGGGATCGGCCTTGCCGCTCCCGTGGTTATGTATGCCGCGACGCTGCCGTTTTCGTCGGTGAACGAGACGGTCGTGGCGGGTGCGGTTCCCTTCGCCGTGGGCGCGGTGGCGGGCGTGGGCATCTATGCCGCCTCGCTGGGTATCTCCGAGTATCGTGCGCAGCGTGAAGAGCGTCTGTTCCAGCCCGATGCCATGGGCGGTGCCGCCAATCTCAATCAGCATCAAAGCGAGTTCAAGACCGCCTCGATTCCAGCTCAGCAGCAGGATGCGACTCCTTACGCTGCGACTTCTGCTTCTCAGGCTCAGTCGGAGCAGTCTACCTCGGCATTCCTTTCCGGCCTGACTGGTGCGTTCCAGCGCCGTCATGCCGATGATGGTGTCCCTACCATCGCTCGAGCCGCAGATGCTATGGACGAGGACGAGGCTTGGTCTATGATCGACAGTATGCTCGACGACGATTCGCCGGTGAGCTGCGACCCTGCACACTCGCGCGACGTCTATCAAGTCGCCATCGACGAGCTCACCAACGGCGGGCAGTCCGGCTCCTTCAATCGCGACGACATCGCCGCCGCGGCACGCGCCGTGTCTGGCTCCCAGGCCGCCCCTGCGGGCAGCACGGCGGCTTTCGTGGCACTCGTCGCCAACGCGGCAGCCAATAACGCCTACAGCGCTACCTCGGCGGACGCGAACGCTTCTGCCGATAATTCGTACGTTGATGAAGCCATGACCGCGGACGAGGAGGCCGTTGCCGCCCGCCGTGCCGCCGAAAGCTCGCTTTGGGGCGCTCCTGCCCAGCAGCAGGCGGCTGAGGCTGCGCCGTACAACGCAAACCTCGCCAGCATGCCTATCATTTCCGGTGCCGCGGACATCGATCTCGACGACCTCGATGAGCCTGCAGCCATCACCGCATCGATTGATGCCCAAGATCGCATCGACACCGGCGACCTTCCGGATGCCTCGCTCGAGGTTGATGTCCCCATGGCCGATTACTCGGGCCACGAGGACATGTGGGCCGCTGCCACCGCGATTCTGGACGAGATCGACGAGCCTGCTCCTGTTGCAGCTCCCGCTCCCGTCGCTGCCCCTCAGCCTGCTGCACCCGCCTATGTCGGCCGTCACAGCGCTGTGTTCCCCGAGGATACCGCCCGTATCTCGCGCGAGGGCATCGAGCGAGCCGAGGCTATTGCCGCCGGCATTATGGAAAATCGTCGTCACGAGCGCGTCAATCAGATCCTCGAGGAAGAGATCGAGCGCCTGCAGTCCTCTACCGCCAAGCGTACGGGCCGTGCCTATCTGAGCGTTATCGAGGGCGGTACCGCCAGCTTCGCGCCGCTCCGCGCGGAGGCATAACTTCTGCATGGTTAAGATCAATCGAAAATGGGCGGTCGTGACCTGCCTGATGGCGCTCTTGATCTGGGGCAATTCGCTGGTTCCCGGCTCGGGGTCGGGCTCGCTGAGCCTAACGGTCATGGAAGCTATCCGCGGTTTTCTGCACGGCGTGGGACTTCCATATGCATGGGTGACCAACTTTGTTGTTCGCAAGTGCGCGCATTTTACCGAGTATATGGTGCTCGGCATCCTGGCAACGCATGCCTTTGATTATGAGGGGCGGCGCACCTTTGACGTGCTGCTGCCCACGGCGGTGTTCCTGCTGCTGATTCCTTCGATCGACGAGACGATTCAGCTCTTTGTGCCGGGACGCGCTGGCATGATCACCGATGTGATGATCGACTGCTGTGGAGCGGCAACGGGCGTTGTGCTCCGTTATCTCTTACGGCCGCTGATGCGCGCCAAAAAAGCCGCCTAGGACGTATTGTTTGGTCCTAGGCGGCCTATTTTATTTGAGGGCTTATATGAGGCGTGGTGGCGTCGTTCCGTAGGTCGGATTTGCCGGGCGCGCCACGCCCTGTGGGTGCGTCTGCTGCTGAAGCGCCTGTGCGCCCAGGGCCAGGCAGCCCATAATGCCCTGCTTGCCCTCGAGGCTGTTGTTGACGATATAGCTATCAATGTCGGCCATCTCGGGCGTGACGATGTAGCCGTTGAGCATCTCGGCGCACTTCTTGCGTGCGAGCGGCACGATGGGGGTGTGATCGGCCACGCCGCCACCGATGACGATCTTCTGCGGTGCGTAGCACAGGATGTAGGTCATGAGCGCCTGCGCCAGATAGCCGGCGAGCAGATCCATGGCCTCCGGGTCATCGGCCATGTCTCCGGCGCTCTTGCCATCCCAGCGCCTTTTAACGCCGGGGCCGGCGATGAGGCCCTCGAGGCAGTCGTCGTGGAAGGGGCAGCCGCTGTGCTCGCCGATGGTGTCGCGCGGGTCGCGAGTGACCAGGATGTGGCCGGCCTCGGGATGCATCATGCCGTGCACGAGCTTACCGCCCGAGAGCACGCCGGCGCCCACGCCGGTACCGATGGTCAGATACACCACGTCAGTGAGGCTCTGGGCGCAACCAAAGGTGACCTCGCCCAGGCAGGCGACGTTGACGTCGGTGTCGTAGCCGCAGGGAATATTGAGCTCGTTTTGGATGGTGCCCAGCAGGTCAAAGTAGCGCCATGCCGTTTTGGGCGTCTCCAGGATCTTGCCGTATTGGGGCGAGGCAGGGTTGACTGCGGTGGGGCCAAAGGCGCCGATGCCCAGCGCGGCGATGCCCTTGTCGGCAAACCATGCGTTGACGGCCTCAACGGTCTCCCGCGGGGTCGTGGTCGCAATCTGCTCGCGTTCCAGGACCGTGCCGTCTGCATAGCCCGTGGCGCAGACCATCTTGGTGCCGCCGGCCTCGAGCGCTCCGATAAGCTGCTGCTCTGCCATAGTATTCCTCTCTGGGACAAGTTGCTCCGTGACTAAAGTATAGCGCTCTAAAAAATAAATGAGGTCGCTTTAAAAAGAAACCTCGTGGCCCAACGGGTTCACGAGGTTTCTTTAGCGCCTTTAGTTACTGACCGTCCTTACCCGCGCGGCTCGATTTTATCACGCAGAGACTTGAGGTTCTCCAGCGCCGCGTTAAGCGTCTCGTCTCGCTTGGCAAAGTGGAAGCGGATGAGGTGGTTGACGGGCTCGCGGAAGAAGCTCGATCCGGGAACAGCGCCCACGCCCACCCTGGAGGCCAGGTCCTCGCAGAAGTCGAGGTCGCTGTCATAGCCAAACTCCGAGATATCCATCATCACGTAGTAGGCGCCCTGCGGCACGTTGTGCGTGAGGCCGATGCTGTCGAGTCCCTGACAGAATAGGTCGCGCTTGGCAGTGTAGAGGTCGAGGACCTCCCGATAATAGCTATCGTCGAAATTGAGGGCGGTAACGACGGCCTCTTGCAGGGGAGCGGCGGCGCCTACGGTGAGGAAGTCGTGGACCTTCTTGATGCGCTCGGTGATTTCGGCAGGAGCGATGGTGTAGCCCAGGCGCCAGCCGGTGATGGAGTAGGTCTTGGACAGCGAGCTGCAGCTGATGGTTCGATCGAACATGCCGGGCAGCGTGGCCATATAGACGTGCTCGTGGGGCGCGTAGACGATGTGCTCGTATACCTCGTCGGTAATGCAGTAGGCGTCGTACTTTTTGCAGAGGTCGGCGATAAAGGTGAGCTCCTCGCGCGTAAAGACCTTGCCGCAGGGGTTGGAAGGGTTGCACAGGACGATGGCCTTGGGATCGTTGTCGCGGAAGGCCGCCTCGAGTGTCTCGCGGTCAAAGTCGAACGCAGGTGGGTTAAGCGGCACGTAGATGGGCTCGGCACCCGAGAGGATCGTGTCGGCGCCGTAGTTCTCGTAGAATGGCGAGAAGATGACGACCTTGTCGCCGGGGTTTGTGACCGTCATCATGGCGGCCATCATGGCCTCGGTGGAGCCGCAGGTGACCACGATGTTCTCGTTGGGGTTGATCGGCATGCCCATAAAGTGCTCCTGCTTGGCGGCAAGCGCCTCACGCATGGCCTGGGAGCCCCAGGTGATGGAGTACTGGTGATAGAGCGGCTTGGGGTCGCTGGCGATGGCGCTCAGGCTGTTGAGCAGCTGCGCCGGGGGATCGAAGTCGGGGAAGCCCTGCGACAGGTTGACGGCGCCATACTTATTGGAGATGCGCGTCATGCGGCGGATGACCGAATCGGTAAACGTTGCCGTACGGTTGGAGAGTTCTTTCATGCTTGTCCTTTCGAGCATTTGCAGTGGGGCAAGTTTACTCCTATGGAACCGGTGGGATTTGCTCGAAACGGGCTCGAAAAACTCTTTTCAAAATTCTTGAAAATTGGGGCTTGCATCGCGTGGCGTTCCTTGCAATAATAGTCGAGCGCCAAGCGCACAGGACACGGTGGGTGTAGCTCAGTTGGCTAGAGCGACGGGTTGTGGTCCCGTAGGTCGAGGGTTCGAGTCCCTTTACCCACCCCAGTTCTTGCTTCGTGTCGATATCGGGTCGTTAGCTCAGTTGGTAGAGCAGGGGACTCTTAATCCCAAGGTCCAGGGTTCGACCCCCTGACGGCCCACCACACGATATCTCCTCTAAAGTCCGCCACCACGGACTTTAGCTTTGGGTCGTTAGCTCAGTTGGTAGAGCAGGGGACTCTTAATCCCAAGGTCCAGGGTTCGACCCCCTGACGGCCCACCAAAGATTGTTAAGACGGTCAACTTCGGTTGGCCGTCTTTTTTATTAACCTCGCATGGGGCCGAACCCGTAAGGGCACAGACGCTTTACAAGTCGAGCCTGCCCTGGGGGTCGGTGAATCCGTCTGTACCCTCCTTGAGCTTTTTCTCGTCTGCTTTCACGCGACGTTCGAGCTTCTTTGTATCTTCGGCAGGCGGTAGGTTCTCGGGTACAATTCCGCGGTCGATGAGGCTGCCACGCACGCTTGTGTTGTTCTCGACGTGCTCTTGCTTGATCTGGTCCAGACCGTACAGGTCGTGTTCCTCGGCGTTGAAGGCCGTCATCGAGTTCGTAAGGTCCTTTGCTTTGATGAGAACATCGGCTAGCCTGTCCGCCAATGCCGAGCTCTTGGATACGCCGAGCTGTTGTTTCATTTCCGCCGTGCTTCTGCCGCCGAATAACGCTTCATCGCCCTTCGACTTGATGATCGCGAATCCTTTGGAGTCCACGCCGCGTTTGAACGCAATACCCGAGAGCTGTTTCTCTGAATCAGATAGCGAGTGGCGCGCCTGCAAGCGCTGAATCTCTGCGAAGCGCTGCTCTATGAGCTCTTGGCGGCGCGTCTGCACGGCGAAGTACGCCTGTGCGAGCGCGATTTCTTGCTTGTTTGAATCTCCGTTCTGGGCGATTAAATAGCATGCATAGCGCGTAAGTTTGTAGTCTTTAACCGCGCGAGCGGCGACACCGGCAGTTACCATTTTCGTGGTGTCACGAAAATGGGAATCAACTGGAGTTTTGTTTGTTTCGCACGAGACTTTTGCCCTCTTAACAACTTCGGCAAAGTTCTCCCATCGAGTGTACCCCATGGGTTCCATTAAATCGCGTGCGAGCCAATACTCAACGCCGTCTTCTACATTGGCGTAGCTATCAAGTTCGACACGCCACTTCTCGATATCTCTACTGTCCATATCTCCTCCTCGCTGGCCTATTGTCTATGCGGGCTTTGCCCGCTCCGTATTCAGAATAAGGATACGCTGCCGTACGGACACGAATGGGCCCCGTGCCACTTCGAGCTCACGGGGCCCATAGATATCGATTAGTTGTGTTCTGCTTTAGATGGGTGTTCGAATTAGTCTGCTCGATAGTGCGATCCGAGACTTTCGGTTCGCTTACGCATGGCTTTGATCATTTCCTGTGCTAGTTGAATCTGCGATTGCAGGCGGGCGAGGGCTGCGACTTCGCTGTCCTGGGCTTTCTGTGTGCTCAAGGTCGTTGCCTCCGTCTTCAAGCCCTCAAGCTCGTGTAGTGCCTCGGATAGGCCTGTTTCGGTCCTGTTGATCATGCAATAGGTGCTCATCGTGTGCCTTAGGCTGTGTGTCAGGCGTTCGGCATCTGTTGCGGCTATGCCGTACTGGGGGAGGGCGATATCCGCCTTCAGGGCTGTCTCGGGCTCTTTCTGTGCTGCTTGGGCTGCCGATGCGCCCGCAATGCGCCCGAACACGATGCCGTTGGCGCTTGACAAGCCACCAATGCGGTCGGCGCCGTGCATGCCGCCTGTCGCCTCGCCGCAAGCGTAGAGGCCCTCAACGCCCGTTTGCGCGGTCTTATCGATCTTGATGCCGCCGTTAGCGGCGTGGGCATACATCGCAACGCGCATCTCGTCAGTCGGGGCGATGCCGTGCTCGTCTTGCAGCCAGGTGGCAAAGGTCTGCACAAACTCTGGGACATCCTCGCGGGGAAAGTCGTAGTGGAGTGCCAGGCCTTCGACACCTGCCTGATCGATGACGAGATCGATGGCGCTGGAAGCCAGGCGCGAAGTGAAGGGACCGTATCCGGAGCGTTGCTCAAGCAGGTCGTCCAGCTTGTCGTCGGCAATATCTACCGGCTGGTCTACATGTACGTAGCGCCAGGTTTTCTCGTTGAAGACCAGGTTGCGCTTGGGCTCGATGAAACCGGGCATCATCTGCATGAACTCTATATTAGTAAGTGTTGCGCCGTGCGCCAGCGCGATGGCCTGCGAGGAGCTGAGCACATCAGCCGACGTAAGGCTGCGCTCGAACAGGCCGCCTGTGCCACCGGTTGCGATGATCGTGGCCTTGGCAGCAAAGGGCACGATTCGATTTTCGGTGAGGTCGTAGAGCACGGTTCCGGTTATTCTACCGTTCGTGTCCTCAACAAGGTCGATAAGCTCATAGCGGGGGAGCAGGCGAATGCCGAGTGACTCGATTCGGGTCGTCAGAGCGTCCTCAAGGGGCTTGCGGGTGAGGCCGCGCCACATGCGCGTCTTGTGGTCAAAGCAGGGGATAAACTGCTTTTGCTGGGCGCTCTCGGCATTTTGTGGGCGTTGAAGTTCAACACCAAGATCCCGTTCGAGCCATGTAATTGCCTGGGGAATGCCGCGGACAAACGTCTGGACAAGCTCGGGGTCGGCGACGCCGCCACCAACGGTCTGGATGGTGTCGATGAGGTCTTGTTCGTCGTCTTCGTTAACGGGTCCGATAAGCCCCAGGCCCCAGGTTCCGGGGAAGAAGCTCGATCCACTCATAGTCTTTCCGGCGCTTGCCACAGTGACGGTTGCACCCGTGCGTGCCGCTTCGATGGCGGCGCAAAGGCCCGCAATGCCAGATCCAATTACCAGTACGTCAGTCGATTCCATCGGATTCCTTTCTCGTCCGGCGCATTGTCGCACGGGTGATCGGCAATGGGGCCGCAAAGACTCGGCAAATCGGTAAAGGGCAAATATGGCAGGTGGGCGTCATGGACGCTCTGGCGCTCCGTCTCATCACATCTCGTATTTCGCCCCAACTGATATATCGGCATTAGCTACCCTGCGACAGCGCAAACAAAAAGAGCCGCCACCTTAAAAGGTAGCGGCTCTAAAGCTCAACTATATGAGCATCGCGCGGGCGCGATTAGGCCTTGAGGGCCTCCTCGACGGCGACAGCGCAGGCGACGGTGGCACCGACCATGGGGTTATTGCCCATGCCGATGAGACCCATCATGTCGACGTGCGCAGGCACGGAGGAAGAACCGGCGAACTGGGCGTCGGAGTGCATGCGGCCCATGGTGTCGGTCATGCCGTAAGAGGCAGGGCCGGCGCCCATGTTGTCCGGGTGCAGGGTACGGCCAGTGCCGCCACCAGAAGCGACGGAGAAGTACTTCTTGCCAGCCTCGAGGCGCTCCTTCTTGTAGGTGCCAGCGACGGGGTGCTGGAAGCGCGTGGGGTTGGTGGAGTTACCGGTGATCGAGATGTCGACGTTCTCGTGCCACATGATGGCAACGCCCTCGCGGACGTCGTCGGAGCCGTAGCAGTTAACGGCAGCGCGGGGACCATCGGAGTAGGGGATGGTCTCGACGACCTTGAGCTCGCCCGTGTAGTAGTCGAACTGGGTCTTTACATAAGTGAAGCCGTTGATGCGGGCGATGATCTGGGCGGCGTCCTTGCCCAGACCGTTGAGGATAACGCGCAGCGGCTTCTTGCGAGCCTTGTTGGCGTTCAGAGCCAGGCCGATAGCGCCCTCGGCGGCAGCGAAGGATTCGTGGCCGGCCAGGAAGGCAAAGCACTCGGTGTCGTCGGAGAGCAGCATAGCGCCCAGGTTGCCGTGGCCCAGACCGACCTTGCGGTCCTCGGCGACGGAGCCGGGAACGGTGAAGGCCTGGATGCCCTCGCCGATGATGGCGGCAGCCTCAGAAGCGGTCTTGGCGCCACGCTTGACAGAGAGAGCGCAACCGAGGGTGTAGGCCCACTCGGCGTTCTGGAAGGCGATGGACTGGGTGTTGTTGACGATCTCACGCGGGTTGAAGCCCTTGTCGGTGCAGATCTGCAGAGCTTCCTCGAGGGAGGCGATGCCGTTGTCGGCGAGGCACTTGTTGATCTTGTCAGCGCGGCGCTCGTAACCTTCGAACGTAACAGTCATAGTTATTTCCCTCCCTTTCTACTCGTGAACCGGGAACACGCTGGCGACGGAGTGAGTCTCCTCGTCGGTGCGCGGGTCGATGTACTTGGCAGCGTTCTCCCACTGACCATAGTGGCCCATAGCGCCAGCGATGGCCTCCTCGGGGGTCTTGCCGGCCTTGACGGCGTCGGTGAACTTGCCGAGGTTCAGGAACTCGAAAGCGATGATCTCGTTCTTGTCGTTGAGAGCCATGCGGGTGACGTAGCCCTGAGCGAGCTCGAGGTAACGAGCGCCCTTGGCCTTGGTGCCGAACATGGTGCCGACCTGAGAGCGAAGGCCCTTGCCGAGGTCGTCGAGGGAGGCGCCCACGGGCAGGCCGCCCTCGGAGAACGCGGTCTGGCTGCGGCCGTAAACGATCTGCAGGAAGATCTCGCGCATAGCAACGTTGATGGCGTCGCAGACGAGGTCGGTGTTGAGGGCCTCGAGGATGGTCTTACCGGGAAGGATCTCGGAAGCCATGGCGGCAGAGTGGGTCATGCCCGAGCAGCCGATGGTCTCAACGAGGGCCTCCTCGATGATGCCGTCCTTGACGTTCAGCGTGAGCTTGCAGGCGCCCTGCTGAGGTGCGCACCAACCCACACCGTGCGTAAGACCGGAGATGTCGGAAATCTCCTTAGCCTGGACCCACTTGCCCTCCTCGGGGATGGGTGCGGGGCCGTGGTATGCACCCTTGGCAACGGGGCACATGTTCTCCACTTCCTGTGAGTACTGCATGCCTCTCCTCTCTATCGTGTTGGCGTCCCGTCTGGGGGTCGTGGCTGGCGATTGCCGGGCGACCCTTCGAAAGGGACATGACATGCAGCCCCTATAATACCGCGAAATGCACGGAATATTCGGTGAACGGCTCAGTTTTCGTAGCGAGAAGTCCGGAAGTTTTAATTGAAACGGTTTAACCCTATGTTCTGTGGTCGCGAACTTCCGTAGAGGGGGTCCGTCTTGGGCAAGCTTTTGGTCAGCTCTTGTAAGCGTTGCAGGGGCTGACCTGTTGCAACGGTGCCGTTCGCCGCCTATTTACTGCCTTTGGCCGCGCGAGTGTATTGTTTTGCGTGGATGTTTTGATGGCACGCTTCAATCGTGCTGTATTGGATGGCAATCAGATCCCGGCGAAGGGAGCGCCATGCAGCGCGTTTGGAGAACGGTTACCGGCTTTTACCATGTCTGTGCTCGCGGTACGGGCAAGCAGCTCATCTTCGAGGGCGATGAAGACCGGTGGGAGTTTTTGGAGCTGATGCGCGAGTGCTGCCGCGAGGCGGGCGTGACGGTTATCGCCTGGTGCCTTATGGGCAATCACGTGCATTTGGTGCTGGCAGATTACGAGGACGCGATGAGCGCGGCGATGCACCGGCTGCTTTTGACGTACGCGCGGCGGTTCAATAAACGCACGGGGCGCACAGGTCATCTGTTCCAGAACCGTTTTGACCGGCGCTCGCTCGATACCGACCGTTATCTAATGGCCGCCATTCGCTATGTTCACGCTAATCCGCAGGAGGCGGGTATCGCCCTGATCGAGCGCTATCCGTGGAGCAGCTTTGCGGAGCATTTGCGCGCTTACGACGGTGACGCGGCTGATGTCGCGAGGGGATTTTCTGATCCTTCTTGCGTGCTTGAGCTCTTTGGTTCTGCCGAGGGCTTTATTGCCTATTCACTTTCGACGCCCGACGGCGGCGAGCCAGCGCTGGGCGATATGAAAGAGACGGAGTGGGAACGCCACGCCTTTGCCGGCAAGATGGCTAAGGAACTCGGGGTTCCGCTTCGCGGGGTTAAAGCCGCACCGCCGGCGCAGCGCGATACCGTTATTTTTGGATTGCACGATGCCGGTTTCACGGTGCGCCAGATTGAGCGCTATACCGGGATTGGCAAAAGTACCGTCTCTCGTATTGTGCGTGCCCGCGCGCGGACGGCGATGCGGACTGGCGGAAACGTGATGTAGGGTCGCCTGTGCGCCGCAGATGGGGTCGTCCATACGCCGCAACAAGCGTTCAAAAGCTTGGTGCGGCAACTGCACTTCTTAATATGCATAGAACAATCGCCATCTTGCATAAAATAAGGGCTCAGTCCGGGTTTGCCCGTGCCTACCCCCATCTGCGCCGTGCAAAAAATGGAGTTTTCAGCATCGCGGTACTGCCACTACCGTCGCAATTTTGCAACATACGGGCCCCGAAGCTATTTATGCCTGCCGATGCGCTCCCGAAGCTCATGTTTGCGCCCCTGAGACCACGATGCTTGTTCTAAAACGCACTATATATGCGCCTGGAGACGTTGATTAACGCTTTCGATGCGTATACACACAGCTTGGCGTGCTGAATATTCGCAAAAATGCACGCCGCTCCCTATGGGACCCGTCTGCAGCAGGCGCGAAGCGAATCGGAGCCCAGCTGGATGGGGCATGGGACGATGCTAGGCGTGCTCGTGGCCCTGCCGCAGGCCTTTGGTGCTGTGGAAAACGCCCGTGTTCGCGTCTGGCTGTGTGGTAAATGACAGACGGGGTGCCGGACGCGCGGACTTTGTGCGTTCGCGCTCATTAGAAAAAACAGAGCCGCCCGTATCGGGCGGCTCGGCAATCAAAAACCTTGGATTCGGGGCATACGCTACTGGTTTGCTTGCCCCTCGAGCATGCCGTCGAGGGTGCGCCAGGCGAGCTCGGCGCATTTGACGCGGGCGGGCATGTGCGAGATGTCCTGGAGCTGGGCGGCCTCGTCCAGATCTTCCAGGTCCTCCTCGGAGAGCTGTTCGCCGCGGATCATGGCGAGGAAGAGCCCTGCCAAGCGACGCGCTTCCTCGACCGTCTCGCCGGTGATGAGGTCGGCCATGATGTCGGCGCTGGCCTGACTGATGGCGCAGCCGTGGCCGGTAAAGGAGGCCTCCTCGATCACGCCGTTCTCGACACGCAGCTGCAAGGTGAGCTCGTCTCCGCAGCTGGGGTTGATGCCGTCGTGCTCGTGCGTGGGAGCATCCATCTCGTACTTATAGTCGGGGTGCGAGTTGTGCTCCATAAATGTGGTGGAGGTGTACAGATTACCCATTGAATGTGCTCCAAACGTGATGCAGGCCGGCGATGAACTTGTCGATGTCGGCCTTGTCGTTGTAGAAGGCCACGCTGGCGCGGCAGCAGGCAAGGTTCTCGACGCCCAGCCAGGTGAGCAGCGGCTGCGCGCAGTGGTGACCGGCGCGGATGCAGACGCCGTCCATGTCCATGATGCTCGCGACATCGTGCGGGTGGATGCCCTTGACATTAAAGCTCACGACACCGTGGTGGTTATCCCAATAGATTGAGCCGATGATCTGGACAAAGTCGAGCTGCATGAGCTCGCCCATCAGGTAGTGGACGAGTGCCTGCTCGCGTGCCTGGATGTTTTCGTAGCCCACCGTGTTGACGAGGTAGTCGAGGGCGGCGCCTGTGGCGAAGATGCCGGCGGCGTCCTGCGTGCCGGCCTCGAACTTCTCGGGGACGGGAGCCCAGACGGCGTCCTGCTCAGTAACCGAGTCGATCATCTCACCGCCGGTAAGCATGGGCGGCATGGCGTTGAGCAGGTCCATCTTGCCCCACAGCACGCCGATGCCCATGGGGCCCATGGCCTTGTGCGCACTAAAGGCAAAGAAGTCGGCGCCCAGGTCGGCCACATCGACCGGCATGTGCGGCAGCGACTGCGCGCCGTCGACGACCAGGTAGCCGCCGTACTTGTGCACGAGTTTGCCGAGGTTCTTGACCGGGTTCTCGACGCCCAGCACGTTGGAGACCTGTCCCACGGCTAGGATCTTGGTCTTGGGACCCACCTTGGCAAGAACCTCCTCGGTGGTGAGCTGGCCGGTCTTGGTGGGGTAGAGGTAGACGAGCTTGGCGCCGGTTTCGCGGCAGACCTGCTGCCACGGAATCAGGTTGGAGTGGTGCTCCATAATGGTGATGACGACCTCGTCGCCCGGTTCGAGCACTGTGGGCGCAAAGCTCTTAGCGACCAGGTTGAGCGACTCGCTCGTGTTGCGGGTGAAGACGACCTCGTTGGCCTGTGAGGCGCCGATGAGGTCAGCGATCTGCTGGCGGACCTTCGCGATGGCGTCGGTGGCCTCGACGGACAGCGAGTACAGGCCGCGCAGGGGGTTGGCGTTCATGCGCTGGTAGAAGTCGCGTTCGGCGTCGAGCACACAGGCAGGGCGCTGCGCGGTGGCGGCGCTATCGAGGAAGGCGATCTCGGGGTGCTGCTGGAACAGCGGGAACTGGCCCTTGTAGGGGTTGGTCTCGATGTCCACGGTGGGCCAGCAGCGCGAAGCCTCGTCGCTGGCGTCGAGCTCCATGGGCTCGGGGGCAGTACAGGTATCGCATTTAACGTGCTCGGTGTCGATCATGCGAGCTCCTCTTCAAAGTTGTCGATCAGGTTGTTGCCTAGGCGGACGACGGCGGCGCGGGTGCGCTCGTCGGTGGCGGAAAGCGCGGCGTCCTCCAGCTTGGCGCGGATGAACAGGTCCTCGGCGGCGTTTTGGTCAAGGCCACGGCAGGCGAGGTAGAACAGCTGCTCGTCGCGGACGTGACCGATGGTGGCGCCGTGGTTGCCGGCGACGTCGTCCTCGTCACAGAGAATGACGGGAACGGTCTTGTTGTCGACGCCCTTGTTGGCCAAAAGCACCGTCTCGCGTTCGGTGCCGGTTGCACCCTTGCAGCCGTGCACGAGGTCGATGGTGCCACGGTAGACCTTCTTGGACGTGCCGGTCAGCACGCCGTTGGCGTCGATCTCGCACTCGGTCTTGCGACCGCGGTGGCGCAGCTCGTAGTTAAAGTCGCGCACCTGCTCGCGGGCGCCCAGGTAATCGGTATCGATGGTCACCTTGGCGGTGTCGCCCAGCAGGTCGCCGGCAAGGCCGGTGGCGCTGGCGCCGGCACCCAGGACGGTGTGCTGCACGTTGACGCGCGCGCCCTCGTCCAGGAACAGGCCGGTGTCGTCGAGTGCGATCCAGCTGTCGTCGAGTGTCTGCGTGCAGGTCACGTTGACGGTGGCGTACTCGTGGGCGCACACGCGTAGCACGGAGCCCACGACACCCTCGCCGGTAACAGGAGAGTCTAGGGCAATATGCAGGTCGAGCGTTGCCTGCGGGCGAGCGACGACGTCGATGGCGGCGATGGCCGCGGCGGCATCGACACCGCTCACACGCACGGTAACCGTGGCGTGCTGGTATGCGGGCACATCGATGACGATGCGCTTGGTAGCGTGCTCGGCCAAGTAGGCGTAGGCAGCCTCGCCCATGCCGGTTTCGAAGGCTTCAGCAGGGGAGAGCTCCTCCTCGAGCTTGATGGCGCCGGCCTGGTAGACGGAGGTGGCGGGCACGTCGAGCTCGGTCTCGGGCGTGATGCGGGCGCGGTCGGCGGCATCACCGGGGGCGGAGGAGCGGCGCTCGGGGAAGCGCTCGGCCATGGCGTCCATGGCGGCGTCGAACGCGTCTGTCACGCCAATAAACTGCTCGCCCAAGCCTTCGACCTCAACGGCCTCCGCGGGAGCGGCGGCAAGCTCGTCAGAGAGCTCGAGCTTGGTCTGATTCATCTTCAGCCAGCCCCAAGTGGCAGCCGGCATCGCGTTGACCTGCTCAAGGGTGGTAGCAGCGGTGTTGGTTTCCTGTTTCATTATCCGATCGCTCCTTCCATCTCGAGCTTGATCAGGTTGTTCATCTCGACGGCGTACTCCAGCGGCAGCTCCTTGGAGACCGGGTTGGCAAAGCCGTTGACGATCATGGTGCGGGCCTCTTCCTCCGAGATGCCGCGGCTCATCAGGTAGAACACCTTGTCGTCGCCGATGCGGCCGATGGTGGCCTCGTGGCCGATGTCGACGTTCTTGGCGCGGATGTCCATGGCGGGGATGGTGTCGGAGCGGCTCTGGTCGTCGAGCATGAGCGACTGGCAGCTCACGGTTGCCTTGGAACCCTCGGCCTTGGGCGTGGCCACGATGGAGCTGCGGAAGGTCTGAATGCCGCCGCTCTTGGAGATGCCCTTGGTCTCGACGGTTGCCGAGGTCTCGGGGGCGTTGAGCACGACCTTACAGCCGGTATCGAGGTTCTGCCCGGCGCCGGCAAAGGTGATGCCGGTAAAGCTCGACCGGGCGCGGCGGCCGTTGAGCACACTCATGGGGTAGAGGTAGCCCACGTGGCTGCCGAAGGAGCCACTGATCCACTCTATGTCGCCATCCTCGTCCACGCGCGCACGCTTGGTGTTGAGGTTGTACATGTTTTTGGACCAGTTCTCGATGGTCGAGTAGCGCAGGTGCGCACGCTTGCCCACAAAGAGCTCGACGGCGCCGGCGTGGAGGTTGGCAACGTTGTACTTGGGCGCGGAGCAACCCTCGATGAAGTGCAGGTCGGCGTCGTCCTCGACGATGATGAGCGTGTGCTCAAACTGGCCGGCGCCCTTGGCGTTAAGGCGGAAGTAGCTCTGCAGCGGGAAGTCCAACTTGGTGCCCTTGGGCACGTAGACAAACGAGCCGCCCGACCATACGGCGCCGTGCAGGGCCGCAAACTTGTGGTCGGTGGGCGGGATGAGCGTCATAAACTTCTCGTGGATGAGCGGCTCCCACTGCGGGTCGTGCAGGGCCTCCTCGATGCCGGAATAGACGATACCCATCTTGGACGCGGTGTCCTGCATGTTGTGGTAGACCAGCTCGGAGTCGTACTGCGCGCCGACGCCCGCCAGGTAGCTGCGCTCGGCCTCGGGGATGCCCAGGCGCTCAAAGGTGTTCTTGATGTCGTCGGGCACCGACTCCCAGTCGTGCTTTTGGTCGGTGTTGGGCTTGACGTAGGTGACGATGTTGTCCATGTCCAGGCCCTCGATGGAGGGGCCCCACGTCGGGTCGGGAAAACGATTGAAGATCTCGAGGGACTTTAAGCGCAGATCGAGCATCCACTGTGGCTCGTCCTTCTTGGCGCTGATCTCGCGCACGATGTCGGGCGTGATGCCGGCGTCGAGGCGCTCGAATCCCTCCTCGCCGTAGGTGAAGTCGTAGAGGCTGCGGTCGATGTCCGCGACCTCGGTGCGGTTCTTGGTCATTGCGTCGCCCCTTTACGCCTGCTGCTCGGCAGCGGCGGCCTCGGCCTGGGCGCGCTGCTCGGCGGCCTCGCGCTCGAAGGTCTCAAAGCCGTTCTTGTCGATCCAGGGGATCAGCGAGGCATCGTCCTCGCGCACGATGTGGCCCTTGACCATAACGTGGACGCGGTCGACATCCAGGTGCTCCAGGATGCGCGTGTTGTGCGTGATGATGAGCATGGAGCCGTCGCAGCTCTTGCGGTAGGCGTCCATACCGTGGCTGACGGTGGACAGGGCGTCGACGTCCAGGCCGGAGTCGGTCTCGTCCAAGATGGCGAGCTTGGGCTGCAGCAGCAGAAGCTGGAGCATCTCGACCTTCTTTTTCTCGCCGCCCGAGAAGCCCACGCCCAGCTCACGGTTGAGGTAGGCGGTATCCATGTTAAGCTCGGCCGCGAGCTCCTTGACGCGACGACGGAATTCCTTGCCCTTCATCTCCAGGCCGGGGCGGCCGGCGATACTGGCGCGCAAAAAGCTCGACAGTGGCACGCCGGGGATCTCGACAGGGGCCTGGAAGCTCAGGAACAGGCCGGCGCGCGAGCGCTTGTCGGTGGTGAGCTCGGTGATGCCCTGGCCGTCAAAGACGATGCGGCCGTCGTTGACCGTGTAGACGGGGTCGCCCATGACCAGGTGGCCGAGGGTAGACTTGCCGGCGCCGTTGGGGCCCATCAGCACGTGGGTCTCGCCGGCGGCGACGTTGAGGTTGACATTGTGGAGGATGGTCTTCTCGTCCACGGAGGCGGTGAGACCTTCGATGGAAAGCAGCGGATTTGCGCTCATGCTGTCCCTCTCTGTATATGGTGTACTCATAGGTGTACTAAACCCTAGGAATCTTCTCGGAATAAAGTTACTATGGGTTCGGCGTTAGTCAAGGGAAAACCCGACTAATCCACTCGACTTTTCAAATTCTGGGACAAAATAACCTGTTGTGTTTGTCCCACTTACTTAAGATTTGGGACAAACAAACCTGGTTATGTTGTTCCAGATGCGATGGGAGGGTAGGTATGCTCATTTCTTCTAAGGGCCGCTATGCCCTCCGGTTAATGATCTATATCGCGGCGCTGGGTGACGCCGAGGGCAAGATTGCTTTGCGCGAGGTTGCCGACCGTGAACATATCTCGCAAAAGTATTTGGAGCAGCTGGTTCGTCCGCTCATGAAGGCGGGCCTGCTTAAGAGCGTGCGCGGCAAAGGCGGTGGCTACATGATGGCCAAGGACCCCGCCGAGGTGCGTGCTGGCGACATCCTGCGCGCTGTCGAGGGCAGCACGGCGCCCGTGGCGTGCGACGGCATCGACAACAGCTGCACCCGCAGCGATTTGTGCTCAACCGTCAAGTTCTGGCGCGGCCTGGACGACGTGATCGAAAAGTACGTCGACGGCGTGACGTTGGCCGACCTGGCCGCCGTCCCCGAAGTCAACTTCAACATCAAGCTGTAGGTTTAGCGCAATTCCTTAAGATTTCGCGGAGGGTTGTTGCCGTTTACCGAGGGGTTGTTGTGCAACAACGGGTGAGCTGCAATACTTAATTCTATCTTTGCAAACTGCACTTTAACTACACCAATGCAGGGAGGATCTTATGCAGCGCAAGCATTCTGCTATTGTCGCGGGCCTGACGCTGGCGCTTTCGTTTGGCGCCGTCTCCGTGCCGGCACCCGCCGCTGCCGAGGAGCCCACGCCGGGCGTTGCCTCGGATGCGACCGATATCGATAAGGGTCTCTATACCCAGCAGTCCTTCTCGGGCGTGCTGAGGTCGGTCCAGGGCGTTTCGTTTGTTAACGTGACCCCCGAGATGAAGTACTTTACCAAGTACGAGAGCCATGGCAACTATAACCAGGGCTTTTCGTATGGCGACGGCTATAACGCGCTGGGTTATTACCAGTTCGACCGTCGATGGTCGCTCATTCCGTTTATGAAGCAGGCCTACAACTACAACCCCGAAAAATACAGCATGCTCAAGGATGCGATTGATCGCGGCAGCGAGATTTCCAACACGAGCAATGCCATGTACGAGAACGGCCAGCTCACCGAGTTGGGCCGTATTGCGCAGGAGGCTTTCCAAGGTGCTTATAACACCGACCCTGTTGAGTTCTCGGCTCTGCAGGATGCGTATGCGTACAACTCGTACTATGCGGTGACCGAGGCGTGGCTCAAGAGCGGCCTGGGCATTGATATTTCGGGCCGTGCCGATTGCGTTAAGGGCATGGTGTGGAGCATCACCAACATGTGCGGCACCGGTGGTTGCAGGGACTTCTTCCGTTGGGCAAACCTTTCTAACAGTATGACTGATCGCGAGTTTGTGACGGCGCTTTCCAACAGTGTGGTCAATAACGTGGCGACCAAGTATTCGAGCCAGCCCCAGTATCATGAGGGCTGGAAGAACCGCTACCGCAACGAGCTGAAGGACTGTTTGGTTTATATCGCCGAGGACGAGGCCGCTGCCGCTGCGACGCCCGTGCAGCCCGAACCTACGCCGGCGCCCTCGCCGACGCCTGATTCGAATGACGACTCGAGCGACGATGCCAACGATGACAGGATGGATGCGCCCTCGACCGGTGCTGACGGTGATGGCTCTGCTGATGGCACTACCAACAACGGCTCCACCTCGAACGGCTCCGATTCAAACGGCTCTGCTGCGGGCGATTCGTCTTCAAGCTCTGCCGGCAATACGGACAGCGACGCTTCTGGTTCGACCGGCGCTGGCACCTCTAACCCATCCACCGGCTCGATCGATTCGTCCGTTGGCACCGGCTCTAACAACGGCTCCGGCTCTGACGCAAACCCTGGTTCCGATGCTTCCAAGGATGACTCGAATAAGGCGCCGGACGTTCCCGTTGCTTCGCCGGACAAGAAGCCTTCTTTCTCCGAGCAGCTTGGTTCTACGCTGGGCTCTTCGCTGATGGCTGGCGTCAATAACGGCTCGACCCAGAACAAGGGCAACTCTGATCAGGTTTCCACGGAAAAGATCGAAGCCGCAAAGGGCGACTCCAAGGACAAGGCTTCCGAGAAGACCGAATCCGATAAGGGTTCTAGCTCTGAGGAGAAGAGCGACAAGTCCGAACAGAAGAAGGACGAGGATAAGAAGTCTGAATCTGAGGAGAAGGACAAGAGCAAGGCCGAGGGCGAAAAGAAACAGTCCGAAGACGACGACAAGAGCGGTGCTGACAACCAGGTCCAAGAGCAAAATGACTCCAAAACGGTGACCACCACGACCACGACGACTACAACTACCAAGTCCTCGGGCGGCAACATGCCCAAGACGGGCGATCTGATTGTGATGGCGAGCCTTGCCAGTGCAAGCTTGGCCACACTGGGCGCTACGTCTATCGTAAGTGGTAAGCATAAGCTCGATCAGCAGAAGAAGGCTTCTGGGGAGGACGGCTTGGAGGAGTAATCTTCCAGATCGTTTTCTATAAGAGTTTGGGACGGGGTCCGGTGCGGCGGCATCGGCCCCCCCTTTTTTTGTTGTGCAACGATTTGTTATGCCCCCTCGGGGGGCTGTTGCTACCGCTGCCCGAAACGTTTGCATGTCGATATTGTTGCGCTCTACCCGCTCGCTACAATGGGCATCGTGCTGCGTTAGAAGGAGAGTTTACGGTGTCTGAACAGGTGAATTGTGGTTTTACTCATGCGTTTGGTGCACGGTTGCTCAATCATGCGGATAGCGCAGCTCTACCGGTTGATGCACACGACTTTTCCGATGCAATCAATCGGTGTTTACTCGTCGATAAGACTATGTTTATTGCCGATATATTGGACAGTGAAGCACCTGTTGCGCTTTGCTGTCGGCCCAAGGGTTTTGGCAAGAGCATGAATTTATCGATGCTCAAGTGCTATTTGGAACGACCTGATCGCCGGCTGCCGGATCGAAGCCTGTTCGCTGGTACCCAGATTTGGCAGGCGGGCGGCGGTCGCTATCGTGATGAGTACGCGAGTTATCCGGTCATCATGCTCGACTTTACAGCTGCCGCTTCGAGGCATGGCGCTGGTGCTGCGGCAGCAATTCGCGGGGCTGTCGTGCGCGAGTGCGCCCGATTACTGCCGCTGCTTGCCGCGCCTGATCTGTCAAGACGTGAGGTTCGTCTTATCGAGAGGGCGGCGCGTGGGGTGGCCAGCGATAAGGAGATCGATGCGGCGCTTGGCGTGCTTATTAAACTGCTCCAGGCAGCTTTCGATGAGCAGGTTGTTCTTCTGATAGACGACTACGACGCGGTATGTCCAAAGCGTTTGGACGCTAAGGACGACGGTAGCGTGGATTCCCTAGAGTCGCTCAGCCGAATGTTGTTCGACACCATTGCCGATGCCGGCGACTCGTTGCGATTGACGTGTCTGATGTGCGAACGCCCCGGTCATGCCGAGTTTGCGTTGTCCCAACGTGGGGTTTCCTATCGGTCGGCGACAGCGTTGTCGAGTTGGTGTGATCGATGGTTCGGTTTTTCGGACGACGAAGTCCAAGTGCTGTTGGATTGCATCGGTCGCAACGGCTGTCTGGATGACGCGCGTGAGTGGCTCGAGGGCTATCTGCTTGGTGGTTTTTATTGCTCGAGCCCGGAGCGCGTGGTGGACTACGCACATCGCGGTTGCGTCGCGCCCGTTCGGGCAGATCTGTATGGTTACGCCGACCGTCTGAGCGCATGCGTCGGCGACTGGAATCTCATGCGCCTGTCCGCATTGTTCGATTTACTTGAGGCGCATGGGTTTATTGAGGTGCCAGTGCATGTGCATGCCGAGGAGGCCGATGCCGCCAAGCCCGAAGATATCTGGACAGCGCTGTATCTGTCTGGATTTCTTACGACGGACATGACGGGGCATTCGGAAAACGGCGCGTGCCTTCGTTCCCTGCGTCTGCCTAATAACGAAGTGCGTCAGGCGCTCCGTCTTGTAATTCTGGAATGGTTTGAGTGCGCCGTTGAGGACGTTGGAGTTATCGACTCGTTCCATGACGGGCTGTGTCGAGGAGACGAGGACACTGTAAAGCAAGCTTTGAGCTGTGCTATCAGCGATCTGGGCATCGATGTGGGCCAATCAGATATGCCGACAGCCTATCATCTGGCGCTTCAGGGGCTCTGCTTTGGACTGCCCGGCTATTGCAATCCCAGCTCCAAGCGAAGTGGCGTCTCGGATCGCTGGGATATCCAGGTGATTCCCACCGGTCGGGTGTTTGACGTGGCCGACACGCTCGGCATGCTCGATGAGCGACCGCTCATTACGGTCAACATGTTGTACGACCCTGGCGTCGATGCCCTGGGCCTGGAACTGTTGGCGGTTCAGGCGCTGCTCGACATAGAGCGCGACGGCATCGATGATATCCGCGTGCCGCGCCCCGCCGTCGGGCGCATGCGTTGGGGCTTTGGCTTTGACGGTCAGCGTGTGTCCGTGGTGTGTCAACGACTGTAGCGGCGGGCGAAAGCCCTTTACTACTCGGCGTCCTTCAGGGGCGGCATGGGCTTCCAGTTGGGATCCTTAACGATCTTGCGGGCGTCCTTCATGCCGCGGCGCAGCGCCGGAATGCCGGTCTTAAAGCATTTGTCGACTGCTGCCAGACGAATGAACTCCTTGCAGAAGGTCGCGGCATTGCCCAGACGGAACAGCATGGGGTGGTAGTCACCGTAGATCTGCATATAGCGAGCGAGGAAGCCTCGGTTGCGCATGATGTAGTAGCGGTTGGTGTCGCTCGTGGAGTTGAGCTGGCGCTTACCGGCGATGTCCCAGTTAGAGACGGCGCGGGCGCGCTTGAGCACCACGTCGGCGACCACGGCGGCGGGGAAGTGCTGGCTGGCTACGTAACCGTAGCAGGCATCGTCGCCGTAGATAAAGAAGCGCGCATCGGGCAGGCCAATCTTGTCGACCACGCGTCGCGAGAACATGCCTCCCTCAAAGCACAGCTGGTTCATGGAACGGTAGCCCTCGGGACCCAGATCCCACTTGGCGATGGGGTTGGGAATGCCGAGCGAAAGGATGAGCTGGTACTGCCAAAAGAAGGCGCCGCCGTCAAAGTCCAAGCGCGAACCCTGGATAACATCGTAGCGGTCGGTCCACTTGGCCAAGCGCTCGATGCCTTCGGGGATGACGAGCACGTCGTCATCCATCACCCAGAACCACTGGGCGCCTAGGTCGTAGGCGCATTTAGTGCCGGCCGAGAAGCCGCCCGCACCGCCGCCGTTTTCGAGCTGCGGGGCGTAGATGACACGGTCGGTGCCGCCCTGCGCGTCGGGCTGCTCGGTGTCGATGCCCCACAGGTTGGCCAGGCGCTCGTTGAATGCGGTGCACATGGCCTCGGTCTCGCGCGAATTCTCGTTATCGACAATCACGATGCGCCAGGGCGTTGCCGTGAGCTCGGTCATAGATTCGAACAAGTTGGCCAGGAGTTCCTGGCGCTTGTACGTAACGACGACGATGGCGAGCTTATCGATGGGAGCGGGAAGGGTTGAAGGCATGGGGCAATATATCCTTTCACGCGCGGCGCGCATGCGCTGCACGGAAGCTATCGAATACGTCCTTGGGACTGTCCTATTGTAAAGGCTCGGCGCACCTTGGCGGCAAGCTTTGAATAAAACGCAGGAACCTGCCACGGGCCCGCCGCATGACGTGCGGCTACTTTGCCCGCAAGAGGCTCCATAGATTATATAAACGCCCGCTGGCGCGCTGACCCTTTGATACCATGAAACGACAGGTATTTCCTAAGGAGCACATTTGTCTACTAACGCCTCTGGCAGCCCTGTTCTGTCGCTGCTTATTCCCATTTACAATGTTCAGCGCTACCTGCGCGAGTGTCTCGATTCCGCCCTGGCGCAGACGCTCAAGGATATTGAGATCATCTGCATTAACGACGGGTCGACCGACAACTCGCCGGCGATTATCCGCGAGTATATGGAGCGCGATGGGCGCGTCAAGATGATCGACAAGGCCAACAGCGGCTACGGCGACTCGATGAACCACGGTCTGGAGATGGCGCGTGGCAAGTACGTTGGCATCTTGGAGTCCGATGACTTTATGGCGCCCGACGCACTCGAAAAGCTTGTCTCGGCCGCCGATAGCAATAATGCCGACTTTGCGAAGGCGAACTTTGATTTCTACTGGTCTAAGCCCGAGGAGCGCCGTTCGCTGCACGAGATGTTTAAGGCAAGGGATTGTGGCAAACCGGTGCATCCCAGCAATACGACGCAGTTCTTTAAGCAAAAACCGTCGATTTGGTCGGCCGTGTACCGTCGTGATTTTCTTGAGCGCAACGGTATCAAGTTCCTGCCGACTCCGGGGGCATCCTTTCAGGACACGTCATTTGCCTTTAAGGTGATCGCGTGTGCCGAAAAGGCTATTTACCTGCATGATGCCGTGTTGTCGTATCGCCAGGACAACGAGAATTCCTCGGTCAATTCTTCGGCTAAGGTCTTTTGCGTCAATACCGAGTATGCCGAGATTGAGCGTTGGATTCGAGAGGATTATGCCCGCGACCACGCAAGTGATGACGTCGCGCGCATGCTCAAGTTCAATCAGCTCATTAAGTACGATTCGTATATGTGGAACTACGTGCGCCTGGCGCCTAAGTTCTATAAGGAGTTCCTGGTTCAGATGGCTAAGGAATTTCAGGCGGCCTTGGACGCGGGGGAGTTTTCGCTTGACGACCTCAAGCCGTGGAAGCGCGCGAATCTCGCTGCCATCCTCAAAGATCCTGAGGGTTGGGTTGACGAGCATCCGAGTTTTGCGACGGATGGTGCCTTGGGGCGTGCTAAGTATTACGCCTCGGTTGGAGGCCCAGGCGTGGTCGCCGCCTTCCTCATCGAATCGCTAAGGGGGTAGGTCGGCATGGGAGAGGCCTCGTGCCCTAAAGCTACCATTGTCGTCCCCGTTTACAACTCTGCGCGCTCCATTCAGCGATGCCTCGATTCGCTGCTGGCCCAGTCCGAGCGCTCGATTCAGGTTGTGTGTGTCAACGACGGTTCGACTGATGATTCGTTGAACGTGTTGCGTCAGATCGCGCAGGCCGACGATCGCGTACTGGTGATTGACCAGGAAAACGCTGGCGTCTCGTGTGCTCGAAATGCCGGTATCGATGCCGCCGAGGGCGAGACCGTCTTTTTTGTGGATGCCGACGATTACATCGATGCCCAGACGGTCGAGCGCGTGCTGCATGCCATGGAGTCTGCAGATGCCGAGGCCGCCGTTTTTGGCGGCGTCTGTGAACCTGCCGATGCTGCCCCCAAACGCGTCCAGCAACTCATGAGCCCCAAAGCCGGTACCTTCGGCGCCCGTGATCCCCAACTGCTGTTCCATTCGAATGCGCAGCCCTATGCCTGTCGTGCGGCTTTTTCGCGCGAGCTGCTCAATCGCGAAGGCATTCGCTTTGCTCCCGGCTTGGCCTTGGGCGAGGATGTCGTATTTCAATTTGCGGCCTATGCGCTTGCCCGCAAGACCGTTGTCATGCCGGACAAGTTCTACCACTACGTGATGGAGAGCGAATCGGCGACGCACGAGTTCAACAGTGCCGAGGCTCGCGCCAAAAAGCTTGACTCCCACATGAGGATGCTCGAGGAGGTCTTGGAGGACTGGGTGGCCTACGGTCTTTTGGACCTGTGCCCCGGCGAGCTGATCACCTGGTTCTTGGACCTTATCGTGTTTGATTTGGCACGCTTGGACGCTAATGACTACCGCCGTGTAGCCGTTCGCGTCAATATGGATCTCACGACGTTTTTGGGAAGGGAGTGGACGGATATGCCTGCTAAGGGCGCCGTTCGCCGTGTTGCCCACAAGCTCGTTGTGGCGACCTCGGGCGTTTCGATGGCAGACGCCACGCTGTTCTATCTTTCGACTCGCGGTCTCAAAGCCTGCCTGGAGCGCTTTATCTAATTCCAAGCGCTGCCGCCCGCCGCAACTCGGCTGCTAAAATAACCCTGTTACACGCTATTCAACAGGAGGTTCTCTTGCAGAACTCTGATACCCCTAAAGTTTCGCTGCTTGTCCCCATCTGCAATGTCGAACGCTACCTGCGCGAGTGCCTTGATTCCGCCGTGGCGCAGACGCTCAAAGACATCGAGATCATCTGTATCAACGACGGTTCTACCGATAGCTCGCCAGATATCATCCGCGAGTACATGGAGCGCGACCCCCGTGTAAAGATGATCGACAAGGCCAACAGCGGCTACGGCGACTCGATGAACCGCGGCCTGGAGATGGCGCGCGGCGAGTACGTGGGCATCCTTGAGTCCGACGACTTTATGTTTGAGGATTCGCTCCAAAAGTTGGTCGCCAAGGCCGATGCTGAGCATGCCGATGTGGTAAAGGGCGACTTTTACCTGTATTGGTCCACGCCCAGCGAGCGCCGTGAACTGTTTGGGATTATCGACGAGCATATGACGGGCGCCGCGTATCGCCCCGTCGACCGCCCGGGCATCTTCTACCGCAAACCTTCCATTTGGTCGGCTATCTATCGGCGCGAGTTCCTCAACGACAATCAGATTCGGTTCCTTCCCACGCCGGGTGCCTCGTATCAGGACGCAGGCTTTAACTTTAAGGTTTGGGCTTGTGCCGAACGTGCCGCGTTTATTGCGGACCCCATTTTGTGCTATCGTCAGGATAACGAGAAGAGCTCCGTTAATTCGCCCAACAAGGTGTTTTGCGTTTGCGACGAATATGCCGAGATGCAGCGCTTTTTGGAAGAGCGCCCCGAGCTCAAGGCTCAGCTCCAGGGGATTTTAATGCGCATGAAGGTCGATACGTACCGTTGGAATGATGAACGTCTGGTCGATGAACTGCGTGAGCAGTTTTGGAAGAAGGCATCTCCCGAGCTCAAGGCCGATTGGGATGCCGGTCGCTTTGACCTGTCGCTGTTCGATCCGCGTGGCGAGACCGACTTGCGCCTGATGGTCAAGTCTCCCCGCGCCTATATCGATTCGCGCTTTGACTTTAAGAAGCCGGGCAAGATCAATACGTTTAAGCATTATTTTAAGATCGGCGGCCTGCCGCTGGTCTGGCGCGTGCTGACGTATCAGCGCACCCACGGCGACAACCCGCACCCCGATGACGTTCCGGCCGCACAGTAGGAGCGAGTGACTATGGCTACCCCCAAGATTTCCGTTGTCGTTCCCATCTATAACGTGGAGGAGTGCCTGGCCTGGTGCCTGGACTCCCTGCTTGCGCAGGACATGCCCGATTGGGAAGGCGTGCTGGTCAACGATGGCTCGCCGGACGGCTCGCGCGATATTGCGGCTGCGTATTGCGAAAAGGACGCGCGCTTTACGCTGGTCGATAAGCCAAACGGGGGCCTGTCGAGTGCGCGTAATGCCGGCATCGCTGCGTCCACGGCGCCTATCGTCGCGTTTTTGGATTCCGACGACCGGTTTACGCCCGATGCATGCCGTGTAATCGTCGATGCCTTTGAGCGCGAGCGCTGTGATGTTTTGACCTTTGGCGCGAATCCGTATCCGCTGGAGGCGGGGTATCCGTGGCTTAACTATGTACTGAGCCCGCGCGATGTGTCGTTTGAAGGCTATGGCTCCGACCTGCTGTTTAAGGAAGCGTCTCGCCCCTTTGCATGGCGCACCGCTTGCAAGCGTGAGTTTTTGCTGGGCAACGGGATCGTGTTCGACGAAACCGTTAAGTATGGCGAGGACCAGGTCTTCGATTTTGCCGTGTACGGTCGCTCGCGCAAGACCGCGCTTATTTCGAACAAGCTGTATGACTACCGCGTGGCGCGCAAGGGCTCGCTCATGGACACCATGCGCTATGACGACGAGACGCGTCTGCTGGAGCATGTGAAGATTTACTCCGCTGTGCTGGCTGACTGGCAGCGCGACGGTCTCGATGTCCAGTATGCCGATGACCTGGCGTACTTCCTATGCGATCTGGTGCTGTACGATGCGCTCAGGTTGCTGGGTTCGGACTGCGGCAAGGTGTTTGCTGCCGTTGCCACGGCGCTTGCCGGTTCTGCCGTGGGCAGCGATGCTGCGCTCGCACAATGCGCTCCTTCTGTTGCTGCTATGGTGCGTGCGGCGCTTACCAGCAAGGCCCCCAATGCCCGTGCATGTAAAAAGCTCATGTTCGATTACGACGTCTTGAGGTTTGGGCGCCTGGGTGCCTGCAAACGCATGGCAGCGAACGCCCTGGGAAAGCGAGAAGTGTAGATGAGTATCAAGCGTTTGGCGCTTTGCCGCAGTCAGGGCCGTCTGTTTGTGCTGCTTCGTTTTGCCGGTCAGGATGTCACCGCGCTTATTGAGCGGGAGGGTTCTCAAGCGTTTGCCCATGCGACGACGAGCGGCTCTTGTGTGCCGTCGCTGGTACTCCCGGTCGATCATGGCCGTGTGCTGGCGCTTTGCCCTTCCGTTTCCGATTACGAACGCGAGCTCGCCGTCTTGGTACTTCCGTTTTTGGATGGCTCGTCGATGGATGCCGTTTTTGCATTCGGTGGCCAAAGGTTGGGCTCTATTCGCCTCGATAGCCGCGTGGCCAAGCTGGAATCCAAGATTAACTACAAAGCAAAGCCTGCGCTGTGTGCGCTTATCCGCGATGCGCAGCGTGGCGAATGCTGCGGTCGCTACGAGATCGATGCCATTCGCTATTTGCCGGCAGACGCCGGCGCGGTGTGGCGCTATGAGGTTACGTGGGTGGGAGACTCCAAGTGCACCCCTGAGCTCCAGATTTTCGATGCGCATATGAATGCCATCGATGTCACCGTGCATGTGTTTGAATCGCAGATCGATGTGCCGCAGCGCAACGGTTGCCGCGTCAATAAAACGTATTTGAGCGTTGAGATGCCCCAGGATATACGTGATTTTGTCGCGATTGCGGCTGATCCCACGGGCCTAATCCAGAGCGGTTTTTGCGCCATGGATGGTCGCCTGTACAACGGCATTGTCGACGACAGCTGGAACCGCATGAAGGACGCGCGTGCAGACGACGCAGCTTATCGACGTTGGTTTGAGCAACATCGCGCAAAGCCGGGCGATTTAGCGTGCCAGCGTGTCGCTTCGGTGGCTTTTGCCTATAGACCACTCGTGAGTATTGTGGTGCCGTGCTACAAGACTGATCGGGAATACCTGCGCGAGCTGCTGGACTCGGTGCTAGTCCAGAGTTATGACAACTGGGAACTGCTCCTTATGGATGCCTCGCCTGAATGGGATGCGGTGGCCGCCCTTGCGGCAGGTGCCAACGACGAGCGCATCCGTCGCATCGAGCTTCCCGGCAACGGCGGCATTGTGGTCAACACCAACGCAGGTATCGAGCAAGCGACGGGCGACTACATCGCGTTCTTGGACCATGACGACATCCTGGAACCGGACGCGTTGTTCCACTATGTTGCCGCGCTGAACAAGGCTGCCGAGGACGAGCGTCCCCAGGTCCTGTTCTGCGACGAGGACATGTTCCAGAAAACGGGGGAGTGGGGCCAGCCGGTCTTTAAGACCAAGCTCAACGTCGACCTGCTCTATAGCCATAACTGCGTGACGCATTTCCTGATGGTGCAGAAGGCGCTTATTGATCGCATTGGCATGTCGCCGGAAGACGTCGCGGGCGCCCAAGATTACGACCTGACGCTCCGCTGCCTTGCGGCGGGCGCGCGGTTTGAACATGTTGCGCACGTACTGTATCACTGGCGCGTGCATCCCGGTTCAACCGCCGACGGTTCTGCCGATAGCAAGCCGTATGCTATTGAAGCTGGGCGCCTTGCGCTTCAGCGCCACTTTAACGCGCTGGGCATTTGCGGAACGGTCGAGGAGGCCGAGACGCCGTTTGTCTATCACATGCGTTATGCGCTGCCGGAGTCTGCGCCGCTGGTGAGCATTGTGATTCCCACTAAGGATCACGTTGAGACGCTCGATGCCTGCGTGATGTCGATCGCTCAGAAGGCAACGTATACCAATTACGAGATCGTCTTGGTGGAGAACAACAGCGAAGCCCCGGAGACGTTTGCGTATTACGAAACCCTGCCAGAGCGCGTGGCTGCAGCATCCGAAGGCAAGGGCATCGCGCGTGTTGTGTGCTGGCCGGGCGAGTTCAATTACTCTCAGATCATCAATTTTGGTGTGAAGCACGCCAAGGGCGACTACCTGCTGCTGCTCAACAACGATACCGAGGTCATAAGCCCGGACTTTATCGAAGAGATGATGGGCTATCTGCAGCGTCCCGATGCGGGCGTGGTGGGCGCCAAACTCTACTTTGCCGATCATCTGGTGCAGCATGCCGGCATTTTGGTTGGCGTGCGTGGGGCACTTGCCCATGCCAACCAGGACTTCTCGGCAAAGCGCGAGGGCTATCTTGCCCGCGCTGTGCGCCCGGGCAACTTTAGCGCCGTAACGGGTGCCTGCCAGATGGTGCGACGCGACGTATTTGAGCGCGTCGGCGGCTACAACGAGGAATTCGCCGTTGGCTTTAACGACGCAGACTTTTGCCTGCGCGTATGGGAGGCGGGCTACCACACCATCTATACGCCTTATGCCGAGCTGTATCACTACGAGTTCACCTCGCGCGGCAGGGAAAAGGCCAACGAGGAAAAGCTGCGCCGCTGGAAGCGCGAGCAAGCGCTGTTTATGCAGCGCTGGCCGGAGTTTTTCTTGACGGGTGATCCGTGGTTGGGGCCTAACTTATCTGCCGAGAGTGAGTATTTCTCGCTTTAGACAATGGTTTAACTGCTGTCGAGAACCGCTAAGACCACTAAGGGCTATGCCTATCTGGTGCAAATGGTCGGTTACTCCATTTGGCAGCGCGCCAACTTGCATCGTGCCAAAAGTGCCATTGTGAGCGAGCGCGACGTCACCGAAGGCATTGCGCTGGCAGAGGCTCGTTTTCACGATGTTGTTCACGAGCCCGCGATTTCTGGACTGGGGCTCAACGATATCAAATACCTTTTGGCCATGTGCGAGGATAAACAACAGTCCAAATCATCCGAGATTGCTAAGCGCATGGGTAAAAAGACCAATGAGGTCAGCTCCATTAGGGCAAAATTGCTACAAAGAGAGGTTATTCAGGCACCACAGAGGGGCTACGTGCAGTTTGCCGTGCCGGACCTAGATATCTATCTGCGAGAGAATGCTGCGGAGATTCTCGAGCGGTTCTAAATCGAGGCATGAATAGCCGCCGGTTAACTGCCTTTGTCGACTTGGCTCGCGTCCCCCCCCAATCTAGTAGACTTTAAACCGTTGCTAGATTAGGGGGATTTTCAATGAAACGCTCCATGAAACTGGTTTCTGCGAGGACCTCGTGCTGGTGGGGGACGTCAGCACCGGCAAGACGCACATGGCCTCGGCGCTGTGCATGCTGGCGTGCGAGCGGAGGATGGAGGCCCGCTTCTTCACCGCGTCATCGCTCGTCATGCGGCTGCGGCGCGCCCGCGACGAGGGGCGCCTTGACCGTGAGGCCGCGCTCATCGGCTGCGCTAGGCTGCTCGTCATCGACGAGCTCGGCTTCCTGCCGCTGGATCTCGACGGCGCGCGCGCTCTTCTAGGTGTTCGCCGACGCCTACGAGCGGCAGTCGGTGGTCATCACCACGAACCTGGAGTTCAGCCGGTGGGGCGGGGTGTTCGGCGACGACCAGATGGCGGCGGCCGTGCGCATCGCCAGGGCCACGGCCATGTGGGTCTTGCCCCTGCCGGTCTTGCCGAAGAACACGAGGTCCTCGCGGGGGCCGACGAAGCCCAGCGAAAGCATGTCGTCGCGGCCCCAGCCCTCGGAGAACCGCACGTGCGACCAGTCGAACCCCTCGGCCGACTTGTGCACGGGGAGCCTCGCCTGCCTGAGCAGCCGTGCCCTCTTGGTCGCGTCCCTGTGCGCGAGCTCGGCCTCGAGCATGGCCCTGCAGCCCGCCACCTGCGTCCTCTATCTTGTCCACGTCGATCATTCCCTCCTGCCTTTGCTCGTTGCCGATACGACGCACCGACAACGTTAAGGCATGCGGTCTGGTCGGCGTGGCCGTGCTCAAAACCGAAAAACTATCGTGCTCAATTCTGAAAATCGGATGTGATCAAACCCGCAATCACGACGTTAACAAACACAAATAGGCCGGCGCCAACGACAGGCTCGCCCCGTCGAGGCGGGCTGGGATATAGTTTCCTAGAAGGAGGCCAAGGGAGGTTCGATGAAGAAGGGCATGAGCATCAATTCCCTCATGAAGCACATGAGGACGAATCACGGTATGGAGGATTTGCGGGGGAGCGACAGAAAGATACTGCTGAGAAACATGGGCTATTTCCATGGCTATAAAGGCTTCCGGTTTGTCCGAAAGCCCAAAAATGCGCTCCCCCTCCCTTCGTTCGATGCACTCATGGACATATACGGGTTCGATTCCGCCATCAAGGCTGCAATCTACCCGGAGATAATGTTCATCGAAACGGCGGTTAAAAACATAGTCTTGGCCAGAATACTTGAGAACATAGAGGACCCCGGGCTGGCGACCTTCTTAAAGCGCGGCCTCCGGACATGCAGGGATGTCAACGGAAGGGTCGTGAACGGGCAGATGGGGGAAAAGCTCAAGCTCAAGAGCCAGCTTCAGAACATCGTGAGACGGAGTTACAAAAACGATCTCGTGAAGCATTATGTCGATCGCGACGATGACGCGCCCGTTTGGAGCATTTTCGAGGTGATGACCCTCGGCGATCTCACAAGCGTATGCAGAAGCCTTCCCGATGAAATCCTCGCCGATATCGCAAGCGACCTAGGTCTCTTACATGCGAACCCCGGCATCGTCATCAACATCGTCGAGACGATTCGTCCCTTAAGGAACGCGGTCGCCCATAACGGGGCGGTATTTGATTCGAGGTTCAGCCAATCGGTTAAGTATCCCAAGACCGACAGAAACCTGGCCGCGGTTGGCGAGCTTCTCGATGAGGATCTTTCTATCGGGTACAGGTTGAATTTCAATTCCATAATCGACTACATCGTTCTCCTGGCCTACCTATTGACCTTGCTAACGCATCAGAAGAAGCGTTCCAGAGATTTTCTTCGGAAATGCCTGCGGGAGCTCGAGAAGCTCGAGAGCGCTGTCGGGGTTGATACGTACATGATGATCGTCGGAAGCGGTGACCGGCAGAAATACGGATTTATTGAGGGGTTCATCGATGGCTACGGGCGCAAGCGGTGACGTTCCTTCCGTGTGCTAATATGTGCAGAGAGAAACGGCGAAACGCCGTGGGAGGGGCCGATCAGTCGACTCCTCCCTTTTAATATGAGTTGAACATTGCCAAGAGGCAAAACCGGCCCGGCCGCCCGCGGAGCTACCGCGCACGGCCGGGCCTACCTATCTTCACCCCTGTATCACTACGAGTTCACCTCGCGCGGCAGGGAAGAGGCCAACGAGGAAAAGCTGCGCCGCTGGAAGCGTGAGCAAGCACTGTTCATGCAGCGCTGGCCGGAGTTCTTCCTCAGCGGCGATCCGTGGTTGGGGCCAAACCTATCTGCCGAGAGCGAGTATTTCTCGTATTAAGGCAATGGGTTTAGGAAGTCCTGAACTTTCTTTCGCTATGAGCTTGGAAGAAAGCAATGGTGGACTATTAACTAAGTCATATTACGAAAGCTCGATACTTCCGCGATAAGTTTATACAGCCTTATATAACTCGATATTATTCGATATAGTCTGCGATAATTATTTAACCGATGATTGGCTGTTAATCGATTCCCTAGAAAGGCAAACAAGTGAGCGCCACAGCATTCCATAATCCGTTTCGTCCCACTGCCGGCGCTGAGCCTCCGCGCATAATTGGTCGTGATGATATTGCCCTTGAGTTTACCGAGAGTTTGAATGCGGGAATTGGTGCACCTGCGAGGCTCATGCGTATTGCTGGACCGAGGGGCTCCGGAAAAACTGTTTTGCTCTGCGATCTTAGGGATCGTGCGCGAGAGCTTGGATGGAAGACCGCTATTGTTTCTGCTGGCCCTAACCTATTGCTGGACTTGAAGGATCAGGTTGCTGATTCTTCCCTTGCGGCCAATGCTTCGGTCGGTGTAAACGCCGGCTTTGTTTCTGCGAAAGTCGATGTTGCACCCAAAGAGTCGAGCCTTAGAAAGTTGCTAAGTTCGGCGGCGAAGTCATCCGAGGGTCTTTTTATTGCCATCGATGAAGTTCAGGACGCTCCGATTGACGATATGCGTGCCATTGCGTCTACGGTTCAGCTTTTGATAGGGGAAAAAGTAGATATCGCACTTGCCTTTGCCGGGTTACCCGCCGGTGTTATGGATCTTATTAACGGCAAGGCGCTTACGTTCTTGCGTCGTGCCCTCCCCGAAGATCTGGCGCCTATCAACCAGGTGGAGGTAGCGCTCTCTATGGGCGATAGCTTTGTCGCGACTGGCTTGACCATAGAGGACAATCTCCTGTCGAGAGCCGCTAAGGCCACTAAGGGCTATGCCTATCTGGTGCAACTGGTCGGTTATTCCATTTGGCAGCGCGCCAACTTGCATCGTGCCAAAAGTGCCATTGTGAGCGAGCGCGACGTCACCGAAGGCATTGCGCTGGCAGAGGCTCGTTTTCACGATGTTGTTCACGAGCCCGCGATTTCTGGACTGGGGCTCAACGATATCAAATACCTTTTGGCCATGTGCGAGGATAAACAACAGTCCAAATCATCCGAGATTGCTAAGCGCATGGGTAAAAAGACCAATGAGGTCAGCTCCATTAGGGCAAAATTGCTACAAAGAGAGGTTATTCAGGCACCACAGAGGGGCTACGTGCAGTTTGCCGTGCCGGACCTAGATATCTATCTGCGAGAGAACGCCGAGGAGATTCTCGAACGGTTCTAGGTCGAGTGAGGGCGACGTCATGTTCTTTAAGACTGCTATCAGCGTCGATTGCCATATCGGGTTTTTCTGGGGCGGCAGTCCCCGTGATAATAGAGATGTGGCATTCATCGTCGCCCGCTAATCAGATTTCGTCTATCTATAACATTGCGTGTTTTAATTTGCAGGAACAAAGATATCATTCGCAAAGCGTGAGGGTTATCTTGCCCGTGCACAACTGTTTTCGTTGCTAGACACCAAAAGCAACCCTTTTAGTTGCATGAGACATAATGCAACTGTTTTCGTTGCTATATACCAAACGCAACCCTTTTAGTTGCAAGAGACAAAATGCAACGGTTTTCGTTGCCTGATGCCAAACGCAACTCTTATTATGTAGTTGTTAGCTTTCTCACATACATTCATTTACAACAGGCATCTACGAATTCAGCCGTCTCATATATTCCTTATAAGGCATGAGAAAATGAACCCGATACATGGTATTCAGCGCTAAAAGAGACGAAATGGACATACCGTCTCTATGCTGCCGATACGGCATCGCGAACAACCCCTTCGCGCGGTTGCCCTTGCCCTTGAGCGACTCAGGGAAGTAGATCTCGTCGAGCTCGCCGCCGCAGCCCCGCCCGGCCCTGAATGGGGGCAGTGGGCCGAGAGGCACTCGATCAGCCTATGGCGCATGGCGTAGGCGGTCTTGAGGCAGACGCGGCTGCGCTCGACCTCGTAGGCGGAGCCGGCCGTGTCGTCGAACGCCGCCGCGCGGATCACGTCCCTGACGGACTCAATCGCGCGGCGGCGCTCGGTCCCGCTCAGCTTCGCCATGTCCCGTTTGAAGGCGATTACCAGGTCCTCGGCGTTCATGCTGCCCCGCGGTCTACGAGGCTAACGATATGGCGCCGTGGGGACAGATGTGTGTCAATCCTGGTCTAACAGAGCTTTTTTAATTGACGCGCCCATATAAATCTTTTCTGCATACTCGACTGCTTCTGCAGCCTCTGCGGCGCTCCGTAATTGGTAAAGCGACCTGACAGAGAGTGGAATTCGATGTCATAGCTGGCGTCTTCATCGGAGGACAAGACTGCTTGATGACTATATGTTTTCATCTCTAGCCATCTCAGGCTATTATAAATATATCCGTTGGCAGCTTTTACGATTTCCGGTACGTTCCAATCGGAATCATTTTTTGGTAGTTGATAGACATGACTTCTGCTTCGTATGTGCATTCAGTATTTTTGCACTGGATAAAATCAACTGCATCTAATTTAGCTAGATCGGGAAGCGATATTGCATGGCGCTAAGCTTGACACAGAAAGAAACATATCGGGAGACGCTGGCTAATCTCGTTGCCAAGCAAAACGATGGCGCCTCCATTGTTTCCGCAAAGAAGGAGCTGGAAGCGCTATCGACTTCTCTCGTCCCGCGAATGCTTTACCGCTATCGACCTCCAAGTGAATACGCTTTTGCCGATCTAGAAAACGCGACTGTTACATTTTCTCATCCAAAGGTTTTCAGCGATCAGTGCGACTCGGTACCGATCTATAACTGGAATGGTATAGATGAAATCGAAAGTAATCTCAATGATGATGAACAAGCGTTAAAGATAATAAATCAAATTGATTTTAGACGACTTGCGTTTGTTTTAGGGGTTCTGGGGGCTCCTTTTAATCCAGCAAGAATAGATGAGTTCGAGATACTATCCGATGAGGGAAAAGTTAGTCTTTTTCGCTCGGCTGTTAAAAACTTGCGCTTATTTGTTGGAGGATTTGTTGCCCCAGTTCATCAGAATAGCTGCCGAAATTGTTGTCGCATTTTGTGCCTAACGGACAATCCTAGCGATTCGAATATGTGGAATGTATATTCCGAAAGCCAAACGGGTTTCGTTCTTGCTTACGACAGAGAAGCTATTCGCAATTGCAACATAGCTAACGGAATGCGCACTGAATTATTTCCAATTTTATATGATGACGAACCATTTAATTGCGACCCTCAAATTGCTTGGACTGCTGCTAGGATGCTTGGTCTTAATGTGAGCAGTGATGACATGCTTAGTGATCTACGGGCAATTTACAGAAAGGGCAGTGTGTTTGAGCGGGAGAACGAATATCGTGCCCGTCTTGTACCAGAGCCAGATGAGCTTGAGATGAATTATGTACAACGCCCATGCAAGCCGTTGCGAGTTATTCTTGGGAGCAGGATGACTCAAGAGGATAAAGAGCTTTGCATTTGCGCGGCGAATAAACTGGATATTCCTGTAGATGAACAGTGCTAGTTATCCTTTAATAGTGCCGTATAGTCAATTATTTGTCAGCTGAATCGGGCGTCAGTAGACTTCTGAGCTGGCGATTGCTATATCTACGGGGGCATTTCGAAAGATAATTTGGTGTAATTTACGTTAACGGGAGTTGCTTGTCTATGAGTTTATCTTTATCAAATTGGGATTACTACTTGGTTCTTGAAAGAGAGCTTGTTAATTCCTTTAATTATGTTGAGCTGAGCAACGATAATTTCTCAACTTATTCAGTTGAATTTGCAAAGATGCTTTTATCGATTTGTTCTGAATTTGATTCGGTTTTTAAAGATTATGTCGAACTTCGATCCGGAAATAGACCATCTAATATCAAGGAAGCATTCGAGTGCCTGTCTGCTTTGAATGATATTGCCTTTGTAAATGAGGTAGTTGACATTGCGATTAACCAGAGTATTTCACTCAAACCTTTTAATGCGTGGATAAATGGAATGTATGCAAAATTAACTTGGTGGGATAGCTATAACGCTGTGAAACATGATCGTGGTACGTATTTTAGAAAAGCTAATTTGGAGAACTGTTTGAATTCACTGGCAGCTTTATTATGTATCGAAATTGTCAGTTTGAAATGTTTTGGAGTTAAGCGTTTGACTCCAGTTAATCGATTGTTTCGTATACCTAACAAACAACTTTGCCGATCATTGCCGGGCCAAAATGGACAATGGGATTTGGTTATCGATTCTAAGGAGCTGAATGAAACATCAAATATGAGACCTGCAAATTTGATGATAGTGAAGAGCGTGAGCTAGCGATACTTTGGATCGCACAAAAAATAGATGGCGTAAGCGTGGGGGGGGGTGATGACGTCTGCCTGACGCAAAACGGCTTTCGCACTAGAATCTGAAATAACCACAAGGAAGGTTCTTGAGAAGGATGAGGACCGCAATGTAGATCTTAGCGGACGCCGCGCCCGACATGTTCGCTGAGCCCCACCTCAGCGACGGGACGATCGACAGCTGGTGCTTATCCGCAGGCTCTCCGATCAGGTGCTTAATTCGATCATAGAAGCCGAGGCCGGTCAGCTTCACTGCAGTGGCGTGAACAGCCGGAACATCTATTGCGAATGTATTCTTAAGACCTGCAGCGTCGACATTGTCGTTGCTCTCTACTATGAAGTGACTCAAGTGGTCACCGGGAATTGAGCCCGTGAGCACGAAATACTGAGCAGTTTAATCAAGAGGGCCGCTTCCCGGGGACTGGGGGCGCAGCTCTCGGCCAATGGTTTCACCGGGTGGTTACTCTGACGTGCTCGAGCAGGAAGGATGGAGGAGATGGTCCATGCCCCTGGACACAGTGAGTGCTATTGTTTTATTGGTTATTGTGTCCTTAACCGCTTATTCGATATCAACTGACATGCAGTCTAATTATGTTGGTTGTTATCTTTATTTTGTCGTTATTAGGTGCTCTTGCGCTAAGGCTGATGGAGCTGATTTTTATGGCATATCCTCCGAAACGTCCAAATAGCTACATAATTGATACAGAGGCATGCTCTTTCGTCACCTCCCTTATGCCTTCTGAAAACTGGGTTGTTCGAGACTTAACAGAACGTGATTTTGGAATCGATAAAATTTTTGAGCGCTTTGAAAACGGATTCGCTACTGGTGAATTAATGGCAATTCAGGTGAAGGGAACAAACAAGCCACTCGAAGATAAACCTGAAATTCCATTTTCCATTGATACGAAGACGCTTTTATACGCTGAAATGTTTGCAATACCTTTTCTTTTAATTAGATGTTCTTTAGCGGATGATGGAGCGTGCTATTTTGTCTGGTTGCAAGAGTATATTCGTGTTCGATTGAATTTCGATAATTCGTCTTGGCGAAAGCAAAGGTCAAATACTATTTTAATTCCAACTTCTAATAGATTGGGCGATACCTCTGCTGAAAGTCGGTTAATCCATATCTCTCGGTTTCCAAAAATGAAAGAGTCATGGATCAAATATTATATAAATACATGTGATTTAGCGTATCGACTTCCGAATTATATTGAGGATGATACCGTCACATTAGATTTCGCAATACAATACGTTTTGCCTGTTCTTGATAGCCTTGAGAAGGCTAATAACATGCTTGGTTTAATTTCCAACCACTTTGTCGCTGCTAAATTGAGCCAAGCTATTGAGCTTGGAAAACGTATATGCGACAAAGAGTTTGAAAGCGAATTAACTGATTCGTTTTTTAAATTCGTTTGCCTGTGTTCTGATGTACGCAAATCTATAGATGTGCTATCACTTAGATTCGATGTCGATCATATGAGGTTTTTATATGAGTCCGAAGGCATGGCGGAGTATTAGTGCTCTGTTTTTTCTGCGGGTTGAATGTAATGCGGGATTTCTTGTCGGATACTTTAATCTACTGCTTATCTTCAAGAAAGACCTGAAAGGTATTTTGTTTGACTACGTTTGTGCCTAAGTTGCTTTGAAAGCATGGTTTTTAGAGAATAATCCCCGAGCCTTGCTCCGTGTGGCGGCACGTAAAAGTTGTACTGTGCTTGGGCAGGTAAAAGTCCAAGACGATTAGATATCCGAGAGGATATCGAGCCCGCGTCGGGGAGATAAGGTGAGTCCGCGCCGGGGACTTTAATTCCGGCGGCAATTAGGTTTCCGAAAGGATGCCGTGGCTGGCAGCCAGCAGAAAACCGCTCTACACACTCCTTCCGCGTGCCGCCTGCTCAAACGATTTGCGCCGAAAAGGATATCCGGTTTGTGCCATAAGACGTTGCTGTCGACAATGCACGGGACGGCAAGGACGTGGCGGCTCTCATCAAATTGCAGTCACAAAGATACCTTTTATCGATTCCCTGTTGAAAAACTAAATTGATAGTCTGAGAATAACTTAAGAGAGCCTTAAATCTCGGAGAAAGGATGTCGTATGAATAACCTTCGAGAAAGATGGCGAGGACTAACAGCGCTGGGAGTTGCTGTATTTGCCGCCGCCTGCATGACGGTTGCCCCGGCGCCCTCATTTGCTGATATTGATTCTCTCGTTGGTCTTCAATATATTGATCATAGCGAGTCTCGCAATTTGACAGGTTTCTCTGTTTCTCGTCCTGCTGGAACGTATTATTTCGACAACGATGGCTCGATGCAGACCGGACTCGTTCGGTGCGAGGACGGCAACCTTCGCTATTTCGATCCCGAGACTGGCGTCATGGTCACGAACCAGTGGTATAACGATTACGAAGCCGTTTGGTACTATTTTGGCGCTGACGGGACCGCGGTGTCGAACTGGCAGCTTATCGGCGGGGATTGGTACTACTTCTATCCCGAAAACCACGATATGGCATACGGCCGAGTTCAGATTGATGGCAAAAACTACTTCCTGAACACCCCTGGCGCCAATGCTGATGGCCGCATGCAGCATAGTGGCTGGATTTATGACTCCATCTATGGAAAGTGGCTCTATGCGACTTCCAGCGGCGAGCTGTTGACCGGTTGGCATAATATCGGTGGAACTTGGTACTATTTCAATGAGTACGGTGTCATGCTAACTGGCTGGATCAACGATTCGGGCACCTGGTACTACGCCAACGCCTCCGGCGCGATGGCCACTGGCTGGCTCAACATCGGCGGTGCGTGGTTCTATCTCGATGGCTCGGGCGCCATGGTCGCTAACGGCTGGCGCAGCCTGGGTGGCTCTTGGTACTGGTTCGACGATTCCGGTGCGATGGCCACCGGCTGGCGTCAGGTCGGCGGCGCCTGGTACTACTTTAGCGGTTCCGGCGCTATGGCCCACGACGCCTGGGTCGGCGACTACTACCTCCAGTCTTCCGGCGCCATGGCTACGAATGCCTGGGTTGGCTCCTACTATGTCGGCGAGGACGGCAAGTGGATTCCGGACTACGGTTTA
Source organism: Collinsella sp. (assembly GCA_019419665.1). Classification (GTDB taxonomy): domain Bacteria; phylum Actinomycetota; class Coriobacteriia; order Coriobacteriales; family Coriobacteriaceae; genus Collinsella. The sequence continues at coordinate 110,655 of DXZM01000028.1, forward strand.
GTTTGGTATAAGAGCGGTAGCGATGTTTACCATACGCATAAGTGTCGTACCGTTGGCAAGGACGCAAAGGGCTATTCGCAGATCTCTATCCAGGAGGCCCGGAAGCGCGGTGCTTTACGAGAGTGCAAGAACTGCCAACAAATTGGCTAACGCATTATTGAGCTAGTTTTGATTGAGGCCCCGTTGCCCTGAGGTGACGGGGTCGCTGCGTGAATGGATACCGTGCTGCTATGAAGAAATGCTCATTCGGGGTGTTGGTCTTTTCGGGCCTTGTTTCTTTGGGACTCCTTTTGGGTTCGCCCTCGATGTTATACGCCCTTGATTCGAATAACACTGACGAAGGTCCCGCATCTAACGTTGCTATTGCTTCTGTCGAGTCAGGCGTTGATGCTCAGCGCGAATCGACCTTCGCTGTCGAGCAGAACTCTCAGGTTGATAATGAGACCCCTTCTGAGGTTTCGAATCAAATTGTTTGGCATCAGGGGTGGATATCACCCGAAGAAGGGGCTGGTTATTGGCGTTGGGGCTTGTCCGACGGAACAATCGCTGTTTCTTCTTGGAGACACATAAACGGTAGCTGGTACTGGTTCGACGACGAAGGTCGAATGGCTCAGGATGGATTGGTTCAAGTCGGGGGTGCAACTTATGGATTCTCCTCTTCGGGTGCAATGCGTGTCGGCTGGTACCTAGATTCTACAGGCCCCACTTCTGCTTGGCGTTATTTCTCCGGTTCTGGCGCCATGGTAAAAGGCTGGCTTTCAGACGGCAGCAACTGGTATTGGCTGGATGATGAGGGCAAGATGGTCCACGATACAATGCTGCAGATCGGGGAAGCCACGTATGGATTCTCCTCTTCTGGCGCAATGCTTATCGGATGGCACCTTGATGCTTCCGTCTGGCATTATTTCTCCGGCTCTGGTGCCATGGTGAAAGGCTGGCTCTCGGATGGGGGTCGTTGGTACTGGCTTGATCCTGCAGACGGTTCTATGGCCACCGGGTTGAAAGAATGTAATGGCACTTCTTATAGCTTTAACAGCTCAGGGGCCATGCTCTCCTCCCAGTGGGCTCTTATTGACAACAACTGGTATTACGCTGACTCCAACGGCTTACTGCATGGAGGCTGGTTACTTCTAGGGAATTCTTGGTATTACCTGGATCCAGGAAGCCATATTATGCTCACGGGCTTTATGCAAGTGGAGTCGTCCACCTATTTCCTTACGAGTTCAGGCGCCATGGCAACAGGCTGGGCACTTGTTGATGGTACTTGGTATTACGCCGCATCAAATGGAGCTATTCAACGAGGACGATGGATAAAGTTCGGAAGCGCCTGGTATTTCCTTGATGATGTATCCGGCGCAATGTGTACTGGTGAATTCGCGGTAGGAAACACGCGCTATTTTTCTTATGATTCCGGTGCGATGGCATCTTCGTGCTGGATTAACTTGAGCGACGGTATGGCATGGGCGAAATCGTCTGGAGCACTGAGCGAGCCGTTGCCTACTTCATCTGATGGATCTCCCGTAGTCGCTGATCGTGCTGACTCGTCTTCATTGCCAGGTGTGATTCATATTGGAGACGCGGTTTTCTATGCGGATGCAAACGGTGCCGTCAATGTAGCATCTGGTTGGATTATGTCGAAAGACGCTTCTGACGAAAGCGGCAATACTTGGTATTACGCATCTTCCAATGGTGTCCTTAAGTCTGGTTGGCAATATGTTAACGGTGCGTGGTATTGGATGGATCCTTCCACCTACAAGATGAAGACCGGATGGCTCAATGACCGCGGCACGTGGTACTGGCTTCAGCCTTCGGGCGCTATGTTTGCTAACGGGTGGCTGAAAATCGATGGCGTCGACTACTACTTCAATGCAAGTGGTGCATGGTTGAATACGTCTGGTTCTGTTTTGGGGGTTAATAGGTCCAGCCTGGTCAATTGGCTTATGAGCCACGAAAACGATGGCTATTACCGTGGAACACCCTACGATACGCATCTTAGCCAAGAAACATGCATGTATCCAAAGGGTGATCCTCGTTGGGATGGGTATACCGGTATGAACTGCGGCGGATTTGTATCGCATGCGTATATGAAAGCGGGCGGTAATTTAGCTCCCATTGCCGCCGAGCAGAGCCATTCCCCTTGGAGTGGAGGTCCCGGAAGGGGCGGCTGCGTTAACGCTTATCGTTGGTACGGCTACGCTATCGATACGTGCGCGAACGTGACTTATTTCAACTCTATTGATGAGTTGTTGCGCAGTGGCTTGGCTCGTAAGGGGGACATTGTGTTCTTCAATCCTTACAACCCATATGCCGACGATAGCCACATTGGCTTTTTCTGGGGCAATTCGCCGAGCGAAAATTTGTTCTGGCATAGTGATGGTTATGGAAACCGCATCTCCGGTTTGACCGCTTTGGGTCCATCGAAAGTAATATTGATTCGTTAGAATTCTGAGTTGTAGGGGACTCTCTGGGTCCCCTACCTTTTTGACATCTAGTTTGAAAGTTTATTTGAAGTCGGTATTCTTGGGGGGGTAAGAGTAGGGACTAGGAGTCCTTGGTTTCACCCTGCTGGGAAGTTCTTGTTTACATTGTGGTATTGCGTGCAGTTATTTGTCGTCCTAGATGGCATCTTGTCCAGTTGGATGTTCGGAAATCTTTCACAGCCATGCTGTAAGCTAAACGCAAACAAGAACGAATGACGAGGTTTACATGAGCAAACATCTTAAGTTATTTTCGGCATTGTTGGTGCTGATGGTCCTTGCGCCCATTTCTGTGTTTGTTTTCCCCTCGAACGCGGAAGCTGCGCGGTCCCTAGTTGAGAATTCCTGGCGTTATGAGGATGGGCAATTGGTCGCAGAGGATGCTTCTTCCGAAGAAGATGGAATAGCCTTATTGTCCATGGACATTCTTCCCGATGGGGCTACGGCGCAGGGCATCGATGTCAGTGAGCATCAAGGACGTATTGACTGGAATGCTGTTAAGGCTTCTGGTATCGATTTCGCTATTCTGCGTGTTGGATTTGGCGCTCCATCTTGGGGCGGTCGAGTTGACTATCAATTTAATCGAAATATTTCTGAGTGCGAGCGACTCGGAATTCCCTACGGCGTCTATATCTATTCATATGCTTTTGATAATCAGCAGGCAGCCGATGAGGCATCAATGGTGATCAATTGCCTTTCTGGACATAATCCAAGATTGCCGGTGTATTACGATCTTGAGGATAACTCGATAATTGCAAATGGACGTCAAACCGGAATTGCATCGAGGGCGCAGGTTTTTTGTAATAGGATTTCTGCCGCAGGATATGAGCCTGGTATTTATGCAAATTTAAATTGGTTTAACAACATTTTGACTGACTCTGTATTTAAGAGTAGCTCTTGGGATCATTGGATTGCTCAATATAACTCGCAATGTGACTATACCGGCAATTACAGTTTTTGGCAGTATAAGAGCAACGGAAAAGTCCTTGGAATCAACGGCAACGTTGATATGAACTACGCGTATGTTGATGTCTCCCTTTATTATTGGCAACTAATTGACAGCACCTGGTATTATGCAGCCTCCAACGGCAAGGCGTATGCCGGATGGTTGTTTCAGAGCGGCACGTGGTACTGGCTCGAGCCCGACGCGGGCGGTGCCATGGCAACCGGCCTTCACGAGTGCAACGGCTCCCTGTACTGGTTTAATTCGTCCGGCGCCATGGCGACCGGGTGGCTCCTCGACGGCGGTACCTGGTACTACGCGACGGGATCCGGCGCGCTGGCGCGCGGCCCCGTATCCGTCGGCGGCGTGCCCTACTGCTTCGACGCCCGGACGGGGGCCATGCTGACGGGCTACCAGACGGACGCGCAGGGCGTCCGCCGCTACTTCGGCAGCTGTGGCCCCCTTAACGGATGGGGCCTCGTCGACGGCTCCTGGTACTGGTTTGCGAACGGCATCGCCTCGACCGGCTGGCTTTACACCGGCGGCTCCTGGTACTGGCTCGACCCCGACGCGGGCGGCGCCATGGTGACGGGCCTTCACGTGTGCAACGGCTCCGCATACTGGTTCAACTCCTCCGGCGCCATGGCGACCGGGTGGGTCCTCGACGGCGGGACCTGGTACTACGCGACTGGCTCCGGTGCCCTCGCCTCCGGCTGGCTCAACCTAAACGGTACGTGGTACTGGCTCGATCCCTCGACGCACGTCATGGCCACCGGGCTCCATGGGTGCAACGGCTCCATGTACTGGTTCAACGGCTCCGGCTCGATGGCGACCGGATGGGTCCTCGACGGCGGAACCTGGTACTACGCGACGGGCTCCGGCGCGCTGGCCTCCGGCTGGGCATATGTCGGCGGCGCCTGGTACTGGCTCGACCCCTCGACGCACGCTATGGTTACTGGTGTTCAGCAGATCGACGGGGCACAATACTCTTTTGCTAGTAATGGTGCTTGGCTCGGCTAGCAACTCTTCTTTAATTGCTTTTTTCTAATTACATATTGCTCTTAGCTATCCATTTGTAGACTATGTTTATGTAAAAATTGGTTACTACTGGGGGCTGACATGGCAAGGAAAAAGCGAATAACATTAATCCGAATCATTCTTTCAACTCTACTGCTCGCTGGGCCCGGTGTGGTTGATATCGCGAACGCAGAATCCATAAGCTCCTTCATCCCTACTGATTTTGAGCAGCAATCCGTCTCCTCGACTCTTAATTCTTCCGATTCAATCAATGATGGGTCTGCTCAAGAATCCGTTAAATGGAATCAGGGTTGGAATTCGTTTGACGGTAACTGGTTCTATGTGGATTCAGTTAATCCAGTCTCGCTGCATTCTGGCTGGCTCTATACCAATGGGGCCTGGTACTGGCTCGACCCCTCGACGCATGCCATGGCCATCGGGCTCCATGAGTGCAATGGCTCCGCGTACTGGTTTGACGCCTCCGGCGCGATGGCGACCGGGTGGGTGCTCGACGGCGGCACCTGGTACTACGCGACGGGCTCCGGCGCCCTCGCCTCCGGCTGGCTCAACCTAAACGGTACGTGGTACTGGCTTGACCCCTCGACGCACGCCATGGCTACCGGCTTTCACGAGTGCAACGGCTCACTGTACTGGTTTAATGCGTCCGGCGCGATGGCTACCGGATGGCTCCTCGACGGCGGTACCTGGTACTACGCGACGGGCTCCGGTGCCCTCGCCTCCGGATGGCTCAGCCTAAGCGGTGCATGGTACTGGCTCGACCCCTCGACGCATGCCATGACCACGGGCGTTCAAACTATCGGATCATGTGAATACATATTTAATAGTACCGGCAAGATGATGGCTAATTGCTGGTCAAACGGTGATGGGTCTTGGATGTATCATTCGTCATCCAGCGGCGCAATTGACCTTAAAGGCATAATGACCGATTCGGGAATCCAGCTGATTGACGATGACGGTAATGCCAGAACGGGCTGGATTGAGAGTCAGGGTTCTCGATATTATTGTTCTGCTAATGGGGTAATTCTGACTGGATGGCAGCAAATTGCTGGGTCTTGGTATTACTTTAACTCGGATGGTCGAATGGCGACCGGCTGGCTTAACGATGGCGGTAACTGGTACTGGCTAGATTCCGCTTCTGGCATAATGAAAACGGGATGGCTTTCCCGTGGGGACACATGGTATTACCTTGATGCCGCACGTGGGGGAGTAATGTTGAGCAACGGTTGGTATTGGATCGGCTCTACTGACTACAAGTTCAGTTCATCCGGCGCAATGGTTGGCGCTTGGGTCGATGTCCCGTGCTATTCGCAGTACCCGGAACTTCCTACTGGCTGTGAGTCGGTTGCCCTTACAAACTTGCTTAACTACTATGGTTTCGGTTTAGGTAAGACGATTATTGCGGATTACTATTTGCCCAAGGGAAGTAATGGCAATTTTGTTACCGCTTTTGATGGCAATCCAAGGCGTAGCAGCGGTGGTCTCATGGGATGCGTCGCACCTGCGATTACTATTGCTGGTAATAACTTTCTGCGTGCTGCTGGAAGTGGCAAGCAGGCAAAAGACGTCTCTTTCTCGTCAATTTCTTCCATTAAGAACAGGCTGACCTGTGGTCAACCTGTTGAGATGTGGAATACCGAATGGGGAAGTTGGCCAGGAGGCCGTTATGCTGCGCGTTGGTATAACGGGCATTCCTATGGTCTGTGGGGCGGTAATCATGCCGTAGTCCTTAAAGGCTATGATGACGAGCAGGGAATTGTCTATCTTTCGGATTCGATTAACGGCAATGTTACGCGAAATGCCCAAGTGTTCTTCGGCACGTGGCAACAGATGGATAGCCAGGCCGTGGTAATTGAATAGCCATGATGCTAAAAGGGGAGAGCTCGACGAGCTCTCCCCTTTTGCTACATTGTTAATCTAGCTACGCCGTCTTCTTACGTCCAAATAGTTCGTCCCAGTTACTGGCTGCCAAAACTGTTCCGCATACAATTACAACGCAGCAGATTACGGATGCCATGTCGGGAATTGTTCCAAGCAAGATCAGGCCAAAGACCACTGACCATGCCGAATAGGAGATATTCAGAGCCATCGCACGCGCTGCTCCGATTGCCGCAATGCCCTTGTAATAGAACAGATAGGATGCAGTTCCTGCGAGTCCGGCGAGTGCAATAATCAATGTGGGCATGCTTGGGATAGCGCCCAACGTGAAATGCCATGCTCCGAAGAGGGGGAGTACGAGCGCTCCATAAACAAGCGCACTTGTAGTTTCGCGGATTTGCAAAGCTGTTTCGTCATCAACGGCATCATCTTTCATTCCCCATGCGCACAGCACCGCTTCGGATCCCCATCCAATAACGGCAAGCACTGCGCCGAGTAAGCCGAGGGGGGCATTTGCAATCTCGCTCGATCCGGCCGATAGATAGCCCATCGTCATTACACCGCAAAGAGCAACGAGAAGGGAAAGAATCTGGCCTTTGCCCATTTTCTCCTTCAGCAGTACGAAGGAAAGGAATGCTCCGACTGCGGGATAGAAGGCGGAGATGATTGCCGTGTAGGCAGCTCCGATGTTATTAATTGCCAATACGTAGCCGGTCATTCCGATAGGTCCACCGAGTAGGGCGCCGGCGATGACGACCTTGCCCGAACGAGTTTTAAGTGCAGCGAGCGTGTCTTTTAGTCTGCCTCGGACTCCCATGTAGCCAAAGAGCCAAATTGCACAGAAGGCATCATGGAGAAAGGATCCCGCAATGGAGGCGCATGCAAGCGCTTCCGCCGATCCAATATAGGGCGCAAGCGCCAAGCCGATTCCAAGAATTACTGTATCAAGGCCCCAAAGAAGACCGCTAAAAAAGCCGAATTGCATCGTTACTCACCTTTCCGATAGATCTCCAGTGCCTTTTTGAGGTATTTGGCACCGTAATTGAAGTAGATATAGAGCCATTCGCCCACGAAGTCGCCTTCGGCTTCTTTCAGAAGAGACCAGAGGTACCAGCACCATCCTGCAAGGGCAATGTGCGCATAGTTATGCGCAATTTCGTTGTTTGTTGCCTTGCGCCCAAAATATGCATCAAGCGCGCGGTCGACTTCATCTTCGGAAAGCTCGCAGCAGACACTGCATGTTCCAAAATCGTTTGCGTAATCGCTCATGCCAGCATATTCCCAGTCAATGAGATAGTACTTGTCGTTCTCATCGATAAGGAAATTGAGGTAAAAGAAGTCATTGTGGCAAAGGCATTTTGGTGCATTATCGGCCTGTACAAAGTGCTCCAATTCATCGATTTCGGCGGACATTTCCCTGTAGCCTGGAATGTCGATGGGACCTTTTTCCAGAAGAAGTGATTCGTAGCGCTTCGCTTCGAGGTAGAAGTCAAATTCGGTTTCAACATTTGCACCACTCTCGTGAAGCGAACGACACATCTGCATCATTCGATTCATTTGGGCAGGATCATGCGGGTCAGGCTGCTTTGCGTTGGGTACAAACTTCGAAATTTTCCAACCACGCTTTGGGTCCTCATGAATGAACGTGTCGTCAAGGCCGAGCTCCTTGGCCTTTTTAAGTGCGGCTACTTCTCCATTTCTGTTAATAAGCAGTTCGGTCCCGACTCCCGGATGGCGGTAAACGTACTCTCCGTCATTGGTTCTAAAGTGGCACGATAGATTCGTAAGACCTTGTTTAAGGGGATAAACGTCGTGAATCTCTGATTTGGAGCAGCCGAGCACTTGCTCGATGTTATCGAAAATATCGGAGTCAACGTTTTCGATAAAATGCGGATCAAAGGCACGCAGCTCATCAAGAGAATCGAATTCGTTGATCTCGCCCTCAGGATACTTCTTGATAACCATATCGAGCTCCTTGATGTGCTCGATATATAGATCTTCCCAAAGCTTGTCCGTTGTTTCGGGCTTGTTATATTCCGTTTCGAGAATCTGCTTAAATGCAAGCGAGAAGGCTTTATCAAAGTAGACATGTCCGAGCATATACCAAGCATCGGAACCGCCAATCGTAACATTGGTAATTCTGTCCATTGCTCCGGTTTGAATGCACCATTCTTTGGTGGCGCCTTCAGCATATTGAGCAGAATAAAATGCTTTCCAAACGTATGCTTCGAACGGATTGTTTAGAAGGTAATCATCGCTTGAGCAAATATAGGTGTTGCCAAGCCGCTCTTTTACGCACATAAGCGATGCGTGGTTATTTTTGGATGCATATTCGTTGTTGACGACAATCGAGACGCCGAACTTGCTTTCGAGATAGAAGAAATATTCTTTTTTATAGCCGACAACGACGGTGATATTGCTGATACCTGCGTCTTGCAGCTGCCTAATCTGTCGCTCAATGAGGATCTCACCACGTACTTTTAAAAGGCCTTTGGGCTTTTCATACGAAATGGGAGCAAAGCGGCTCGAAAGCCCCGCAGCCAATATCACTGCGTTTTCAACCTTATAGGGATGAAGCGCTTCGTAACCGCCGTCGGTTAGGCTGTCCGATTCGAGAAGCCCCTCATTCGTGAGCTCTTTATTCGCTGCGTTTACTGATCCAAGTGAAAGGCCGGTGCGCTCGGCAACTTCTCGCTGGCTGGCATATGGGTTCTTTAGGTATTCGTACAGAACTGTAAAGTTACGCTTGGTCAGTTCCACTGCAGGCCTCCAATTAAGATGTTCATTGCTTAGGAAAAGAATAGAATGATTGAACGATATGTTCAATCAATTGTATTTAGCTACATAGACTGAACAGAAAGTAGCGAAAATCAATCTTGAAAGGTGGATTAAAATAACTAAATAGGATATCTGGGAGGGTCGCTTATGTATCGATTCGAAAAGAAGGCCACGCTTGTTTGTGCTGCTGCGTCATTAATCACTGCTTGCTGCTTGCCCCTGAGTGCGAATGTCGCGTTTGCACAGGATTCCGTTGAGGCTCAGAGTATTGAGTCAAAAGCGGATTTTTCTTCTGTGGTTTCCGATGATTTGCAACCTGATAATTCTTCCGTCATAAAAGATGGCTGGCAACGAGACGAGTCGTCCGGAGTTTGGTATTACGGAAAAAACGGTAAACACCAAACTGGCTGGCTGCAAAGCGGGGGCTATTGGTATTGGCTTGATCCGGCCAATGATGGTGCAATGCAGACAGGTTATTTCAATGTGACCGATGCTGGCGGATCGACTGCTTCGTTTTATGCGAATGACGGCAATGCCGCAACGCCTTTTGGCGCGCTATATCAGAACTGCTGGCTACGTAACTCAGATGGAAATTGGTTTTATGCCAATGCTGGAGGCGATTTAGCTGCTGATTGGTTTTATCAAGACGGCACATGGTATTACCTGAATCCTGCCACCCATATAATGCAGGTTGGTTTTGTCGACCTCGGGAGCGGGAAATACTATTTAGATGCCACTGGTGCTATGAAAACCGGCTGGATTCTCGTTGACGGGAATTGGTACTGGGCATATCCATCGGGCGCACTTGCTTCGTCATGGCAGACGATAGGTGGGACTCGCTATTATTTTGACTCTCAGACGCTGGCTATGTTCAAAGGTCGTCACGAGATCGATGGAAGTACCTACATTTTTGGCGACTATGGCCTCGTAAATGGATGGTTCAAAGATGGAGTAGATTGGTATTACTGCTCTAATGGTATTGCGGTCACTGGCTGGCAACTCGTTAACGGAACCTGGTATTATCTCGATCCGGCTTCCGACGGCAAAATGTCTGTTGGGTATTTAGACCTTGGCAATGCAGCATATTATTTGAATTCGAATGGGACTATGGCTATTGGTTGGGCTCAGTCCGAGGACGGCTGGTATTTTGCCTCTGAATCTGGCGCGCTTATTTCTGGCTGGTATAAAGAGGGCGTGAGTTGGTATTACCTGGACCCTGCTAGCCATCTCATGAAAACGGGCTTATTTGAGGTGGGCGGCAACGATTGTTTCGCAAACCTGAGCGGTAGACTTGTGGTGTCAAGCTGGATTACCGTTAAAGACGGCGTAGAAAGATATGCCGATGGCAATGGATATCTTTGCAAAGATGTGATCCGCGAAAACGGTACTATCCTAAAAACAGCTGGAGCTGATGGCTGGCAGGTTGCGTCCGGTTGGGTTAATGTTGCAAATCAAAGGTTTTATGCTGAGCCCGGAACGGGCGTCATTCATCGTGGATGGCTGCAGATTGATGGCGATTGGTATTGGCTTGATGCCGATTCTGGTGCGATGAAAACTGGATGGGTTTTTACTGACGGTGCATGGTATTACCTAAACGCCGACGGAAAAATGGCAACTGGTTGGAAATGCCTCAATGGAACATGGTATTACCTTGACTCCAACGGCAGCATGCATGTTGGCTGGCTTAAAGATTCGGGTAAGTGGTATTGGCTAGACGGCAGCGGTGCTATGGCAACAGGCGCAAGAACCATCGATGGCGTGCGTCGAATTTTCTGGAGCGATGGCCAGTGCGACAAGGTTGGCTGGCAAAATCCTCCGCAGTATCCCCAGGTCAGCTCTTGGACTGTTCAGTTGCCTAGCTACTGCACTGGCTACTTTACCTATGTGACTCCTTCTCGCATTTCTGTCGAAGCGACGCGGGAAGATTGCGTGAATGCCTTTATTCAGCGTGCTTACGAATATATCGGTACGCAATATATTGAGCCTTGGTCTACCGCTCCCGGCGGGGCTGTTGATTGCTCTGGTTTTGTCTTGCAATGTCTTTATGCTACTGGCATGGATATGGGTGTTTACAACCCTTATAACCATCGCTGGGATCCAAGCCAAACCTACAATTCGATGAATTGGTATCGAAGCAACATCTTTATGCCCGTGAGCACCAGCTCGATTCAGCGTGGCGATGTGATTTATTATCGCGGGCATATCGCAATCGCACTTGGCGGCGGTATGATGATTGACTCCTGGCCTCATCAGGGTGTCGGTATTCATCCCGTCAGCGCTAGGGGAAATGTGATCGGCGCAGCCCGTCCGTTTATCTAATTGATTCCTTGTAAGACAGTCGGTACCGGTTGGGGGCCTGAAATGAATGCTCGGATTGATCATCGAATTTGCTGGCGAGCAATCGGCTTGGTGCTACTATCCGCCTCGCTCTCGGTTTTCGCCCCCGCGTTTTCTTGCACTGCTTATGCCGTGGAAGAGGGGGCGGATAACGATATCGTAGAGCGCGACTCGACGGAAGGGTCGGGTGCTTTTGTCGGCGGCGGTCTCGCTCAAGATTCCAACGATTATGCTGGCAAAACAGCGGAAGATTCGAATCCACAGGTTGTCGAAAGCCAAGACTCGTCGACGACGGAAAAACTATCTGGATGGCAATGGGACGGTTTGTCCTGGTATTACTATCTTGACGACTGCCGTTTGACCGGAATGCAGAATGTTGACGGCTCGTTGTTTTATTTGGACCCCGCTCGTGACGGCGCGATGAGTTGCGGCTGGATTTTTACTGACAATAAGTGGTATTACGCGAGTCCATCAGGCGCTTTGGCAAATGGTTGGCAGCTTATCGGAGGCCAATGGTACTGGTTTGACTCCCTTGACGGCTGTTCCATGGTTACTGGGCGACGTGTTATCGATGGGCATCCTTATCTTCTTGGAACCTATGGACTGATTAATGGATGGTGTCTTGATAACGGTTTATGGTATTGGGGTAGCAATGGTGAAGTCTTAACCGGTTGGCTTCAAACTGGCAATAACTGGTATTGGCTTGATCCCGCCAATGATGGTGCTATGTCTAGGGGAATCGTTTCCGTTGGCTCATCACGTTATTATTTATCGGATTCCGGTGCAATGGCTGTTGGTTGGGCGTTTGATGGTACGGACTGGTATTACGCAGACGGTTCCGGCGCACTTGCGTCGGGCTGGCGTTCGGTGAACGGCGCTTGGTATTGGCTCGATATCGCAAATGACAATAGAATGGTTACCGGCTTTTTTTCCATCGGATCGAATCGGTATCATTTTTCTTCAACGGGAGCGCTGTCACTCGGCTGGTTTATGAGCGATGGAGACTGGTATTACGCTGAGCCATCTAATGCATCGGGTATTGTAAAGACGGGTTGGCTGAAGGACGGTAGCCAATACTATTGTCTTGATCCTGCCGTCGACGGCAAAATGCTGCTCGGGCATTTTTCTGTAAATGGGAAAAGCTATTATGCAAAAGGCTCAGGCGCTGTTGCTTGTCGTGAATGGGTAGATGTCCAGGACTCGGTTCAGGATGGTCCGTCTAAGGCTTTTGCTGGTTCTGACTGCTCGTTGTGCGGAACATTGCGCAATGGGAAGTTATTTACTTCAAACGGCGATGGCGAATTGGTCGAAGCGCGCGGTTTCGTGACGCTTGGTGGCTGCATTTTCTATGCTGATCCGACTAATGGCTCCTTGAGCGTCGGCTGGCAGAACGTTAACGGAAAATGGTACTTCTTTGATGAGACCGCTGGCTATGCACGATCTGGCTGGCTGAGCAAGGATGGCTCCTGGTTCTATTTAGATCCATCTACTTACGTTATGAAAACCGGTTGGGTTGCCGTTAACGGATATTGGTATTACTTGAATTCGTCTGGTTATATGCAGACGGGATGGCTCAATTTGGGCGGCACCTGGTATTGGCTTGATGCTAGTGGGGCTATGGCTACTGGCTGGCGCGTTGTGGACGGATCCTGGAATTACTTCATGGCTAACGGCGCGTGGGTGTCAGACTATATGGACGCTAAAGCTCAAAGTTATTCAAGCAATACAAATTGGCTGATACTTGTCGATACGTCGCGTTGTATCACGAGCATCTACACTGGGTCATGGAATAATTGGTCCTTAAACCGTCGATATGTATGTTCGACGGGAAAAGCCAGTACGCCAACTGTGATAGGGGAGTACCAAGTCTACGGAAAGGGATACTCCTTTGGGCATGGATATACTTGCTATTACTACACACAGTTCTACGGTGATTATCTATTCCATTCTTCGCCCTACTACGTCAACAGTAACCGGGTGATGGATCCCACGATGGGCGTTCCATCCTCTGCAGGATGTGTGCGCCTTGAGATCCAGAACGCAAAATGGATTTACGATAACATACCTTATGGAACAAAGGTTGTTACCTATTGATATTGGACAAGTGTCTTTAAAGGTGGGAGAAAGACACTGATTCTTAAGGGACTCTTTTCCAATTGAGGTGCTTTGATTTGGCAAGCGGTTTCATGAGAAGGCAGTCATAAACTGTATGCACTTCCGGTGCGCAGGATTTTAATTCTCTACGAGCTTCCTTTTCAGATTATTTTGAAAAGCCAACCATCTCGCTCCCTCTAGGGGGGCGAGATGTCGGTGTTGGTGTTAAAAATTACGGGAGCACCATTCAATTTGCCGCCATGTATTATCTAAAGGCCGAGCCTTCTCCTGTCTTTTTTGAGCGTAATAAACAACACCTTAAATCTCTAATGATTGCTTTGCTAATCTTGAAAACATGACTTTGGGAGGATTTTTGGAAATAGAAAAGGGAAATGGTACAGGCGTATGCGTACTTCTTTCAGCATATAAACCTGATCTTAAGTTTTTCGCCGCTCAACTTGATTCGATTGATGAACAAACGTTTCCGGTTACGCTTTTGGTCAGAAATGACTGCCCCGAATCGGCCTCTTTAGAGGGGTTTATCCAAGAGCATATAAAGAAAAACGCCTATCGTTATTATCATGGCGATAAAAATCTCGGTTATGTCAAATCGTTCGAGGCACTACTCTCTTTGGCAGAAGGGGATTACGTAGTATTTTGCGATCAAGATGATATTTGGGAGCCTAACAGAGTTCAAGTTTCGCTCAACCATATGCTAGAAGAAGGCTCAATTCTTGATGTTTGCGATAGATCGGTAATCGACGAAAACGGAAACATGCTGGTAGAGAGCTACAGAAAAGCTCATCCAAATTCGCCTGAAGTAAATTGGTGCTCCGGAGAGGATATTACTATTCAGGCTGCAAGTGTATGCTACGGCATTGGTATGGCTCTCATGCTAGATGCGAGTGCTGCTAAGTCGATGATTCCCTTTCCGGAATCCACTGCACATGATTTGTGGTTGACATTGGGCTGCAGCGAACTGGGGAAGTGCAGTTTTACAACGACTCCCTTGGTTAAGTATCGTCGACATGGCGGGAATGAAACTGGATTCCTTGCGGGTGTTGCTTCAAAAGATGATTGGTATTTAACAAGAGTTAAAAACAGGGTTGATACAGCTAAGCAATTTGCCGAAAGATTTCCTGATTCACCGCACCTAAAGGAAATAATGGGGTTCGCCGATGCAAGAGAGCGACGCTCCATAATTGGCTTGCTTAAATATCGACGAGCTTGCCCGTCCATTGCTAAAGCTGAAATCGTTATGCGACTTGTACCGAATTGGCTGTTTCTTTTGATTTTAAACATGATTAAAGAAGCAAAATAGCTTCGTATCCGAATCGCGACTTGTTCAGAAGGGCGCTTATATTTGTGGAAGCCACAGAGAAGACTCTTTCGATTAAACACAATATGTTCTGGAATACCGTTGGCTCGTTGACGAATTTAGGCTGTCAATGGCTAATCACTATATTGGTCGTTCGACTGTCTGATGGATATAGTGCTGCTGGAATTTATTCCCTTGCTATGTCTATTTTCAACATGTTTTCTCAATTGGCCCAATACAGGATGTACACGGTACAAATTGCAGATGTTGAAAGGAAAAACTCTGCTGGTGAATACCTGACTTTTCGTTTCTTTACTACGTTTATGGCGTTTGCAATGTTGGCCGTCTATTCCATTGCGACGTGTCGTATTGATACGGTGCCTGCTGTTCTTTTGTATGCTCTCTATAAAACCGCCGGCTTAGTTATTGATGTCATGCATGCCAATGATCAGGTTGGCCATAGGATGGACTATATTGGGAAATCCCTCATAATGCAGGGCATTGGTTCTCTCCTTTCGTTCATTGTTGTCTTTGGGCTGTTAAATAGCCTCGAAGGTGCATTGTTGCTAATGACGGTAGTGACTATAGGTATCGGTGTTATTTACGATTATCCGAGATCAAATCGAATCTCTGCAATCAAACTTGGAATTACCCAAGCGAAGGTCAGAGCTTTCCTATGTGGCTGTTTGCCCATCGTTCTGGGCGGCATTGCTGCTTCTGCGGCGCCGAATATTCCAAGGCAGTATTTATCTTATACATTCGGAGATTCTGCTCTAGGCATTTATGCATCAGTTGCTGCTCCCGTGGCAATTATCCAAATGGGTGCGACGTATATCTATAATCCTTTATTAGGTTATTTAGTAGAGCGTTACTATTCTAGGGAAAAGTCCTTTTTTACGCTTATAGGTAAAATACTTGCCGGTATTTTATTTGTCGGCGTCATATCAGCAGTTGCGCTTTTCTTTTTCGGCAAATTATTGCTGTCTTTGTTTTATGGCGCTGGAATAGCCAAACATTCTGATCTCCTTCAGCCTATGTTGGCTTGTGCCTTTTTGACTGGCATTGCTTGGTTTGTCAACGATTTGCTGGTTTCTCTTGATAACTACCGAGGGGTATTTGTTGGCAGCATATTGTCCTTAATCAGTGCTGTTGCTGTCATGGCTCCCGCGCAAGTGTTGTTTGGCTTAAATGGCCCTACTGTAACGGCGCTTATATCCAATGCTATTTGCCTTATTTATCAGTCTTTTGTTTTGGGGAAACAGACGCAAGAATGGTTTGGGGAAAAGAGATAGGCCGATGATGTCTAAAGCTCACGCGCTATTAAAGCTTCAAAACACTGAATTGGATATCCTTCAGGTTGTCGCTGCATTCTGCTCTAAGCACGGCATCAGGTGGTGGCTTGATGGCGGAACATGTTTAGGAGCAATGCGTCATAGGGGGTTTATCCCTTGGGATGATGATATAGATATCGGAATGATGCGTTCAGACTATGACCGCTTTTGCTCTTTAGCCGAGGATGGTTTACCGGAAGGATATTCGCTCCATACATCGCGGAATACTATTGGCTATGCTGCGATGTTTGCTAAGGTGTATCGCGATGAAACTCGCTTCGAGAATCAGGAGGCTCGAGAGGCTTCCAGTTCGATGGGTATTTTTGTCGACATCTTTCCATATGACCAGCTCTATACAGATAAACGCCTTCGTGCAAAACAAGTCCGAACTGCATCAATTGCACAGAAAAGAGCTTATTTATATCACTCTTCTTCCATTGTTGTCCCTCATAAAGGGTTCCTTGGACAACTCGAGCAAATTGGTTGTTCTGCTATACACGTAGTGGAACGACTGGTTTCTCGAGGCGCATGCTCTTACCAGGATTTGTTCGACTCCTGTATTGCCGACTCAAATACGGGTGAGGTCTCTGATTATTGTCTGACGTTAAGCTGGCCGAATATGGCGCCAGTGCCTATTTCAGAGATTTTCCCTCTGAGCAGTGCGGTTTTCGAAGGCAGTGAATTCCCCGTTCCTCGTATGACGGATAAATATCTTACAACGATGTATGGCGAATGGAAGAAAATTCCGGAGCCGGAAAATCGACATACCCATCTTCCTCTTCTGCTTGACTTTGGGGATGGTGAAGTCTGGACTGCGCAGAATTAAGGATATGAAATCTTTACCAGATGAGGTTATGTAATGAGTTCTTCTATTTGTATTTTCACCCATCATTATCACCCGCAACTTAGTGGAATTGGTAATTTTGTCGATGGTCTCGCTCATGCCCTAGCTGCCCGCGGCGACAGGGTGGTTATCGTTACTAATGATTCAATGCGCGTAGGAGTCGGTCATTCAGTCGAAAACGGTCTCGAGATAATTCGGCTTCCATGTATTTCATTGCTTGATGGAAGGCTTCCTCTTCCCAAAAAAACCGGCGATTATTACCGGCTCCTGCAAAGCCTTGATGATTATGAGTGGGACGGCGTACTTATCAACACGAGGCTTTTCCCCCTCTCACTCGAAGGGCTGAAGTTTGCTGTGGATCATAACACTAGGGCCGTCGTTCTCGACCATGGTTCAGCGTATCTTTCTTTCAATCAGCCATTCCTTGATTATTTTGTGCGCCGATATGAGGATTGGATTACTGATCGCGTAAAGACGTTTGAACCTGATTTCTATGGGATTTCTTCTAAAAGCGTTGAATGGCTTCAGCATTTTAATATCGGTGCAAAGGGCGTAATATCGAACTCAATCAATGCTTCAATTTATAGGAGCATCTCTTCGGGTAGAGATTTCCGATCAGAATTAGGTGTCCCTCAATCATCTTTAGTTGTGGCTTTTGTTGGGCGGTTTATTCCTGAAAAGGGAATTTATTCAATTATTGAGGCAGCTCGCGCAAAGGATATTACCAAGCGTGATATTTGTTTTGTTCTTGCAGGGGATGGTCCGCTGGCCAATGAAGTCAAGGAAGCCTGTTCGTCGAACTTGTTTTGGCTTGGGAGATGTAGCGCAGAGGACATTTCCTCCTTACTTCAGCAAGCAGATGTGCTTTGTCTTCCAACTCGGTCCGAAGGCTTTTCGACGGTACTTCTTGAGGCTTCAGCTTGCGGAACGCCTGCTGTGGTAACAGATGTGGGAGGCGCGCACGAGCTTATTCCAGATGATAGCTACGGCACGATAATTCAGTCCATGTCATCTGATGAGGTGGTTTCGGCATTATGCAGGCTTTTTGATGATCGAAAGCTGCTTTCTCTACAGTCTCGAAACTCTAGGGCCCTTGTTGAAAATCGATATAGCTGGGACGCCACTGCTATAGATGTCGAGAAGGCGTTTTGTATTTGCTAAGTGATACTTGGCTGGCTTTTACTTAGCTTTTGAGTGAAGTTGGATCTAAGACCCGAATTTGTTATTGTCGACTTATCCTATTCGATTTTGTCTTTAGTTGGAGATGCACGTTTTGAATAATCCTGCAATTAAGAAAAGCGAGTACGCGCTTGCCATCTTTGGGCTGGGACTTCTTTTGTTAGCTGTCGCGACATCATTGCACTATAAGAATTTAAATCTATTCATTCTTGAACTCTTTTGCGATGTCGTTGCTGTTGCGTGCTTATATTTGCAACCGAAATCACAGTCGAGCGGTGATGCTATTCGTCAGATAACCGTTCTCGTCGCGTCCAGTATCCTCAGCAGCTTTCTGCTAGTTTTCATCATATTGGCTGGCGCGAAGACGTTTGGCCCCTTCGGTCTTGGTGCATGGAATATCTCAGGTCTGGTTATATGCTTTCATTTAGTTTTAGCGTTCCAGGGAATTGAGCTTTGCTATGGCCTGATGAAGAGCTTCGTAACCTCGGTTAAGAAAACTGATGCTAAGAAGTGTTTCTTTTATTTGGCGGTTTTTGTTGGCTTTGCTGTTTTAATCGCTTTTATTGGCATTCCGCTCGATAAGTCAAAGACGGTGTTGTTCGCGTCTGCTTTGCCCATTACGGTTTTGATCGGATTGATTGCTATTAATGGGGGCATTTCTTATCTGAAGCCCGAACTGTTCGCTTTCGCATGCATTGTCTCAATTGGTCTATCCGTAATTATTTGCTTTCCCGTTACAAATTTTTTGACATGGGATGATGAGGTCCACTATGGAAATGCAAACAGTTTTTCCTACCTCACAAATGCTGAAATAACAAATTCTGACCGAATGATAGTCGAGCAGTTTTATATGGGGGACGGCTTTAGTTTGGATGCAGCTTTGGGTAAGTACCCAATAGATGAAACAAGAGAGTTTAACCGTGGCTCTGTTGAGCAATTGGTCAGAGAGGCTGATAAAAATGATTTAGCTGAAGGTATCGAACGTTTTAATTGTTTTGATAGTGTGGCTCTTTCTAAAATTGCCTATATTCCTTCATCTATCGGCCTTTGTTTGGGTCGCTTGCTTCATCTCCCATTCTCTATCAAATTTGCATTGGGTAAAATTTTTAATTTGTTTGCGTATGCAGTTATCTGCGGAATCGCAATTCGTATAGCCCCTTGCAGAAAATGTCTTTTCACTTGTATTGCGTTGTTCCCGTCTGCTGTGTTAATGGCAGCCAGTTACTCGTATGATCCCTGTGTGATATCGTTCAGTTTGCTAGGAACAGCTCTTTTGTTGAAGATGCTTATTTCTGAAGAGGATATTTCTGCTAAAACGTTCTTCGCATTTCTACTATCTTTTGCAATCGGGTTTGCAGCTAAAGCGATTTATTTTCCCTTATTTGGACTTGCGCTTTTAATTCCTGCAAATAAATATGTTTCAAGCAAGCAAAGACGTATCTTGATTGGTACTGCTCTATTCGTTTGTGCCATTATGATCCTATCTTTCTTGACGCCATATTTCTCATCTGTCGTAAATAATATTTCTGATGCACGTGGTGGCTCCGAAGTCTCTACGGCTGGTCAAACGACGGGAGTGCTTGCAAATCCAGTTGGAACTATAGCTGTAATCTCGAATTTCGTTTTTGGATCGATGCTGACCCCGGCGTTTCTCAATTCAATATCAACGAATATGGCTTATCTTGGGGACGTGTCTAATCTGTTCCCATGGCTTTCGTATCTCCCCATCATGCTGTTTGAAGCTATTTGCATTATTGATAATGAAAAAGATACTAAAATAAAGCTTAGCCGTTGCGGAATTGTTTGGACTCTATTCCTGGTTCTTGCTACTTGCCACCTAGTTGCTTTGGCTCTATACATCGCTTTTACAGGAGTTGGAAGCCAGACAGTTGCGGGTGTCCAAGCGCGATATCTCATACCTTTGATAATACCTTTTGCCTGTCTATTGCTCAGGTTCCCTATTTACTGCGATGAGGAGGTGAAGGCTAAAGTTACAGCCTTTATGCTCGGGGCTCCATTTGCGCTGCTGTATTTTGTGATGTTCGAGCTTCTGTATATCCGTTTTTTCTAAATTAGCGATATAGGTCATGGTTATAGTAGGAGTGGGCAATTAGTTGGATTCGATTGGATCGAATGGGACGGCGTTGAGGGTTCGCTCAGGACATGCGCCCCGTATTTGAGGCAGAACTGCAAGGGGTCCTTTTCCTGCGGTGATGGATGGGGACTCCATGTGTGCCCTAGTTGAGCAAGCTAAATATCTAAGCTTGAGATGTAACTTCCTAATGGTTAGACAGGATACAGTAAACTTAAGTCTGAGTTAAGCTATGCGTTGGACTGTAAGAGTCGCAAATTCTTTGGGCGTCGCTAAGAGCCAACTGTTTTTGGAATGGATGAATCTCGATTGTCTTTTACTTCAACGACATGTTCAAAAGGACATCTGCGTGTTCTCGTAATAATTCCTGCCTATAACGAACAGGAGTGCATTCTCAATACCGTTGCAGCTATAAAAGCTGCGGGTTATGACTATGTCGTAATCAACGACGGCTCACAAGATACAACGCTTGAGCTTTGTCGAGAGCATGGTATCAACATATTGGATTTGCCGCAGAACCTTGGTATCGGTGGAGCGGTCCAAGCGGGCCATAAATATGCCCAGAGATTTGGCTATGATATCGACATTCAGGTTGACGGCGATGGCCAACATGATCCTTCTTATATTCCTGAGCTTGTAAAGCTGATTGAGAGCGGTGCGAGTTTGGCGATAGGCTCTCGATTTCTGGTTGAGACTGATGGTTTTCAATCAACTTTTATGCGTCGTGTTGGAATCAGGTGGCTTTCATTTTTGCTCGAGTTGCTTACGGGTAAGGTGGTCACCGATCCTACTTCTGGCTTTAGGGCCTGCAATAAAGATGCTATCGACCTGTTCTGCAAGAGTTATCCTGATGACTACCCGGAGCCAGAGTCGATTGCTTTGGCTATGAAGCTTGGTCTTCCCGTTATGGAAGCGCCTGTAAAGATGAATGAGCGCCAAGGTGGACGTTCATCTATCGGGGGCTTCTCTTCCGTCTACTATATGGTCAAGGTTACGTTAGCCATTGTCCTTGTGTGCTGGGTTCATAGGGGAGACAAATAATGAATCTTATTTTGAGGATTGGTGCGGCCCTCTTTTTCGGCGGATTCCTCGTCTATGTTTTACGTCTCGTGTCCAACGGAAAGATGCTTCTTAAGTACTCTTTGCTGTGGATTTTGATGTGTATGGCGGCCTTGATCTGTGATTTATGTCCTCAGATTATTTATAGTTGCTCAACAGCTATTGGGTTTGTCAACCCGGCCAATTTCCTTTTTTTGGGTGCAATCGTGCTGTTGCTTGCAATCTCTCTGTCTCTTAGCGTTGCCGCGAGTCGTCATGTTTTGGCGATCAAAAACCTTACTCATAGGATTGCCCTGCTCGAAAAAGAGCTTGAGAAAAGGTCTGATCATGAATGAGCTCAATACATGGTTTGATTCAGTTCCTTCGGCTATCCCTCATTAGGGCTCCTAAGTTTGTGCACCATTGATCGCGCTCGACTGCTGGTTGTGGATTGTCTAACAAATAGACAATCCCTATGTTGAGTGTCTTATCGTTTTATCTGGTGCAACGTATCAAGCGAGTTGTCTTGCATATTAATTAATTTGGGAACTGCATCTCTGGGTCGACTGCATCTGGATATTCAAAGGTTAATTTGATTTGGCGAGAAGAGAAAAATGATGAAAAATCGACATCTGGTACCGTCAAGATTCTTTCGCAAATTGATCGAGGCGGCCTCGGCCCCG
>DXZM01000029.1:0-19945 GCA_019419665.1 Collinsella sp.
TGGGCTATGCTACCTTGACTATCTATATGACTTAAACGCAGCAAAGGAGCACCGAGAGAGCGAGTATGGCAAAAAACACCGCAAACTATGGTAACGACAGTATCCGCCAGCTCAAGGACGAGGAGCGCGTACGCCTGCGCCCCGCCGTCATCTTTGGCTCGGACGGACTCGATGGCTGCGCGCATGCTGCCTTCGAGATCCTGTCCAACGCCGTTGACGAGGCGCGCCAGGGCTACGGCAAGCTCATCACCCTTACCGCCTTTCGCGATGGCTCTATTCAGGTGGAGGACAACGGCCGCGGCTGCCCGCTCGACTGGAACCCCTCCGAAAAGCGCTTTAACTGGGAGCTCGTCTTTTGCGAGCTCTACGCCGGCGGCAAGTACAACAACAACCAGGGTGGCGACTACGACTTCTCGCTCGGCACCAACGGCTTGGGCTCGTGCGCGACCCAGTATGCCTCCGAGTATATGGACGTCACGGTTTGGCGCGACGGCAACAAGTACTCCCTGCACTTTAAGAAGGGCAAGGTCGTCGGTGCCAAAAAGAAGGCGCTCGAGATTGAGCCCAGCGACGAGGACCGCACCGGCACCACCATCAAGTGGCGCCCCGATCTTGAGGTCTTTACCTCCATCAGCATCCCCCACGAGTGGTATCGCGAGACCATGCGCCGCCAGGCCGTGGTCAACGCCAACGTTACCTTCCGCCTGCGCATTGAGGGCGACGATGGCGAGTTTTCCGAAGAGGACTTTTGCTATCCCAAGGGCATCGAGGACTACGTGCTCGAGAAGGTCGGTGCCGACTACCTCACCGAGCCCTTCTTTATCGAGGCCGACCGTCGCGGTCGCGACCGCGAGGACCTGCCCGACTACAACGTAAAGATCACCGCGTGCATGTGCTTCTCGCGCACCCTCACAATGCAGGAGTACTACCACAACTCATCATGGCTCGAGAACGGTGGCTCGCCGGAGAAGGCGGCCCGCAGCGCCCTGACCAGCGCCATCGATGCCTACATCAAGAGCCAGGGCAAGTACAACAAAAACGAGAGCGGCATTAAGTGGCAAGACGTCCAGGACTGTCTGGTGTTGGTGACCAACTGTTTCTCCACCCAGACGTCCTACGAAAACCAGACCAAGAAGGCCATCAATAACCGCTTTATCCAGCAGGCGATGACAGCATTCTTTAAGGAGCGCCTCTCGACCTATCTGATCGAGAACAAAGACGCCGCCAACAAGATCATGGAGCAGGTGCTCATCAACAAGCGCTCGCGTGAGAATGCCGAAAAGACGCGCCAGAGCATCAAGACCAACCTGCAGCAAAAGACCGACATGGCCAACCGCGTGCAGAAGTTCATCGACTGCCGCTCCAAGGACAAGAACCGTCGCGAGATCTACATCGTAGAGGGCGACTCGGCAGCAGGCGCCATCCGCACGTCGCGCGACGCCGAGTTCCAGGGTGTTATGCCCGTCCGCGGCAAGATCCTCAACTGCCTGAAGGAGGACTACCCGCGCATCTTTAAGTCCGACATCATCATGGACCTTATGCGCGTGCTGGGCTGCGGCGTGGAGATCAAGGACAAGCGCATCAAGAACCTTGGTGCCTTTGACCTGGACAACCTCAACTGGAACAAGGTCATCATCTGTACGGACGCCGACGTCGACGGCTACCACATCCGCACGCTCGTGCTCACCATGCTCTACCGCCTGGTGCCCACACTTATCGACGAGGGCTACGTGTATATCGCCGAGTCGCCGCTCTACGAGATCAACTGCAAAGAGAAGACCTACTTTGCCTACACCGAGCTCGAGAAGAACGGCATCCTCAAGGAGATCGGCGACCAGAAGTGCTCCATCAACCGCTCCAAGGGTCTTGGTGAGAACGATCCGGACATGATGTGGCTCACCACCATGAACCCCGAGACGCGCCGCCTGATCAAGGTGGAGCCCGAGGACGTCACCAAGATGGAAACCATGTTCAACCTGTTGCTGGGCAACGACGAGGCGGGCCGCAAGCGCCATATCTCCGAGCACGGCAAGGAATACCTGGACCAGCTGGACCTGCAATAGCAGCAAATCGATAACGACGGCCCATAAAGAAGTTCAAGAGGAAATCGTGGCAAAGAAGAAGACGAAGAACCAGCCAAAGAAAAAGCAGGTCAACGCCGAGAACGTCATCGGCCTGCACTCCGAGGTCACCGACCAGCCGATCACGCAGACGCTCGAGGTCAACTACATGCCCTACGCCATGAGCGTCAACGTCTCGCGCGCATTCCCCGAGATTGATGGCTTTAAGCCCTCGCATCGCAAGCTGCTCTACACCATGTACAAGATGGGTCTGCTCAAGGGCGAGCGCCAGAAGAGCGCCAACATCGTGGGCCAGACCATGAAGCTCAACCCGCACGGCGATGCCGCGATCTACGAAACGATGGTGCGCCTGGCGACGGGCAACGAAGCGCTGCTTGCCCCCTTCGTGGAGTCGAAGGGCAACTTTGGCAAGTACTATTCGGGCGACCTGAGCTACGCCGCCTCGCGTTACACCGAGGCCAAGCTCTCCCCCATCAGCGCCGAGATCTTCAAGGACATCGACAAGGACCCGGTCGACTTCGTCGACAGCTACGACGGCGCCATGAAGGAGCCGCGCCTGCTGCCCACCACGTTCCCCAACATCCTTGTCTCGGCCAATAAGGGCATCGGCGTCGCCATGGCGTCCGACATCTGCGGCTTCAACCTCAACGAGGTCTGCACCGCCACGATGCACTACCTGCAGGATCCCGACTGCGACCTGCTCGAGTACATGCCCATGCCCGACTTCTCGACCGGCGGCGAGATTATCTACCGCCGCGAGGAGATGGAGAAGATCGTCGAGACCGGCCTTGGCAGCTTCCAGATTCGCTCCCGCTGGCGCTGGATTCCCGAAGAGCGCATCATCGAGGTCTACGAGATCCCCTACACCACCAAGACCGATGTCATCATCGAGCGCATCGTCAAGCTCTCCAAGGAGGGCAAGGTCAAAGAGATCGCCGACATCCGCGACGAGACCGACCTTTCGGGCCTGCGCATCGCCATCGATCTTAAGCGCGGTGTCGACCCCGATAAGCTCATGGCCAAGCTCTATCGCTCGACCACGCTACAGGATTCATTCTCGTGCAACTTCAACGTGCTGGTCGACGGCTATCCCCGCGTTATGGGCGTGCGTCAGATCCTGCACGAGTGGGTCGCATGGCGCATTCAGTCCACGCGTCGCCGCATTAACTTTGACCTGGGCAAAAAGTCCGAGCGCCTGCACCTGCTGCACGGCCTTGAGGCAATTCTGCTCGACATCGACAAGGCCATCGCCATCATCCGCGGCACTAAGCTCGAGGCCGAGGTCGTGCCCAACCTCATGCGCGGCTTCGACATCGACGAAACCCAGGCCGAGTTTGTCGCCGAGCTCAAGCTCCGCAACATCAACGAGGAGTACATCCTCAACCGCACCAAGGACATTGCCAAGCTCGAGGGTGAGATCGCCGAACTCGAGGAGATCCTTTCGAGCGAGAACAATATCAAGAAGGTCATCAGCGACGAGCTGGCCGCGGTCAACAAGAAGTATGTGATGCCGCGCCGCACGGGCAGGATCGAACCCCACGAGGTCGTCGAGGTGAGCCTGGAGCCCGAGGTCGAGGAGTACCCGGTGACCATCATGCTCTCGCGCGATGGCTACCTTAAGAAGATGACGGACCGCGTGCTCAAGAAGGCCGCTACGCTCAAGTACAAGGACGGCGACAAACCCTTTATCGAGTTCCCGTCCTCCAACACCCACGAGCTGCTGGTCTTTACCAACAAGAGCCAGGTGTACAAGTGCAAGGTCGCGGCGTTTGAGGACACCAAGTCGGCCCAGCTGGGCTCGTACTTGCCGACCGATCTTGAGATGGAGCCCGACGAGAGTGTCATCTGGGTCATCGACCCCGAGGACTACAAGGCCGATGTGCTGTTTGTCTTTGAGAACGGCCGCGTGGTGCGCGTCGCGCTTTCTGGATACGTCACCAAGACCAACCGCAAGCGCCTCAAGAACGCCATCTACGGTGGCAGCAAGCTGCTGTATGCCCAGGTGCTCAAGGAAGATCGCGACATCGCGCTGGTCTCGAGCGACTATCGTTTGATGAACTTCAACACGTCGCTGCTTAAGACCAAGACGACCACCAACACGCAGGGCGTCCAGGCTTTCACGGCCAAGAAGGGCCGCTCGGTCACCACCGTCGGCACGACCGAGGACATCCTCGGCGCCGGCGTCTCCGCCGAAAAGTTCACCGCGCAGAGCCTCCCCTCTGCCGGTGCCCTCATGAAGGAAAACGACATGCCGAGCCTGTTTGACTAAAACAACGGTGGCCAAACCGTCATGGTTGTACAAAGCAGCGGGGCCCGGAGCGCAGCAACATCGCGCTCCGGGCCCCATGCATTACAGCAGCATCATCCCTATAGACAAAATGTCGCATAAAGTGGAACAGACATCAGCCCATCATTCATTCCGAAGGGCTTAGTCGATAGCCTGATTCGGCGCACGCCCGGATGGGTCTTTTTAAGTGAGGACAGGCTTCGAGATCTTGTGTTCTCCCCCGCCTTGACTTCAATCGCAGACAAGCATCCCTGCTTCTCTACTACAAAGTCGATTTCCGCACGATTATCTCGCGCCCAATAATGCAGCGGATAGCCCATGGCTGAAAGCTGTTGGGCAACGTAGTTTTCGGTAAGTGCGCCCATGAATGTGCCGCCGATGCCGGCTAGAATATCGGCGCGTTGAGCACCGGCCTTGGAGACGAGCAGCCCTGTATCCGCCTGATAGATTTTAAAAGCAGAAGGGTTAACGAAGGCCTCTAAGGGGCTTTCGATCTGCCCGACTAGGCTGCAGCGCGCCACCGTACCCGACAATACAAGCCAATCGAGAGCATCTCCAAAGAGAGACGCATTGCCCCCCGCTCGCACTACCTTGTATTGAAATTTACGATTCTCTTTGGCAAGCTGCTGTGGAATGGAATCGAAGCACGCACGCGTCTTTGCGCTCAAGCGTTCATCAGCATATTTATTGGTGTCGGCGGAATATCCGTCGAGAATAATCCGATGCTTTTCGGCCACATCAATGATTGACTGATCATCGATGTACGTTTGGACCGCCTCGGGCATTCCGCCAACAACAAGATACTGTCGATAGAGCCCAAGCGCCTTTTCATGAAGGCTTGGCGCAAGAGGACCCATTATCTCGAATGATGAGCGTATCTCGTCGACCAGCTGATCGTGCCCCATCGCCCAGAGAAACTCCTCGAAATCGAGTGGAGTCATCTCAATCAAGTCGGTCTTTCCGACGGGGAACGAATACGACTGATGGTTAATGGCAACCCCAAGAAGCGACCCGGCAGCCGCAACGTAATACTCGGGAGCATCTTCGCAAAAGTATTTAAGGGAAGTGAGCGCTTCCTCGCATGCCTGGATCTCGTCAATGAACAGTAAGGTTTTGCCAGGCACGATACGCTGTCCCGTACGAGCCTCAATCGCACGTACGATCGAATGAGGGTCAAGACCGCCCGAAAAATCCGCTCGCGCCGACCGGTCGTTCTCAAGATTAACGTAGACAACCGATTCGAAAAGATCCTGGGCGTACGTTCTGAGCAAATAGGTCTTGCCACACTGGCGCACGCCTTTGACCAGCAAAGGTTTTCTATCAGCCCTGTCTCGCCATTCCCTAAGGAGCTCGTCTGCCTTGCGACGCATACGCAACCTTCCCTCATGAACTTCTGTTTGACAATATTTTAACGCGGATTAATTTGTTTTCAGTTATTTTTCTGCGTTTAATAATTGTTCTATACGCGCTTGAGGGAATGCGCCCCTATTCATGTACTCGCGCTACATTCGATTGCACGAGACACCAGCGAAAGGGACCCAATGCAGAACGATAAAAACGGCATTGCACAGCTCACCCCGGAGCAGATCACGCTCTTCAACGCCATGTTCGGTATGCAGAGCTAGCCAAAATGGATGCAAGCGGTGGCTGACGGAATTGTCCGCGGGAGCATCAACGCATGGCAATCAGCACTCCTCTTGGTAAGGGCAGCAAGCATTTCCGCTAGTGCTGATTGCCATGCAATCTTCTTGTTCATAGCTGCGCCACCTGCCTGAAATGACCCGCAGTCAAGATGAACTGCAGGAATCATGGCGAGTCGTAACCGCTCGCAAGCCTCCTTCGGAATAGGTGCTGAGCAGTTCCTGGGCATGGGTGAACTCGGGTCCCCGCCTCCAACCGAGCAGGCGGTTGACCGCGAGATTTCCCTGAACGCTGTGGACAAAGAGCAGATAAGCGTCCTCGCGCGAAAGCCCGGTCTTCTCCATCATCTGGGGAACGACCTGCTCTGCCCCGCGCTCGATGACGCGCTGCGCCACGCGGGCGTACGCGTCGTCATCCGAGTAGAGCAGATAATAGTCATCGTTTGCCGGTGCCCGCTGGCAAAGGGCCCCCGACTCCGCCCCCTCGAGCGGAGGTGCCGCCGCCAGAGCCTCATCGATAAGCACATCAAGCAGCGCAAACTTATCCTCGTAATGCAGATAGAACGTACCGCGGTTGATATCCGCGCGGCGGCAGATATCCGCCACCGTCATCTTTGCGAAGCCGACCTCGGCCAGCAGCGCGAAGAACGCCTCCCGTATGACCGAAAGCGTATAGCGTCGGCGACGATCGATCTTCCCCGCTTCCATGGCTCCTCCAATTGCAACGCTCAACAATGCCCGGCAGACGTTTGTTTATCGACAGCGCCTCAAAGCTGTTCATTGCTCTCACGCAAATCAACATTGATACTTTTTATAGACACCTGTTCATTGTAGCCGAAAGAGAGCTTTGCATGACTTTTTACGAGAAACTCGTCGTCGAACTCACCAACCGGTCGTTTTCCCATCAGGCAGCCTACCGCGGCGGTGGCACGCCCTACGACCTGAGTGACTGCGAGCCTAAACCCTACGACCGGCAGATCGAGGACTTTGCCCGCATGATCGATGAGGCCGATTGCGTGCTTGTGGGCGGTGCCTCCGGTCTCTCCGCGGCGGGCGGCGGCGACTTCTACTACGAGGACAACGCGACCTATCGCAGGCATTTCGGCAAATTCGCCGAGCGCTACGGTTTCAAGGGCGCTTTCGAGGGATCGTTCTACCGCTGGCCCACCGCCGAGGCGCGCTGGGGATACCTCGCCACCTTCCTCGACACCACGCTCAACGCCCCGCTGCGCAAGCCCTACAAGGACCTCGACGCCATTCTCGCCGAGAAGGATTTCTTCGTGCTCACCACCAACCAGGACACGCAGTTCATGAAAATCTACCCCTGGGAGAAGGTGGCCGAAATCCAAGGCGACCACCGCTTCTTCCAGTGCTCCCGTTGCTGCACCGACGAGGTATGGGACGCAATCGAACCGGTCTCCCGCATGGTAGAAGCCATGGGAGACGGCCTTGAGGTTCCGACAGAGCTCGTGCCGCGCTGCCCGCACTGCGGAGCAGAGGCGTTCCCTTGGGTTCGCGGCTACGGCAACTTCCTGCAGGGCGAACTCTACGAGGAGCAGTACCGCAAGGTGTCCGACTGGCTCGACGCGCACGCGCGGCAGAGGATCCTCTTCCTTGAGCTGGGCGTGGGCCGCATGACACCCGCGTTTATCCAGGAGCCGTTCTGGGCCCTCACAGCGCAGTTGCCGCAGGCTGGCTACATCGCCGTGAACAACAAGACGCAGTTTCTCCCCCGCGCGATCGAAGATCGGGGGCTCGCCGTTCGCGCCGACATCGCCGACGTGCTCGCCGACGTGCGCAAGACGCTGGAGAGGTAGCGCATGGAGACGATGAAGGCGGCTCGCATCGGCCGGGCGCTTGCCGAGGCGGATCTTGTCATCATCGGCGCCAGCAACGGGCTCGACATGGCAGAAGGACTCAATCTTTTCTGCGCCGACACCCATTTCCGGGAGGCGTACGGCGATCTCGCCCAGACCGACGGCATCGGCTGCATACTGCAGGGGCTTGCCTCCCCGGATGCCAGCGTGCGACGCCGATGGGCCGAGCGGTTTCATCAAAAGGAATATCTCGAATATGAGCCCAGCCCGCTCATGAACGGGCTGCGGCGTCTTACAGAGCACGCTGACACCTTCGTGATCACGTGCAATATCGACGGGCACTTCATACGCGCAGGGTTCAACGAGAACCGCGTGCTCGAGACGGAGGGGAGCACGCGCACGTCGATCGACGAGCGGCGTCTCGCCCATCCAGACGCCCTCGCCACGGCCCAGCTCGAGGAGCTCGAGCGCCTTGTGCAAGCCCATCGCAACGGCAGGGTCGCCATCCTCGAACTTGGCGTGGGACTGCGCAACGGCGTCATAAAGCACATGCTCGCCCAGATCGCGAACGTCTGCGAGCACGCCACCTACATCGTGTTCAACTACAGCCAGGCCATGGCGCCCGACGCTTCGTGCGAGACGATTCTCGTTGACGGCGATATGGCCCCGGCTTTCGAGGAGATCGCCCGATGCCACCCCTAGAAAGAGAAGCGCGTAGGCTTCGAAGCCTTATCGACGATGCCGACGCCATCATCGTCGGCATCGGCTCGGGCATGTCGAGCGCCGCCGGGTTCAACCATTACAACCGCGCGGGCATGGCGCGCGCAGGAATGGCGGACTGGCAGCAAGCCTTTGGCTTCAAGAGTCTTTTTGACGGCTTTTACCACCTCTACCCCAGCCTCGAGCAGCAATGGGCATACTATGCGCGATATATCGATTTCATGCTGCGCGAGCTGGCCTCGCAGCCCTATCTCGACCTACGGTCCCTCATCGGCCATAAGGATTACTTCATCCTGAGCACCAATGTAGACACCCAAGTCGAGAAGACGTTTCCCACCGAGAGGATCTGCAACTATCAGGGAAGCTTCGCGCACCTTCAGTGCAAGCAGCCATGCTGCGACGAGCTCTTCGAGGCGAGCCCCTACGTCGAACGCATGCTCGCGGGCATGGCGGGGTTCGAGGTCCTCAGCGAGGATATCCCCCGATGCCCGCATTGCGGCTGGCAGCTTGTGCCGTGGGTGCGCGACGACACGTTTCTGCAGGGTGCGGCCTGGCGCGAGAGCCTCGGACGATACGAGCGCTTCGTGCGCGAGCACAGCGATCGCCGCGTGCTGTTGCTGGAGCTCGGCGTGGGCGAGATGACCCCCGGCATCATCACGCTCCCGTTCTGGAGCATGACCGCGAAGCTGCCGGATGCGCACCTGCTGGGCGTAAACATCTCGGGCGACTCGGCTCCGCTGCAGCTTGGAAGCAAGGCAGAGGCGATCCAGGCCGATTTGAGCACGCTGCTCTCGGCGGCGCGGGCAGGTGGCGAGTAACGCGGAGCGGTAGACGCGCAATGAGGTTTTAGCCGCAGCCTCCGAACGAGAGGGCTCGGAGGCTGGTATTCCTGAATCGCAGGTCACGATGGGTTATCGGAATCGCGAAGAGCGGATACCGCCAGTAAGCCCCCTTCGGAATAGGCGTTGAGCAGCTCCTGGGCATGGGCGAACTCGGGGTCTCGTCTCCAGCCGAGCAGGCGGTTGACGGCCAGATTGCCCTGGACGTTGTGGACGAAAGCAGGAAGGCGTCTTCGCATGAAAGCCCTGTTTTCTCCATGACCCAGGGAACCATCTGCTCCGCTCCGCGTTCTATGACGCGCTGGGCTACGCGAGCGTATGCGTCGCTGTCCGAATAAAGCAGGCGATAATCGTCGTCTGCCGGCGGACGCTGGCAAAGCGTTGCCGATTCAACCCCCTCAAGCGGGGGAGCCGCTGCCAATGCCTCGTCGATAAGCGCATCGAGCAGCGCGTACTTATCCTCGTAATGCAGATAGAACGTTCCCCGGTTGATCTCGGCGCGGCGGCAGATGTCCGCCACCGTCATCTTCGCGAAGCCGACCTCGGCCAGCAGCGCGAAGAACGCCTCCTGTATGACCGAGAGGGTGTAGCGCCGCCGGCGGTCGATCTTGGTTTCTCCCATCGCCTCTCCAATCTGAGTCGTTTGACAATGCCCAGTAGCTGTTCGTTTATCGACAGGTGCACGCGTTTGTTCATTGCCCCTGCGAAAATCAACAAGGATACTGTTTATAGACACCTGTTTTTATAGCTGAAAGGGAGCACGGATGACCCTGTGCGAGAAGCTCGGCATCGGGCTTGTCAGCCGATCGTTTTCCCATCGGGCCGTCTATCGAAACGGCGGCACGTCATACGATTTGAGCGATTGCGAGCCTGCTGCTTGCAAGCAAGATATCGAGGCTTTTGCCCGCAAGGTGGGGAAGGCTGATTGCGTGTTTACGGGAGAGGCAGGTAGGCAGGCGTTATGAGCATCTGCATCAAAAATCAGATTCAGAATATGAATATCGTCATCGGCTGCACGGTGGGGTGTCCATATTGCTATGCCCGTAACAATGTGAAACGTTGGCATATGATTGACGACTTCGCTGATCCTGCGTTCTTCCCGAGCAAGCTCAAGATGATGGAAAAGAAACGCCCGCAGAACTTTCTCCTTACCGGCATGAGCGATCTCTCCGGGTGGAAGCTGGAATGGCGAGACGAGGTATTTGCAAAGATCCATGAGAATCCACAGCATCAGTTCCTGTTCCTGACCAAGAGACCCGATTTGCTGGATTTAGATACCGACCTGGAAAACGCATGGTTCGGCGTTACGGTGACGAGGAAAGCGGAGCTGTGGCGTATCGACGCCCTTCGGGAAAACGTCAAAGCAAATCACTTCTTCGTTACTTTTGAGCCGCTATTCGACGATCCCGGTACGGTCGACCTTTCCGGAATCAACTGGATCGTCGTCGGTACCATGACCGGGGCGCAGAGCAGGAAGGTTCATACGGAACCGGAGTGGGCATGGTCTTTGACGGACCAGGCGCACGCGCTTGGCATTCCAATGTTTATGAAGGAAGACCTCGTCTCTGTCATAGGGGACGAAAACATGATTCAGGAATTGCCGGAAGAATTCGAAAGAGTGCTGGAGGTGCAGAGAACATGGCGGAAGTGATCGATGGAATCCTCATCAATGAGGTGGAAGCAAAGAACATCATGACCAAGTCCAGCCTGCCGGTAGGCGGCTACTCGGTCAATCCCTATGTAGGCTGCACGCATGCCTGCAAGTATTGCTATGCCTCCTTTATGAAGCGCTTTACCGGACACAAGGAGGAATGGGGCACCTTTCTTGATGTGAAGCATTGGCCGGAAATCAAGAATCCGAAGAAATACGCTGGACAGCGGGTGGTTATCGGTTCTGTGACGGATGGCTACAATCCACAGGAGGAGCGATTCGGGAATACCAGGAAACTCCTGGAGCAGCTGATTGGCAGCGATGCAGATATTCTGATCTGCACAAAGTCCGATCTTGTGGTACGGGATATCGATCTGCTGAAGAGGCTTGGACGAGTGACCGTTTCATGGTCGATCAACACGCTGGATGAGAACTTCAAGAACGATATGGACTCCGCGTCGAGCATCGAGCGTCGTATCGCTGCTATGAAGCAGGTGTATGACGAAGGTATCCGTACGGTCTGCTTCGTGTCCCCGGTATTTCCCGGCATCACGGATTTTGAGATGATTTTTGAGCGAGTAAAGGATCGGTGCGATTTGTTTTGGCTCGAAAATCTCAATCTTCGGGGTGGTTTCAAAAAAGCGATCCTGGATTATATCGCCGAGAAACATCCCAATCTCGTACCGCTTTACGATGAGATCTATAACAAGCGCAACCGTAGCTATTTTGAAGCGCTTGAAGTAAAAGCCGAGGAAATGGCCAAGAAGTACGATTGCCCCTTTGTGGACAACGAAATGCCTTATGGCAGAGTCCCCCAGGGGCATCCGGTGATCGTGGACTACTTATATCACGAGGAAGTCCGAGGGTCAGATAATAGCGGAAAAAGAAATCGTTAAACGGAAACCGACGACGATTCGCTCGAGCGATTAGCGTCCACGCGTGGCTTCTGCCGATTGGCGCAACGGGCGACGGATTAAGGGATCGCTCGGGCGGATGATCCCGCTGCAGTACAGGCGGTCGCTCAATTTAGCGGCATGAGCGTTTTCGCACGGAAAACCAGTATCCCCTGTGCCGAGTTTAATCGTAGCGAATACAATGGGCACTGAGCATCAATCGAAAGTAGTCAAGAGCCTTTTCGACGGCTTCTACCACCTCTACCCCAGCCTCGAGCAGCAATGGGCCTACTACGCGCGATATATCGATTTCATGCTGCGCGAGCTGGCCTCGCAGCCCTATCTCGACCTACGGTCCCTCATCGGCCATAAGGATTACTTCATCCTGAGCACCAATGTAGACACCCAAGTCGAGAAGACGTTTCCCACCGAGAGGATCTGCAACTATCAGGGAAGCTTCGCGCACCTTCAGTGCAAGCAGCCATGCTGCGACGAGCTCTTCGAGGCGAGCCCCTACGTCGAACGCATGCTCGCGGGCATGGCGGGGTTCGAGGTCCTCAGCGAGGATATCCCCCGATGCCCGCATTGCGGCTGGCAGCTTGTGCCGTGGGTGCGCGACGACACGTTTCTGCAGGGTGCGGCCTGGCGCGAGAGCCTCGGACGATACGAGCGCTTCGTGCGCGAGCACAGCGATCGCCGCGTGCTGTTGCTGGAGCTCGGCGTGGGCGAGATGACCCCCGGCATCATCACGCTCCCGTTCTGGAGCATGACCGCGAAGCTGCCGGATGCGCACCTTTTGAGCGTAAACATCTCGGGCGACTCGGCTCCGTTGCAGCTTGGAAGCAAGGCAGAGGCGATCCAGGCCGATTTGGGCGCCCTGCTCTCGGCGGCGCGGACGGGCGACGAGCAGCGCAGTTCATCGCGCCGTGTTTCATGCGTGGACGCTTAAATCAAAACCACCCCTAGAAGGGGTGGTTTGCTCTTAGGGTGTAACCCTTGGATTTCCGGCACGCGTCTAAAGGCGCCGGCCCTCACGGGGTTCGGGCCGCACTGCAGATTGACCCGTGACGGGCCGGTCAAACCGGCGCTATTTACGCCCCGGCCCCCTATCGAAGGGGTCCTCGTACTCCTTGGCGCTCAGCCGGTCGAGCGCGATGTCGGCCTTCTCCTGCTCCCGGATGTACTTCGCGATCGTGGCCTCGTTCAGGCCGACGGTGGACACGCAGTGGCCCTCGGCCCAGAACTTCCTGTTGCCGAATTTGTACTTCATGTTCGCGTGCCTGTCGAATACCATCAGCGAGCTCTTCCCCTTCAGGTAGCCCATCACGCTGGACACGCTGTACTTCGGCGGTATCGCCAGCAGCATGTGGACGTGGTCGGGCATCAGGTGCCCCTCGATGACCTCTATCCCCTTGTACTGGCAGAGCTTCCTGAAGATCTCCCCAAGGTCGGACCTTATTTGGTTGTAGATGACTTTGCGCCTATACTTCGGCGTGAACACGACGTGGTACTTGCACGTCCACTTCGTGTGCGACAGGCCGTAGGCCTTCTGGGCCATACGCCACCACCGCCCTCTCGACTCGGATTCCTTGCGGCCTGAACAATCGCAAGTGTCCGGCGAGGGGGCGGCTTTGTAAAGCCGTTTGGCCCCACCCGCATAGCGGGTGGTTTCTGATGCGGCGCGCTGCGCGCCCCGCACAGGCTAAAGCCTGTAAATAAAAATGCCCCCGATTCCAAGTGGAAATCGGGGGTATCTCATCGGGTGGCTTTCAAGCAGTTTGCAAAACTGCAGGTCGCAGACCTTCATTGCTAGTAGGAGAAATGAGTAGTCTCGGGTGGCTTGCCCATGAGTTGACGAATAAGTTGGAGCTTCGCCATTGGCTCAATCGCTTCGCGCGCTCGATAAACTTGTTTAGTAAAAGGCGGATCGGTCACCGATGGACGCACGACGAGAAACACGTACCTCCAGTGGTTCAAGCACGGCGCGCGTGAGGATCTCTGCAAGCAACCGCCTGGTACGCTACTGTTGCCAGCGTGGCTTAGCGGACTGGCGAATCCCGCCCCGTGCGCGTCATCATCCAATCAAATGCCCTGGCAAGCAGCAGCACCGCCAATCACACTACGTTCTTACGGCGCCCTCTGCGATAAAAATAGCGAATTGTGTTTTCACCTCGCAGCTACGGAGACATTAGATGATTACTCTGGACAATCTTCGCGACGCACTTAGGGCTCTGTGCTACGAGCCCTCGGGCGACGGCACCGTTTATCAGAAATCCTGGGAAGAGACCAGCGCGCAAATCACGGTCGATTTTTCCAAGAAACGCATCGGCTACCCGAAAGACCTGGGGTTCAAAGTCAACAAAGACACAACTTGTAACTTTTCCGATAACGAGAACTTCGTCGTACTCGCCTGCGTAACCATGCTCCTCGACAAAGGATATCGCCCCGAATCACTTGAGCTGGAGCGCGAATGGGCCCTTGGGCACGAACAAAAGAGCGGCCGCGCTGATATCTGCATTAATGACGAGAGGGGCGACACACTCGCAATCGTCGAATGCAAGACCCCTGGAACCGAGTTCAAAAACGAATTCAAGAACATGCAGTCAGACGGAGGGCAACTCCTCTCCTATTGGCAACAAGAGCGCGCGACTCGCTGGTTGGTACTCTTTGCATGCGATTTCATCAACAACGAAATCGTGCCAGACCAGGTTTCAATTAACTGCAGCGATGACGAGAACTTCATCGCGCTCGCCAAACGCGATGACACCATTGCGCTCTACCGCGACGCCCATACAGTGGAACAGCTCCATCAAGTTTGGACGGAAACGTACAACCAACAAGTCGAGGGAAACATCCTCTTTGGCGATAGGTCGACGGCATACCACCCGATGGTTCCTCCCCTTCTCAAGAAGGACCTTGTCGACTTCAGGGCCGAAGACAGCATCGTCAACCGCTTCGAGGAAATCCTCCGCCACAACAACGTCTCCGATAAAGAGAACGCCTTCAATCGCCTTATCGCGCTCTTTATCGCGAAGCTCCAAGACGAGCTCTCGAAAATGCCAACCCAGGAGATTGAGTTCCAATACCGCCAAGGACGCGACACCTACGAAACGCTCCAGGACAGGCTCCAGAGACTCCACTCAGACGGCATGAGAAAGCTCATGCGGGAAGAGGTCCTGTACGTTCCCAACGACTACGCCGAAAACCTCATAAGCAACTATACGGGCCAGCACCGCAAGAAGCTCATCGAGGAGCTGAACGGCACGCTGCGCAAGCTCAAGTTCTATACCAACAATGACTTTGCGTTCAAAGACGTCCACAACGAGGAACTCTTTCTTCAGAACGGCAAGGTACTCGTAGAGACGGTGCAACTTCTACAGCCGTATCGCATCGTAGGAACTCAAGACATTCAATTCTTGGGCGACCTCTTCGAACAGCTCCTTAATCAGGGCTTTAAGCAAAACGAGGGCCAATTCTTCACACCTGTGCCCATCACCCGTTTTATTTGGAAGTCACTCCCACTCGACAGCATCGTGCAGGACGAGGCTGGTGCCGTGCACTATCCACGCGTTATCGATTACGCCTGTGGCGCGGGGCACTTTCTCACAGAAGGATTCGAAGAAATCTCCGACGCCGCATGCCAATATGATCCGACCATAGAGGATGACCTCGGAGACGCCGACTGGGTCAGAGACAATCTCGTCGGCATCGAGAAGGACTATCGACTCGCTCGCGTTTCCAAGGTCTCGTTCTACATGCATGGCGCAGGGCAGAGCAACGTGGTCTTCGGCGACGGACTTGAAAATTATCCCGACAAGGGAATCGACAGCCGAACCGACAGGGGACGCTTCGACATTCTTGTCGCCAATCCCCCGTACTCTGTAGCGGCCTTCAAACCGCATCTCAAGCTTCACAACAACGAACTCAAAGTGCTGGAAACCATCAGCGATAGCGGCTCGGAAATCGAGACCCTCTTTGTCGAGCGTGCGGCACAGCTTGTTCGGCCCGGAGGCTACGCCGCCATCGTCCTCCCCACCTCGATCCTCGACAAGAGCACGAGCTCGAGTTTCATGGCCGCACGCGATGTGCTTTTGAGCTCCTTCGAGATCGTCTCCATCGCCAGGTTTGGATCAGGCACATTCGCGGCCACAGGAACAAACGTCGCAATTATGTTCCTACGTCGCTTTGACGAGATCCCGCCCCGCAATGCGAACGCACTTGATTTCGTTGACGCTGTTTTTGAGCGCAGGAAGCTCACTGGCTGGAGAGACGAAAGCGCTTTCAACGCTTATCTCGGCACAATTAATGTAGACGGAGATACTTACCGGGCTTTTCTCGCAGGAGAGGCTAACTGGAACGAATGGGCAAACACTCGCCACTTCAGCGTTTATTGCCATCTTTTCAAATCATCGAAGGAGCTCAAGACCCTTCGGAAGAGCAAGACTTGGAAGGCGGCCGACAAGAACTCACGGCTCAAAGCAGAGAACGAGCTGTTCTATCGCCATGCGCACAAGGAAGAGCGCAAACGCCTGCGCGTTTGGGGTCTCGTCTGCGGCGAACAGACGCTCATCATCAACTCACCTAACACGACCAAGGAAATCGCCTCTTTCCTTGGCTACAAATGGAGCAATCGCAAAGGCAACGAGGGGATACAGCCCATCGATGGTGAGGGCGTGCTCTATTCGGACAACGAATCGGACGACACGAACTCGCTAAGCGGCATCATCAGAGCATGGTTCTCCGGCGAGCAAGTTGAGCCCGGCGACCTTGCCCAGTACTACTACTATGCCAAGACCGCCGATTTCATTGACTTTGATGCCGATAAGTTCGACGAGACTCTTACGATTCCCCGCTCTTTCTACAAGCCCCGCTCGTTCGCCCAGGGCACCGTAGTCAAGACGCTTAGAGACATCACATCCTACGTTACCAACAGCGTGGCCCAGAGTTCCATCACCACCGACACTTACGTAACAACGGAAAACATGGTCAAGGACCGTGGCGGCATAACCACCTATAGTGGAGAGCTTCCGGCAAGTGCTGGCACCGCATACAAGAAGGGAGACACGCTCGTCTCCAATATTCGCCCCTATCTGCAGAAGATTTGGCTCGCAGACCGCGATGGGGCGTGCTCCAAGGACGTTTTGGTATTCCGAAGCATAAATACCGACAGCCTATTGCCCGAGTTTCTCCATCTGCTCCTGTGGCAGAAGGACTTCTTCGACTACGATATGTCCACCTTCACGGGAACCGGCAGGCCTCGCGGAGACAAGGATGAGCTGCTCAAATACCCCATCCCAGTCCCGACGCTCTCCGAGCAGAGAGCCCTCATCGACGATTTCAATCGCTTAACAGATGAAATCAATAGCAAACGACAGCAAATCGCCGCTCTCAAGGAGAGCGTCAAATCACGGTTTGTCGAGATGTTTAGAACCAAGACACACGCATCATGGCCAATCGAAACAATCGGCAACTACAGCATAGAAATGCACTACGGCACTTCAGCAAAAGCCGGCGCCGATGGCGATTATGTCTACATCCGAATGAACAATATCACCGACGACGGCATCCTTGACCTAACCGATACAAAGCGAATCACCCTAAAGGGCCAAGCTCTCGAAAATGCTACCGTCCGCTATGGCGATATGCTTTTTAATCGAACCAACAGCATTGACAAGGTTGGGAAAACTTGCGTTTTTCATCAGTCAGAGACCATGGTTATTGCTGGGTACATCGTGTGCGTAAGGTTCGCTGACCACAGCTCTGCCGAATATGTATCTGGTTACCTGAATTCAAAGGAAGGAAAGCGAGTCCTTCGTAATATAGCGAAGGGAAGTGTCCATCAGGCAAATATCAGCGCAGCAGACTTGGCCGCTATTCCCATTGCAATTCCCCCGTTGTCCCTCCAACAGGAGTTCGCCGACTTCGCTGCCGAGGCGGACAAATCGCAATTTATCATCCACCAAGATCTTCACGGCTTTTGAAAAGACAGATAGTTACATGTCCAACGCTACAGAAGCCCGAGGACCGTCGCCTTTGATAGCATCTCGTAGGCTCGCGGATATGTCTCTTTGTCGCGCTCGGCCATAAATGCCCAGTTCGCCGTCACGTCAGCCGCCCTCACCATAGCCACCTTGGAGGAGTCGACATAGGAGACTGGAATCTTGGGCAGCCAGTCGCTAAATACAGGAGGGTAGGAGGTCTGCCACGTTGGGTTGAACATGCCGCAGCGCAGCTCCTCATCAACCGATTCTGCCAGGTTGTACTTTCCGTCGATCGAAGTCGAATGCTCGTCAACCACAACAGAAACTGCATCAACCTCGCTCGCGGCAATTCCCTGAAGCCTCAGCGCGTCAACGATGCCGGACTTCACGCCACGCTTTAGAGCGTAGTCAAGATACCTTTGCTTGCGCCTTTTCGAGCTTGAATTCTCAGAGCAACTGCAACACCCCTGAGTAGTGGACCTCGTAGGGCGTCCTGAACCCCAGGCGCTTGTGGGGCCTGCGGTTGATGGCATCGTACACCCGCTCGACCTCCTCGTCCGAGACCGCAGAGAAGCCGGTCCCCTTCGGGAAGTACTCGCGCAGCAGACCGTCTGTGTTTAGTCAAGCCTGATTTTCGGGTTGGGGCTGCGGTGGAAATCCTGGTCCTCTTTTGGTCCAGGATTTCCACCGCAGCCCCAACCCGTAAATTGAACGCTATCAAACACAGATGCCGTCGCGAAGTCGATGTCGCGCGTGACGCGGCCGTCGGGGATGCGCGCGAGCAGCCCGCTTCCGCCCTTGAGGATAAACCGGCCG
The DNA here is from genome assembly GCA_019419665.1 of Collinsella sp. Lineage (GTDB taxonomy): Bacteria > Actinomycetota > Coriobacteriia > Coriobacteriales > Coriobacteriaceae > Collinsella. The sequence continues at coordinate 18,726 of DXZM01000029.1, forward strand.
TCGGGGTTGCTGAACACCCTGCGCAGGAACCGGTCGCGCAAAGCCCGACGACAGCCGTCCCCGGGGTCACCGCCCCTGTCGCGAACGGCCCTCTTCAGGGCCCTGTCGAGCTGACCGCCGTTCTCGTACGTCATTCTTCCCGCCTCCTAGCTAACGAATCGTACAGGCTGGCCCCCGCCGGCATCCCGGCTTTTGCCCCCCGGCGTCGATTTTCTCCCTCAGCGCGCCCTCGTCTTCGACGAGGCCCCTTTCGAGCGCGTCCGCGAGCACGTTCGCGACCAGGCTCAGTTCCTCCCCGGAGTCTATCAGGTCCACCACCGTGAGCCAGGGCCTCGTCGCCGGGATGTCTGAGACGATCGCCACGTCCTTCGGGTCGAGGCGGCGCTTCCTGATGAATCAGGTTCGGGCGCTTAGTCTGCTTTCTCTCGGGCGTGCAGAACTCGTAGGGCGAGGGGCTGACCTCGCCGATACCGTAGAGCCATGCAGCCGTCGCCCCCATGGCGACGGTGCGCCTCCCCGGGTCGATCGACAGTCAGGCCGCGAGGACGTCCTCCTCCCGCGTGCTCGGCGAGCCGCCCATGCGGTAGACGCCCTTCGCGAGCCTCTCTATGTTGCCGAGCCCTTCCAGCCTCGAGAGCGCGTACCGCTCGACGCCGAGCACCTTCGCCTGCACAGATGTGAAGAGCCCCCTTTGGGAAGAGGCGATGTCGTTGGTGGCTCGTATGACTTCGATTTATTCCATGCTTGCATTGTGGAAAATAATGCAACAATGCAAGCAATACGCTCAGAATACACGGCGTTATTCGGCGGCATTCGGGGTCACTGAAACTGAGGAAACCGATTTTCGCATTTCTTTATTCCCATTTGTTGACCTGGGAGAATGCAATTGAAGAGGGCTTGAATCCGCCTCGCAGTTTCAAGTCAGTTTCATCCGCTCGAAATCGGCCTTCGGGGGACCCGAATTGTGAATTATTCCCGCAGGGCCTAATTATTCCCGTACCGCCGAGTACTCCGTTGTACCGCCCAGTAGGGACACACGGGAATAATTGGGTCGTTTTCCCAGGTAGAGATGCAAAAAGAAAGCCCTCGAACCAAAGGGTTCGAGGGCTGTTATTCCCACTATTTCGCTGGTGGCTTTGGTTCTGTCGTCCCGTCATTCCAGTTGCACCCAGTTTTCGGCATCGACACGGAACGCGTGCCGCCGAATGACGCGATGTCGC
>DXZM01000003.1:0-1197 GCA_019419665.1 Collinsella sp.
TGCCTAGTCTAGGCGGACCGGATCGTGGGGGTAGGCGTTGAGAATCTCGACGCCGTTCTCGGTCACCAGGGCCAGGTCCTCGATGCGGACACCGGTGCGGCCGGGGAGGTAGATGCCCGGCTCGATTGAGAACGTCATGCCTGGCTCTACGACCTGCTCGTTGACGAGCGAGACGTCGCCCGGCTCGTGGTCCTGCAGGCCGATCGAGTGACCCAGGCGATGCGTAAAGTATTCGCCGTAGCCCGCGTCCTCAATCACGTCGCGCGCGGCACGGTCCAGGTCGCACATGCGCACGCCCGGTGCGATGAGCGCCTCGGCGGCCTCGTTGGCGCGGCGAACGATATCGTAGATGCGTACGGTCTCCTCGTCCGGCTCGCCCCAAAAGAACGTACGCGTCATGTCCGAGCAGTAGTTGCGATGGCGCCCGCCGATGTCGAACAGCACCACGTCGCCACGCTTGAGTACGGTGTCGTCGGGCTCGTGGTGCGGGTCGCCGGCGTTGGCGCCAAAGCTCACGATGGGCGGAAAGCTGAAGCCCTCGCAGCCGTGCTTGCGGTACAGGCCGAGCATCTGGTCAGCAATCTCGCGCTCCGTCACGCCTTCGTGGACGAGCTTGATCACGTCGGCCATCACAGCGTCGTTAGCGGCCGAGGACGCGCGCATGAGCTCTTGCTCGGCGGCATCCTTGTAGGTGCGCGCGGCGGTGACGGCAAAGTCACCCAGGAAAAACTCGCTGGCGGCGTGGCACTCCATAAGCGGCATCAAAAAGCCGGAGCGCATGACGGTGTCGATGCCAAGCGGCTTGGTCGGATTGACCTCGCGCGCGATGGCGTCGGTCACGACATCGGTATCGGTGTGGTAGGTGACGCGGGCGTTGTTGTACTCGGGCAGTTGGTGCAGCGCGTTGACTAGGATCACCGGCTTGGCACCGCGCGCGAGCAACACGCCGCAAAAACGCTCGAACATATCGGCATAAAAACCGGTCAGATAGTAAATCGACCACGGGTCGTTTACGAGCAGCTGTGCGCCGGGGTGCTGAGCCTCGAGCGCATCGAGCACGCGCGCCACACGCTGGTCATCGACATGTGCCATGAAACATCCTTTCACTAGGCTGCCACCATGGTATCCCAAGCCCGGCACATAGGGACGTTCCTTTTAATATGAGCAGGACATTGTCAAGAGGCAAAATCGGGCCTG
>DXZM01000030.1:0-3030 GCA_019419665.1 Collinsella sp.
TGGAAGCCGAAGGACTCGACCTGCCAGATGATGGTTTGGACCGGGCCGTAGGCAGCACGGACGGCACCGCAGGCGGCCAGCGAACGCTGGACGACGCGCAGGTCATCCAGGAACTCGTCGGCGCTGTGGTACATGGTGTCGGTGATACGACGGACGGTGGCGTTCAGGCGGTCGGCCATGACGAGCATGACGGCGCGATGCGGCTCGTGCTCGGAGATCAGCTCGGCGCGGGCCGTGTAACGAGGGCTCATCTCGACCTGATGGTTCCACAGGTTAATGAGCTCGGCCGACGGCTTGCTGTAGGTAGCCTCGAGCGTGAGGTTGCGGCCGATGTGGCGGCACTTGTCCTCGAGCTTGAGCACCATGTGCGTAAAGTACTTGGCGGCGACCTCACGGCTCACCTTGGCGGTGACGTTGGGGTTACCGTCGCGGTCGGAACCGATCCAGCTGCCGGGATGGAAGAACGCCGGGCACAGCGGCGGCACAGTACCGGCCTTGTCGCCCAGCACCCAATCGTCAAAACGACGATAGATAACGGGGATAACGTCGAACAGCGTGTTATCGAAGATGTCGATGATGGTATCGGCTTCCTCGACCGGCGTGGGCTTCTTGAGCGCGATGGGACTCGTACGCACCAGGGCGTCGATCTCCTGCAGCATATGGCGCTCGTTCTCCACCAGGTCGGAGCCGCCCAGACGCGGACGCTCCTCCAGCAGGTTGGAGATACGGCGGATCTTGCCCTCGACGGCCTTACGACGGGCCTCGGTGGGATGTGCGGTAAAGACAGGGTGGAACTCGAGCTTGTCGAGCAGCTCGTTGGCACCCTCGACACCCAGCTCATTCACCAGCTGGTGATAGGCAACGGTAAGCTCGTTGGCAGGATCGACCTCGGTATCGGTCGACGCACCGGCCTCGCGCTCGCGCAGCTGCGCCACACGGTAGTTCTCCTCCGACAGGTTTGCCAGATGGAAAAAGCACGTAAAGGCGCGAACGATGACCTGCTGCTTATCGAGCGGCAGGCTGTCGATCAAATCGACGACCTCACGAAATGCCACGGCAGTGGGCTCGTCGGCGGTGGGCACGCCCTGCTCGTCGACGGCTTCGTCGGCAGCGCAGGTACCGGGGTTGCCGGCATTGACCACAATCTCGGCTGTCAAAATCTTGTCGAACAGGTCCGCGATCTCGGGATCATACTCGCTAAGCACACGGCGCTCCAGGCGCAAGAACAGCGCCAGATTGTCGCGCAGCTCCTCGGGGATCTCGATCTCGGCGAGACGCTCCCTGGACTCGGCATTCGAGCCGATTCGGTTAACGAGGCGGTTGACCACGGCAGCGACGCGCGCCGCGGCTTCGGGTACAGACTGGTTGCTTAGGTTCTCAGCCACGTTTCCTCCCATTCCTCCTTCTATGCACGTAACATGCGGTATTCATTATAGGCGTTTGAGAAATACTTTCGACACTGATTGCGCTTTACCACACAAAAGTATTTTCTGCATTGCAAGGGTTTTTGCCCCAAATGGTCGTATTTCTCGGTGGGCGGCATATGCAAGCGAGGGCATTCCGCATAAATGCGAAACACCCCCGTAACAATAGCTCGTCGCGAGCGGGACATGTTAGCGGGTCCGCAGCTCAAAAATCATACGCTACAGACGCTCGCGAACCGCCTCGACGACGTTGGCCAGATCGACGAGAACCTCGTCATGGCTCTGCATGTCGCGCACCTTGACCTTGCCGGCGGCAAGCTCGTCGCCGCCCAGGACCAGGATGAGCTTGGCGCCTACCTTATCGGCCTGCTTAAACTGGGCCTTGAGCGAACGGCCCTGATAGTCGGCCTCGGTCACAATCCCTGCGGCGCGAAGCTGCTGCGTAATGGTAAAGACGTTCTGACGCAGCTCCTTGCCGGCATTGGCGACGTAGACGCACGGGACCTCCTCGGCACCCAGGTCGCTGCCAAAGGCCTGCAGGGCCAGCAGGGCGCGCTCAAAACCGACGGCGAAGCCGACGCCTGCCGTGGGCTTGCCGCCCTCGAGCTCGACGAGGCCATCGTAGCGGCCGCCGCCGCCGATGGAGCCGACACCGGCACCGGGAGCCTCGACCTCAAAGACGGTACGGGTGTAGTAGTCCAGGCCGCGCACCAAGGTGGGATCCTCGACATACTCGATACCGGCGGCATCCAGATAGCGCTTGACTTGCTCGTAGTGCTCGCGGCACTCATCGCACAGGTTGTCGCCCATCAGCGGGGCGTCGGCCATGATCTCGCGGCAGTGGTCGTTCTTGCAGTCAAAGGCACGCAGCGGGTTGAGCTCGGCGCGCTCGCGGCACTCATCGCACATCTCGTCTGCGTGATCGAGAATAAACTGCTTGACCTGCTCGCGATAGGCCGGACGGCATTGGGCATCGCCCATCGAGTTAATGAGTAGACGAAGCTTGGAAAGATCGAAGCCCAGGCGCTTGTAAAACTCCATGAGCATAATGATGCACTCGGCGTCTGCCGCCGGATCGGGAGCGCCGAGCCACTCGATGCCTACCTGGTGGAACTGACGCAGGCGACCCTTCTGGGGACGCTCGCCGCGGAACATAGCCTCGGCGTAGTAAGCCTTAAACGGCGTGGAGCCCTGGGGCACCAGGTTGTTCTCCACAACGGCGCGCACCACACCGGCCGTGCCCTCGGGGCGAAGCGCCAGGCGCTGCTTGGGCTTGAGCTTGGTATCGGTACCCTCGGTAAAGACGCGCTCAAGGTTGGCGCCGCTAAACACGCGGAACATCTCCTTGCGAACGACGTCGGTCGACTGGCCGATACCGTGGACAAACACGTCCACTTGCTCGATCGCGGGCGTCTCGATGGGCTTAAAGCCAAACGGCTCGAATACGCCGGCCGCAATCTGCTGCATCTTTTGCCAAGCGCGCATCTCGGCGCCGATAAGGTCGCGGGTTCCCTCCGCCTTCTGTGCCTGCATGGGCAAACACCTTTCTTTTGTATCGCGTCATAGGTAGTGGTCATTATACGGCACAAAAACAAAACGCGGCAGC
>DXZM01000031.1:0-28277 GCA_019419665.1 Collinsella sp.
ATCTTGTCGACGATGCTGCCCTCGTGGTTGGACTGGAAGACCTCGACCTCGTCGAAGCCCTGTGCGGCGCCCGCTTCCTGGCAGATCTGCACTAAACGGTCGTAGTTGTCGCTGCCATAGATGCCCGGCTCGCGAATGCCGAGCATGTTGAGGTTGGGGCCGTTGATGACGAGTGCTTTCATGGTTGCTTCCTTTGCGATTGGAAAACCACCACAAAGTTGCCTGTCCCCTTTGTGGTGGTTTTGATTAGAGAGCGGGTGGGAGGGTGTCGAGGAGGGTTTGGGCGGTGTTGGCGGCGCAGTCGCGCGAGTCGATGATGTAGTCGGCCCAGGCGCGGTAGCGCGGCATGCGCTGCTCGGCCAGCTTGTCGATACCATCGCGGGCGGTGATGGGGCGTCCCTTGTGGGCGAGTTCGTCGAGCTTGCGGTTGAGCATCACGATCTGGCTGTTCTGGTGCAGTAGCGGGTAGTTCTCGTCGCGCGTGACCACGCCGCCGCCCGTGGAAAGCACCAGGCCGCTGCACTTGGAGATGCCGGCCAGCACCGCCGTCTCCTGCTCGCGGAAGGCCGCCTCGCCGCTCTCGACGATAAAGTCGGCGCAGGGCATGCCCAGGCGCTCCTCGAGGGCGCGATCCAGATCGATGTGCTCTCGTCCCGTGAGCAGGGCAATCTGCTCGCCCACACGGGTCTTGCCCGAGCCCGGCATGCCGATCAGCGCGATGTTCTGTTCGCGGCGTGACAGGCGCTCCGTTACGTCCAGAATGCGCTCGCGCGGAGTGACCTGGCCGGTGTAGCGCTCAACGGCTTGCGCCGCCTGGGCCACGAGCATGAGCAGACCGCCGATGCAGGGGATGTCGCGGCGCTCGGCCTCGAGCATGAGTCCCGTGCGAGCGGGGTTGTAGACAATGTCGATAACGCCCTCGAGCGCATTGAGCCCCTCGAGTGTGCAGGGGGCGTCGGGACAGTGGGGGAACATGCCGGCGGGCGTGCAGTTGACGAGCAGTGCGGCGTCGGACTGCTGCGCGATGTTGTCGTAGTTGACTTCGCTCGTGCGGCCGACCGGCACGACGATGGCGCCCAGGTCGCCGAGCACCATGCTGGCAGTGGTGCCGGCGCCACCGGTGGCACCGAGCACGAGGGCCTTCTTGCCGGCGACCTCAACGCCCAGCTCCTCGACTAGGCACTGAAAGCCGAAGTAGTCGGTGTTGTCGCCGCGCAGGCGGCCGTCGGGCAGGCGCGTGATGGTGTTGACGTTTCCCATACGCTCGGCGAGTGGACTCAGCTCGTCCAGGTATTCCATGACGGCGCGCTTGTAGGGGATGGTCACGTTGGTGCCCTCCCATTCGTCACCCGTCATAAAAGCCTGGAGGTCCTCGGGCTCGCGCTCAAATCGTACGTACTCGAGCCCCGCGAGCTCCTTGTAGATGGTCGGGGTGTAGCTGTGGCCCAGCACGCGGCCCAGCACGCCGTAGGGGCGGGTTGCGGCGACATCGGTCATCTAGAGCACCTCCGTGTAACTGCCAAAGAAGGTGAAGCTCTCGCACACGTCGTCGATGGAATCGAGCAGGTCATCGAGGGCCTTGCTGCCAAAGGGGCAGTCCAGGTCAAAGTAGAACATAAACTCAAAGTCGTGCCCGGGGATGGGGCGGCTCTCGAGCTTGATGAGGTTGATATTGAGCGCGTAGAAGCGCTCGAGTACGCGATAGAGTGCGCCCGGCTCGTTGGCCGTGGTAATCATGAGCGAGGTGCGGTTGGCGCCGGGGTAGACGCGTGGCTCGCGGGTGATGACGACAAAGCGCGTGTAGTTGTTGTCCGAGTCCTGGATGTTGGGCTCCAGTACCTCCAAGCCGTAGAGTGCGGCGCAGCTGCGCGATGCGATCGCGGCAACATCGGTGCGTTCGGAGCTGGCGACCATCTCGGCCGACATGGCCGTGTTGGGGTACTTGGTGGCGTGCAGGTCGTGCGCCTCGATAAAGGCGGCGCATTGGGCAATGGCCTGGCCGTGGCTGTAGACCTCGTGCACGTCCGCAAGCTTGGCGCCGGGCTTGACGAGCAAGTTGTGGTCGATTTTGAGGCGAAGCGAGCGCACGATGTGGAAGTCGAACTGGGCGAGCAGGTCGTAGACGGCGTTGACTGAGCCGGCGGTGGAGTTCTCGATGGGCAGCACGCCAAACTCGCAGAAGCCGTCGCGCACGGCGCGCATAACGCCCTCGAAGGTCTCGAAGAACGCAATGTCGGGCACGTCGAAGAGCCTGCACGCGGCAATTTGGCTATAGGCGCCCTCGACGCCCTGGCAGGCGACGCTAGCCGTCTGGGGGAAAGGCGTGTCAAAGGCTGCAGCCGTGGCGTGGGCCTTTTGTGAGACGGTGATGCCCTTGAGCTCGTTGATGTAGCGCTGTTGCTCGGCCTTGCTCATGCTCATGAGGAGGCGGAACAGGGTGATGGCTTGGGCCTCGTAGCGCTCGGGCACGCGGCTGGCGAGATTGTTGAGCTTGGAGCGCTCACGGGCGGGGTCGAAGACGGCCTTGCCCATCTCGATTTTAGACTTGGCGACCTCGGTGGCAATGTCCATGCGCTCGACAAAACTGTTGAGGAGCGTGGTGTCGATGCCATCGATGGCCTGGCGGATGTCAGCAAGGTCCATGGAGACCCCTTTCACGTGTCGGGGGATGTTGAGGGGTGGGTAGTTAGCGCTGGGCGGCGTCTTCGAGGAGGGCGTCCCAGATGGCAAGGGCGGCGGCTGCCTCGGCTACGGGGACGGCTCGGGGGACGATGCAGGGATCGTGGCGGCCGTGGACCGAGAGCTCGGCATTTTCCATAGCGTCCATGTCCACCGTCTGCTGCTCGCGGCCAATTGAGGGCGTCGGCTTTACGGCCATGCGCCACATGACGGGCGCGCCGGTCGAAATACCGCCCAGGATGCCGCCGGCGTTGTTGGACTCGACCTCGATCTCGCCGGTCTCGGCATCGATGCGATACGGATCGTTGTTCTCGCTGCCACGCATGGCGGCCACGGCAAAGCCCATGCCAAACTCCACGCCCTTTACGGCGGGAATGCCAAACGCGATTTGCGCGATGCGGTTCTCGATGCCATCGAACATGGGGTCGCCGATGCCCGCAGGAAGCCCGTAAATGCCGCACTCCACGATGCCGCCGATGCTGTCGAGTTCGTCGCGCGCGGCTAGGATTTCCTCGTGCATGCGGCCGGCGGCGGCGGCGTCAATGCACGGCAGATCGTTCGTAAGGATCGCCTTGCGGTCGGCCTCGCGATAGACCATGTCGTCCATCGGCAGGTCGGAGATGCCGCCGATCTGCGCTACATGCGCCATCACTTTAATGCCGCGGGCCTCGAGTGCCTGCAGCGCAATGCCGCCCGCGATGCACAGGGGTGCCGTTAGGCGGCCGGAGAAGTGTCCGCCGCCGGCGACATCGTGCATGTTGTGATACTTCACGCGCGCAGGGAAGTCCGCATGTCCGGGGCGGGGCTTGCGGCGCAGTTCGGAGTAATCCTTGGAGCGCGTGTTGGTGTTCTCGATAATCGCGGCGATGGGCGCGCCGGTGGTATGTCCATCGACAACACCGGCGATGATGTGCGCGGCGTCGGCCTCGCGGCGTTTGGTTGCGGTCTCGTCGCGACCGGGGGCGCGACGGTCGAGGAAGGCCTGCAGCTGCTCCTGGTCCACGGCGATGCCCGCCGGAATGCCATCGAGTGAGCAGCCGATGGCGGGGGAGTGCGACTGGCCGAAGATGCTTAAGTGCAAGACGTTGCCAAAGGTCGAGGACATGCTATTCCTCCTCGAGTGTGACCTTGCCGCCCAGCAGGCGGTAGTGGTCGAAGAAATCGGGATAGGACTTGTTGACGGCCTCGGCGCCGTGGATCACGACCTCGCCGGTGGCGCGGCTCGCGGCGATAGCGGCCATCATGGCGATGCGATGGTCGTTGTGCGAATCGACCTCGCCGCCGGTGAAGGCATCGACACCCTTGATGATGAGGCCATCGCCGGCAATGCGCACCTGCGCGCCCAGCGCGGTGAGCTCGCGGGTGGTGGTGACCAGACGGTCGGATTCCTTGATGCGCAGACGGGCGCAATCGCGAATAAAGGTGCGGCCCTGTGCCAGCGAGGCCACGGCCGAGATGACGGGCACCAGGTCCGGAATGTCGTGGGCACTCATCTCAAAGCCGGCGAGCTTGTCGGACTGCACGGTGGCGGCGTTGGTGGAGCGCACGATGCGGGCGCCAAAGCGCGAAAGCGCGGCAAGCACGTTACGGTCGCCCTGTGCGGAGCTCAGTGACACGCCCTCGACGGTGATTGGGTCGGTGCCGATGGCACCGGCGCACAGCCAAAAGGCGGCGTTGGACCAGTCGCCCTCGACGGCTACGCTGCCGGGCGTGCGGTACGAGCCGCTGCTCACGCGGAAGTTCGTGACCTCGGGCTGGTCGTCCTTGGCCGGAATGCGCTCGACGTTGACCTCGACGCCAAAGGCCTTCATGGCCTGTATCGTCAGGTTGATGTAGGGGCGGCTCTCGATAAGGCCGCATACCTGCACGCAGGAGGGCTGGGCCAGCAGCGGGGCTGCCAGCAGCAGGCCGGAGATATACTGCGAGCTCACGTTGCCCGGAAGCACAAAAGTGCCCGGGCGCATGCGTCCGCTCGTCTTGAGCGGAAAACCGCCCAGACCCTGCAGGTCGCAGCCGGCGGCGATGATCTCGTCCGAGAGCGGGGAGAGTGGGCGGGCGCCCAAGCGTCCCTGACCCACAAAAGTTGCTTCTGCGCCCAGCGCGCAGGCGACGGGCAACATAAAGCGGAGCGTGGAGCCGCTTTCACCGCAGTCAAGCGTGCCGCCGGCAAGGGCCTTGAGCAGGCCAAACTCAACACTCTTCATGGTGGGGTGGACCTGGAAGCCGTCCTCGACGGTCTCGATGCGAGCACCCAGTGCCGTAAGGCAGCGCACCGTGGCCTCGATGTCGGCGCAGGTGGTGTTGCAGGTGACGTGCGTCTCGCCGTTGGCAAGCGCAGCGCAGATGATCAGGCGATGCGCCATCGACTTGGACGCGATGGCGGGAACGGTGCCCTTGAGCGGGGACGGGGTGATGCGGGCTAGCATGCGGATGCGTCTCCCTTCTGGCCGAGGCCCTCGGCAATGAGTTCGTGGAAAGTGGAAAGCGGTGTGCGGTCGATGCTGCAGCGGCCAATGCCGTGCGGAATCACCAGGTCGATGGTGTCGCCCGCGCGCTTCTTGTCGTGGAGCGCTTCGGCAAAGACGGTATCGGCATCTAGGTCACAGCGGGTCGTGAGGCCATGACGGGCGCAGAGTTCCTCAATACGACCGGGCAGTGCGGCATCGCAGACGCCGTGCAGGGCCGCGGCGCGCGTGATGATGCCCATGCCGATCGACACGCAGTTGCCGTGTCCCAGCTCAAAGTGCTCGCAGGCCTCGACGGCGTGTCCGGCGCTGTGTCCAAAGTTGAGGAGCTTGCGCTGGTTGGTTTCGCGCTCGTCGGCGACGACCACGGCGCGCTTGATGTCGATATTGCGGGCAATGATAAGCGCCACGCGAGCCACGTCCTGGTTGAGCAGCTCCAGCGTGAGCGGGGTCTTCTCCAGCTCGGCGAAAAGCTCCGGGTCGGCGATTACGGCGTGCTTGACGACCTCGCCGCAGCCGTCGGCGAACTGCTCGGGCGTGAGGGTGGCCAGGCACCCCACGTCGGCGATAACCACACTCGGCTGCCAAAAGGCGCCGGCCAGGTTCTTGCCGGCAGCGAGGTCGATGGCCGTCTTTCCGCCCACCGACGAATCAACCATGGCGAGCAGGCTCGTGGGGACCTGCACAAACTTGCAGCCGCGCATGTAGGTGGCGGCCACAAAGCCCGCCACGTCGCCCACGACGCCGCCGCCGAGTGCCACGATCACGTCGGAGCGCGAAAGCTCGTGCTCGGCCACAAACTCCAAAATGGCAACGTAGGTCTCGGCGCGCTTATGGGCCTCGCCGGCCTCGAAGGTGCAGATGCTCACCTCGTAGCCTGACGCCTCCAGGCTCTGCTTAACGGGCATCTGGTAGAGCGGGCCCACGTTGGTGTCCGTCACGATGACGGCCTTGGTGCCGCCGGCGGTGGCGCGCACGAGCGGCCCCGCCTGCTCCAGCAAAAACGTGCCAACATGCACCTGATAGGGGCGTGCAGTGTCGATATCGATGGTAATCGCCATAAGCTTCGGTCCTTTCGACCTGGCGTGATGGGTTGTCTAGTGGGAGGCCTCGTCGTCGAGTGCGCGCTTGATGCGATCGCCCTCGGCAAGGAGATTCTCCAGATAGCGCTGGTCGCGTTCCTTAAGGGCGCGGCTGTAGGCGCCGAGCGATTCAATCAGATGGTCGATCTCGAAGGCGAGCGCATCGGCGTCGTCGATCATGAGCTCGGACCACATCTGCGGATTGAGGTGCGCCACGCGGGTGAGGTCGCGGTAGCTGCCGGCCGAAAAACCGTGGTGAACCTGAGCGGTCGGGCTTTTAACGTAGGCGTTGGATACCACGTGCGCAAGCTGGCTTGTAAAGGCGATGACGCGGTCGTGCTCGGTAGCGCTGGTCACGCTGAACTTGCCAAAGCCCAGGGGGCGCACCATTTCGCGCACCTGGCCTAAAAGCTCCAGCTTGAGCGCATCGTCCACCGCGGGCGGAACGAGTACCAGGGGAGCGCCCTGGAACAGGTCGGCACGGGAGTGAGCGTAGCCCGAGAACTGGGTGCCCGCCATGGGGTGCGCGCCCACAAAGTAAAAACCGTGCTCGCGGGCGAGCTCAAAGGCACGCTCGCATACGATGCCCTTCACGCCTACGGTGTCAATCACCACGGGGCCCATGATGGCATCGGTGTCGGTGGCATCGGCGAGCGCCTGGGCGTGCGCCTCAAGCCACTCGATGCAGGCCTCGGGATAGCAGGCAAGGACGATGATGTCGCATTCGCCGAGCGTCTCGTCGTTGAGCTCGCCGGCGACGGTGCCCATGCTGGCGGCCGTCATCACGTCATCGTCGGGATCCCAGGCCAGCACGCGGACGCCCGCCTGCGCATAGCCGCGGGCAAAGCTGCCGCCGATGAGGCCAAGGCCGACGATGCCGGCGCATTTGGGACCGCCCTGGTTAACGCGCGCGTTTCTCACCGTACCCATGGCCTACTCCATGGTCTCTTGGCAGACGACATCGCGGATGGCGCGGATGCGGCGCATGGTGTCGTCGAACTGATCGGGGGTGAGGGCCTGAGCGCCGTCGGACCATGCGCGGCTGGGCTCGTCGTGGACCTCGATCTCCAGGCCGTTGGCACCGCAGGCGGTCGCGGCGAGCGCCATGGGCTCAACGTAGCGGGTGCAGCCGGTGGCGTGGCTGGGGTCGGCGACGACGGGCAGGTGCGACAGGTGGTGCAGCACCGGCACGGCGTTGAGGTCGAAGGTGTTGCGGGTGCGGGTCTCGAAGGTGCGGATGCCGCGCTCGCACAGGATGACGTTGTCGTTGCCCTCGCTCATTATGTACTCGGCGGCCATGAGCAGCTCATCGATCGTGCCGGACATGCCGCGCTTAAGCAAGATCGGAGTCTTGGTCTTGCCGACCTCTTTGAGCAGAGGGAAGTTCTGGGCGTTGCGGGCGCCGATCTGCATGACGTCGATCTTCTTGTCCAGGAAGACCTGCACGTCGCGCGGGTCCATGATCTCGGTGACGATCGGCATGTCGAGCTCGGCTGACGCCTCGCACAGCAGGTCCAGACCGGCGGGGCCCATGCCCTGGTAGGCGTACGGGGAAGTGCGGGGCTTGTAGGCGCCACCGCGCAGCATCGTGGCACCGGCGGCCTTCACGCGGCGGGCGATGCGGATGAGGTTCTCGCCCTCGACGGAGCACGGGCCGGCGATGACCTGGAACTGATCGCCGCCGATCTTGACGCCGTGGCCGCAGTCGATGACGGAGTCCTTGGGGTGGAACTTGCGGTTGGCGCGCTTGAACGGCTCGGAGACGCGCTGCACGCGCTCGACGACATCCATGGACTCGAGCAGGAACGGGTCGATCTTGGTCGTATCGCCCACCAGGCCGATGATCGTCTCATTCTCGCCGCGCGAGACGTCGGTCTTCAGGCCTTTTTTCTCAATCCAGCTGACGATATGGCTGACGGCCTCGTCGCTGGCGCTCTGCTTTAAAATTGCAATCATGGTGTGCCTCTCACCTCGATGGATAACCCTTGCAAAAACGGCCCGCATCGCGAGCCGTGTATATATGGTGCATGAGAGTTTATACTATCTGATTCGCTTTTGCCTTCTAAAGTGAGCCGTTGTGCCGCGTCTTCCTCGGAATTGCAAAGCTTTTTCTTTTATTTTGATAGCCCGTGGTGCACTTGGGTATAATGCCAAACGTTGGCCCTATTAGCTCAGGGGATTAGAGCGTCTGCCTCCGGAGCAGAAGGCCGTTGGTTCGAATCCAACATGGGGCACCATCGAACGTAAGACCGTCCGAACCTCGCATGGTCCGGGTGGTTTTTCTTATACCGACGCGACGTGATGGGACGTGGTATGGCAGCAACGGATATCGAGCGCGGACTCTCGACCGCCGAGGTCGAGGAGCGCATCGCCGCCGGTAAGATCAACCGCAACATGGAGCTCAAGACCAAGTCGGTCAAAGAGCTCATCATCGAGAACCTCTGCACGCTGTTCAATTTGATCAACGTGATCTTGGCGTTCCTGGTCATTTTGACCGGTTCGTTTAAGAATCTGACGTTCCTGTTCGTGGTGTTCCTCAATACCGCTATTGGCGTCATTCAGTCCATGCGCTCTAAGAAGATGGTCGATAAACTCACGCTGCTGACCTCCAAGAAGGCCATCGCGGTGCGCGACGGCGCCGAGGTGGAGCTCGACCTGGACCAGATCGTGCTCGACGACATCATCCGCCTGGGGCGCGGCGACCAGATTCCTGCTGACGCCGTGGTGGTTTCGGGCGAGGCGCTCGTGAACGAGAGCCTGCTGACGGGCGAGAGCGACCTTATTAAGAAGCAGCCCGGTTCCGAGCTCATGAGCGGCAGCTTTATCGACTCGGGCCTGCTGCACGCCCGCGTGATCCATGTCGGCGCCGACAACTACGTGGCTAAAATTAATAATGAGGCCAAGTACGTCAAAAAGGTCAATTCCGAGATCATGAACGCGCTTAATGCCATCGTGCGCTTTGCGAGCATCATCATGATCCCGCTCGGTTTGGCGTTGTTTGCCTCGAGTGTGAGCGAGCTGTGGGATGCCGCGGGAACCCCGGGCGATAGCGCGCTTTCGTGGTGCTTCTCCGAGCTGTTGGCTGGTCATGTGCCTTCGTCGGCGCTGCTGTCCACGGTGGGTGCCCTGCTGGGCATGATCCCGCAAGGCCTGGTGCTGCTGACCTCGTCGTTGCTCGCCATCGCCACGGTGCGCCTGGCCCGCCGCAAGGTGCTGGCGCAGCAGCTCTACTGCATCGAGACGCTCGCTCGCGTCGACGTGCTGTGCCTGGACAAGACGGGTACCATTACCTCGGGTCGTATGGAGGTCGAGGGCACGTATCCGCTGCCGATCGAGGGCTTTGGCATGGGCGCGGGGGAGGGCGAAGCCGCCGTTCCCGTCGATACCACGGTGCTCGATTTTGCCCTGGCTAACGTGGCGCGTGCGACTTCGGCCGATGCCAACGAGACCTGCCAGGCGCTGCTCAACTATTACGCCGATCGACCGGTCGAGGTGTCCGAGCCGCTGTCGGTCATTCCGTTCTCGTCGTCCAAAAAGTGGAGTGGAGCTTCGTTTGCGCAGGGCTCCTATGTGATGGGCGCTGCGCAGTTTGTGCTTTCGGAGTGTGTGTTTTCGCAGGTCGAGAACCGTGTCGCCGAGCTTGCCGATACCTGCCGCGTGCTCGTGGTGGCGCGCGTGGACGGCTTTACGCCCGATGGCGATATGGTGGGCGAGGCCGAGCCCGTGGGCTTTGTGACTATCCGCGACGAGATTCGTACCTCGGCGGCCGAGACCATCGGCTACTTTAACGAGCAGGGCGTGACCCTTAACGTGATCAGTGGCGACGACCCGCGTACGGTGTCGTCGATCGCGCGCGTGGTGGGCGTGCCAGGGGCGGACGCTTATGTGGACGCCACGACGCTCGATACGCCGGCCAAGCTCGATGCCGCAGTGGACCGCTACCATGTCTTTGGTCGTGTGACCCCGCAGCAGAAGCGCGAGCTCGTGCAGGCGCTCAAGCGCCGCGAGCACACCGTGGCCATGACGGGCGACGGCGTCAACGACGTGCTGGCGCTCAAGGAGGCCGACTGCTCCGTCGCCATGGCGGCCGGCTCCGATGCCGCGCGTAACGTGGCCGAAATCGTGCTCGTCGACAACGATTTTGCCTCGATGCCCGCCGTGGTGGCCGAGGGCCGTCGCTCCATCAACAACCTGCAGCGTTCGGCTTCGCTGTTCTTGACCAAGACACTGCTCTCGATGGGCCTGGCGGCGCTGTGCATCGCGCTGCCGCCGTACCCTTTCGAGCCGATTCAGATGACGCTCATCAACTTCTTCTGCATCGGCGCGCCGGGCTTTGTGTTGGGCCTGGAGCCCAACAATGCTCGCGTGAAGGGGTCGTTCCTGACGAACGTGCTCAAGCGGGCACTGCCGGCGTCGATTGCGGTCATTTTGGCCGCGGCGCTCGATATCTTTGTGGCGCGCGTGTTTGGCTTTAACCAGCTCACGCTGTCTACGATGTGCCTGCTTACGTCGTGCGCGGCGAGCGTCAGCCTGATCTGGCGTATCTCGCAGCCCCTCACGCCCTTGCGTGTGGCGCTCTTTGTGTTTGTAGTCGTCGGCATCCTGACGGGCGTTATCGGATTCCCGAAGCTGCTGTCTATTGCCAACCTGTCGATGGGCCAGATGGTTATCTTGGCTGTCATCGTGGTCTTTACCTGCTCGGTGTTCTTTAAGCTCGCCACGATGATGGATTCGCTCAAGCCGCGTCGTCGTCATGCCGCAACTGGTTTTGGCCGCGGTGTGCGCGTCCGCTTGGGTCGCGGTGGCGGCAAGATGAGCTCGACGGGTTCGACGGCGGAGCGTTTTGCCAAGCGCGTCGCCGCCGACATGGCACAGCGCCGCGAAGCTCGCACCGTTCGCGAGGCCGAGGTCCGCGCACTCGAGGGCGTGGCCCAGGCCCAGCCCAAGAAAAAGAAGGGTAGCGGAGCCAAGCGCTCTCGCGTAACCAAGTCCGCCCAAGGCATCAAAGTCTCGATGCCGAGCAAAAAGAAGAAGTAACTACGCGCCCTGGCGATGTTGAATTGGTGCCTTGCTCCTGTGGGGCCGTGGCGATGTTATGCTCTAACCTCGATTATTTGAATTGCTTCGAAAAGAGGATGCCGTGATCTGCCCGCATTGCCTTAAGACTATCGAGGACGGCGCCTCGTTCTGCCCCTACTGCAACGCCTACGTGGGTCCGGGCGATGGTCCGGAGCACACCGAGTTCGTGTTCTGTGAGGGCTGCGGTGCCCGTCTTTCTCCGCATGATCGTACGTGCCCCAAATGCGGACGCCCCGCTCCGGGTATCCTCTCCGAGGACGCGGCAGCATCCGACCTGGCAGCGGGCCGCACGGCGGGCTTTCCGCGCCTAACGCAAGAGCAGATCGATACCGAGGTGCCGCATGCGCCGGCCTCTGCCGCTGCGGTGCTTTCGGACGCCGCCGACCCCAATGAGACCTGCGTGCTGCCAGCTTTCGATAAGGATTTCGGTATCCCCAAGGTCGATATTCCCACGCCCGTTTCCCTGCATGACGATGCTCAAAAACCCAAGCGCAAGGTGCACCCCGACGAGGACGCCTATCACAAGCATAAGCGTCATATCCCCAAGCCGCTCGTCGTCATCGCGGTCCTTGCCGTCGTTTGCGGCGGTGCCTATTGGTTCGTGACGACCGATCCCATGGGTGTCATGCCCGGCTTTTACGACCAGTTTGGCCAAGCTGCACAGACCACCTTCCCCACGCGCCAAAAGGGCGAGGCCACTGAGGACGATACCAAGCAGGACGATTCTGCCGAGGTGGTCCAGGAAGAAACCGTGCTCACCGATGATCAGCTCTATACCAGGCTCGACGGTCTGTATCAGACCATCGTGTCCTACGCTGACGAGGACCAGATCGGCGAGGTCATCGATTCCTTTAACAACGGCTATCTCCGAACGCCGCTGTCCACCCGTCAGGAGCTGTCGCAGAGTGCCTACGCCCTGCGCGACCAGATCAAAAAGACGCAAGATGAGCTTAACAACCTGAAAGTACAGGACGATACGGTCTATGCGGATGACATCGCCCACTTAAAGCAGCTTGCCGAGTGGATGTATGAGCGCGTCGACGTGATCTGCCAGAGCTGGGATATCTCGCTGGCCATTCCCGATGGCGAGTCGATGAGTTCCCACCAAAGCGAGATCCTGGCGCCCATCGCGCAGGGCGGCAACAGCGCGCTGAACCAGTACGATGCCAATGTGGGTTCCTGGAAGCCGCAGCAGCGTTCCTAAAATTAGTTCGCCATAGTCGGCATAACCTACGTGCGCAATTGATGTAAGCCCGTGCTTATTGCTACAATTCGTACAAATATGCTTTAAACGCACGAGGAAGGAACCACATGTTTGGTTTTAAGAAAGAGCTCTACACGCCCGAGTATCAGCTTGTCGGCGACGAGTGCGCCGTAATCGAGACGTCGAAGGGTACCATCAAGGTCAAGTTTGACGGCGAGGGCGCTCCCATTCATGTCGCGAACTTCTGCGAGCTTTCCACGATGGGCTTCTATGATGGCCTTAAGTTCCATCGCTATGTGCCCGGTTTTGTTATCCAGGGCGGGGACCCCAATACCCGCGACATGTCCGGCGCCGACGTCGCTGCCGGTCTTGAGGGCCCCGACGGCATGCCCGGTACCGGTGGCCCCGGCTACTGCATCAAGGGCGAGTTTGCCACCAATCCGCGCAACAGCCATGTCGATGGCGCCCTTGCCATGGCACGCTCCATGGACCCCGATTCCGCGGGTTCGCAGTTCTACTTCTGCCTGGGTGCCCAGCATAACCTCGATTCCGGTTACACCGTCTTTGGTACCACGGTCGAGGGTCTCGATGTGATTTCGCAGCTGCGTGCCGGCGACGAGATCGTTCATGTCGAGATCGTTCACGAGTAAAGGGGACTTCCTTGAATAGCCAGCTGATCCAACAGGGCCGCGCCGCTTACCGCGCGGGTGATTTTTCCGCTGCAGCCCAGATGCTTGGGGCGGCAAAGACTCCCGATGAGATTATGGGCGAGGCCGATCACCTTCGTGGCAACGCCTTGATGCACCTTGGCATGTATGCCGAGGCCGCCGAGGCCTATGCCGCCGCCCTCAACGACGGTACCTACGGCAAGCGCGGCGCGCTGCTCACCAACCGCGGCAAGGCGCTCGCTGCCGTGGGCGACTACACGACGGCCGCTCAGGCTTTCTCTGCCGCTACGCAGGATGCTTCCTATGCCACGCCGTTCAAGGCCTATCTGGGCCTGGGCAATGCGCTGTTCCAGTCGGGCGACTATGCCAACGCGGGAACCGCCTTCCGTCAGGCTGCCATCGACGGCGCCAATCCGGCTCCTGCCGCCGCACTCGGCGAGCTCGGTCGTTGCTTCATTAAGCTCGGCCGTCCGGCGGACGCCGTGGAGACCTACCGCACGGCTATCGACTTTGCCGGCCCCCGCGACGACACGCGTGCGCTCAACGCCGGCATGGGTCAGGCGCTTTCTGCCGCCGGCCGTCCCTCCGAGGCACTCGACGCCTTTAACACCGCTACTGCCGATGGCATCTACCAGCTCACCTCCGAGCAGGCCGATGAGCTTGCCCGCGTGCAGGATTCGCTTGCCGCGCTGTCTGCCCAGACGGCTATGGCCACGGCTCCGGCGCCCGCGATGGACGCTCCTGCCGTCGATCCGCTCGATCCTACGGGCGCGACCGGTCAGTTTATGCCTGATCCCTCGGACACCGGCTTCTTTACGCTGTCCGAGTCCGAGATGGTCCAGCAGGACCGTCAGGATCGTAAGCAGGCCAAGGTCCGTCGTCGCCATCGCCACACGGGCCTCAAAGTCTTCATCGTGCTGCTTCTGCTCATTTTGATCGCCGCGGGCGGTCTGGGCTTTGCCTACACGCGCGGCTTTGGCTTCCCGTCTCAGGAGTCTGTCGTTACCGATCTGTTCCAGGCTGCCGGCGACGGTGACGCCGCAAAGGCCGAGTCTTGCCTGGCCTCGAGCCTGTCCGAGGACGCTAAGTCGATGATCATCTCCTCGATTCCGCAGGGTGCCACCGTGTCCGTCGAGGGCATGGATCAGTCCATGACCGAGACGACCGCCAAGGTGAAGGCATCGCTGTCCAAGGGCGGCGAGCAGGAGTACACCGTCAAATTCGTGCGCTCCGACAACCATATCGGCTGGGCCGTTTCTTCGCTCGATATGGATTTCTCGGCTGCTGACAACCAGTAGTGACCTTATGGGATTTAGCTTTGCCCGGCGCTTCACCGCAAGTGAGGTGCCGGGCTTGCGCTAGTATGATGAGCTAGTAGTTTTCCAGCAATCATCCAACACATCAGGAGTTGCGTTGTTTTCTTTGATGGATATGTTCTTCGGTAGCTATGCGGGCGATCTTGCCATCGACCTCGGCACCGCAAATACGCTTGTCTCCGTGCGCGGCAAGGGCATCGTTATTCGCGAGCCCTCTGTTGTCGCCATCGACAAGAACGACGAGCGCATCCTGGCGGTCGGTATCGAGGCAAAGCGCATGCTCGGCCGTACGCCCGGCAACATCGTGGCCGTTCGTCCCCTGAAGGACGGCGTCATCGCCGACTTCGATGTTACCGAGGCCATGCTTCGCTACTTTATCGACAAGGCGTCCGAGAAGCGCTATCCGTGGACTCCGCGTCCGCGTGTTGTCGTCTGCGTTCCCTCCGGTGTCACGTCGGTCGAGAAGCGCGCTGTCTTTGAGGCCACGATCCAGGCCGGCGCCCGCCAGGCCTATCTGATCGAAGAGCCTATGGCAGCTGCTATCGGCGCCGACCTGCCCGTCGAGGAACCCACCGGCTCCATGGTCATCGACATCGGCGGCGGTACCACCGAGGTTGCCGTTATCGCTATGGGCGGCATCGTCGTCTCGCAGTCCATCCGTATTGCCGGCGACGAGTTCGATCAGGCCATCCTCACGCACGTTCGCGATGCCTACAACCTGGCCATCGGCGAGCGTACGGCAGAGGACATCAAGATCAAGGTCGGCTCCGCCGTGCCGCTTAAGGACGAACTCGACGTCGAGGTCAACGGCCGCGACGTGATCACCGGTCTGCCCAAGACCGTGCGCATCGAGAGCGAGGAGATTCGTCGCGCGCTCAACAAGCCGCTCGACGAGATGGCCAAGGCCGTCAAGGACGCACTCGACGCTACGCCTCCCGATCTTGCCTCGGACCTTATGTACTACGGCATTTTGCTGACCGGTGGCGGCGCGCTGCTGCGTGGTCTCGACGTGCGCCTGCGCGATGAGACCGGCGTTTCGGTCAACGTCAGCCCCACGGCGCTCGATAACGTTGTTAACGGCTGTGCCCGCGTGCTCGAGGCCAATGCGTTTGATGGCGGCTTCGTCCAGACCAATGCTTAATTTCCAAAAGGTGGATTCCATTTGGCACGATCTTCGGGTTTCTCCACAAATCTGAATACCAAGCGACAATCAACGGGTATGCGCCCGTTGATTGTTTTCAGCCTGATTTCGGTGTTGCTGCTCACGTTTTACATCCGCGAGGGCGAGGCAGGACCGATTCATGCCGTGCGCTCGGGCGTGACGACGATTACCTCGCCGGTGCGCTTTGTGGGCTCGGCTGTGGCGGCTCCCTTCAATGCGATCGGTAACGTGTTCTCTAACCTTACGGCGTCGCAGGACACGCTTGACGAGCTTAAGAAGCAAAACGAGGAACTGACCTCTAAGGTTGCCGAGCTCTCCGAGGCTCAAAAGACCGCCGAGCGACTGGAGGGGCTGGTCGGCCTGCAGTCGACCTACAACCTCAAATCAACCGCAGCTCGTATCGTCGGCGCTTCGGGCGATGCCTGGACCTCGACCGTCACCATCGATAAGGGTTCTGCCGACGGTCTTACCATCAACATGCCTGTGACGAGTTCTGCCGGTGTCATAGGCCAGATTATTGAGGTCTCGGCCAAGACGTCCACCGTGCGCCTGATTGGCGACGAGAACTCGGGCGTGTCCGCTATGGTGCAGGACACGCGCGCCCAGGGCATGCTGCAGGGTCAGGCTGACGGCACGCTGCGTCTTGAGTACGTGAGCGTCGACTCCGACGTTAAGGTTGGCGACATCATCGTGACCTCGGGCATTGGCGGTGTGTTCCCCAAGGGCCTTCCGCTCGGCACCGTCTCGTCGGTTGAGAAATCGGCAAACGACGTGTACTACACCATTGTGGTGCGCGCTCAGACCACGGCCGAGAACAACGAGGAAGTGCTGGTCATTACCTCGCTGACCGACGAACAGTCGGCCTCGGATGAGGACGTGAACACGGCCAACAGCACGCCGCAGGGAACGTCGCGCGATGCTGCGACCAAGACGAAGGACGAGAGCCCGGATGACAGTTCCGACACGTCCGAGACGACCGATTCCGGCTCGAGCGAATAGGGGGCATGTCCATGGATCTACACGAGCAGGGGATGAGCTCCCGTACGTTTGTAATCGCCGCCATTGTGTGCGTGCTGCTGCAGGCAGGCCTGGCACCGCAGATCTCCATTGCGGGCGGTCGCGTCAACTTTATGATTATCCTGGTGTGCCTAAGCGTGTTCTCGGGCGACCCGACCCGTGCCGTCGTGTGCGGTTTTTGCAGCGGCTTGTTCTATGACCTTTCCGCTGCCGTGCCGGTGGGCGTTATGTCGCTCCTGCTGACCGTGGGTTCTTTTGCCCTGGTGCATAGCGCTGCCGGTCAGACGGGCGGTACCCCGAGTGCGCGCGGCATCACTGTGGGCGCCTTCGCGTTCGTCATTAATGTGATCTACAGCATCATCTTGCTGTTTATGGGTTTGGAGACGAGCTTTGTCGTGGCGATCTTCGGCCATGCGCTGCCGTCTTCGATCCTGACGGGTCTGGTTGCCATTCCGTTTTTGATATCCGGCGTCGTGCCGCAGTCCGGTTATGGATTCTCCGCACGTGGCGGACGCCAGACGGGCATGCGCTTTAAGCCCAAGACCCGTAAGCTCAAATAGGGGAGGCTCGTAGATGTCTTCCCAGATGACGGTTATTATCGCCGGTATTGTGCTGGTTGTGG
Organism: Collinsella sp.; assembly: GCA_019419665.1. Taxonomy (GTDB): domain Bacteria; phylum Actinomycetota; class Coriobacteriia; order Coriobacteriales; family Coriobacteriaceae; genus Collinsella. The sequence goes on from DXZM01000031.1 coordinate 17,295, forward strand.
CCATCGTGGTCGCACTGGTCATCATGCGTCGCGGCGATTCTCGTTTTACCTACGATACGCAGCATGGAACGGCCCCGCGCGCCACCGAGGGCGAGGGCAATACCGCGGCGACCGCCTTTAAGGGCCGCTTCTCCATCCTCACCACGGGTGTGGGCGCGATGTTCGCGGCGCTTGCCGTCAAGCTGTGGGGCATGCAGATGGTCTCGTCGGGCTATTACGAAAAGCAGGCTAATAGCAATCAGACGCGCACCGTTACCACACCCGCTGTGCGCGGTCGCATCCTCGACCGCAATGGCGTGGCGCTTGTCCAGAACCGTCCCTCACTTGCTGTCGTGGCCTATCGCGACCTTGCTGAGGATGAGGTTCTGGTTCGTCATCTTGCCAACGTGCTCGGTATGCCCTACGTGGCGGTTCTGCGCAATATTCAGGACAATTCCGAGGGCGCCCAGAGCCTGCATACCATCGCGACGGACGTCCGTCGCTCCACGGTTGCCTATATTCAGGAGCACGCCGGCGAGTTCCCGGGCGTCAAGATTGCCGAGCGTACCGAGCGCCAGTATCCATATGGCGAGACGGCATGCCATATCTTGGGATATACCGGCACCATTACCTCCGAGCAGCTCGAGGCCCAGAATAAGAAAACCTCTGGCGATGATGATGCTTCTGCTGGCAAGATTACGTACCAGTCGGGCGATATCGTGGGCCAGGCGGGTGTTGAGAGCTACTACGAAAACCTGCTGCAGGGTATTCGTGGCGAGCAGACCGTCAAGGTCGATGCTTCGGGCAATGTGACCGGTCAGGCCGGCGCCGTGCCCGCCAAGGCCGGCTCCGACATTAAGCTCACGCTCGACCTTAAGATCCAACAGGCCTGTGAGACGGCGCTGGCGAGCGCCATCGAGCTTGCCAAGACCACTGGCTACAGCAATGCCGGCAACGGCGCTGTGGTGTGTCTCGATCCCAACAATGGCGAGATCCTGGGCATGGCGAGCGAGCCCAAGTTCGATCCGTCCGTCTTTATCGGCGGCGTCTCAAATGACGTGTGGACCGAGCTCAATGATGACAAGGGTTCGCACCCGCTGCTCAACCGCGCCATTAGCGGACAGTACATGTCGGCCTCGACCATCAAGCCGCTCTCGGCACTGGCCGGTCTTGAGTTTGGAACCTACACTTCAACGCAGACAACCAACTGCACGGGCTATTGGACGGGCCTGGGCAAGGCTTGGGGCAAGCGCTGCTGGCTGACGTCTGGCCACGGCACCATGACGCTGCAGTCGGGTATCGCCAACTCGTGCGACCCTGTCTTCTACGACATGGGCAAGGCGTTCTTTTATGACGAGCAACATTCCGAGGGCCTGCAGGAGGTCTTTCGTCGCTGGGGCCTAGGCAAGACCTGCGGTGTCGATTTGCCGAGTGAGGGCGCGGGCCGTATTCCCGATGCCGAGTGGAAAGAGTCGTACTTTACCGACGCCTCTGCCGAGGACCGCAAGTGGAATGCCGGCGATATGACCAACATTGCCATCGGCCAGGGCGACATTTTGGTGACGCCTCTGCAGATGGCATGCGCCTACATGGGCCTTGCCAACGGCGGTAAGCAGTACGTGCCTCACGTGTTTTTGTCTGCCGTGTCGCGCGATGGCGACGGCGATGCCTATAAGTACAACGGCAAAGGCAAGAAGAAGCGCTTGGAGGCCAAGATCAACAGCGATTCGGATTTGGCTCTTGTTCGCAACGGCATGCACGACGTGATTTACACGGCATCGACGTCCCTGGCGGCTCACTTTGGCACCCTGACGCCGCAGGTATACGGCAAGTCGGGCACGGGCGAGAAAAGCGGCGAGGACGAATACGCGTGGTTCTGCGCCTATGCGCCGGCCGATGATCCCAAGTATGTCATCGCTACTGTCCTGGAGCAGGGCGGCGGTGGCTCAGATACCGCGATGCATGTCGTGCGCGACGTGCTCGGCGCGATTTATGACGAGCCCGATACCTCTTCGGCCTCGGGCGATTCTTCGGTTCGATAGGAGGTTGCGATGGATTTTTCTCCGGCGGATCTGTTCCGTTCAACCAAGACCGGCTCTCGCAGCAGCCTGGACCGCGTCAACAAGCAACTTTCGGCCTCGCGCGGTACGTTTCGCCAAAAGGTGCATATCGGTGTGCTGCTGGCTACCGTCGCGCTCGTTGCCTATGGCGCCATCATTATTTGGTCGGCGTCACAGTTTAAGGCCGACGCCTCATTCTCGCGCCACCTGCTGGGCATTGGCATTGGCGCGGTGCTTGCGGTGCTCGTCTGGCGTACCGATCTGCGCGGCATCTCTAACTTCTCGACGGCGCTGCTCGTCATTGACCTTATTGTGATCTTCTCGCCCAAGATTCCGGGCCTGTCCTATACGGGCGGTCTGGGCATGACGGGCTGGATCAAGATTCCCGGTATCGGCTTGACATTCCAGCCGGTTGAGCTTGCCAAGCTCATCACCATCTTCTTTATCGCCACGCTTGGCTCGCAGTATAACGGCCGCATCGATACCGTTCGCGACTACGTCAAGCTCTGCGGCATGCTGTCCATTCCGTTTTTGGCCGTCGTCGCCATGGGCGACCTGGGCTCGGGCCTGGTCGTGCTGGTCTCGGGCGCCATCGTCATCTGCATGAGCGGTGCACGCCGCGAATGGGTGCTGTCGACCCTGGCCCTGCTTGTGGGCCTGGTGGCCCTCGTCCTGGCGCTCGATTCGGTCTTTGATTCGTTGCTCGGCCACGATGTGCTCATCAAGCAGTATCAGATGAACCGCCTGACGGTCTTTATCGACCCCGATAATGCCGATTCGGACGATGCCTACAACCTGCAGCAGTCGCTTATCGCCGTTGGCTCGGGCGGCTTCTTTGGTAAGGGTTTGGGCCATGCGACGCAGTCGGCCGGCGGCTTTCTGCCTGAGTTCCACACCGACTTTGTCTTCGCCTTCCTATCCGAGACCTTTGGCTTTTGCGGTTCCTTTTTGCTCCTGTGCCTCTACGTGCTGCTGATCTTTTCGACGATTCGCGTCGCCTTTAAGTGTGAGTCGCTGTTCTTGCGTCTTTCGTGTGTGGGCATCGTTGGCATGTGGGCGTTCCAGACCTTCGAAAACATCGGCATGTGCATCGGCATGATGCCGATTACCGGTATTCCGCTACCGTTTATTAGCTTCGGTTCGTCTTCGATGATGATTCAGCTGCTGACGGTGGGTATCGTACAATCCATATGGCGGCATCGTTCGGGCGCCGCGTAACCGCTGGAGGGGTTTGCTATGAAAATTCCCGTAGATAAGCTGACCCGCGCTTTTAAGATGGGCGCGTCCGTTAAGAAGGATTCCGATACGCCGGTGCGCGTCTCGGTCTATCTGGATTCGTCCGCCTCGCGCTTTCTTGCTGAGACGGTGCGTGACGCCTTTGTGCCGCAGACGACCTCGGGCATTGTGCGCGTCGAGCGTCTGGGGGAGGAGCGAATTGCTCCAAAGACCGATACCGATGTGGTACTGGTGCTCTCGTGTGGTTCCGACCGCCTGGAGAGTGCCGTGCAGGAGCTCGTGATCGCCGGCACGCCCGTGTGCGTGCTTGCCGAGTCTGCTGTGGAGGTGCCGTTTATCGAGGAGTCCACGCCCATGCTCGGCGTGGTGGCGGCAACCGATAAGACGTATCTGCTCGAGACGCTTGCCCGCTGGATTCTCGATCGCACCGAAAAGGAAACGGCTTTTGCGGCGAACTTTGCCTTCATGCGCATCGCGGCGGCCAATCGTATCATTACCTCGTGCGCGCTCACCAATATGGCGACCGGTGCGCTGGTGTTTTTGCCGGGCGCCGATTATCCCGTTATGGCGCTGGCTCAGGTGGGCATGCTCTTTGAGCTCGCTGCCGTCTTTGGACGCGGCATTAAGCCTGAGCGCGGCTACGAGGTCGCGGGCGTGCTTGCCGGCGGTCTTGTGATCCGCGCGGTCACCCGTGCGCTCGTCAAGCAGACGCCGCATATTGGGTTTGCCGTCAAGGCGCTCACTGCTGCCGCGGGCACCTATGGCATGGGCCGTGCGCTCGTTTCGCTCTACGAGCGCGATGTCGACTACAGCCGTGCCAACGAGGTGGTTACTGCCACGTTCTCCCGCGTTCGCGATCTGGTGACCACGGTCGCGGGCGCTACCCGTCCTATGGCGTCCTACCAAGACGCATCCGATCTCGCTGCTTAGGGGTTTTCCGTTGCGCGTTCCGTATCAAGACTGTTTTCATTTAATTGAGCCGTTGCTCGCCAAGGTCGAAAAGCCGAGCCGCTATATCGATCACGAGTGGGGCACGCTTTCCAAGGCCGATGCCGACTACCGTTGCTGCCTGATCTACCCGGATGTGTACGAGGTTGGTCTGCCCAACCAGGGTATCGCCATCCTCTACAACATCCTTAACCAGGCCGAGGGCATCTCCTGCGAGCGTGGCTATGTGCCGTGGCCCGATATGGGTGACGCTATGCGCGAGGCAGGCATTCCGCTGCTCTCGCTCGAGGGTGCAGCGCCGGTCGCTTCGTTTGATATCGTCGGCCTGCATGTGCCGCACGAGATGGCGGTGACGAACTTCCTTGAGGCACTCGATCTCGCTGGCATTCCGCTGTTAGCGGCCGACCGAGGCGAAGACGACCCCATCATCATCGCCGGCGGCCCCTCGGTGTACAACCCCGAGCCGTACGCGGCCTTCTTCGATGCCATCCTCATCGGCGAGGGCGAGGAATCGCTGCTCGAGACCTGCCAGCTGCATCGCCGCCTGCGCGACGAAGGAGTCCCGCGCGCGCAGATTGTTGAGCAGCTTGCATCCATTGCCGGCAACTACGTGCCGTCGCTCTATGAGGTTCGTCACGACGAGCCCTGCTCGCCGCACGGCTACACCGTGCCGCGCGAGGGCAAGGATGCGCCGACCGTGGTCTACAAACGCGTCGTCGAGGATTTCGGCGCCACGAATCCGCTGTCGCAGTCGTGCGTGCCCTATGCGCAGCTGGTTCACGACCGCCTGTCTATCGAGATTCTGCGCGGCTGCGCTCGCGGCTGTCGTTTTTGCCAGGCCGGCATGACGTATCGCCCGGTGCGTGAGCGTTCGGCCGACCAGATCGTCTCGTCGGTGATTCAGGGTCTGGAAAAGACCGGCTATGACGAGGTGTCGCTGACCTCGCTCTCCACGACCGACCACTCCTGCATTCGTGACGTGCTTGACAGGCTCAACCGTCGCCTGGAAGATACGGGTATTCGCGTGTCTATTCCGTCGCAGCGCTTGGATTCGTTTGGCGTGGATATGGCCGAGTCGGTCGCCGGCGAAAAGAAGGGCGGCCTGACGTTCGCGCCCGAGGCCGGCAGCCAGCGCATGCGCGACATCATTAACAAGAACGTGACCGAGGAGGACCTGGACCGTGCGGCCAAGGCGGCCTTCGAGGCCGGCTGGAACCGCATGAAGCTCTACTTTATGATGGGCCTTCCCGGCGAGCGCGACGAGGACATCGTGGCCATCGCCAATCTGGCCGATCACGTGCTGGAGCTCGGTCGTTCCGTGGTGCCCAAGGCTCGTCGCGGCTCGATCTCGGTGTCGATCTCGGTTTCGGTCTTTATCCCCAAGGCTGCCACGCCGTTCCAGTGGTGCCCGCAGCTCGACTACGACGACGTCAAGCGTCGCCAGAAGCTGCTCATCACGAGCGTTCGCAACCGTGCCGTCCGCGTTCATTACCACGATGCCGAGACCTCGCTCATCGAGGCCGCGCTGTCCCGCGCCGGTCGTGACATGACGCCCGTCATCATCGACGCTTGGCGCTCGGGCTCTCGCTTTGACGCCTGGGTAGAGCATTTCTCGCTCGATAACTGGAAGGAGGCTGCTGCCAAAAACGGCATCGACCTCAATGAGCTCGTGCACCTGCCCTACGAGTTGGACTGGCGCCTGCCGTGGGAGCATGTGAGCCCCGGCTGCACGCGTGGCTTCCTCGAGCGCGAGTACCGTCGCTCGCTCGAGGGTGTCACGACTCCCGACTGCACCCGCACGTCGTGCACCGGCTGCGGAATCTGCCCCACGCTCCACGTCAAGAATGTATTGATGGGTGATCGCGCATGAGTGAGCGCCTGACCGACAACCCCACGCTCTTTAGGCTTCGTGTTCGCTATGGCAAGCGCGATCGCCTTAAGTACCTGGGCCATCTCGAAGTAATCCATACCATTGAGCGCATCGTGCGCCGTGCGGGACTTCCCTATGCCGTCACGCAGGGCTTCTCTCCGCACATGCGCGTGGGCTTCTCTTCGGCGCTACCGGTGGGTACGTCGTCGACCTGCGAGTGGTATGACCTGTTTATGACCGAGTTCGTGGCGCTCGACGAGGCGTTTGGGCGCCTGGCTGCGGCGTCACCGGCCGATCTGGCGCCCATCGAGGCGGCGTATATCGACGTGCGCACGCCGGCGTTGACGGCGCAGCTCACGCGTCTGTCGTATCGCATCGACCTGCACTTGGATCCCGAGGCGCCCGTAAGCGCCGACGAGGTGCGTCGTGCGATCGACACGCTGCGCGCCGACCATGGCATCGACTACGCGCGCGGCAAAAAGAGCAAGCGCTTGGATTTGGATCACACGCTCGTGGGCTATGAGCTCACGGCTGGGGAGCGTCCGGACCATCTGGTGCTCATGCTCGACACCCATGCCGACAACGAGGGCTCCATGCGTCCGGAAATTTTGCTTTCCGCTGCTGATGTTTTGTTGCAGGGCTTGACCCCGGGCGTGGATGCACCTATTGTTTCCACCGGTATGCAAGACCTCGTGACCATCTGCTCCTACGATGTCGAGCGTCAGAATCAAGCATGCGAGGACGACGAGGGCCGACTCGTCAGCCCCATACCTGTGCGAACTTGTGGATTTGCTCCACATACTCGTTGACGGGGGTATTTTCGCCTGCTACTATATTCGGCTGTTGCACTAACTGATGCATGAAGGGCAAGTAAACATGTACGCAATCGTTAACACGGGCGGCAAGCAGTACAAGGTCGCCACCGACGATGTCATCACCGTCGAGAAGATCGAGGGCAATGAGGGCGACAAGGTCACCCTGCCGGTCATCTTCCTCAACGATGGTAAGAAGATCGTCACCGATCCCGACAAGCTGGCCAAGGCCAAGGTTACCGCTCAGATCGTTGAGCAGTTCAAGGGCGAGAAGCAGCTGGTCTTCAAGTTCCACAAGCGTAAGCGCTATCGTCGTCTGAAGGGTCACCGTCAGCAGCTCACCAAGCTGAAGATCGTGAAGGTCCAGGCTACGTCCCGCGCCAAGAAGGCTGTCAAGGCAGAGGCCGAGGCTGTTGCCGAGGCTCCCGTCGCCGAGTAGATTACACTCGTAACGAAAGAGTAGGTATACACAATGGCACACAAAAAAGGACTCGGTTCCTCCCGTAATGGCCGTGACTCCCGCGGTCAGCGCCTTGGCACGAAGCGCTATGCCGGCCAGACGGTAACCACGGGCACGATTCTCGTCCGTCAGCACGGCACTCACATCCACCCGGGTGAGAACGTTGGCCGTGGCAAGGACGATACGCTGTTCGCGCTGGTCGACGGTACCGTTGAGTTCCACAAGGGTATCAAGCACAGGGTCAGCGTACGCCCGCTCGCGAACGCGTAATTCACCCTTCATAGAGCACATATGTGGGAGGCACTTGAGTTTTAGGATTCAAGGGTCTCCCTCTTTTTGTAGGAGGCGATTCTGTTGTCACAGTTCACCGATATCAGCCGCATTAACGTGTGCGGCGGCGACGGCGGAGCCGGATGCATGTCGTTTAGGCGCGAGGCATTTGTCCCCAAGGGCGGCCCCGATGGCGGCGACGGCGGTCGTGGCGGCAATGTCGTCATCCAGGCCGATGCTCAGCTGTCTTCGTTGATCGATTACCGCTTTAAGCATCACTTCCGCGCCGAACGCGGCACGCACGGGCAGGGTGCCCGTCGTAACGGCAAGAGCGGCGAGGACCTGATCCTGAAGGTTCCCATGGGCACCGTGGTGCGCGAGCTCGACCCCGAGACGCAGACCCCGATGTTCGAGATTGCTGACCTGGTGCACGATGGCGAGCGCGTTGTCGTGGCGCCCGGCGGTGCCGGTGGCCTGGGCAACACGCACTTTGTGACGTCGGTGCGCCGCGCGCCCGCGTTCGCTCAGCTGGGCGAACCGGCCGAGGAGCACTGGATTGAGCTTGAGATGAAGCTTATGGCCGATGCCGCACTCGTGGGCTTCCCCTCGGTGGGCAAGTCCTCGCTTATCGCGCGCATGAGTGCCGCCCGTCCCAAGATCGCCGACTATCCGTTTACAACGCTCGTGCCGAACCTCGGCATGGTGCGTGCCGGTGAGTATTCTTACGTCGTTGCCGACGTTCCTGGTTTGATCGAGGGCGCGAGCGAGGGCAAGGGCCTAGGCCACCAGTTCCTGCGCCACATTGAGCGTACGGCCCTGATCATGCATGTCGTCGACATGACGGGCGGTTTTGAGGATCGCGACCCGGTTGAGGATTACCGCATCATCAACCGTGAGCTCGAGCAGTATGGCGCAGAGCTCTCGGAGCGCCCGCAAATCGTTGTCGCCAACAAGTGCGATGCGCCGGGCACGGCCGACAAGATTGCCGACCTCAAGCGCGCCGCGCTCGACGATGGACATATGTTCTTTGCCGTGTCCGCCGTGACGGGCGCCGGGCTCAATACGCTGATGCTTGCCGTGGGCGAGCAGGTGGCTAAGCTTCGCGCCGAGCTGGCGGTTTCCGATGAGCCGGTCGATCTTCGCGACGAGGAGTGGGAGCGCCGCCGTCTGCAGCGCGAGAAGCGGTTCCGCATTGTCCAGGAGGAGCCCGGTGCCTTCCGTGTGGTTGGTCGTGCCATCGAGCGCATGGTCATCCAGACCGACTGGGAAAACGAGGAAGCCGTCATTTACCTGCAGCATAAGTTTGCACGTATGGGTGTTGACGACGCGCTCGAGAAGGCCGGTTGCCGTGCGGGCGACGAGGTCCGCATTTGCCAGCGTGCCTTTGACTTTGAGGGCGCTGAGGACTTCTCGGAGTACGAGGAGCTCGAGGACGCTGGCGAGGACGTTGCCGTTGAGGCCATTGACGTGGCCGATGCTGCGGATGAGGGCGTCGAGGTTGTCGATGCGGCGGATGCCGCGGACGATGCCGAGAACTCGGAGGGCGAGTAAGCCATGTCGCTGCGCGGTGGAATCGGTTTGCCCGAGCTGCCCATAAAAGAGGGCAAGGAGTTTCGGCTTGGCATTATGGGCGGCACATTCGACCCGATTCATTACGGGCACCTGGTGACTGCCGAGCAGGCGCGCGAGTCGCTCGACTTGGACGCTGTGCTCTTTATGCCGGCGGGCTCTCCCGCCTTTAAGCTTGACAAGCCGGTTACGCCTGCCGAGGACCGTTATGCCATGACGGTCCTCGCCACCGCCGCGAACCCGGCCTTTTTGGCGAGCCGGTTCGAGATTGACCGTCCGGGTGTAACCTATACGGCCGATACGCTTCATGCCCTTCGCGATTTTTACCCGCCGCAGGTAAAGCTCTACTTTATTACGGGCGCCGATGCGATTATCGATATTGTGACCTGGCATGATGCCGAACGAATCGCTGAGCTTGCTACCTTTATTGCGGCGACGCGACCGGGCTTTGATATCGATACGGCGCGTGCCCGAATCAAAGAGTCGGGGCTGCCGTTCGACGTGCGCTATATTCAGATTCCGGCGCTGGCGATCAGCTCGACGAACATTCGTAAGCGAGTTGCCCGCGGCATGAGCGTGCGCTATCTTACGAGCGAGTCCGTGCTCGGCTACATTCGCAAGCGCAGGCTATATGCCGATTTGGGCCAAGAAGATTTTGAGTGATGGGGGCTACGTTGTCGGTAGAGGATCAGTTTGAGGGCGATGAGCGCGCGCTGCTCAAGCGCATTCAAGAGCTGCTCGATGTTCGCATGAAAGATAAGCGCAAGCGCTATGTGCATTCGCTGGGTGTTGCCGAGACCGCACTTCATCTGGCCGAGGTCTACGGCGTTGACCGCTTTGATGCGGCTGCCGCCGGCTTAATTCACGACTGGGACAAGGTTCTTTCCGATGACGAGCTCGTGGCCCGCGCGCTTCACTATGGCATCAAGGTTGCCGGCTCTCCTTCCGCCGCGACGCCGCTTTTGCATGGCCCTGTTGCCGCCTATGAGCTTCCGCAGCTTTTTCCCGAGCTGTCACCGGCCGTTTTCCAGGCTGTCGACCGTCACACCGTGGGTGCCTGCGACATGACGCCGCTCGATATGGTGGTCTTTGTGGCAGATGCCATCGAGCCCAACCGTCACGGCGACTATGCCCATGCGCTGCGCAAGATGGTGGGGAAGTCCTCGCTCGATGAGTTGTTCTTCTCCTGTTTTGCGCAGGGTCTGGTCTTTGTGATCCAGTCCGGGCGCTATCTTTATCCCACGGCTATTACGATTTACAACCATTACGCCCAGCTGCGCTAGCTCGGGTGTGTCTAGAAAGAGGTATTCCATGGCCGACGAGACCATGACTGACGAGCAGATTCTTGAAGGTGTGGAGCACAAGAGTTTCGTTGCCACGTCCGACCGCACCGCCGCCTCGCTGTCCGCGAGCGGTGTCGCCGCCGAGGATGTCGCCCGCGCCGCCGCGCAGGCCGCCTACGACAAGAAGGGCGAGGACGTGCAGGTGCTCGACCTGACCGAGCTTTCCGACGTGTGCGACTACTTTGTGCTTGCCACCGGTACCAACAACCGCCAGGTCGATTCGATTGTCGACGAGATCGAGGAGAAGGTTGCCGAGGCTTGCGGCGAGCATCCGTTCTCCATCGAGGGCCGCGAGCAGAAGACCTGGATGCTCATGGACTACGGCTCGGTTGTCGTCCACGTCTTCACTCCCGAAGCCCGCGACTTTTACCGCCTAGAAAAGCTCTGGGGTGACGCCCCCCAGCTCCCCCTCGACCTCCTCTAGTGGCTCATTTGA
>DXZM01000032.1:0-9402 GCA_019419665.1 Collinsella sp.
GGGGACACCGGCTTAGGTTTATCGCGAGTTCCGCACGAACAGGAGGCCACTTAATGTGGCCTCCGTCGTGAGCAGGACTGTAGAGCAGGAAACCTAAGCCGGTGTCCCCACTCTCCCGGGGCCGAACGCCCTAGTTGTTGAGCATGCGGTCGAAGCTTCCCGAGTCGCCATCCCGATAGTCTGCGGTCATCAGAATCTCCTGCGGAATGCGCCCGCCCTCGCGCAGCACATTGCGGAACTGCACGCGCGTGACCATGGGCAGATCTTTGATCGTCGCTGCCAGGTTCTGCGGCACGCCCTGGTTGGCAGCCGCGGGCTCGCACTCTCCGCCGGCCTTCACGCGACGCTTATGCTCGGCGAGCATGGCGCGGTACATGCCGGCATGCAGACGAATCTCAACCACATTGGCATTGCGAGCCTGCTCGACGATGCGCGCACCCTCGCGATCGATATCGCCCACGTAGTAGACGTAGTTAAAGCGATAGCCAATCTCGGCCAGATAATCGTCCAGGGCATGCGAGACGCTCGCCTTGCATCCGCCGCCAAAAATCACGCCGCCCACCTTGATGCCAAAGAGCTTGGCGTGCTTGCGGCCACGCAGCAGCTTGACGATCTCGTCGTAGGTGTCCAGGTTCTCGACCATAATGAACGGCTTGTCGGCGCCCAGCGTAAAGAAACCCGTAAAGTGCACGGGGCGATTGGGCGCGACCTTGATCGCCTGCATGCTGATGCCCTTTTCGGTCATACGCCTGATCAGGCGCTCACCGTGCTTGCCGTCAAAAGCCTTCTCGTCGTTAAAGATCTGGTAGGCACGCTGGCGGCGCGAGGCAACCGGCGTATCGGCACCTCGGTTCTGCTCGATCCAGGCCTGGATGATTGCGATTTCCTCGGCAATCTTGCGGTTGGACATCTCGTTGTGCTGAGTGCGCTGCGGAGCCTTTTTGCCGTCCTTGCCCTCGACCTTTACGATCTGTGTCTGCTGCTCCTTGATCTTAGAGAGCGCCGTAGGCGTAGGGACAACCTTGAGCAGCTGCCTGCCTAAAACGCGGGCAAGGGCAAACGCCGAGACCTCGCCGTGGACGGACGACTTGGGCTGCTGGGCAGCAGTATCTGCTGCGGCAGACTCCGGCTTCTTCTGAGACTTGCGCTTAGAATCGCCTTGGGAATTGCGCTCGTGCTTCGGCATAGACGCCTGCTTCTGCGGACGATCGAACTTGCTCTCCTTCGCCGGCTGGCGCTTAGGCTGCCCCGAAGAAACCTCGGCCTTCGCATCCTCGTTCTGCGGCGTGGTCTTCTCGGTTGCAGTCTCGGCATGGGAACTGCGGCCCCCACGATGGCGACGGCGGCGAGGCTTGCTCGACGCGCCCTGCTCCGCCTGCTCATCAGTAGGTTGCTGACCCTTGGCCTCGGCATCAACCTCAAGCTGCGGCTCAACAGGCTTTTGCTCGCGAGCCGCCGGCTCAACGGCCTTCTCGTCCTGGGTGGTCGAAACCGACTCGCCCTTCTCCTGACGCTTTACGGGATACGCGCGTCCCGCAAAACCGCGGCCGGGACGACACGAACCCGGAGCTTTCTTGGCAGACTCCTCAACATCGTCTGCAACCTCAGAAGACTCTTCGACCTCACGCGCGGCATCCTGCTGTGCAGCCTTAAAGTGAGCACCGCGACGGCGCTTGGGCTCTTGGGCCTCCACGGGCTTTTGCTCCTTCGTGGGCTTCTGCGACTCGGCAGCAACCTCGGTCTCAACAGCCTCGGCATCCGTCTCGCCCTTTCGAGCAACGGCGCGACGGAAGCGCTCCTGCTGGGCGCGGCGCTGCGCATCGCGCTTGCCACCTCCGCCAAAACCGCCGCGTCCTGCCTTGGCCGTAAAGGCACGCACGACGTTCTCATCGAGCAACTCATCGGTATCGACATGCTCGCGCGGAGCAACTTCTTCCACAGCAGGCACGTCAGCAGAATCCTCGACGACAAAGTCTTCGACGGACTCGGTAGGTCGTTCCTGGACATCGCTGATCTCGGCATTGATGGTATAGAACGCCGGGCGCCCGTTAATGCCGCTACCCTCGATCTTTGTCACGATTTTTGCCGCGATAAGCTCATCGCGCATCGCCTTGGTGTCACATTCCTTATCGACGGAGCGGAAAATCTGCGCCAGCGCACTCGACTTAATCTTGAGCGCCTTGCGGCAGAGCAGGTCGTAGGCAACCAGCTTGGCACGCTCGGCAGAAAGCGACGTCTGGCTGCTCAGACGTTCAGCCAGGGCATCGACATTATTTTGGTTATCGGAATATACCGTCTTGGCCACGGGGCCCCTTTCATATGTACACATATACGTCTATATGGTACAACGCACGCCCTTATCCACGCAAAACATCTGCGAGAACACTCGAGCGTCACCAGCTTTTGCATGAAAAAAGGACCGAGCCCGCGAAGTCGCGGACCCGGTCTTTCCGAGTCATATAGATGTGACGTTCAACTCGTCAGGTCGACTAAGCCTTGGCGGCCTCGGCGTCGGCAGGAGCCTCAGCGGCAGCGGCGCGGCCGTACTCGGCCTTGCCCATCTCGGACCACTCGGGCTCCTCGTCGGGCATGGAACCGGCCTCCTTGGCGATGAGCTCCTTGAGGCAGTTGACGGCGACGATGAGGCCCAGGACCATCAGCAGGACGGCGAAGACAAGCTGCAGGCCCTTGGTGGCGGCGACGGAGACGGCGGCCGTGGTGGCGGTAGCCGGGATGGTGCCGAAGAAGCCGTAAGCCTGGACAGCGGCCATGCAGCCCATGGCGCTCTGGACCAGCGAGGTGAAGGTGCAGCAGAGCAGGAAGACGACGGGCACGTAGAGCATCCAGCCCTTGCGGCCGGTACACTTGCAGAACACGGCGAGGGTGATCATGGTCATGCCGCCGAGCAGCTGGTTGGAAGCACCAAAGAGCGGCCAGATGTTGGCATAGCCACCAAAAGCGAGGGCGAGACCGGGAAGCAGGGTAACGACCGTGGCGAACCAGGGGTTGCCGAGGACCTTCATGTAGCCGGCCTTGGACTCGATGGCCAGGGCATCGTTGGTCTGGGCAAAGAACTCGGAGAACGAAGTGCGGGCGATGCGGGCGACGGCGTCGAGCGAGGTCAGGGCCAGAGCGGAGACGTTCATGGTCATAAAGACGGTAGCGAGCGTGCCGTCAACACCGAAGGCCTGCATACCGCGGGAGATGCCAGCGGCGAAGATCTGGAACGGGGTGGAAGCGACACCGGCGTTGAGGGCGCCGGTACCGGCGGTATTCATGTCGGAGAACATGATGCCGGCGACGATGATGGCAAGGATGCCGACGAAGGACTCGACGATCATGGCACCATAACCGACCTTGACGGCGTCCTGCTCCTTCTCGACCTGCTTAGAAGAGGTGCCGGAAGAAACGAGGCTGTGGAAACCGGAGAGAGCACCGCAAGCGACGGAGACGAACAGGACCGGGAACATCATGCCGGAGGCAGTGGAGAAGCCGGTGAAGACCGGAGCGGTGATAGTGGCCTGACCGTTGACGCCCAGGACGACGATGCCGAGGACAGCGCAGACGATCATGACGATCATCATGATGGAAGTGAGGTAGTCACGCGGGGTCTTGAGCATCTGGATGGGCATAGCGCCAGCGAAGACCAGGTAGACCATGACGACGGCGAACCACTGGAACTTATCCAGGTAGACCGGGAACTGCATACCGACGGCGAACATGAGAACCATGAGGACCACGCCGGTGACGAACTCGGCAGCGCCGGTGAGGTTGAACTTCTTCTGGGCCCAACCAAAGGCGATAGCGACGAAGGTGAACAGGATGGAGATGGTACCAGCGCAGCCGGCGGCATAGGACTTGGTGAAGTCGATGGCACCGGTAGCAGCACCAGAAGCGTCAACGGCCGGGGTGAACATGAACGTCTTGCAGACCATGTCGGTAAAGGCGGCGATGACGATGATGCAGAACAGCCAGCAGAACAGCAGGAACAGGCGACGGCCGGTCTTGCCGATATACTTCTCGATGAGCTGAGCGAGTGACTTGCCGTTGTTCTTCATCGAAGCGTACAGGGCACCAAAGTCGTGGACGGCGCCAAAGAAGATGCCGCCGACGAGGACCCAGAGCACGACGGGCAGCCAGCCAAAGGCCATGGCGACGATCGTACCCGTGACAGGGCCAGCACCGCAGATCGAGCTGAACTGGTGCGAAAACGCAGTGAAGGCGGAGACGGGCGAGAAGCTGTTGCCGTCCTTCATGCGCTTGGCCGGCGTGAGGGCCTCTTTGTCAACGCCCCACTTGTTGGCCAGCCAGCGGCCGTAGCCCAGATAGCCGCAGGCGAGCACCGCCGCGGCCACAACCATGAGCAAAACTCCGTTCATTACATTTCCTCCTCTAAAAAGAACTTCCTAGACATAAAAAATGAGGGCCGTCGGTTGCGCTCGACGGCCCTCATCTTCATCAGCCGCCCGTTATCGTACGGGCTAGCTGTATGTGCTAACCCGCATCAGATAATTACTACGCTGATAATGTTTAGCTGATGCGTGAACATGTCTAAGAAATCCTCTTCAATCATGATGCGAACGATCCGTGCGTGTTCACATCCCCCAGTGGTTGAAAAGGAGTATGAAACTTTAGTTACCTAAAGTCAACGCAAATTTGTAATGAATTTTCAACTTTTTTGGATTTCTCGGTATAAAACGCCACTGACCTCGGACTTTACCCCACGACAGTTTTTGCATGAGAGATGCCCCTGAGAGCCGCGGGAGCCGGGCGGCGCATATGAACTTTATCGCGAGTTCCGCACGCAAAGAAGGCCACTTAATGTGGCCTTCGTCTTGCGCAGGACTGTAGAGCAGGAAACCTTATATCCGGCCCCTCCGTCCGGGGACCGCGCCGTACCAGCTACAGCGTCATGTTCGGATCGGCGTCGACGTCGAACGGCGATATTTCACCTCGGTCGAATTTCCGGCGGGCGACCTCCGCGATCATGGCTGCGTTATCGGTACAGGCAGACAAGGGCGGCACCGTTACGCGAATCCCCTGACGCCCAAGCTTCTTGATCATCATCTCGCGCAGATGCGGGTTGGCCGAGACGCCGCCACCGATGCAGTATTCCTTGCATCCGGTAGCGTGCAGTGCATTTTTGGCCTTCTTGTACTGCACGTCAAAGACAGCTGCCTCAAACGAAGCCGCCAGATCGGGAAGGTGAATCGTGCGCCCGGCCTTGGTCTCTTGCTCGATGTAGAGCGTCACCGCCGTCTTGAGGCCCGAAAGCGAGAAGCGGTAGTCCCCCCTGCTGTTAAGCGCACGGGGGAAATCGATCGCCTTGGGGTTGCCCGTCTCGGCCAGCTTAGAGATGATGGGGCCACCGGGATAGCCCAGGCCCAGCGCCTTGGCCACCTTGTCGAAGGCCTCGCCCACGGCGTCGTCGAGCGTCTCACCGAGCACCTCGTAGTCGCCCCATGCCTTTACGTGCACGAGCATGGTGTGCCCGCCCGAGACAAGCGTGAAGATGAACGGCGGCTTGAGGTCGGGCTGCGCCAGCAAGTTGGCAAACAGGTGCCCCTCCAGATGGTTGACGCACACGAGCGGCTTGCCGGCAGCGTAGGCAAAGCCTTTGGCGAAGGCGACGCCAACCACGAGCGCGCCCACCAGGCCCGGACCCTGTGTCACGCCCACGGCGGCAAGCTCGCTGGGGGCAATGGCTCCACCCTCAAGACCAAGCGATGCTGCGGCATCCTCGAGCGCCGCATCCACGACACTCACAATCACCTCAACGTGTTTGCGCGAGGCGATCTCGGGCACCACGCCGCCAAAACGGGCATGGAAATCAATCTGCGTCGACACCTGGTTGGCCAGCATATTGCCATCCGCATCGATAATCGCCACGGCCGTCTCGTCGCAGGAACTCTCGATAGCGAGCACTAGGCGGCGGCGTTCAATTTCGGCACGCTCCCCCTCGGAGCGCCCGGGCGCAGGCAGCGGCCATACGCGCTGCTCTGCCGCCGTCGGCTCGGGCGAAGCATTGTCGACCGGAAGCACGAGGGGCAGCGGAGCCGTCATGACGATGGCATCCTTGCCGGCACCATAGTAGCCGCGGCGACGGCCAGCCTCGGTAAAGCCCAGAGCGTTATAAAGCGCGATCGCTCCCTCGTTGCCGTCCTCGACCTCGAGCGAAGCCGTGGTGCAGCCGAGCATCTGGGCATCATAGCTCACATGCGACAGCAGCTTGCGGGCAATGCCCTCACGGCGATGTGCCGGGTCGACGGCGACATCCAGAATCTGCACATCACCGTCCACGACCATACCGCCGGCAAGGCCCAGTAGCTTGCCGTCGTCGTGTGCCACCCACCAACTACGCGGCGCAGCGACGTCCTCGCCCAGTTCGGACAGGAACATGCCCGGCGTCCACGCCTTGTGCCCGGCACCTTCAAAGCAGGCAGCCTCTAACGCGCTCGCGCCCTCGGCATCCGCCGCGCCCATGGGACGGAACTGCAGATGACGACCGGCGAGCTCATCGGCAACGCCCGTAATTTCGCTCTGCGCACTCTCGGCAAGACCAAGACGCTTGCGCTCGTTTTCCTCGGCATCCGAAAGGCGCGTGTAAATCGGCAGGACGCGAGCCGGATCGCCGTCACCCGCAGCGTGCGCGAGCAGCAAGCCCTCGCCCGAAGGCCACCACAGGTCGCGCTCCACGCAGCGGGCGATCTCGTCCTCACCCAGCAGCTTGCCATAGCGCACGAGACCGTCGCCGGTCAGCTGAACCTGGTCCCAGTCCGCTGCTTGGCGCCACTCATCGAGCGCCACGGCGGCCTTGACCACGTGTTCGCGCTCAAATTGACGCTCGGGGCCCTCATCGACCAGCATATACAGCGCCGGATATACCTCACCGCGCATAGCATCGGCCAAGATACCAAGCTTGCCGCGCACGCCAGCCTTCCACGCCGTCCAAGCGCAAGCGTCAAGCGTTGACACGCCCAGCAGCGGAACATTGGCACCACGTGCGAGGCCCTTGGCAGTGGAGATACCGATGCGCACACCCGTAAACGACCCCGGGCCGCGGCCGACCACATAGCAACCAACATCGCTGCGATCCAGACTGGCTTGAGCCAGCACACCATCAACGGTATTCACGAGCTCAACGTTGGCGTGACGGCGACACATGTGGTCGCCACTCACGAGCTTCGTCTCGCCCGTCTGTCTATCAATCCAACTTGCCGCGCAGGCAAGCATGTCGGTCGAGGTATCGAGCGCCACCACCAGCGCGTTGTCGTTATGCAAGCTCATCTTGTACAGCCTTATCAATCAAATGGGAAAGCTCCATTGCGCGGTCACCGTGCGCCTCAAGCGTTATCGTTCGCACATCGCTGTCGCCCTCATCACGCTTGAGCGTCACCGAAAGATACTCATCCGTCAGCTCGTCTTGGAATTGTTCGCCCCATTCCAGCAGGCAAGCACCCTCATAGCCCAGCACATCGAAAATGCCCGTATCCTCGAGCTCGTAGGCATGCTCCAGGCGGTATAGATCAAAGTGAAACAGCGGAATACGACCTTGATCGTGAACGGCCATGAGCGCAAACGTAGGGCTCGTAACCATATGCCCATCGCCCAGCCCGCGCGAGACGCCCTTGGTAAAGTGAGTTTTGCCCACTCCCAGGCCACCGGTCAGGATGAGCACATCTCCGTCCTCAAGGCACGGTGCAATTAGCTCGCCAAAGTACTCCGTATCGGCAGCGCAAGTCGTTTTGTAAGTACCTACCCCCAGGCGCTCCAGGGACATATATGCTCCTTATTATTCCGAGGCGTCCTCTGGTGCGGGATGTCGCTCCAGATAATCGCCCAGCATCTTAAAGTCTTCCTCCAGCAGCTCCTGCCACGCCGGATTGCGCAGCGCTGCTGCCGGATGAAAAGTGGGCATTACTACAAAATGCCCCATCTGGTGGAACCTGCCGCGCAGCTTAGTAATGCCAATCTCGGTCTTAAGCACAAAGTGCGTCGCGGGGTTGCCGAGCGTCACGATAATATCAGGCCAGATGCTTCGAATCTGCTCACGCAAAAACGGTGAGCAAGCCAGCACTTCCTCGGGACGCGGATTGCGGTTTCCCGGCGGACGGCACTTAAGCACATTGGCGATATAGACATCCTCGCGCTTAAGACCTGCCAGGGACAAAATGCCGTTGAGGTCTTCACCCGCCGCCCCCACAAAGGGTTCGCCCTGCAAATCCTCGTTGCGACCCGGTGCTTCACCAATAAACATGACGCGGGCGCGAGGGTTTCCCACGCCAAACACGATATTGTGACGCGACTGGTAGAGCTGGCAGAGGTGACAATCGCCCAGAACGGCCTCAATTTCCTCGAGTGCGACCTCACGTGGTGCCTGATGGGTATGGCCGGGGATGTGCATGACGCCCATAGCGGCTCCTACACGTAGACCTTGTCGAGACGCATGCCAAAGCCGCAGGCGACCTCGTAGTTAATCGTTCCGCGCAGTCGGGCCATCTCGTCCATAGTGATCTCGGCATCGCCATCGCGGCCGACAATGATCATCTCGTCACCATACTCGGCCTCGGGAATCTCGTGTGCCGGGTTGGACTGAATGGCGACCATAAACTGGTCCATGCAGATATTGCCAACCTGATGCACACGCTCGCCGCGATACAGCACATCCATACGATTGGAAAGCGTACGCGATAGGCCATCGGCATAACCGATCGGCAGCGTGCAGATCTGAACGCGCGTACGCGGTACGCGGTAGGTAAAACCGTAGCCCACGCCCTCACCCATCGCAGGGTGTGCCACGCGCGTCACACGCGCATGGACGCTCATAACGGGATCAAGCTGCATCACGCGGCCACTCAGCTCGCACGGCTGCATGCCATACAAGCCAACGCCGGCGCGGATCATATCAAAATGCATCGAGGGGTCGAGCATCGAGGACGGCGTGTTGGCGCAGTGCACGATACCGCACTCAAAACCCGCATCCTTAATGGCCTGAACGGCCTCGGTAAAGCGCTGGCACTGCAGTTTGTAGTCCCAGCCCGAAGGTTCATCGGCCGTGGCGAAGTGCGTAAATACGCCGTCGCACTGAATACCGCGATGGAAATTTATACCGCGGACAAAGTCGAGCACCTGCGTGTAGTGAACGCCGATACGATTCATGCCCGTCTCGATGGCGAGATGATACTTGCCCACTTTGCCCGCCGCGACGGCACATTCGCCATACGCAAGAGCAAAGTCAGACGTATAGACCGAAGGCATGATATCAAACTCGAGCAACGTCGGAATGGCCTCGATAGGCGGCTCGCTTAGGATGAGGATGGGTTTCGTAATCCCGCCCTGTCGGAGCTCAACGCCCTCGTTAACCGTCGCCACGGCAAACATGTCGGCACCGGCCGAATACAT
>DXZM01000033.1:0-8863 GCA_019419665.1 Collinsella sp.
GGGCCGTGTTCCGCTATGCGGTTGTCAATTTGCGAAAGAAATTATGCGTCACCTCCTGGTCATCGATCGCCGCGACCACATCGCCGGCAACGTCTACACCGAGGACGTCGAGGGCATCCAGGTCCACCGCTACGGCGCGCACATCTTCCACACCTCCATGAGGGACGTCTGGGACTACGTCAACCGCTTCGCCGAGTTCAACAACTACGTCAACTCGCCGGTAGCCAACTTCCATGGCAACATGTACAACATGCCCTTCAACATGAACACCTTCGCCAAGATGTGGCCGGACGTCGTCACGCCGGCGGACGCCAAGGCCAAGATCGCAGAGCAGGTGGCCGCCGAGAACATCGGAGAGCCGGCCAACCTCGAGGAGCAGGCGCTGTCGCTCGTCGGCCGCGACATCTTCGAGACGCTCGTGAAGGGCTACACCGAGAAGCAGTGGGGCCGCGACTGCAAGGACCTGCCCGCAAGCATCATCAAGCGCCTCCCCTGCCGCTTCACCTACGACAACAACTACTTCAACGACCGCTACCAGGGCATCCCCATGGGCGGCTACACCAAGATGGTCGCCAACATGCTCGAGGGCGTCGAGGTACGCTGCGGCGTGGAGTACAAGGAGCTGGCCGCCGCCGAGCCCGATATCGCCGCCAGGACGATCTACTGCGGCCCCATCGACGCGTTCTACGACTTCAAGCTGGGCACGCTCGAGTACCGCAGCCTGCGTTTCGAGACCGAGACCCTCGACGAGGCCGACCACCAGGGCGTGGCCGTGGTCAACTACACCGAGCGCGAGGTCCCCTACACGCGCGTCATCGAGCACAAGCACTTCGAGTTCGGCACGCAGGACAGGACCGTCATCACGCGCGAGTACCCGGCCGACTGGAAGCCCGGCGACGAGCCCTACTACCCCATCAACGACGCCAAGAACGAGGCCCTCTACAAGCAGTACGAGGAGCTGGCGGCGCAGGAGGGCGACGTGATCTTCGCCGGTCGCCTGGGCGGCTACAAGTACTACGATATGGACAAGGCCATCGCCGCCGCCTTCGAGCTCGTCCGCAACGAGCTGGGCGTGGAGGCCACGGAGGCGTAGAGACAAAGGTGCATTAGCTAGCCATCATAAGCAAACAGAATGCCCGGTGCAGCGCGAACGCTGCACCGGGCATCTTTCTGTGACGATGAAAGCGCGCCACAGTCCAAATTAACAAATATGGCCGCAAGTCATCGCCATGTCTTGGGGTCTGTGTTTAAACAATAGGAGCCCATGCGCCCAAATAGCAAAGACCCGGCATTAAACCGGGTCTTCAAAAACTCTCTGGTGCTCCATGGCGGATTCGAACCGTCGACCTTGGGATTAGAAGTCCCCTGCTCTATCCAACTGAGCTAATGGAGCATATAACCGCACGCCCAAGCAAGCGCAAGCCTGTCAGGCGCAAGTAATTATAACCTAGTTGAACTGCTCGCGGTACGCCTTGCAGACCTCATCGACCGGGCCATCCATGCGAAGGTCACCCTTCTCAATCCAAACGGCACGCTGGCAGATGCGCTCAACCTGCTCCATGGAGTGCGAAACGAACAGAACCGTCACGTCGCCGCTCTGGATAAAGTGCTGGATGCGGGCCTCGCACTTCTGCTGGAAGAACACATCACCGACGGACAGCGTCTCGTCAACGATCAGAATATCGGGCTCGGTAATCGTCGCGATTGCAAAGGCAATACGCGCAACCATGCCCGAGGAGAAGTTCTTAAGCGGCATGTCGACAAAGTTCTGAAGCTCAGCGAACTCGATAATGCCGTCAAAGTTGACGTCGATGAACTCCTTGGTATAGCCGAGCAGGGCGCCGTTCAGATAGATGTTCTCGCGGGCGGTCAGCTCGGGATCAAAGCCGGCACCAAGCTCAATCAGCGGCGCGATGTTACCGTGCACCTTAACGCTGCCCTCGCTTGGCTCAAGCACGCCAGCGATAATCTTGAGCATCGTAGACTTGCCGGAGCCATTGGTGCCAACCAGACCCACGACCTCGCCACGATGAATATCAAACGAAATATGCTTAAGCGCCCTAAACTCCTCAAAGAACAACTCGTGCTTGGCAAGCTTGATGAAGTACTCCTTGAGGTTGGTCAGCGACTCGGACGCCATGTTAAAGATCATGGTGACGTCGTCGACCTCGACAGCCAGAGGCTGCTCGCTGTAATCAACAACAGATTCAGTCATCACAGCACTCCTTAGATGTAGAGGATGAACTTGCGCTCGGACTTATGGAACACGGTATAGCCAATAACAAGCGCAAGGACCGCCCATGCGACGCACATACCAAACGTCATAAGCGAGGGCGTAGTTTGGAACAGAAAGATATCGCGCATAAACTGCAGGTAGTTGTACATGGGGTTCGCATACATCAAGATACGCACGAGATGCGGCATTTGCGCAATATAGTCAGTCGTCCAGAAGATGGGCGTAATATAAGTCCACGCCGTAATGACTACGCTCCACAGATGCATAACGTCGCGGAAAAAGACCGTAAGGGCAGAGAGCATCATGCCCAGGCCCATGCAGAAGCACATAAGCAGCAGCAGGCAAACCGGCAGCAGAATCAGGTGCCAAGAAGGCATAACGCGGAACCACAGCATGACGATGGCGACGGCGACCAGCGAGAAGGCAAAGTTCACCAGCGAGAAAAGCACTTTCTGCACCGGGAAGACCCAGCGGTGCACCTTAACCTTCTTGAGCAGAGGGGCAGCACCCACGATCGACGTTAGGGCCTGGTTCGTGGACTCGGACATGACGGCAAAGGTAACGTTACCCACGATCAAGTACAGCGGGTACATCTCGGGCGTCATTGATCCATTGCGGCCCTGGCCAAAAATCGTCGAGAACACGATGGCCATGACGATCATCATCAGCAGCGGGTTGAGAACCGACCATGCGACGCCCAGAACGCTACGGCGATACTTGATCTTAAAATCCTTGGTAACCAGCTGACGAAGGATAAACGCGTCCTTCTCAAATTCGTTCTTAGCAAACGTCGCAGGCAGACTGCGAGTTTCTTGTTGCTTTGTCTGATCCGACACGGATGCAACTCCTTTACTCGTAATCGTTGACAAACGAACAGTATAGACCCGACGGCCATGCAAACGATTCGCGCAACAAAACTGGAGAACTAACCCACATCTTAGGATGCCAAGCCCAAACGGCTATACTTTCAAGAATTGAATGTATAAGGAGCATTGAGTGAATTCTGAATCCATCGCCGTCATCATCCCCTGCTACAACGAAGCCCTCACGATCGGCAAAGTCATCGACGACTTTCACCGCGAGCTTCCGCAAGCGACGGTCTATGTCTATGACAACAACTCGTCGGACGATACCTCACGCATCGCCACCGAGCACGGCGCCACGGTCCGCTTTGAGCCCCGTCAGGGAAAGGGCAACGTGTGCCGCCAGATGTTTCGCGATATCGACGCCGATTGCTACCTGATGGTCGACGGCGACGACACCTACCCCGCCGAGGCGGCCAAGGCCCTCTGCGAGCCTATCCTCAACGGCGCGGCCGATATGACCGTAGGCGACCGCCTTTCCAACGGCACCTACGCCGAGGAAAACAAGCGTGCTTTCCACGGCTTTGGCAACAATCTGGTCCGCGCCATGATCAAGTGGATCTATGGCTACAGCTTCGATGATGTCATGACCGGCTACCGCGCCATGAGCCGCCCGTTCGTTAAAACCTTCCCTGTGCTTTCCGAGGGCTTCCAGATCGAAACCGAGCTCTCGATCCACGCCGTCGACCACCGCTGGCGCATCAAAGATGTGCCCATCGAGTACCGCGACCGTCCGGAAGGCTCCGAATCCAAGCTCAATACCGTGAGCGACGGCATTAAAGTCGTCGCGATGATCGGCACGCTGTTCAAGGACTACCGCCCGCTGAAGTTCTTCAGCCTCGTCGCGCTTCTGTTTGCGGTGATCGGCCTCGCCCTGGGCATGCCCATCGTTGTCGAGTATTTCCAGACCGGCCTCGTTCCGCGCTTCCCCACCGCCATGCTCGCCGCGTCGTTTATGTTCCTGTGCGGCCTGAGCCTTGCAACCGGATTCATCCTGGATTCTGTAGCAAAGGTCGAAAAAAAGCAGTGGGAGGTCAACGTATATAGCAAGTACGCCTACGACGACCAGCCCGGCCACCCTACTTCCAAGCCAAGCGAGAGGTAAACCACCATGCCGCTCATCTCCATCGTCGTGCCGTGTTACAACGAGCAGGAATCACTTCCGATCTTTCTCAAAGAGCTCGATGGCGTCGTTCGCATCATGACCCGGCAAGACCCCGGCATCTCCTTTGAAGCCGTCCTCATCGACGATGGCTCGGCAGACAAAACGCTCGCCGTCATGAAGGCAGAAGCTGCGGCGGCGCATCCATACGCCATCCGCTGGCACTCTTTCTCGCGCAACTTTGGCAAGGAGGCGGCACTACTCGCCGGACTCCAGCACGCAAAGGGCGACTATGTCGCCACCATGGATGCCGACATGCAGGACCCGCCCTCGCTCCTGCCGCAGATGTACGAGATCTTGCAAACCGAAGACTACGATAACGTTGCCACACGCAGGACCACCCGCGAAGGCGAGCCTCCCATCAGGTCGTTCTGCGCCCGTATGTTCTACAAGATCATCAACCGCATTTCCAAGGCCGACATCGTCGACGGAGCACGCGATTTTAGGCTCATGAAGCGACCTATGGTCAACGCCATCATCTCCATGGGCGAATACAATCGATTCTCCAAGGGCATCTACGGCTGGGTCGGCTTCAAGACCAAATGGCTCCCCTACGTAAACGTCAACCGCGTGGCCGGTGAGACCAAATGGAGCTTTTGGTCGCTGCTCCTCTATTCCATCGACGGCATCGTCGCGTTTTCCACGGCGCCACTCTCCCTCGCCGCCCTCACGGGTATCGTCTTCTGCCTCATCGCCATCATGGGATTTATCGTCATCCTGGTCAAAACGCTTGTTTGGGGCGATCCCGTAGGCGGATGGCCCTCCCTTGCCTGCCTCATTACGCTGTTTGGCGGCATGCAGCTCCTGTGCCTGGGAATCATTGGCGAGTACCTAGCAAAAGCCTACTTGGAGGCCAAGCACCGCCCCATCTATATCATTCGAGAATCCAACGAGGAATCTGATGACACGGCCCAATAACAGCACGCTCAAGAATGTGGCGTTCTACGCCGCCTGCTTCACGTTTTCCATCGCATTATTTGTCGCACTTGCAGAGGCGGGGCATGTCTACCCCTTTGGCGACAACTCGTTTCTCACCAACGATCTCAAATACCAATACATCGACTTCTTCGCGTGGTTTCGCCGCGTCCTTTTAGGCGAGGCAAACCTTCGCTATTCCTTCTCACAGGGCCTCGGTATGAACACATGGGGGCTCTATAGCTACTACCTCGCCAGCCCCTTCAACCTGCTCTGCGTGCTGTTTCCCGCAGACAAGCTGACGCTCTTCGTATTTGCCATAACCGCGCTCAAGCTTGGCTGCATCCACATCAGCAGCGCTTGGTATGTGCAAAAGCGCTTTGACCTTTCCAAGCCCGCCGCATTCTTGCTATCCCTCTCGTTCACGTTTTGCAGCTGGACCATCAGCAACCTGCGCAACCCACTCTGGATCGATTGCCTCATCCTGCTGCCCATCTGCGCCTACGGATGCTACGAGCTCATCCGCAAGCAGCGCATGATCCGCCTCGTCATCGCAACGGCGCTCAATGTCATGTTCTGCTGGTATACGGCCTACATCAGCATCCTGTTCCTCTGCATCTTCGTATTGGTCGAATTTGTCGATTATGTTGCAGAAGAAGGTTTTAGCTGGAAGCTCATGCTCGATCGGGCCCTGCGATTCGCCGGAGCTATCGCGCTCGGACTGCTTCTGTCCGCCTGGACCTTTTTGCCGACCATCCTTGCCATGTCCAAGGGCGGTCCCGTTCTAGCACTCGGCCCCCTACTTAAAACCAGCCTCAAGTCGCTCATCAGGGGCTTTCTTCCCTGCATGTGGGTAAGCAACGAAAGCACACCGCAGTTCTATTGCGGCATCGTCATGATGCTGCTTGCGGTGAGCCTGCTGGTTAACCGCACGGTTTCGATCAAGACGCGCATCGCAACACTCGTCGTCACGATAATCCTGGTCGCAAGCTCCGTTTTGAGCCCGCTCGAGTACATCTGGTGCGGCATGCGCGTTCCCAACGGCTTCTACTCGCGCACGGCTTTTTTGCTGAGCTTCTTTGCGCTGTGGGCCGCAGGACACGCGCTGCAGGCGCTCAAAAACCAGCCCAAATTGCGTCAAGCCTATCGCCCCGTCGTCATCATGCCCCTCCTGGCACTAACCGCCATTGAGTTGTTTGCCAACGCCCATGTTATGTGGAACCAGCTGTACACAGGCTATTCCGAAAAAGCCAACAGCGCCTATGTCGCCACCGCAACCGACACTATCACGACCATTCAAGACCAGACTTCGGCGTCGTTCTATCGCATTGACCGCACAACCACACGCGTCGACAGCGCCGCCCTCAACGAAGGCTTGGCGCTTGGGTACAACCAGTTGTCTTCGTATTCGTCTGCCAACAACCCGCAGGCCATCGCACTGCTCAACTCCCTTGGATACAGCAGCGTCGGCGAATTCTCGACCCGTTATGCCGAGCCCATTCTTGCCGTTGATGCCCTGTTGGGAGTCAAGTACGCCATCGCCGAGCACGCGCCTTCGGGATACGCGGCAATGACTGAAATAGCCGATACAGCAAGTGCGGTGTACGAGAACCCCTATGCGCTCAGCGTTGGTGTCATGGCATCCAATGACATTCAAAACTGCACGTTGAAGGGCGAGAACCCCTTCGAAAAGCAAAACGACCTCTACAGCAAAATCCTAGGCCGCGAGGTAATGCTCTATACCAAAATCGAGGCCAAAAACACGGAGGATGACGAGAACTTAAGGCAGTGGAACGCCACCGTGCCGTCGGGTTCCATCGGGTATCTCTACATCAACAAAGATGCGACCGCCGGCAGTTATTGGCCCGTCACCCTTACCATCGACCAGCGAACGATCGGAAACGAGGCCTGGAGATTCGACAATAATATCCGCCAGATTGCGGATGCATCGGACTCCCCGAGCCAGCATACGGCGTCAATCGGAGTCGCAGAGGGCTATACAGACATGCCCCAAGACAATGATCCGGTCTTTTACGCCCTCAATCTGGACGTTTTCGAGCAGATTATTAACGAGCTTAAGATGAGCGAATTTGTTCCGACGGTTTTTGAGGACGGAAGGATAGAAGGCGAGTACACCGCCAAGGATGACGGCAACCTACTGCTGAGCGTTCCGTACGATGAGGGCTGGAACGTAACGGTAAACGGAACCGCCACAGAACTAACGCCCGCCGCCGATAAGGGCTTGTCATCCCTGAACATGCAGAAAGGCGCGAATAGGATCGTGATGACCTACAAGACTCCGGGCGCCCTTGCGGGGCTTGCAGTGAGTCTGGCGACCGCCGCCGCCCTTGTTGCAGCGGGTCTATACGCCAGGCATAAGAAAAGCCGCCGTTAACAAGCGGCGGCCTTTTCTCTCGAAAAGTTAATAACGGCTAGAGCGTCTTGAGGTACTCCCCCAGCTCTTCCTCCCAGTCGGGCATGTGGAAGCCCGTCGACTCGAGCCTGGACAGGTCGAGCGCGGAGTGGGTCGGGCGCGGGGCGACGGGGCCGGCGGCGTTCGCGTAGTAGTCGGCGGTCGAAACCGGCACGACCCTGTCGCCGTTTCCGTTGGCGGCCTCGAAGACGGCGCGGGCGATGTCCGCCCAGCTCTTCACGGCACCGGAGCCGGTGCAGTCGTAGGTGCCGTAGGGCGCGTGCGTGCCCAGCACGTGGAAGATGGCCTCGGCCATGTCGCGCGTGAAGGTCAGGCGGCCCAGCTGATCGTCCACGACGGTGACCTGCTCGAGCTTGTCGTCCGGGTCGGTTACGCGGTCGGACAGGCCCTTCATGGTCTTAACGAAGTTGTGCCCCTCGCCGATGACCCAGCTGGAGCGCATGATGTAGTGGCGGGGGCACCCTGCCACGGCGATGTCGCCTGCGGCCTTGGTCTGGCCGTAGACGGACAGCGGGCTGAACGGCTCGTCCTCCGCGTGCACCTCCACGGTACCGTCGAAGACGTAGTCGGAGGACACGTGGACCAAGGTGATGCCGTGCTCAGAGCAGGTGCGGGCGAGCAGGGCGGGGCCGGTCGCGTTGGCCTTCCAGGCGATGGCGCGACCCTCGGGGGTCTCGGCCCTGTCCACCGCGGTGTAGGCGCCGCAGTTGATCACGGTGCCGTAGAGCGACCAGTCGTACTGCGCGTAGGCGTCCGGGTCGGACATGTCGAAGGTGTCGATGTCGCAGAAGTCGAAGTCCTTGGCGATGCCGCGCTCCTCGGCGAGCGCGCGGACCGCGTGGCCCAGCTGGCCGTTGCAGCCGGTGACGAGGGTGCGCTTCGGCGCCATCGGGACGACGTCCCTCAACATCGGGTGGTTGAGGTCGGCCTCGGAGACGGTGGCCTGGTCCAGCGGGATCGGCCACTCGATGGCGAGCTCGGGGTCGGCGAGGTTCACGAAGGTGTAGGTCCTCTTGAGCTCGAGGGACCAGTGGGCATCCACCAGGTAGGTGTAGGCGGTGCCGTCCTCCAGGGCCTGGAAGGAGTTGCCCACGCCGCGCGGGACGTAGATGGCCTTGCTCGGGTCGAGCGTGCAGGTGAACACCTTCCCGTAGGTGGCGCTGCCCTCGCGCAGGTCCACCCATGCGCCGAAGACCGAGCCGCGGGCCACCGAGATGAACTTGTCCCAGGGCTCGGCGTGGATGCCGCGGGTG
>DXZM01000034.1:0-40900 GCA_019419665.1 Collinsella sp.
GCCGCGCGGCAAGGAGATATATTGCCAGACCGGAGGGGTTCCGTGGGCGGGAATCGCGCACTCCATATTTTGTTCACAAATGAATAGGTCCCTCAGTCGCATCACTGAGGTTAAAACTGAAGCATTGGCTTCTGATATTGGCGATGACCAGCTGGTTTATAGGTGTTAAGGCATCGGTCATCTCTGGAGCGCCACTTTACTCCAAAAGCATCAGCTATTTGTTTCCCGTCGGTAAAAGGCAGGTTTTGTTCGCCAAGCGTTCTTATATATAGAGAAGTTCGGGTTCGAACCCATGTCGCGGCAACAAAAAAGCGGCCGGCGTCCGCCAGTCGCTTTTCCATTCTATGGTGGGCCGTCAGGGGTTCGAACCCTGGACCTTGGGATTAAAAGTCCCCTGCTCTGCCAGCTGAGCTAACGGCCCGCGGGTGGCATTGTACCACGGTCTGGGACTATTCCCAACTCCATTGGCCGTTCTGGAAAATCACAACTTCACGTCCATCAGGCGTAATGCCCGTAATATCGATGTCGTCCGTGCCAATCATAAAATCGACGTGCGTGCTCGAGACGTTAACGCCATGCTCCAGGAGCTCTTCCTTGGACATGTCATACCCACCCTCGATGCATTCGGGGAAACCGACACCTAGCGCGAGATGGCAGCTAGCGTTCTCGTCATAGAGCGTATCGTAGAACAGTACGCCACTTTCGCGGATCGGCGTGTTCTTGGAGATGAGCGCGACCTCTCCCAGGTGAGCAGCGCCCTCGTCAGTATCGATGATGCTTGCGAGCGTTGCCTTGCCCACACGGGCATCGTAGTCCACTACGCGGCCGCCCTCGAACTTAATCCAAAAATCGTCGACCTTATTGCCATGGTGGATGAGCGGCATGGCCGAGTACACGATACCGTCGGCGCGCATGCGATCGGGCGAAGTGAAGACTTCCTCGGTGGGAATGTTGGGGAAGAAGGGGTGCCCTTCGGGCGTCTTGCCCTTGCCGCCGGCCCACTCGTGACCTTTCGTCATGCCAATCGTCAGATCGGTTCCATTTGCCGCGGCGTAATGCAGGTAGTCGAAACGATTGTCGTTCAGAAAACGCAGGTTCTTTTCGAATGCGGCGTCATGGAGTTCCCAGTCGCTCTCTGGGTCCTGGCCATCGGCGCGCGCGGTGTGCAGAATCGCATTCCACAGCTTATAGATTGCAACCTCATCGGCGTCTCCCGGGAACACCTCGTGCGCCCAAGCCACGACCGGAGCGCCGGCGATGCACCACGGATTGATGTTGTAATCCAGTCCACGGCGGAAAACTTTGCATTGCGTATTCCTCGCCTTGGATGCCGCGGCCGGCTTGGCTGGATCGATGCCCTTGAGGGCCGCAGGATCCGCCCCCTCGATAAAGACAAAGCAGGCACCATCCTGGGCCAGGGAATCCAGCTGCATGCGCTTCCACTCGGGCGTCTGCTCAAAATAGCTTTTATCGACATGCTCGTACGTGAGCCTCGTCACGGCATCATCGGCCCAAATGACCGTCACGTGGCCAGCGCCGGCGGCATAAGCCTCCGCGACCACCACGCGGGCAAAAGGCGCGCACTCGACCGGAGACTGAACGACAACCTCCTGGCCGGGCTTGACGTTTACGCCCTTGCGGACAACCAGACGCGCATAGTTTTTAATCTTGGGCTCCAGGGCCTTCATGCCCTCCAGAGCTTCTTCGACCGTCAGGGCAGCTCGAATCATGTGCCACTCCATCTATCTATAGAACAGTAAAAAGCGCGCCGCAAAAACGACGCGCCTTATATCTTAGCGATAAGTATGCATGCAAACGCTATTTCTTCTTGGAGTCCTTTTTGTCCTCCTCGGCAGCCGCGCGCTCAATAAGAGCGTTGAGCTTGTTCTCGGACATGCCCTCGGCCTGCGTGCGGTACATGTTACGCAGGGGACGAATACGAACGAAGTCGTAAATAAAGTCACCCAAAATGACGACGTAGGACAAAACGATGCCGACCATCTGGACAGGGCTGGACACCATGCCAGCGGGAGCGAAGTAGAGCGAAGCCCAAATTGCCACGACGAGTACCATGCCGATAGTAAGCACGGCCCACCAGATACGACGGCGCTTGGTGTAGTCCTCATCCTGCTTGAGAAGGATATTCGACACCGTGTAGATGCGGTCCTCCTTGGCGCGCTGCTTAGCCTTGCGGGCGCGCTTCTCCTCTTTAGAGAGGCCCTCGAGATTCTCGCCCTTCTCGAGCTCTTTGCGGCGTGCCTTAGACGAAGCCGGCACGACGCGGACAGAGCTCGCTGCCTGACGGGCGGGCTTGGCGGATGCAGCGGACTTGCGCGCAACCCCGGTAACCTCGTGGGATTGCGTGCGCTTGTTCGTGGCGCTACGGGTACTCACTTATGCGTTCTCCTTCATGCTTGTGAACTGGGAGCCCGTGATGATCTGGAAGGCCTCGCGATAGCGCTCGGACGTGCCATCGATGACCTCGGCGGGCAGGTGCGGGGTCTCCCCCGTCATATCCCAGTTGGCTTTGAGCCAATTGCGGACGAATTGCTTGTCGTAGCTGGGCTGAATCTTGCCCTCCTCGTAGCTGGCGGCAGGCCAGAAACGGCTGGAGTCGGGCGTGAGGCACTCGTCGATCAGCGTAACCTTGCCATCGATGACACCGAACTCGAACTTGGTGTCGGCAATGATGATGCCACGGGTCGCTGCATACTCGGCGGCAGCCTTGTAGATCTTGAGGGAAAGGTCGCGAATCTGCGTGGCGATGTCCTCGCCCACGATCTCGCAGCAACGCTCGAACGAGATGTTCTCGTCGTGGTCACCGATCTCGGCCTTCGTGGACGGCGTAAACAGCGGCTCGGGAAGCTTGGAAGCCTCGGTCAGGCCCTCAGGCAGCTGGATGCCGCAGACGGTGCCGTTCTCGTCGTAGGTCTTCTTGCCCGAACCGGTCAGATAGCCGCGGACGATGCACTCGATAGGAATCGTCTGGGCCTTCTTAACCAGCATGGCGCGGCCGGCGAGGTAGTCACGATACTCAGCAAACTCCTCAGGGAAATCCGCCGGGTCGATGGAAACGAGGTGGTTGGGAACGATGTCGGCAAACTTATCGAACCAGAATGCCGAGATGCGGTTGAGCACCTCTCCCTTAATCGGAATCTCGTCGGGAAGAATGAAGTCGAACGCAGAAATGCGGTCGGTGGCGACCATCAGCAGGTTTTCACCGGCATCGTAGATATCACGAACCTTGCCACGGGAATCCGGACGACGCTCCATCGTTGTCACGTGAGTCACTCCTTACCAAAATACGACAGTAATGCGGGTTCTTTCCCGCACGTTTTCGCAAACTCGGAGCGGCAGGGACGAAACCCCTCCTTCACCGAATAGCGAAAAGCTAGTGCTCCATTGTAGTAGATGCCGCGTCCGCCGTGTGCTCGCGAGGCAGATGAATCGTAAAAGTCGTACCCTTTCCAAGCTCCGACTCCACGGATATGTAGCCGTGATGGCGCTCGACGATCTGTTTAGTCACGGCGAGGCCCACGCCCAGACCGCCCGCCTCACGGGCACGGCTGGCATCGGCGCGCCAAAAACGGCCGAAGATGCGCGACAAGTCATCCTTGGCAATACCGATGCCGGTATCAGAAACGGCGATGCTGACGTGTTTGCGGTCACTGAGCACCGACACCACGACCCAACCGCCCTCGGGGGTGTAGCGCATGGCGTTGCTCATGAGATTGATGACGCATTGTGTGATCATGTCGGGATCGGCTTCGACGACATCGTCGTGACCTTGGGTCTCGTCAGCAAAGCGCAAGCGCAGATCGCGGTCGACAAACAGGCGCTCCTGGGCATTGACGATGGAACGCACGAAAGGAACCATGTCCACCGGCTCAAGGTTGAGCGGAGCCGTGCTGTTTTCCATGCGCGACAGGTCGAGCATCTGCTGCACCAGACGAGCCAGGCGACGCGTCTCGGAAGCAACAGTCTCCAAGTGCTCATCGTCGGTAGGATATACGCCATCCTGCATGGCCTCGACCGTTGCGAGCATGGCCATAAGCGGAGTGCGAAGTTCGTGAGCCACGTCCGAGGTCAAACGTTTCTCGTGTTTCATATCCTTCTCGAGCGATGTGGCCATCTCATCGAATGTCTCGCCCAGTTGATCGATCTCGTCATCGCCGCGCAAGCCCGTACGAGCAGACAGATCGCCATCGCGAATTTGCTTGGCCGTGCTGGTAATACGGTGAATCGGCTTGGTGAGCATGCGCGACACGAGTGATCCGATAACGACCGAAATGCAAACTGCAACAACCGCAGCAAGGGCCATGGCGTTAAAGGTCTTCTCCCTAAACGCAGAATCTGCCTTGGTGAGCAAGGCATCGGAGCCGATGGCCCACAGCTTTACTTGTCCGACATGCTCGCCGGAAGACGTTATGATTTCGACGTTTGCAACGCTATCGGAGCCGGTGGGAGCCGACGAGACCGGACTATGCGATGCTTTTTTCCCGCTCGAGCTGCTCGACGGCGATTCGTTCTCGCGCACATCGGCGGTCGCGCTTGCCGAAGGCCATGAGTCGTCATAAACGACAACGCCTTTCTTGTTGACGACCTGCATACTCAGGTCGTCGGACACCAAACTTGATGTCGCGACCGTACGTAGCTCGCCCGCAGTCCAATTGCCGTTTTCCTCATACGACGTCGCAAGCTTTTCGGCAGCGGACTTTGCGATTTCGACGATATTGGAGCGCGTGTAATCCGAAAAGACCGTGCCCCACACAACAGAGACCACGCCCACCAGCACCAATACCGTCATGAGCGATGTCAGAGCAAAAGCAAGTGCCATGCGCGAGGGATAGCTCATCGTTGGCCGTGAATCGGAGCGAGGCGTGTTCCAACTAGCCTTGGAACCCGCCTCGCTCTCCTGCTTGTGCTTTTGTCCGATTTCAAAGCGCGCAGGTGTCATATGTGATTTCCCTACTTCTCGTCCGACTTATCGGTCTTGGCCGGAGCCTCGAAGCGATAGCCGACACCGTGGACGGTGTAGAGCCACTTGGGCTTCTTGGGATCATCGCCCAGCTTGGCGCGAAGGTTCTTCACGTGGCTATCGATGGTGCGCTCATAGCCCTCAAAGTCGTAGCCGAGCACCTTCTCGACCAGCTCCATGCGGTTGTAGACGCGACCGGGGTGACGGGCAAGCGTGGTGAGCAGCTTAAACTCGGAAGCCGTCAGGTCGACTTCCTTGCCCTCGACCAAAATCTTGTGGCCCGAGATATCGATGACCAGATCGCCGAAGTCGAGTACCTCGACGGCTGGCTCGTCGGCCTGATGGGCACGGCGGAACAGAGCGCGAACGCGCGCGACAAGCTCGCGCGGCGAGAACGGCTTAATCAGATAGTCGTCGGCGCCGAGCTCAAGACCGATAATACGGTCCTCGATCTCGCCCTTGGCAGTCAGCATGATGATGGGGACATCCGAGGTATCGCGAATGGTGCGGCAAACGCGCTCGCCGGGGATCTTGGGGAGCATAAGGTCGAGCACGACCAGGTCAAACTGATGCTTCTCGAACTCCTCGATCGCGGACTGGCCGTCGCCGACACCCACAACCCAGTAGCCTTCGCGCTCGAGATAGGCAGCGACGGCGTCACGGATTGCCTTCTCATCCTCGACCAGCAGAATCTTTTTTGCATCTGAAGCCATAACACGGCCCCCCTGTCTCAATCAGCTAAGAACAAGCCCATTTTAACGCACCTGAGCCCGCCGGATGCCACTATGACGCGGCAGCTCGGCGGGCGGTACTCACAATTACAACGCGTTTATTCCCCTGTTGGCGCCTTTTTAACCCCTCTAAGCTTAAAGAGAGAATAGGCGTGCGGTGACCGTCTCGGGTATACCCTGGCTGTTGCGCACCGTGGCGTACGTAAGAAATGAGTCCGATTTTCCCGCCGTAGCTGGATAATCGCCATATTCCAAAGCGCGGTCGGGCGACAGTAGCGAGCCATAGGTCTTGGCAGAGGTGTCGATGAGAAAATGCGATGCCTGTACCTTAACGAGATATTTATTCTTCTTGCCGGCAGCACATGCGAGCGGCTCGCGGGACAGGAAGAGGTATGGCCCTCCCTCATTACCGATATACGTGCCCATGTTGCCCAGGCTGCCCACGCCACTATAGGTCGCCTCGATAGAAAACACGAAGGTATCGCCCATATATACGGCCTCGAAAGGCGAGACTGACGAGGGAAGGACTAGCTGGGCACGTTTGGTGTTGTTGCCATCGGTCAGATCGATTGCCGTTATGCCGTAGTAGACGCCCTCGTCGTTGCGGACACGCGGCGAGATGGTCAAAATGCCGTCGCTCACGCGCGGGGCCGACGCAAAGCGGCCCGTCGATTTCCAAATTGTCTCGGCCTTGGATTCATCAAGCGAGCGACGATAGCAAAACGAATCACTACTCGTTTTATTGCCGCCTGCCGAAGGCATTTTATACCAGATGGCTGATGACCCGAACGCCGTAAACAGTGGCGGATCGTAGTCCTTGCCACCTCGATCGAGCTCAACCACGTCGCCAGAGAGCGAAGCGCCCGACAGATTTTGAGCGTAGAGCTTCCACGATGAACTGGCAAAGTTCATCTCAACCCACGCAAACACGCCGTCGCCGGCACGGACATCGTAAAAAGCATATCCCGTGCCCTCGATAGGATTCTCAATTAATGTGGTAAGCGAGCCATCGCCCAGGTTGAGCACACCGAGTGTGTTGGCGTGCAGTGCCGATGCGGGCGCCATCATTGCCGCAGCATAGTCACCATCGCAGTAGTACAGCAACGTGCCCAGCGGCAGCGTCCACGATGCCGCCGGCTCAAGATCGATGTCAACTGCCTCGTACTCATCAGTGATCGAGACAATCTTCGAATCGTCCTTGATAACCTGCGGCTCGCCAGCGGCATCATCACTGGTGCCTGTTTTTTTCGAACATCCGGCAAGCACCGTGGCAGCGCCCGCGGCAGCTCCACCGAGCACAAAGCCGCGACGCGATATTCCGTTCTTGATGTGGTCGGCGATACCCATTAGGCGATCTCGGCGCGAGCGGCCTCGATAGCGCGCGTAAGCTGATCGGCGCAAGAGGTCTTCTTCATGCCGCAGGTATTGCCGGCAAGAACCTCGATCACACGGTCAGCAGGAGCGCCCTCGACCAGTTTGGAGATGGCCTTGAGGTTGCCATCGCAGCCGCCGGTAAACTCAACGCCCAGCACCTTGCTGCCGTCATCGGAAAGGTCAAGGTGAATATTGCGAGAGCATACACCCTGCGGCTTGTAATCAAACGAAATCATGCGATCCCCTCTCAGAATGTTATTCGAGACGACTATTATCCCCGTCTTTCCCTAAATGCAACGAGGCGCTTTGCCGGCAACACACATTACCAGCAAAGCGCCCTAAAAAGCTAACGTTATGCCCGAACCTACTCGAAGCTCAGCTGCTCCAGACGATCAAAGACCGTGTCGATACGGGTGAGGAAGTCCCACGGATCAAAGATCTCGTCGAGCTTCTCCTGACTGACGGTGCAGCGCGGGTCGGCCTCGAGACGCTCCTTAAAGGTGGGGCCGGAGACACAATCCTGCACCTCGCGCCAGGTTGCCATGGCGTTCTCCTGCACAATGGCGTACGCGTCCTCGCGGGTGATGCCCGTGTCGACGAGGGCCAGCAGCACCTTGGAGGAGAAGATGAGGCCGCGGGTCTTATTGAGGTTGGCCATCATGCGGGCAGGGTACAGCTGCAGGCCGTCGATAACGCGGATGAGGCACTGGAACATGTGGTCGAGGGCGATGAAGCTGTCGGCCTGGGCGACACGCTCGGCAGAGGAGTGCGAAATGTCACGCTCGTGCCACAGGGCGACGTTATCGAAGGCAACCTGGGCGTTGGACTTCACGACGCGCGACAGACCGCAGACCTTCTCCATGGTGATCGGGTTGCGCTTGTGCGGCATGGCGGAGCTGCCCTTTTGACCCTTGCGGAACGGCTCCTCGGCCTCGAGGGTATCGGTCTTCTGCAGATTGCGAACCTCGGTAGCGATGCGCTCGCAGGTGGCCGCGGTGGTGGCGAGAACGCCGGCGAGATAGGCGTGATGGTCGCGGCTGATAACCTGCGTGGACAGCGGGTCGTGAACCAGACCCAGGTGCTCGCAGACATACTCCTCGACAAACGGTTCGATGGAGCTGTACGTGCCAACAGCGCCCGAGATGGCACCGAAGGCAACATTCTTGCGGGCGTCCTCAAGACGATCCAGATCGCGCTTGAGTTCCCAGGCCCAAGAGCCGAACTTCATGCCGAAGGTCATCGGCTCGGCGTGGATGCCATGAGTGCGGCCGGCACAGAGCGTGTTGCGCTCCTCAAAGGCGCGACGCTTGCAAATCTCGCCGAGCTTCTTGACGTCCTCGATGATCAGGTCGCAGGCCTGGGTGAGCTGGTAGCACAGAGCCGTGTCGCCCAGATCGGAGCTGGTCATGCCATAGTGAACCCAGCGGCTGGGCTTGGGGTCGCCCTCGGGAACATCGGCGTCGATGTACTCCTTCATGTTGGTCAGGAAGGCGATGACGTCGTGGCGCGTGACCTCCTCGATCTCGTCGACCTTTGCCTTCTCAAAGTTGGCATGGTCGCGGATCCACTGGGCTTCGTCTTTAGAAATGCCGATCTTGCCGAGCTCCGCCTGGGCCTCACAGGCCAGGACCTCGATCTCCTGCCAAATGGCGTACTTGTTCTCGAGGGAGAAGATGTGTCCCATCTCCGGGCGGGTATAGCGATCGATCATAGCGGCTCCTTTTTGGTTATTGGCACGTTGGTCGTAACCCAACCATTGTACCGTGCGCAGGTGCAAGTATGGGCAGCAGGCATTAACCTAACATTTTGGAATTGGAGCGGGCAACGGGACGTCCGCGTATTTGCTTCGCAAATCCGCACCGGCTGCGGTCGATCTCCTCGGATTCACGGAGACGATGGGGAAGACTTTGTTGAATTGGCCGCCCCAAGGTCTCCCGCGCTCGATGGAGCGGGCAACGGGACGTCCGCGTATTTGCTTCGCAAATCCGCACCGGCTGCGGTCGCCTATCGGCGACCTTGCCTGCTCGCTATAAACGCTTCGCGTTTATTTAACGCTCGCACCCTGTCGGGTTCGAGTCCCGGCACTTTATTGAAAAAGGCACAGTAACGAAACGTTACCGTGCCTGAAATTCGAATGGAGCGGGCAACGGGACTCGAACCCGCGAGTGTCAGCTTGGGAAGCTGATGCCTTACCACTTGGCGATGCCCGCTTGTGTGTTGGCTAGTATAACGCGGTTGTCTTGTTCGATACAAGGGTGGCGATACTTGTTTTAGCTGTGGAGATTCGTTTGAAAATCGCGTCAATTGTGGAGACGAGGACCTTTGACTTCCTGTTCACCTTATCTTCTACCTGCGCTTTTGCTTGATTGTTGTATTTGAGCTCAATTTGTCAGGAATTGGGCAAGCTTTTGGTCAGGCTCCGGTACTTACCCGCATGAACCTCGGGGGTAGCCTCATCCTACGCGTCGCAACGTCCCCATGCGGCGCACGAGGGATAAGGAGCAGCCATGTCCAACGCACCCACGCACTCTGTCCACAGCGCAATCGCAACAGGTCCGCTGCTCCTGCTCCTCTTCCTGCTTTTCGGCTGTCTGGCACCGGGAGCCGCATTTGCCGTCGATGGCTACGACCAGCTCGGCTTCCGCACTATTAGCGATGATTGTGGGCCCTTCTTCATCGGCAAGTATGAAGCTCAAGACGCCTCGATTGCCTACTGCATGAACCAGGAGCGCCCCGGCCCCACCAAGCCGGGCGGCCCATGGCTCAACTTTGATCAAGGCTGGGTGTGGCTCGACGACGAGTTCGCGGCAATCGTTTGTCACGGATATCCTACCGCCACGTCGTTTGGCGGTTACCATCTTTCACCCGATCGCGCCCGCGCCGCCACCCAGCTTGCCGTATGGATGCTCAACGGCACTACCCATGTCGACGGCACCTACTCCTACACAACCGCTCAGGGCAAAACCAAGAGCGGGCACTTTACCGCCGACAATGAAGTCGTGGCGGCTGCGCGGTGGCTCCACGACAGCGCAAAATCAGGAAGCATCAAAGCCGCTCCGCACCGCGCGCGACGCTATCTAGGAGCCGTATCGGGCGGCAGCAAACGTCAAGACATGCTCTATGTACTGCCGGCGGTCTCTGTTTCCTTCCAAAAGCAGTCTGCAAACGCTGCCATTACCAGCGGAAACAATACTTATCAGTTTGACGGGGCAACATTCGATGTTTTTGAGAGCGCCAGCGGCGCGCGTGTCGGCACCATCCAGATGGACAGCAACGGTCAAGCGCAGGCAGCACTTCTGCCCAACACGGCATACTACCTAGTTGAGACAACAGCGCCAGCTGGTTATATCCCCCTGCACGATCGCATTGCCTTTACCACGACGGATAACGGCGGATACGTCACCATTGATGAACAACCCGGCACCATTACCTTGCGCATTGTAAAGCTCGACGCCGCAACGAATGCAGGCCCCCAAGTTGGGGCTTCGCTCGCAGGAGCAGAATTCGTGTGCGTATCGCAATCAACCCCTGGATGGACACAAACTCTCAGGACCGATGAAAGCGGTCGAGCTACCCTCACCGATGTCCCCCTGGGAACCTTTACCATCTATGAATCGAAGGCGCCCGAG
This sequence comes from Collinsella sp., assembly GCA_019419665.1. Taxonomy (GTDB): domain Bacteria; phylum Actinomycetota; class Coriobacteriia; order Coriobacteriales; family Coriobacteriaceae; genus Collinsella. The sequence goes on from DXZM01000034.1 coordinate 10,713, forward strand.
GGCTATTTGCCCTCCGGTGACAGTTGGTCTTACACCGTTGGAGCCGACCAACTCGGCGATTCAGGCGTGGTCGAAATCGAATCTCGCGTTTCCGATATCCCCATTGCGTTTGACCTTGAGATTTCCAAATTCAAGGACTACGGCAATAGCGATCAATCCGGCCTGGAGCAGCCGGCAGGAGATGTTGTCTTTGAGGTTGTCAGTAACAGCTCTCAGCAGGTTGTTGGCACACTGACTACAAACATCTATGGCTTTGCCTCCACCAAAGACCAGCCCGAAGCATGGTTCGGCACAGGCAAGCGACCCGCCGGTGTCCACGGAGCCGTCCCATACGACCGTGCCGGCTACACGGTTCGCGAGGTTCCGGAATCCGTCCCCGAGGGTTTTAAACGTGCAGGAGAATGGACCGTCGGGGCCAATCAGATTTCCGACGGCGCCGAGCTTCAATATATCGTGGACAACCACGCTCTGTCGACGCATCTCCAAATTGTAAAACGCGATGCCCAAACAGGCGCTTCTGTTCCACTAGCCGGATTCACCTTCCAACTACTCGACAGCAATCACAAACCTGTCTCACAAACTTGCTGGTATCCAGCACATAACGTAATGGACACCTTTACGACTGACGCGACCGGGACCGTCACACTGCCCGAATCGCTCGTGCCGGGCACCTATTATGTACGCGAAACCTCGGCCAAAGAGCCCTATCTTGTCGGCGAAGAGATCGAGGTAAACATACCCGCCGACATGAACCTAACGCCCGTTGCAATCGCCTCGTATTATGACCACGCCGCGATCGGAAACATCAGGATCGTTAAAACCGATGCCGTAGACGGCAGCAGCCTCGCGGGCGCCGTCTTTGAGATCCGTGCCTCGGGTGATATCGTGCGCCCCGACGGTAGCATTGCCGCGCTCGACGGTGAGACTGTCGCTACCGTCACGACGGATGAAACTGGAGAAGCACGTGCGGACGACCTCCCGCTGGGATCTGGCACCGCGCACTACGAGGTTGTCGAGACTCAAGCGCCGGCAGGCTTCTTACTCGATCGGACATCCCATATTGTCGACCTTACTTATGCCGACCAGAAAACACCCGTTGTAGAAGCACGGCTTAACGTATCCGACGATTACACCAAGGTTGATATCTCCAAGGTCGCTGCAAGCGGAGAGCAGGAAGTGAAAGGCGCACAACTCACCTTATATGGTCCCGATAAAACCGAAATAGACTCCTGGACCTCATCCGACAAGCCGCACCGCGTCGAACATCTTGCACCCGGCACCTACTCGTTGCGCGAAATGATATCTCCGCGGACCTATGACCTTGCCGAGGAGATAACGTTTGAAATAAAGGACACGGGAGAAGTCCAATCCGTCTCGATGAAGGATGCGCCCATCGAGATCAAAGGACAGGTCGACAAGCGTCAGGAGCTTGTCCAACCTATCGAAAAGGGCCTGTTGGCCAACGGCGATGGAAAAAACCGCGCCGCGATGCAAACCAATACGGATGGGCTTTTCTCCTATACCATCGATGCTCGAAACGATTCCGCTACTTGGGTTGATGAGTTTACGATTACCGATGATCTTGAGTGCGCCAAAGACGGCACGGCGAGATTCGTCTCAATCGAAACCCCCGTCGCCATCGGCGACCTCAACGGTCTGTGCAACGTGTGGTATCGCACGACGCCGTTGGACTCGACAGACGTCGATGAGCCGGCAAACGCGACGCTTGACGATGGGCACGAAAATCCTTGGCTTGAGTCCGACGAAGTAAAAGAGAGTCTGGGTGAAGATTGCCGCCTCGTCGATTACGACGGCTGGCACCTCTGGAAGGCGGATGTCTCGACCACGGAATCCGCCACACTCGAGGCGAAAGAACTCGACCTTTCATCCAATACCGTCGTGACGGGCATTCGCATTGAATACGGTGCGGTAGCCGCCGACTTTACGACTCGAAGCGATACGGATTCTTGGACCCGTGATGATCTCAAAGATGAGCACGACGACCTTGACGATGCCAAAGCAATCCTTGGCACAGATGCTCGGGGCGCAGTCGTGCACATGCAGGCAACGTCGGCTTACACACCCCAAACTGCACTCACCAACAGCGCACGCGTCGATCTTTGCCGCAACGGCGGCGGCGATAAACTTGAGTCACATGACGAGGACAGTGTCATTCAACGCTGTACCCTACCGCAGGACCTACCGGCAACAGGATCAGCTCCCATCGCCGCTTGCATCACCGCGCTCCTGACCTCGGGTGCCGCAGCCCTATGGTTCGCTCGCCTTAGGTCAATCCCAAAGAAGCGCTAGCGCGATGAAAAAGCGGGCGAGCCAGTCCCCCGGCTCGCCCGCTTTCAATCATTTAAATCGCCGCATCTACTCTGCAGACGAAGATCCACCATCAACGATTGCTTGCTCGGACTCAGGAATCCCATCGGCACCCGTGCTCTGTTCTTGCTCCACCTCTTCGCTGATTGCGGAGGCGGGGGTCGAGCCCTTCGCGCCCACGATGTAGGCAGCTCCAAACCCTAACGCAATGGCAATCAAGGTCAAAATCACGTAGACAGGCCAATGGCGCTTAATATACGAAAACACGTTGACTCCTTAGAGCTCCGTCTACGAACGGCGGATAACCTCGGTCACGACCTCGGATACCGTGGCAATGTTCGTCGGGTTGACATTGTGGGGCAGGTCGTCCTCGGTACGAGCGCAAGCCAGACGCGTGCCGTCCACGCCGGCGATGGTGAGGGCTCGGCGGCTCGCCTCGAGCGCGGCGTAGGCATCGGTCTTGGCATAGGGCATCTCGAGCGCGCCACAATCGACATGGAACGACTTGCACACCTTGCTGACCAGGTTCATGATGCGGCGATCGCCCTTGAGCAGCTGCTGTTCGCCCTCAACCGTCACCACCGAAAGCCTACCGGCGCCGACGGATTCAAGATTGATGAAGAAGACGCCGCGGAGCTTATCGCGATGCGAAGCCAAGAAGGCCTTCATACCGGCGCCATCACAATCCGAGGCGCCCGTTGCCACAAACCAGATATCGTGACCGAGCAGCTCATCGTCGCCCATAGAAGCGACAGCCGAGAGCATATCTTCGGAAGAAGCACCGTCGGAAGACGTAGCGCCGCCCTTCCAGCCATCGTTATCGTCCTCGAAATTATCCCACGAACCGATGCCGCGACCGGACTTCTTGGCATCGTAATCGTCTTCGACGCCCAGCCAGTCACTCATGCTGTCCTGTTCGTTTTTCTTTTTACGACCGAACAGGCCGCCCAGGCCGCGCTTGCGAGACTTAGGTGCCGCAGGGGCGGGAGCCGAAATGGTCTCGATCGGCTGTGCGCCCGACGCAACGGGCATAGGAGGCGCAACGGGTGCCGATGTGGGTTCGGGACCCCGAGCGGTAGCAAAGGGGTCGTTGACCTGTGCGGAGGGATCGGGAAGGTCGAACAGCGACGTGCGAGACGCAACGTTTGTCTGCTTCATCGACGGCAGCGACGGATCGGGGACCGAAGCCAGCGGAGACGAGGAGGGTGCAGGCGACGGTGCCGACGCCGGATCGGGAACATTCATCTGCGGACGCGGCGATGCTTGGGAGGAAATCTGGGCCATAAGGGAATCGACCGTTTCGTCCTGAGTGGGAGCGACATCGGCAACCGTGGCACCGGAACCACTCGGGATCGGCATGGTGAAAATCTGCGTGGAGTAAGGCCTCGACCCATCTGTCTCGGGAGCCTCGGAAACCGCAGGCACTTCCTCCTGCTCGACCTCGGTCGAATCACCTTGATCGGCTGCCGCGTATTGCCCTTCGTCACAGTTGACCTCGACGGGCTCGTGCCCGGCGACATCTTGGATTTCGGCAGCATCAATAGGCTCGTCATCGTCTGCCGCGTCGCCCTGCTCATCGGAAACAGGAAGGGGCTCGGCAATCGCGGCGCCTTGCTTTTCAAACGTTATCGTGGAATCGAACTGCGCGGCATCAAACGACATGGTGCTATCGACGTGCTGCTGAGCCTCAAAGGACGTTGTAGCTTCGGCGGCGTCGACAGGCACGGACTGCATAGCCTCGTTCTGCTCGAACTCTTGCGCCGCGCGCTCACGTGCCGCCTCGGCTGCCTGCTGCTGAGCGATAGCCTCCTGCTCGGCAGCCTCGCGTGCGGCAGCGCGCTTCCCCTCGAAATCGTCGACAAATTTCCTGCCCTTTGCAAGCGCACCCTTAAAGAAGTTGGAAGCGCTGGCGCCAATCGAAGAGAACGCGGATGCAATATCGGCATGGGGCGTTGCCGCGGGAATCTCGGCCGAGAAATCAGTATCGCTCTCGTAAGACACGCGCCTCGGCTGTTCAGCGTAATCGTCGTCAGGCTCGTCCGTAACGTCTTGCGCCGGCGCGGCGGGAGCCAAAATGTCCAGTCCTGCCGCGGGATCGATCGCGGACACCGCCTCGGGCTCGGCAACGGCAGCGGCAACCGCGGCAGACTCATCATCCACGGCGACAACGGGCGCAGATGCAGTCACGACGGGGGCAGGCTCGGGCTCAAACGTCGGCTCCTCGCCTTCCTCGTAATCGAGCGTGCAGGACTCGGGAAGCATTCCGAGCGCACGGATGGCATCCGAACCAAAGCGGATGTTGCCGGCGGCATTGCGATAGAGCCTGGGCTCGGGCTCGGCCGCGACAGGCTCCTCCGCCGGCTCGGCAGTGGGAACCTCGTCATTGAACTCTTCGGCCTGGACAGCCTGATTCTGATCCTCGGGCACGATGGCGCCAATCAGCGTCTCGTCGGCAGACACACCCTCAAAGCCCTCGATCTGCTCGTCGAAAGCCTCGCCCTGTTCGGGCTCGGTCTGAGCGTCGGGAGCAATCGGCTGACCGAACTCGTCCTCGGCGTAGGTAGGCTCTTCATACTCGATGGTGTTGCCGTAGTCGTTTTGCTGTTGGGCCGCGGCATACTCCGCTGCTGCGCGCGCCATCTCCTCGGCACGACGCTTCTGCTCCCCAAAATAGGTATCGAACGGAACATCGTCGGGAAACTCGTTTTCGCCCTGGAAGGGAGCAACGTTGTCCATAACGCCGAGCATAGCGGCGACAGAAGACTTGTTGCACACTGCGCCGGACGTATAGGGAAGCACAAAACGGTTAGAAATGATGTTTGCCGCGCTGGCGAGCGCAACGAGGGAAGCGAGGATCGCGACAATCCACAGCAGAACCTTGAGCGCGCCGGGGAGCGGCAGGATACGCAAGATGGCAACGGCAGCAGGGGCAACCGTGGCAACGGGCAACAGCTTGGCGATGAGCGCACGATACGAAGCATAGGGCTCGCGGGCGAGCAGCTCAGCACGGGGAGAGTCGTAGTGTGCGACAACGACCACCGGGCGGTTGCGCGGAGACGCGAGCGGGCCCGAGGCCTTGTGGTAGGCGATGACATTTTGGCTCACGCCCGTCTTGCCCAGGCGCGAAACCACGGGGTGGCCCGTGCGCTCGAGCACGTAAAGAACGGCGCCGACAATGGCCAGCAAGGAGCCGACCAAGCCGATGCCGCCGCCGATGCCCATCAGCAGGGCGCCGGCAAACGCAAGAATACCGGTAACGGCAAATGCCAACCTGCTGGGCGCCGGGGCATTGAACTCCTGAACCTCGGGATCAAAGCCGTGGTTGCGGAAGATCTGAGCGATATCCTCGGCAGCCAAGCGCTCTTCTTCGCTGCATGCCGGCGTGATGCCGGTGTTCTGCAGCAGGTGGTTAATATAGTTCTGGGTGTTCGCCATGTGCGCTCCACATCCATAATCCGACAAATAGGCCCAATGCATGCACATTAGAACCGTATATAGTCGAAAGTATACCCCGAGCGAGCGCAAACGACCGAATTCGGGCCATCTTAACGCCCCGAGCGGACAAGGATATAGCCTAATCTCCATATCGGACTAAAATCATGGCAGCAAACCACCTTCTCATGCGAGGACTCTATGACGGCAAGCGACGCGACCGCGACAATTAAAAAGGGGAATTCGGAGCCCAGTTTCGATAAAACGGCTCAGCGCATCCTCAATCTTTTCTTTGTACTCAACAGCTCCCCCGAACCGCTGACGACCGAGCAGATCGTCTTGGATTCTGACCTGGGATATGGCTCGGGCAATATCGACTCGGATAAGCGCAAGTTTCGGCGCGATCGTGACAAACTGCTCGAACGCGGCATCTTAATCAAGGAGGTTCGCCCCGCCGGCGCGCAGGAGACCGAGGAAAGCTCATGGACAATCGACCGCGAGCACACGTTTGCGGCAGGCGGCCTCATCACCGCAGACGACGCCGATATCCTGCTCAACGCTATCGACCAGACAATAGCGGCCGGCTCATCCACTTTTGCCGCGCCGCTTGCCGATATTCGTTCCAAGATTGCCTACCTCACCGGCAGGACGACGGCGGACGAAGCACCGATCCGCCGCTCTCCCACCGTCGATGCGGTATGGAGCGCCTTTGCCGAGCGATGCGCGCTGCGATTTTTATATCAGAACGGACGCGGTGAGCAGAAAGAGCGTACCGTCTGCGTCTACGGCATGTTCGAGCGCGAGGGCGTTGCGTACTTCTGCGGCCTCGACAATGCCACCGACGACATCAGGACATTCCGCTGCGACCGTATCGTTCGCGCTTGGCGTCCTTCGAAGGCCTACGCCATCCCTGCAGACTTCAATCTCAACGACTACCTGTTCTTTGAATTCGATTTTGCCGACCGCCCGCCCGTTGCGGCTACGTTCTCGTTCGCCCCGCAGACGCAGATCGATATGATCAACGGCCTCACGCGCGGGCGAGGTGAGCTCGCACACACCGATTCGGGATGGACTTGGACCGTTGACGTGCGCGATCTTGAAGCCGCCGCCTCATTTTGCATGGCCCACGCCATGGACGGCATGAGGCCCATGGCCCCCAAATCGCTCAAGCAGGCGTGGAACCACCTCATTGAAAGGACGGTGCACGAGCATGCCCGTGCGTAAACTCACCAGCGAGCAGAGGCTCTCGCGCGCCATCGACATTATGGAGGCCCTCTACGCCGCCGGCGAGAGCGGCATGACACGAACCGAGATTTGCAGTCGCTTTGACATCACGGGGGCGTCGCTCGACGAGATTCTCGAGATCGTCTCGACGCTCGCGGACCGAGAATCGGGTGCGCGTATCATCTGCGAATGCCACGGCGAGCGCGTGGTCCTCACCGGTGACGCCGGGCGTGTACTACCGCTGCGCCTGAGTGCCGCCGAGGGCGCTGTGCTCAACCACGAACTTGAATCGTTGGGGATCGAGCCCCAGGCGGCGGCTCGAATTCGACATGCTCTTCTACCCGAAGAGCTCGGCTATAACCAGCACGTCTTTGACACCGTCAACCACGGGTCGCACTGGCAGCAGCTGAGCTGCGCCATTCAGGACGGTGTTCGCTGTCGTATCTCGTATCGCTCGATGGACGATGCGCGGCCACGCGAGCGCCTGGTCGACCCCTTGCGCATTACAGCAAACGGCGACCAAACATATCTGATTGCCTGGGACATCGCGGTCGATGAGCAGCGCACCTATCGCATGGATAAAATCGAGGGACTCGCCTTGACGGAAGACTCCGTCGTGCCTCACGCACCGGACGTTGCATCCCTCCACGATTCCCTTGCCCGGACGCAGCGTAGCGCAAAGCTCTTGATGCCATTCGATATGGCGGAGCATCTGGACTGGGCCGGCATCACCCTCATCGAACGCAGCGGGACAGACATGGCAACGGTAACCGTACATTACGGCTCCGAGCGTTGGCTGCTGAGCCAGATAATCGCAGCGGGCGGAGCCATCCGCATCTTGGATGACCCCGCCCTGTCAAAGCGTCTGTGCGATATGGCAAAAACCCTCGTCTGTCCGCTTTAGCGCCGCCGCTCGTGGCGTGCACGCCACAGCTGTAGATAGTGCCCGATCTGCGCCGATTCGATGCGCTGGTAGGAGCTCGTGGGCAGCGACGTTAAGAACTTCTTGCCATAGCCCTTCGTCACCAGGCGAGGATCCGCCAAGATCAGCACACCGCTATCGGTCGACGAGCGAATCAAACGCCCCGCGGCCTGCTTAACCTCGAGCACCGCCTCGGGCAGCGAATAGCGCGCCCATGCGCGGTCTTCGCGCAGGTTGCGCTCGCACGAGAGCGGGTCCGTGGGGCTTGAGAACGGCAACTTGGGAATGATGACGCAGCGCAGCGTCTCGCCGCTGGCATCAAACCCCTCCCAGAAGGCCTTGAGCGCAAAAAGCGACGAGGTCGGTTCGTTGATAAACCGGTCGCGCAGGCGACGAGGAGATGAGTTGCGCTGCTGGCAGTTGAGCTCCAGACCCGCACGGGCCATCTTGGGCTCAACGCGGGCGTATAGGTCCTCCATGTCGCGCCGATTGGTGAACAACGTGAGCACCGATCCGCCCATGGCAAGATGGGCGTCGACCAGTACGCGCTCGAGCGCCGTAAGATAGCTCTCACGATCGCGCGGATCGGGGATATCGCCCGCAACGACTACAGCCATGTTCGAATCGAAGTCGTAGCTCGAATCCAAGTGCAGCGATGACGACGTTGAAGCACCGATGCGATCAAGGCCGACCGCATGGTTAAAGTGCTCAAAGCTTTTGGACACCGTCATGGTCGCCGAGGCAAAGATAGCCGTGTGAACCTCGGGTAGCCACTCGGTTGCCAAAGCCTCGCCAATGTCGATGCGCTCTGCGGTCATCGACTCTCCGCCGGCACGAAGTCTGCGATTGACCTGCAGCGAATACACGTAGTGCTCATCGGTGCCATCAATGATGAGTTTGAGGTTCTCGGCCAGCTCGTGCAGGCGGCGCGAGATATCACCCAGGTCGACAACAACCTCGGGCTTGTCGGCGGCGACGGCTTGCACCAGCGCGTCGACGCTCTTGTCAGCTTGTTCCAATGCGTCGATGCCAGTGTAGGCCGACTGTAAGAAATCATGCCAGTCGTCTGATTCGCGCAGCTCGGGGCCAATCCATAGATTGGCATTGTCATAACCCCCACGCGCACGGCGGCCGAGCTCGCGAACGCCATCGAACACGTCGGCGATTGCCATGCTCGCGCGGGCAACCGTCGACGTCGCCTTGGCAGTAAGGCCCAGATAGAGCGTAGAGCCCTCGGAGGTTGCCAAATCACGGGAAACCTGGCTTAGTGCGCCGGTGCTCGAGCCACCCAGGCGCTCGAACAGGACGCGTGATTCGTCCGCCGACACCACGCGCGCCCACTGACGGCGCGCCTCGCGCTCGATGGAATGGGCCTCGTCGATTACCCAATGACGAATCGGAGGCAAAATCCTGCCCTCGGCCGCGACGTTGCGGAACAGCAGGGAATGGTTGGTGACCACCACATCGGCATGCGCCGCACGACGGCGAGCGCCGTGGACCAAACATTTATCAGGGAAAAACGGGCAGAGGCGACGAGCACACTCGCGCGAGGCCGTCGTAAAGTCGGGACGGTTGACGCTGCGCCACCGAATGCCGAGCGAGTCGAGGTCGCCATCGGCTGATTGGCAGACGTACGCCATAATGACCGCGACCGCCGTGAGCGTGTCCGCCGGATCGCGCTTGGCGGTAATCTCGACCTGGCCGCGGCTCATGCGCTCAAGCTTGCGCAGGCACGGATAGTGGTCATACCCCTTGAGAGCGCAAAATGACAGACCACCGTCCAGTTGCTCGGCAAGTTTTGGCAGCTCATGGTACATGAGCTGGTCGGCAAGATTGTTCGATTTGGTCGCAATACCAACCGTGATGTTGTTACGGCGTGCTGCCTCGGCAAAAGGCACCAGATAGGCCATCGATTTGCCGACGCCTGTGCCTGCCTCAATTACTCGATGAGTGCCCGTGACCAGCGCATCGCGGACCTCGAGCGCCATCGCGATCTGCTCATCACGCGGCTCGTAGGTGGGATACATGCGATTGACCAGGCCACCTGGTGCATAGTCTGCCTCGATCTCCTCACGACTCGGCATCTTGAGAACCGGCAGCTCATCGGCGTCCACCCGATCGTCGGCGCGATCGGCCTTGAGAACGTCAGCACGAGCGGCGCTGAGAGAGAAGATAGAACCAGGGTTCTGCCCTGCCAAGAATGAGAAGATAGGACGATAGGACCAAGGCACGTCCGGATGCATGTCGGCTAGGCGCGCCATGAGGCCCTGGGGCAAGTCGGTGAGCGCCACGAGCAACACGCGCCATACGCCACACAGGGCGTCGACGTCGGCATTGGCACGGTGTGATACCGAGTCGCAGCCAAACAGATCGGCCATAAAAGACAGCTTGTGCGAGGCCAGGCGCGGAAGCGCGATGCGCGACAGCGCCAACGAATCGATCCAAATATCGCTCACGTTGACGCCGCCTTTGACCGACTCGATAAACGAGCGGTCGAACGTGGCGTTGTGTGCGATCACCGGGCAGCCACCGACAAAATCGGCGAGAGCGGCGACGGCCTCAACCGCCGACGGGGCATCTGCCACATCGGCATTTGTAATGCTCGTGAGCTCGGTAATCTCGGCGGGAATCAGCTGTTTGGGATGCACGAAGGTATCGAAGCGGTCGATGACCTCGCGGCCCGAAAGACGGGCCGCCGAGATCTCGATCAGCTCGTTGTCCTGCACCGAAAGACCCGTGGTCTCGGTATCGAGGACAATCACATCTTCCTCGATAAGGCCGAAGGACTGCGTTTTGGCGCGGTCGGCAAGCGTGGCATAGGAGTCGATGACAAACTGCGGCGTTCCTGACGAAACCGCGTCCTCGATTAGCATGCAATGCCCGCTCGACGAAGGCCCATACGGATCAGGCTGTCACAGACCTGCGGGAACGTCATGTCGTCGGTGTGGCGGATCTCATCCGGATACAGCGACGTATCGGTCATGCCGGGAATGGTATTGGTCTCGAGGATAACGGGGCCGTCCTCGCTCACAATAAAGTCGCTGCGCGAGATACCCAGGCAACCGAGGGCCTTGTGAGCGGCGCAGGCAAGCTCCTGAGCGCGAGCGTAATTCTCGGGTGAAATCTGCGCCGGAATGCGATGGATATCCGTAGGGTCGACATACTTCACGTCCAGATCGTAGAACTCGCAGTCCTCGGGCTTACGAATCTCGACAATCGGCAGGGCGCGCACGTCATCTTCGCCGTATACGCCGACGGTGATCTCGGTACCCTCGATGCACTTCTCGACCAGCACTTTGTCGCCGTACTCAAACGCCTTGGCGATTGCCGCGGGCAGCTCGGAGGGCTCATGGACCAGGGAAATGCCATAGCTGGAACCGTTGACGGCCGGCTTCACAAAGCAGCGCTCGCCACAAACCTCGACGATATGATCGATATCGACTTCATCGCCCACCTCGAGCGCAAGGCCGGGGGCAATGGGAATGCCCGCCTTGGCGTATAGGAGCTTAGAGACCTCCTTGTCGGCACCGCAGGCGCTGGCAAGTACGCCCGAGGCCGTGTAGGGGATACCCAGGGTCTCCATGGCACCCTGCATGGCGCCATCCTCACCGCCGGCGCCGTGCATGGCGATAAATGCCACATCGAATCCGCCGTTCGCCATGGTTACCATAAAGTCATCAGCGGCCGTGTCAAGCAGCTCCACCGAGGTGTAGCCGGCTTCCTTCAGTGCCACCACAACGTTCTTTCCCGAATCGAGCGAGATCTCGCGCTCGGCGGAATGACCGCCCGCCAAGACCGCTACGTGCATGTTCTCTAGGCTTTTACCCGGCATGGGCAGACTCCTCCTCTATAATTTCTGCAGCTGATACCATATTGTAGCGATACCCTCTACGTTTCCCCAAAATCGAAAGGCTTCCATGAATCCCAGGACTAAATCTCAGGACATTCGCGACTTGAGCCAAAACGATATTCGCGAGCTCGTGGCCGAACTTGGCCAGCCCGCCTTCCGCGCGAAGCAGCTCATCGAATGGGTCTTTGAGAAGAACGTTTGTTCGTTTGACGATATGACCAACCTCCCCAAGGCTTTCCGTGAGCAGCTTAAAGAGGCTTTTGCCTTTGATACGCCGACTGAACTCACCAAGCAGGTTTCCAAAGATGGCTCGCGCAAGTATCTGCTCGAGTACCACGATGGCATTTCCGTCGAGACTGTCGGCATGCCCCATCGCAACAAGCTTTCCGTCTGCGTTTCCACCCAGGCAGGCTGCGGCATGGGCTGCGCCTTTTGCGCTACCGGTCTCAACGGCCTCAAGCGCTCTCTGACCGCTCAAGAGATCGTCGACCAGGTGCTTCATGTATCCAACGACTTTGGCGAGCGTGCCACAAGCGTTGTCTTCATGGGCCAGGGCGAGCCGTTTGCCAACTACGACGAGGTTCTCAAGGCACTGCGTATCCTCAACGACCCCGATGGCATCGGTATCGGCGCTCGTCACCTCACCGTCTCTACCAGCGGCGTTATTCCCGGTATTCGCAAATTTGCCGATATCCCCGAGCAGTTTACGCTTGCCGTTTCCCTGCATTCCGCCATCCAGTCGACGCGCAATAAGCTCATGCCCGGTGTCAAGAAGTACACGCTGCTTCGCCTTCACGAAGCGCTTCAGCTCTACACCGAGAAGACTGGCCGCCGCCCGACCTATGAGTATGCCATGATCGAAGGCGTCAACGATACGAATCCCGAGATGCAGGCACTCTGCGACTTCTGCGAGGGAACGCTGTGCCACGTTAACCTGATTCAACTTAACGACATCGAGGGCAGCCCGCTCAAGCCGTCGCCGATTCATAAGGTTGAGGATCTTCAGCGTCGTCTTGAGTCCCGTGGCATCGAGACCACGATTCGTAACTCCCGTGGTAACGATATTGACGCCGCTTGCGGACAGCTGAAACAGCGCTTCAAAGTTCAGAAGAACGCATAGGGGAGTCGCACTCCAAAACGTTTCATGTGAAACATCGAACGGCCCCGGTTGCAGGATATGCAACCGGGGCCGTTTCATTTATTGACCTCAATTTTGGACCAGCTGCTACCTTTCCCATTTTTTACGGACAAAATAAGGGGCCCATGTCTCATGAATCAGACAAGGGCCCCTCAAAATATGCAAAGTAATTGTTAGGTACCTAATAGCCTACATTTTCCCATTGGTTGCTAACCCAACCTTGATTAATCTTAGGATTTTTTGTTACCTGAGCAGTGCGCATGGCAACATCTTCTGTCATAACATCCATTTTCTTCTTGGAAGTATCGACAATATCTTGCGCGCCACGAAGCAAACGGCCTCGAAGTTCATCGTCTGTCGCGATCTTATAGCCAGCAAAGGCACCAGCCGCGACAGTCGTCACCAATGCAATCGCAGTTAAAAACTTATTCCTCATCTTGGCCTCCTTGATCAAACTGAATCATTTCACCAAGAATACGAGAGAGCTCTTCCTCGTCTTTAAACTCAATCTCAATCTTATTTTTTCCACGCGAGCTCTTCACGCGCACGTTGGTATTAAATACCTGACGAAGTACACGCGCAGCCTTTTTAAAAGACTGAGGCGTTGCAGGCCTCGGCGTCTTAGGCGTCTCTCCGGCAGAAAACAATGGAGCAAGATTTTCTGTCGCTCTTACGGAAAGGCCCTCCGCAACAACCTTCTCTGCAAGTCGAATTCGAGCATCCTCATAGGGAACTGCAAGAATCGCACGTGCGTGACCAGCAGTAAGTTTACCCTCAAAAATCATCTGCTGAACTACTTCGGGGAGATCGAGAAGGCGCAGCGAGTTTGTAATTGCAGAGCGTGACTTGCTTACGGCCTTCGACAACGCCTCCTGGGTCATACCGCTAGCATCGATGAGCTGGCGATAGCCCTTAGCCTCTTCGACAGGATTCAGATCAGAACGCTGAAGATTTTCGATAAGAGCAAGAGCCAGCATCTCTTCATCATTAACATCTTTAATGATGACAGGCAGTTCCTCAAGACCAGCAAGCTTTGACGCCTGGTAACGACGCTCACCAGCGATGATCTCATAGCCGTTTCCATGCTTGCGAACCAAGAGCGGCTGCAAAACGCCATGTTCTTGGATTGACTCGCTCAACTCGCGAAGTTCAGTTTCATTAAAGTGAATTCGCGGTTGATTAGGGTTGGGAACGATATCCTCAATAGGTAGTTTTGTTTCAGATGAGGCATTTGAAGCAGATGCAGCAGAACCACCGGTCTCATACTCAGCCTCTGAGACCAAAGCATTGAGTCCGCGTCCCAATCCACCACGTTTCTTTGCACTAGGCACGCTTGATCACCTCTTTTGCAAGGTTCATATACGCTTTTGCACCCTTATTTTGAGGTGCATAGGTAATTACCGGTTCTCCAAAAGACGGAGCTTCAGAGATTTTAACCGTACGGGGAATCAGCGTCTTAAACGCCTTATCACCAAAGTACGATTGAACTTCCTCAACAACCTGATTCGACAAAGAAGTCCGTGAGTCATACATGGTCATAAGCACGCCATAGGTGTCTAAGCCCTTGTTCAGACGTGATTTGACCATCTTCATTGACTCAAGCAGCTTCGTAACGCCCTCGAGTGCGTAATACTCACACTGGATTGGAATCAAAACGCTATCTGCCGCGGTCAAGGCATTGATAGTAAGCAGGCCGAGCGAAGGAGGACAGTCAATGAAAATAAAATCGAACTCGTCCTGAATCGGCTCAAGCAAATCTTTGAGGCGGGTTTCACGAGCAATTGCGCTTACGAGCTCAATTTCGGCACCTGCAAGCTGAATCGTAGCTGGAATTACGAATACCTTTTTGCAATTTGTATCAAGAACAAGCGATTCTGTCGGCACATCATTCAACAATGCATCATAGATGCAGTGATCAAGGTCTTCTTTTTCAATTCCAAATCCACTGGTGCTGTTTCCCTGCGGATCAAAATCGACAATCAGGGTCTTACGACCCTGCTCACCCAGTGCTGCTGCAAGGTTTACAGCCGTCGTTGACTTACCGACGCCGCCTTTTTGATTGATGATTGCAATGATACGCGTGTCTTTTGCGTTCTTAGAACGCTTAACGTCGCGAAATCCCACGGTCCCTCCTGGTGTGTATTAAAGCTGTCAAACGGAGGATGTTTCACGTGAAACATTCCGATTCGATATCAACCGCCATGTTTCACGTGAAACACTGCAAGTTGTTAGTATCCATTATGTTTCACGTGAAACATCTAGGCAAGCGGATTCTTCTTAGCCATGCCATTTGCACGAGGCAATGAAACGGATGCTGGATGACTCTTCTTGAGAACAATGAACTCCCTGTGGCCCAAGCCCTCAGGCAAATCGATTGCGTCATTAAGAAGCAAAGTGAAGCCGCAAATCTTAGCTGCTGACATGCCGGAAGCAAGCTCCTCATCCGAAGGATTACCCTTGGTGATAACAAATAGACCTCCATCCTTGAGGAACGGAGCCGCATACTCAACAAGAATCGGTAGAGGGGCAAGTGCGCGGGCGGTTACGACAGAAAACTGCTTCTTATGGCTTCGAGCATATTCTTCAAGGCGATCATGAATCGCATGAGCATGTTTCAACCCAAGAGCATGAACAAAAGAATTGACGGCATCAACCTTCTTACCAACAGAGTCAATATAAGTAGCTTTACGATCCGTGGTTATGGTTAACGGAATACCAGGGAAGCCCGCACCTGTCCCCATATCGAGCAAAGCTCCCTCAGGAGCCTTATTGATATAGGGGAGCAAAACAAGTGAGTCGAGGATATGAAGTACCGCAGCATCTTCTACGTTAAGAATACGGGTGAGATTAGTTGTCTTATTTGTTTCCAGAACCAAATCCAAATGCTGAATACATTTCCTCATCTCAACATCAGATACGCTCAAGGAATACTCTTTGCAATAGGAAGTTAGACGAGTCAACATCTCGTCAGCTTGCTGATCAGTAAGTACTAACAACGAAAGCTCCTTTCTGACAAAAATCAGTGTATCGAGAACTTTTGACAAAAAAAGGGGACGTGGAAACCACGTCCCCTTAGCATAAGCTCGAGCAGATTATCGTGCAACAATCACCACATGGCGATCAAGGTCAGAACCCTCAGAGTGAGTATCGACGGCATCATTGCCACGAAGTGCAATGTGAACCAGTCGACGCTCATAGGCATTCATGGGCGGAAGCGAAACACTCTTATGAGTGCGGATGGCACGCTCGGCTGCAGACTGAGCCATGGAGGCAACCTTGTCCTGACGGCGGCTCTTGTATCCCTCGACGTCCACTACAACCGGATACCTAAAGCCAAGCTTGCGGCTCACTAGCAAAGAGAACATAACCTGAAGGGCATCAAGGGTGCGACCATGACGGCCAATGAGAACAGCAAGGTCGGGAGCCGTTACATCCAGAATCAGCTCACCCTCGTCGCCCTCATACTCATCGATAGGAGAGTTGGCGGCATCGAAGTGCGAAAGGATGGAACGCAGGATGGAAATCGCGACATCGGCAATGGTGTCGAGCTCCTCGTCGGTCAGCTCTTCACCGGCCTTGTAGCGCTGTGCAATCTCGGGATAATCGCCCGCGACCTGCGGGGCAACCTCCTCAAGCATATCCTCGATGATCTCTTCAGACATAACGTACTCCAAAAGTTAGGTACCTAAATAAGATTGATATCCCGCTACTTCTTCTTGTGCGGGCGCGGCTTCTTCTCGCGACGAGTGACCTCAACCTGCAGCGGCGCGTTCTTAAGGCGCTCCTCCTCATCGGCCTTCGCCTTGTCGATGACCTTCTGCGTCACAAAAATCTGCTGGATAACCTGCCAAGCAGACGAGACGTCGTAGTACAGCAGAACACCAACGGGAAAGCTCCAGCCCATCCAAAGCATCATGACCGTCATGACAACGGCCATCATACGCATGCTCTGAGCCTGCTGGCCGGTCTGGTTACGCGACATATAGAGCTGCGGAATCAGGGTCAGGACAGCGAACAGGATCAGGCAGACCAGCGCAGGCAGCGCGACCATAAAGCCATCGGCAAAGGAGGCACTCGGCGTGGTGGTCAGGTCGGGCAGAATATTAAAGAACGAGAACGTGCCGTCGTTAAAGTAGTCCGGCAGGTTACGCAGCAGCGTAAATAGGGCGAACAGGACAGGCATCTGGATCAACAGCGGCAGACAACCAGCCATGGGGTTGAACTTGTTCTCGCTGTAGAACTTCTGCATCTCCTCGGCCTGACGCTGGGGATCGTCGGCATAGCGCTCCTGGATCTCGAGCATCTTGGGCTGCAGCACCTGCATGCGAGCCGTCGACTTGGTCGACTTGAGCATAAGCGGCGTCAGCAGCAGACGGATGATGACCACCAGGATAATGATGGACAGGCCCCAGTCGACCGCAAAGGTCTGGATGAGCTTGAGCAGCTCGAAAAGGATGTTAACGATCCAATCCCACATGTAAGTTTTCCTCCGATAGCGAGTGCCCGCTAGGGCACAGGGTCATAACCGCCGACGTGCAGGGGATTGCAGCGAGCGATGCGCCTCACGGCAAGCCAGCAGCCTCTCAAAACACCGTACTTCTCAATCGCCTGGATGGCGTATTGCGAGCACGTTGGGTAATAAATGCAGGCGTCAGGCAATAAGGGCGAAATAACCTGTTGATATATGCGAATAGGAGCGATGGCAACACGTCGCAAAACGTGATTGCTCATCGCTCCTCCCCGGCAACGCCGGCGCGTTTCATAAGCGAACGCAATGCATTGTCCATCTCCTGAGGCGAAGAAACCCTCGTCTTGGGAGTTGCGAACAAGATGATGTCATAACCCGCAACGGGAAATCCACAGCTGCGGGCGGCCTCGCGCATCACACGCTTAGAACGGTTGCGCACGACAGCACAACCGAGCCGTTTAGCACCAACGAAGGCGACCCTTCCGGAGTCGCCTTCGCCAACCGATTCACATATGGTCATTCGAATCAGAGGGTGATTGAAACGACGCCCCTGACTGAACACATGCTCGAAATCTTGCCGAGACTTAATAGTCTTCATGCGAGATGTGTGTATCGCTGCTAGACAGTGAGACGCTTGCGGCCCTTGGCGCGACGACGGGCGAGCACGGCACGACCACCCTTAGTGGCCATACGGGCACGGAAGCCATGGGTCTTGGCACGCTTACGCTTATTAGGCTGATACGTACGCTTCATCTTAAGTTCCTCCTGCTGCATTTCGAGTGTCCGCGGGGGCGCGGACGCAGATATAGACACGTGAGCTTGAAGATTGTAGGGAAATCAATGTTCAAATGTCAAGAAATCAAAGGTAAAAGGTTGCGCAGTTCACACGGTTCCCCCATAAGCCGAGCTCGATTTAGCGGTGCATGGCAACTTTTCACGATATTTCATCGAGTTTTCAACAGGTCATGTTGGCAATGTTGAGAACTTTTCGTCCGTTTTCCAAAGTTTTCAACAGGTTTTGAAAAGTTGTCGAAAGATGAGAAACATTGCACGGTGAGCTACTATTTGTTCGAAACCTTTTGAAAGATTGCGAGCGGCATGTCTGACGACTTTTACACCATGGTCGATTCCGGAGACCCGGCACCCGACAACGAGCACATCACCGGCGTGCGCGAAGAGCGTGAGGAAGGCGAGCAGACGACCACGCAGGCGCCAAAAGCCATGTACGCCGCGCGCATCGCCGTCTATGACGACATGCTGTCGACACCGCGTGTGATCGTCATTGAGCCGCAAGATGTCCGCACGTATTTGGAAGAGACGACCAACACCGTCTACCAGTGCATGAAAGAGCAAGGTGGCCACATCTCGCTCATGGTCATCCGCGAGATTGTCGAAAACTTTATCCACGCACACTTTGCCGAGCCCATCATCTCGATTCTGGACGGCGGAGACACCATCCGATTTGCCGATCAGGGGCCCGGCATCGACGACAAGGAGCGCGCTTTCGACTTTGGCGTTACCAGCGCAAACAGCAAGATGAAGCGCTACATCCGTGGAACCGGAGCAGGGTTTCCCATGGTGCAGGAGTATTTGGAAAACGCCGGCGGTGCCGTATCCATCGAGGACAACATGGGCAACGGCACCGTGGTTACGGTAAGCCTGGACCCTAAACGCGTGCAGGAAATCGAACGCGCCGGCGGACGCGGCGCTGCCGTGCGGCCCGAGACGGAGCAGCCCACATATCCCCTGCCGGGAGCTTTTGCGCAGCAGCCCATGGCAACGCAGCAGATGCAGCCCCGCATGGGACAGATGCAGCAGCCCGGAATGCTTCCTGTACAAGAGCCCCAGGCGGCATCGATGTCGATGCCGCCAAACGTGCCAGAGGCCATGCCGCTGGCGGATCAGGATGCAGCAGCAATGCAGCAGGCGACGGGGGCACCGGGCGGCCAGCAAATGGGCTATCAGCCGTACCAGCAGGGATATCCATATCAGCAGATGCCGCCACTGGGGAATGGCCAGCAGTTCCCGCAGCAGTACCAGCAGGAATACCAGCAGCCGTACCAGCAGATGCCGCAGCAGCAGTACAACCCCTGGGCCCAGCAGATGCCTCCGCAGCCTTACCAACAGTGGCCTCAAAGTTTTCAACAGCAAATGCCGCCGATGCAGAGTTCTCAACAACCAGCAGCTCAAATGATGTATCCTAATGCAGCAAATCAGTATGCGCAGCCACAACCGGACGTGTTCGTAAGCGATCGCGGCAACGCCGCGCTGGGCTATCTGGCGCAAAATCAAGCGTGCGGTGCTACCGATCTGGCGAGGGCGTTTGGAAACTCGGCCCCCACTTGGTCACGCACGCTCAATGACTTGGCGCAGGCCGGCTTGGTCATCAAGCATGGCCAGAAATACCATCTGACCGAACTCGGCGCCGCTCGCGTGCGAGCTCAGAGCTAAAGAACGGGAGAGATAGTGGACGAGGAAGCAAGCATCATCCTGGGGGATGCCATCGCCTTTTGCCAGCGCGACGGCCAAGATGCACGCCTCATCAACATGCTGGGACAATCGCGCGCCATAAGCCTGACCGAAGATACGCTCACGATCGAGGCCCCCTCGCGCTTTGCCATCGCGCAGCTCAAAAAGCATCAGCCGACCATTGAGGCCTATCTGGAAGAAATCGCCTTTGCACCGATCGCGCTCAACATCGTGGCACCGCAAGGCGCCGCGACGGAATCCGCTGCCGCGACGGCGCCCGCCACGGCTCCCGCTGCTTCCCCGGCGGTGGCGGCCTCCGCAGGCGACGTGCCGACAATCGAGCACCAGCACAGCGATGTTTCCCGTGAAACCATGGCACCGTTGCCGACCGCGGCGGCGACGTCAACGAACGCACCCGTCACGCACATGCCTATCGCTCACGACGCAGCGGCGGGCGCGGATTCGGGCATTGCAATCAAGAACACGCTCTCGGCCGATGATTTTCGTCGCATGATGAACCAGATGAAGGGCGAAGCGCCGACTAAGTCCACGCAAGCTGCGACCCCCGCTTCACCCGAGCCAGCACCAACCGTACCGGCCGAGCAGAATACGGATGGAGCCCCACTCGCCGCGAACTCAAAATTTACCTTTGAGAACTTTGTCTACGGCCCCGAGAACAGCCATGCCTATCGCTCGGCACTCAAGTTTGCCGCCCTCGCGGACGAGCGCGGCACGTGCACATCACTGTTCATCTACGGCAAATCGGGCCTGGGCAAGACGCACCTGCTGCTTGCCATCAAAAACGAGCTCGCCGAGAAATCGCCCGAGATCAAGGTCAAGTATGCCAACTCCCAGGCATATCTGGACGACCTGATGACCGAGTTCGACCGCCAAAAGAAGAGCAACGCCCCCATCATGCAGGCATACCACGGCGTGGACGTGCTCATCATCGACGACATCCAAAACATCATCGGCAAGCGCGCGAGCGTGGACTACTTTTTCCAGCTCATGGACGAGTTCATCCGCAACAACAAGAAGGTCGTCATCGCGGCAGACCGCGCCCCCAAGGACCTGAGCATGGACGAGCGTCTGACCAGCCGCTTCAACGCCGGCATGCTCTGCCTGGTCGCAGAGCCCAGCTACGAGATGAAATACAAGATCTTGCAGCGCTATTACGAGAACACCATCGTCGCCGCTCCCGAGGCAGGCGACGACTCGCTGCTGGCGGCCTATGGGGGCGACGGCGGGCACCTAACCGACGAGCACTTTAAACACATGGCCGAGGTCTCGGGCACCAATATCCGCGAACTCGAGAGCTTTTGCGAGCGCTGCGCCGGCGAGGCGGGCGACCGCGAGCGCGAGGGCGGGGAGCTCACCTTTGACGATATCGACGCCATCGCCAGCCAGTACTTTGACACATCGGCCAAAAAGATCAACGTCCAGACGGTTCAGTCCGTCATCGAAGAGCAGTACGGCGTGACGCACGAGGAGCTCATCGGCCCGCGTCGCAACGCCAATATCGCCAAAGCACGCCATATTGCCATCTATCTGGCCATCGAGATGTGCGAAATGACGACCACGGCGGTGGGCGCCGAATTTGGCAACCGCAACCACTCGACCGTCAGCACGAGTTACAAAAAGGTCCAGAAGATGATCCAGGAAGACCGCACCGTCACCGAAGACCTCAAGTCGCTGCGCGATAAAATTACACTGCGCTCGTAGGGAAATAGAGACACCTGTTGAAAACTTGTCGAAACCACGGGCATAAGGTGTCTAAAACCCAACCCGCGGTGATGAAAAGTTTTGCGCAGGTTTTGAACGTGGAAAACCACCCCTGTTGCACACAGGTTGCTGTCGATTCTCTTTCTGGGTCTGACCTGCGTCTTTGGGAGTAATCAACAGTTTCGTCAGTGCTATTACTATTATTAAGATATTTATATCTATAGAAAGGTATTAAAAGATGAAGTTCACCGTCAGCCAGAGCTCGCTTACACAAGCCATCGGCGTCGTTATGAAGGGTGTCGCTTCGGCATCCACCCTTCCCATCCTGTCGGGCGTGCTCGTTAAGGCCCAAGACGGCATCTTGGAATTCCAGACCTCTAACTACACTATCTCGATCCGTCATCGCATCGCGGCGCATGTCGAAGAAGAGGGCGAGATGGTTATCCCCTGTAAGATGCTCTCCAATATCACCAAGACCCTCCCCGATGCCCCGGTCACCTTTGAGCTGTCCGAGCGCCAGGTGCTGATTGGTTGCGAGAAGAGCTCTTTTAGGCTGAACACGCTCGATGCCAATGACTTCCCCGAGTTTCCGGCCTATGCCATCGAGAGTGCCGTGGAGCTGCCGACCGATGTCTTGTCCGAAATGGTCGGCCGCGTGTGGCGCGTCACCTCGACCGACAAGGCTCGCCCCATCCTGGGCGGCGTGCACATGAAGGTCGAGAACAACACCGTACGCCTGGTGGCGACCGATTCCTTCCGCTTGGCCGTGTGCGATACGCAGGTCGAGACCTCGACCCTCGAGGGCTCCTTTGAGCTCAACGTTCCGGCTGACGCCTTTAACGACGCGCTGAACATCATGGCCAGCCAGGCGACCATCATGATCGGGGCTACCGACACCCAGGTCGTCTTCGAGGCCGGCAACACCACCTACGTGTCGCGCCGCATCGAGGGCGTGTACCCCAACTACAAGCAGCTCATCCCCGATTCGTGCGTGACGAGCGTCAAGATCGATGTCGCCGCCTTTAACGCCGCCCTCAAGCGCGTGGCCGTTATCGCGAGCGCCAACCCCGCCGTCAAGTTCGAGATCGATGTCGAGAACGGGCAGATGGGCCTGTCCTCCATTTCCAATGACCAGGACCTTGCGCAGGAGACGATCGATGTCGAGGCTGAGGGCGAGTCGGGTACCATCGCCTTCAACTACCACTACATCTTCGGCTGCCTCAATGCCCTGTCCAAGGAGAAGGAGATCACGCTGGAGCTCAAGAGCTACTCGCAGGCGGGCATCTTCAAGTCCTACGACAAGATCAACTACCTGTACCTGGTCATGCCGGTCCGTATCTAGCGCTGCGCCATGACCATGTTCGCCCGCGGTCTTTCCGTCGCGCACTACCGCAGCTTCGATAGCTATCGCCTTGCCCTGGACGAGGGCGTGACGATACTTGCGGGACCCAACGCGGCGGGAAAGACCAATCTCATAGAGGCGCTGCAGCTGCTGACGAGTGGCGCCTCGTTTAGGCATCCGACCGCAGCCGAGCTCGTCCATGACGGCGTGGGCTCGTGCAAGATCGAGCTGAGGCTCGAGGGCGACGGCCGCGTGCTTGATATGGGATTGAGCGCGGAGGACGGTAAGCGCTCGTTTAGCCGCAACGGCAAGAGATGCTCTGCCGCCGGTGTGCGCGGGGTTCTGCCGAGCGTGCTGTTTTGCCCCGACCATCTGGACATGGTTAAGCGAGGCGCCAGTGTGCGCCGCGCCGCCCTCGATGACTTTGGCATGCAGCTGAGCGCACGCTATGCCGATCTTGCGAGCACCTATGGGCGCTGCGTGACCCAGCGAAACGCCTTGCTCAAGGAGACTTGGTGCTGCCGCGAGATGCTCGGCGCGTGGAACGATTCGATTGCCCGCGCGGGCTCGGCCCTGCTCGTGCACCGGTTGGCCCTGCTCGACCGGCTGGCGGGCCATGTGCACACTGCCTACGGGCAAGTGGCGTCAGGTGAGGCCGCCAACGTGACCTATGCGTCCACGCTGGGGGATTTGCCCCAGGCCGAGGATCGCGAAGAGCTGAAGGGCTGGGCGTACGAGCGCATGCTGGCTGCCCTTGATGAGCACGCCGACGAGGAAATTCGCCGCGGCGTGACGTTGGTGGGACCGCACCGCGACGAGATTGAGTTTACCGTGGCGGGTCGCTCCGCCCGTTCATTTGCCAGCCAAGGACAGCAGCGCACGCTGGTGCTGGCCTGGAAGGTGGCCGAGGTCGCCGTGGCTCGCGATGTCCTGGGCACCGCCCCGCTGCTGCTTTTGGACGACGTGATGAGCGAGCTCGACGGCGAGCGTCGCGGAGCTTTCCTGCGGCTGATCGGCGATGATATCCAGACGGTCATAACCACGACCAACCTGGGGTACTTTACCGATGACCTGCTTGATCGAGCCAAGGTGGTGAGCATGGGTGAGACGTGCTAATTACGAGCGCGAGAGCGAAACGGTCGCCTTCAGCGGGTTTTTGAACGCAGAGCGCCAGCGCATCCTGGCGGCTGCGACGCCTAAGCGCCGCGCGCAGATGGAGGCCGCCGAGGAGTCGCGCACGGTCTATCGCGCATGGAATGCGGTGTGCTCGGGCACGCGCGAGGGACGCCATGTGACGGGACTGCGCTACCTGCCCGAGTCCAATGAGCTGTTGGTGTATCTCGACTCGCCCTCGTGGACGCAGGAAATGACGCTGCTGCGCGAGATCATCCGCGCGCGCATGGAGCGCGTCGGTGCGCATGTGGACGGCCTGGTGTTCAAAACCACCGCGCCCGGTCACACGCCGCCCGCCGCCAAGGAGCGCCTGCGCCCGGCGACGACCGAGCGCCCGCCGGCCCCGCACGCCGACCTAAGTGAGGCCGAGCGCACCGAGATTGAGCGCCAAGTGGCGCCCATCGAAGACCAAAAACTGCGCGAGGCCCTCGAGAACGCCATGAGAGCCAGTGCCGAGTGGGCCAAGGGCGTGCAAAGCAAAAAAGAGCCTTAAATCGCATCTGGTGGCCTTGTAGAGCCAAATACCCTCGGTCCCGAGGGTATTTTTTTACGATAAACTAGTAAGGCTGTACACATTTTCTTGACTGAAGGAGGACGTGTGGCAAACGAAAACGATTACGATGGCGGCGAGATTAAGATTCTCGAAGGTCTCGAGGCCGTTCGTAAGCGCCCGGGCATGTATATCGGCTCGACGAGCGCCAGCGGTCTGCATCACCTGGTGTGGGAGATCGTTGACAACTCCGTCGACGAGGCCATGGCCGGTTTCTGCACCGAGATCCAGGTGACGGTCCACGCCGACAACTCCATCACGGTCGTCGACAACGGGCGCGGCATCCCCGTCGACGAGCACCCTGTTAAAAAGATCCCGACGCTCGAGGTCGTCATGACGATCCTGCACGCCGGCGGTAAGTTCGATAACTCGGCCTATAAGGTCTCGGGCGGCCTGCACGGCGTGGGCATCTCCGTCGTCAACGCACTGTCCAAGCGCGTGGTCGTTCAGGTTCGTCGCGATGGCAACACCTACGAGATGGAGTTCTCGCGCGGCAAGACCGTCAAGAAGATGGAGGTCGTGGGCACCTCGGATTCGACGGGCACCACCGTCACCTTTTGGCCCGACGACGAGATCTTCGAGACCTGCATCTACGATTTCGATACGCTGCACAACCGTCTGCAGGAGACGGCGTTCCTCAATAAGAACCTCAAGATCGTGCTGACCGACGAGCGCGAGGCGACTCCCCACGTGGAGGAGTTTTGCTACGAGGGCGGCATCATCGACTTCGTCAAGTTCCTCAACGAGGGCAAGGACGTCCCCGAGGCCTTTAAGGAGCCCATCTACATCGAGGGCAAATCGGACCCGGACGCTCCCGTGGCCAAGATGGGCGAGGTCGAGGTTTCCCTGCAGTGGAATAGCGGCTACGGCGAGAACGTCATGTCGTTTGCCAACGACATCTACACTCCCGAGGGCGGCATGCACCTTGAGGGCTTCCGCACCGCGCTCACCCGCGTGATCAACGACTACGCGCGCAAACAGAACCTGCTCAAGGAAAAAGACGCCAACCTGACCGGCGACGATGTGCGCGAGGGCCTTTCGGCCGTTATCTCGGTCAAGCTGCCCGATCCGCAGTTTGAGGGGCAGACCAAGGCCAAGCTCGGTAGCTCCTATATGCGCGCGCTCACGCTCAAGATCGTGACCGACGGCCTCGCCGATTACTTGGAGGAGCATCCCAAGCCCGCCCGCGAGATCGTCAAGAAGGCGCAACAGGCCTGCAAGGCGCGCAACGCCGCCCGCAAGGCGCGCGAGGCGACCCGCCGCAAGAGCCTGCTCGAGACGGCGTCCCTGCCCGGTAAGCTCGCTGACTGCTCAGTGCGCGATGCCGAGCTGACCGAGCTCTTCATCGTAGAGGGCGACTCGGCAGGCGGTTCGGCCAAGGACGGCCGTCGCCGAGACATCCAGGCGATTCTGCCCCTGCGCGGCAAGATTCTGAACGTCGAACGCGTTGGTGACCATCGCGCGTTCTCGAGTGACACCATCCAGTCGCTGATTACCGCGATCGGCTGCGGCGTCACGACGAGTGCCGGCGACGGCGGCGACTTCGATATCACCAAGGCGCGCTACCACAAGATCATCATCATGACCGATGCAGACGTCGACGGTGCGCATATCCGCATCCTGCTGCTGACGTTCTTCTACAAGTACATGCGTCCGCTGATCGATGCCGGCTACGTCTATGTTGCCTGCCCGCCCATCTTTGGCATTAAGGTGCGCAACAAGATCCACTACGTGTATCCCAACGGCCGCCAGCCCGAAGACGAGATCCTGCGCGACACCATCCAGAGTCTGGGCCTGAACCCCGACGATAACGACGAAGACGGCAAGGCCAAGGATGGCAAGATCACCAAGAAGCGCAAGGGCTATACCGTCCAGCGCTACAAGGGTCTGGGCGAGATGGACCCCAAGCAGCTCGCCTCGACGACGATGGATCCCAAGACCCGCATCCTGCAGCGCGTGTCGATCGAGGATGCCGTGGTGGCAGACCGCGCCGTGCGCGAGCTGATGGGCTCCGAGGTCGGCTATCGCCGCGAGTACATTGAAAAACACGCGCACGATGCGCGCTTCTTAGACGCCTAGCTTTCCCAGGCACCCCATCTTGCCCTTCAGGATTTCGGGCGCCGCACGCAAGGCGCGCGCCCTCATCCTTCAGGGCAACCTGGGGCACCTGGAAAACCTAGGAGGGTTATCCGGTGTTCCCGGTAATTCGTCTCCGTGGCAGGGAACTAATGGACCACGCAAACCATGAGGAGGTAACGTGGCAGACGATATCAACAATAACGAGGGTATGGGCGAGGCCGGCGATGCCGGCATGCCCGACGATTTGAAGCGCCTGCTCGCCCGTGCTGAGCAGGGCGAGGACGGCGATCCGGACGCCTATAACCCCGATGCCGATGATGACGAGGAAGAGGACGACGGTGAGCTCGAGGAGAGCTTTGGCGAAGTCGACCGTGGCGCCTCGGCCGGCGAGGATATCAATGGCGGCCAGCTCCAGATTTCGGAGTTCGGTCGCGAGATGAAGCAGTCGTTTATCGAGTATTCGATGTCGGTCATCACGGCGCGCGCCCTGCCGGACGTGCGCGACGGCCTAAAGCCGGTGCACCGCCGCATCCTGTACGCGATGAACGAGAGCGGCATCTACCCCAACCGCCCGCACAAGAAGTCGGCCTGGACGGTCGGCGAAGTTATCGGTAAGTACCACCCGCATGGCGACTCCGCGGTCTATGAGGCCATGGTCCGCCTGGCGCAGTGGTTCTCCATGCGCACGCCGCTCATCGACGGTCACGGCAACTTCGGTAACATCGACGGCGACGGCGCGGCGGCCATGCGTTACACCGAGAGCCGCCTGGCAAAGCCCGCCATGGAATTGCTGCGTGACTTGCAGAAGGATACCGTCGACTGGCAGCCCAACTACGACGAATCGCTCGCCGAGCCTCAGGCGCTGCCTGCGCGCTTCCCCAACCTGCTGGTCAACGGCAGCCAGGGCATCGCCGTCGGCATGGCCACCAATATCGCCCCGCATAACCTCACCGAGGCGATCGAGGCAACCTGCTACCTGATCGATAATCCCGACGCCACTGTCGACGAGCTCATGCAGATCATGCCCGGTCCGGACTTCCCCACCGGCGCTATCATCATGGGCAGTGCCGGTATTAAGCAGAGCTACGAGACCGGCCGTGGCTCCATTACCGTGCGCGCCAAGGCTCACGTGGAGTCCACCAAGACCGGCCGCAGCCGCCTGGTCTTTACCGAGATTCCCTACATGGTCAACAAGGGCACCCTGCAGGAGAAGATCGCCCAGCTCGTCAACGACAAGCGCATCGAGGGTATCTCGGATATGCGCGATGAGTCCAACCAGAAGGGTATCCGTCTGGTCATCGAACTCAAGAAGGGCGTCATCCCGCAGGTCGTGCTCAACAACCTGTACAAGTACACCTCGCTGCAGACGACCTTTGGCGCCAACAACCTGGCGCTTGTCAACGGCGTTCCCAAATGCCTGAGTCTGCGCGAGATGCTGCAGCACTACATCGACCACCAGGTCGACGTCGTCACCCGCCGCACCCGCTTCGACCTTAAGAAGGCCCAGGCCCGCGCGCATATCCTTGAGGGCTACCTGATGGCCCTTGACCATATCGACGAGGTCATCAGCATCATCCGCTCCTCGCAGACCGACTCCGAGGCCAGCAGCCGCCTGATCGAGCGCTTTGGCTTTACGCCCGAGCAGACCACGGCCATCCTCGAGATGAAGCTGCGCCGCCTGACCGGCCTGGAGCGCGACAAGATCCAGGAAGAGCTGGACGGCCTGCGCCGCGCCATCGCCTACTACGAGGACCTGCTGGCGCACGAGGAGAAGATCCTGGGCGTCATTAAGGAAGAGATGCGCGAGATCTCCAAGAAGTTCGGCGATAAGCGCCGCACCGAGATCAGCCATGTCGAGAAGGACCTGGACGTCGAGGACCTCATTGCCGATGAGGACATGGTCGTGACCATCACCCACACCGGCTATGTCAAGCGCATCCCGGTGGCCGCCTACCGCGCCCAGAAGCGCGGCGGCAAGGGCGTGTCGGGCGTCAACCTCAAAGAGGACGACGTCATCGACGAGATGTTCATCGCGTCCACGCACGAGTACGTGCTGTTCTTCTCGAGCAAGGGTAAGGTCTATCGCCTGAAGGTGCACGAGCTGCCGGTGGGTACGCGCCAGGCGCGCGGTACCGCAATCGTCAACCTGCTGCCCTTCGAGGAGGGCGAGAAGATCGCGAGCGTCATCAGCTGCCGCGAGTTCCCTGCCGACGAGTACCTGATGTTTGCCACCAAGAGCGGCATGGTCAAGAAGACCGTAATGAGCGCATATGACCGCAGCCGCCGCGACGGCCTGATCGCTATCAACCTGCGTGACGACGACGCGCTGCTGAACGTGCGCCGCGTGCGCGAGGGCGACAAGATTATCCTGGCCACCACCGCGGGCAAGGCGATCATGTTCTCCGAGGAGCAGGTGCGCGCCACCGGCCGCGATACTAGCGGCGTTCGCGGTATCGGTATGAAGGACGGCGTGAGCGTTCTGGGCATGGAAGTCACTAACGGCAACGGCGATCTATTCGTCATCACCGAGCGCGGCTACGGCAAGCGCACGCCGGTCGCGGACTACCCGGAGCAGAATCGCGGCGGCCAGGGCGTCTACACCATCCAAATGACCGAGCGTAAGGGCAACCTCGCGGCCATGAAGACGGTGGGCCCGCAGCACGAGTTGTTCATCGTGACGGAGGGCGCGACGGTCATTCGCGTCAAGACCGATGAGATTAGCCAGACTGGCCGCGCTACCCAGGGCGTCAAGATGATGACCGTTGACGACAACGACCGCATCTGCGCCGTAGCCCGCATGACGGCCGCCAAGGAGAAGCCCGAAGGCGAAGGCGCCGAGGCCGCAACCGACGCCGAAGAGGCCCCAGTCGACCTAGGCGACGGCAACGACATGCCAGAGGATCTCCTAGACGAGTAAGAGGCCCTAGCTGGTAGAAAATATCAGACCCCATATATCGGCGGTCGGCGCACCTGCGCGCCGACCGCTTTTTTGAAAACCTTGGGACCCCATGGTCGCCGGGCTGACGAGATGGTTTTGGTTTGTCGCGAGTTCCGCACGCAAAGAAGGCCACTTAATGTGGCCTTCGTCTTGCGCAGGACTGTCCGAGCAGCAAACCAAAACCATCTCGTCAGCCCGGCGACCACCCCTCCCAAAGATTTTCAAAAAAGTTGTTGACGTGCGCGTAACGACTCGTCTAATATATCCCTTGCGCGATGGACCTGTAGCTCAGTTGGTTAGAGCGTCCGGCTGATAACCGGGAGGTCACAAGTTCGAATCTTGTCAGGTCCACCACTTTCTTTCGCAATAAACACCCCAGCGAGAGCCGAGTCGCCGCTGGGGTGTTTATTACTGTCTCCGTGGGGGTTTAGCTCAGCTGGGAGAGCGCGGGCTTTGCAAGCCTGAGGTCAGGGGTTCGATCCCCCTAACCTCCACCATGATGGACCTGTAGCTCAGTTGGTTAGAGCGTCCGGCTGATAACCGGGAGGTCACA
>DXZM01000035.1:0-5874 GCA_019419665.1 Collinsella sp.
AAGTCGTTGCAGCGCTTGATCAGACGGCAGGCGTCGCCGCGGCGGAACAGACGCTGCAGCTTGCGCTCGACCGGGGCGTTGCCCTTCTGGACCTCGGCACCCGAGGTCTCGATGGACTCGGTGTTCTGGGTCTTTGAGGAGCCGGTAGCGCCACCGATGCCGTCACGGCCGGTGCGGCCGCCCAGCAGGATGATCTTGTCGGTGGGGGCGGGGCACTCGCGACGAACGTGGTTTGCCGGGGTGGCGCCCACGACGGCGCCAACTTCCATGCGCTTGGCCACGTAACCGGGGTGATAGAGTTCATTAACCTGACCGGTGGCAAGGCCGATCTGGTTGCCGTAGCTGGAGTAGCCGGCGGCAGCGGTGGTCACGAGCTTGCGCTGCGGCAGCTTGCCCTCGAGCGTCTCGGAAACCGGGACGGTGGGGTCGCCGGCGCCGGTGACGCGCATGGCCTGGTACACATAGCTGCGGCCCGAGAGCGGGTCGCGGATAGCGCCGCCCACGCAGGTGGCGGCACCGCCGAAGGGCTCGATCTCGGTCGGGTGGTTGTGGGTCTCGTTCTTAAACAGGAACAGCCAGTCCTGGTCCTCGCCGTCGACATCGACCTTCACCTTGACGGTGCAGGCGTTGATCTCCTCGGACTCATCGACATCGGTCATGATGCCGGTCTTCTTAAGATACTTGGCGCCGATGGTGCCCATGTCCATGAGGCAGACGGGCTTGGCGTCGCGGCCGAGTTCGTGGCGCATCTCCATGTAGCGGTCGAAGGCCTGCTGCACCACGGCGTCGTCGATCGTCACGTCATCCAGGACGGTGCCGAAGGTGGTGTGGCGGCAGTGGTCGGACCAATAGGTGTCGATCACGCGGATCTCGGTGATGGTGGGGTCGCGGTCCTCATCGCGGAAGTACTGCTGGCAGAAGGCGATGTCCGCCTCGTCCATGGCAAGGCCGCGCTCGGAGATAAAGGCGGCAAGACCGGCCTCGTCGAGCTCGCGGAAGCCGTCAAGCACCTCGACGGGCGCAGGCTCGGGGGTCTCCATGTGCAGCGTCTCGGGCAGGTCGAGCGAGGCGATGCGCGCCTCGACGGGGTTCACCACGTAGTGCTTGATGGCCTCGATGGCGGCCTCGTCCAGGGCGCCCGAGATCATATAGACCTTGGCGGAGCGTACGGCGGGGCGCTCGCCCTGGCTGATGAGCTGCACACACTCGCTGGCGGAGTCGGCGCGCTGGTCAAACTGGCCAGGCAGGAATTCGACGGCAAAGACGGCGCCGTCGCTTGCGGGGAGCTCGTTGTAGGTCACATCGACCTGGGGCTCGCTAAAGACGGTCGGCACGCAGGAGCGGAACAGCTCCTCATCGATGCCCTCGACGTCGTAGCGGTTGATAATCCTCAGGGCCTCGATGCCCTTGATGCCGAGAATCTCGGTCAGCTCGCCCTTGAGCTGCTGAGCCTCGACGTCGAACCCGGGTTTCTTCTCCACGTAGATACGAGAGACCATTGGTTCCTGCCTTCCTGATCGGTTGGGCGTACGGTGCGGTATGCGGCAGCGGTCGGTTTGCGGGGCAAGCCTCGCGGTCGCCTTGAGCCGCATACTTTTAAACCTCACTATGATACGACAGCTCGTGGCGCGTTGAGGACGGCGAGGGTGCTACAGTGGAGCGCAAACAAGAGAAAGGCATCACATGGCATTTGTTTCGCTCGCCATCATCGCACTCGTGGCCTTTGCAAGCCCCTTCATCGCCTCGGCGATTCCCGGAAAACCCGTTCCCGAGACGGTCTTTTTGCTCGTGTTTGGCGCGGTGCTGGGACCTCATATGCTCGGCATTATCCATGTGGATGCCGAGGTCTCGCTCGTGTCCGAGCTCGGCCTGGCCTTTTTGTTCCTGCTTGCCGGCTTTGAGATCGATCCCAAGAACATCACGGGCATCGAGGGGCGTTACGGCATGGCGACGTGGGTCGTCACGTTTGGCATCGCCTGGCTTGCCGTGCGCTTTACCCCGTGGTTTTCGGTTAGTCATTTTGATGGCATCGCCGTGACGCTGGCGTTGACCTCGACGGCGCTTGGGGCGCTCATGCCCATCTTGCGCGAGCGGTCGCTTGCCGGGACGCGCGTCGGCGATTCGATTCTTGCCTACGGTACGTGGGGTGAGCTTGGCCCCGTGCTCGCCATGTCGGTGCTGCTGTCTGCCCGTGCGGGTATCGAGACGTTGCTGATCTTGGGCCTGTTCGCCGTGGTGTGTGTGCTGCTTGCCGTGGTCCCCAGCCGCTCCAAGCGTATCGGCAGCCGCTTCTTTGCCTTTATTCAGGAGCGCGCCGATACGACTTCCCAAACGTTCGTGCGCCTTACGGTGCTCATCTTGGTCACGCTCGTGGCGTTTTCCGCCATATTTAGCCTCGATATCGTGCTGGGCGCTTTTGCGGCGGGCTTTGTCCTGCGCTATATCATCCCCGAGGGCAACCATACGCTCGAGCTTAAACTCGATGGCCTTGCCTATGGCTTTTTAATCCCGGTGTTCTTTACCGTGTCGGGTGCCAAGATCGACCTGACGGCTGTAGCATCGCGCCCTGGCCTGCTCGTGGGCTTTATCGTGGCGTTGCTGGTTATCCGCGCCGTGCCCATTCTTATTTCTATGAGCATTTGTCCTGCGACGCGCGATGTGTCGGCGTATGGCCGCATTACCGTGGCCCTGTACTGCACCACGGCGCTGCCGATTATCGTCGCCGTGACGAGCGTCGCTGTCAACGCCGGCGCATTATCACAGGGCGTCGCTTCGGTTATGGTGGCGGCCGGCGCCATCACGGTGTTCCTGATGCCACTGCTCGCGCAGCTCTTCTACCGCGTGGTCGATGCCGCGCCGGTTGCCGCCGTGGCAGAGGTTGCCGAGCATCCATCCGATGCGCTCGACATCCTGCGTGCCCATCACGATTTGGCGAGCCTGCTCGCACGCGAGCACGAGCTGCTGACCTCGCATGGTCACGGTCGCACGCTCGACGGCATACCTACCCTTGATTCCATTGCCGACCGCCTCTCGGCCGAGGCGGCAAGCGGGCACATCGATGCCCGTATCGTGGACGCCGCCCATTTGCTGGCCGAAAAGACTTACGGCGACGAGATCGACCCCGGCAAGCTCACCCCGCGTGAGCGCCGCCGCCTGGAGCGCGCCAAGCTCGCCGTGCGCGAATACCGCCGCCGCATGCTGGAGCTTTACGCACACGAAGAGGCCCAGGACGACGACGGCAGGTAGCCAACGTCGCCGCGGAAAATGCATCCCGGAATTGGCGTCTAGAGTGGGATGCGCTTTCCACGAGAAGTCCGTTGCGGAAAGCGCATCCCGGAATCCGGACCCAGAATGGGACATAGTTTCCGAAAGAAGGCTCTGGGGGAAGCTGCGCCCCGTTCTGAGCTGAAATACCGGGACGCAGCTTCCCCTGCAAGCAGAACAAGGCGCGCTGCCTGCGGTTGATGCAGACAGCGCGCCTTTTGCGTTGGGCCTCGTTGAGGTTCGAAGTCGTGGTTTGCGACCTTTAGGAGCGGGCGGCTCCGTCGACGGGGAACACGGCGCCCGTGACGTAGGAGGACATGTCGCTCGCCAGGAAAACAAAGGCGTTGGCGACATCCTCGGGCTCGCCCATGCGACCCAGCGGAATGGTGGCGATGATGGGCTTAATAACCTCTTCGGGCAGGTTGGCGACCATATCGGTCTTGGTTACGCCAGGCGCGACGGCGTTGACGCGGATGCCCATGGGGGCGAGCTCGCGCGAGAGCGACTGGACCATACCGTTGACGGCAAACTTGGACGTGGGATAGCCAACGCCGGAGGGCTGACCGTACTTGGCGACCATCGAACTCGTGGTGGTGATGGTGCCGCCATGACCTGCCTCGGTCATGATCTTGGCGGCTGCCTGGTGGCCATTAAAGACGGCGACGACGTTGAGGTCCATGACTTTGGCGAACTCCTCGGCCGTGTAGTCCAAGAGGGGTGAACGCTGGGAGATACCGGCATTGTTGACGACCGTGTCCAAGCCGCCCATGTCGGCTGCAGCCTGGGTAAAGGCCTCAGTCACGGCTTCGAGTGAGGTGAGGTCGCAGGAGCGGCCCCAGACCTTGGCGTCGGGATAGGCGGCTGTCAGCTTCTCAACGGCCGCATCGGCGGTCTCTTGACGCGAGCCAAAGACGGTGACGGCGGCACCCTCCTCGATAAAACGGCAGGCGATGGCATAGCCGATGCCGCGCGTGCCTCCGGTGATGATTGCTTTCTTGCCCTCGAGCAACATGGTGCCTCCATTCTTCGGGGGTGGACGTACGCAGCACAGGATAGCGGCGGACAAAAACAAACATGCCTGCTTATCGGTGAGCGGTATCCCTGGTTGACACCGAACGGTCAAGTTGTTCAAACGCTGGCCGCGGCAATGCGCTCCGAGCGCGCAAGCAAAGGGGGCTCCCGTCCAAGACCGGACGGGAGCCCCTCAAATATATGTCGTATGGCGAGAACCGAACTAGTTGGCCATGACGCCTTCGGTCCAAGCCTCAACGTCCTCGATGCGCAGGACGTTGGCGACTTCGGCCACGCAGTCGACGCCGGCAAGCTCGGCGGCGGCAGCCTGGACGTCCTTCTCGAGCGCGCGGTGCGTCAGGAAGATGACCGAGCAGGCATCGCTGACGCCCGACTTGCCGTCCTCGACCTGGTTGATGAGCGAGATCGAGATGTTGTGCTTGGCAAAGATGTCGACCGTCTCGGACAGGGCGCCCACGCGGTCGGCGACCTTCAGGCGCACATAGTACTTGGTCTGGAGCTCGTCCATAGGCTTAAAGGCGAGATTGTGACCATAGGGCTCAATCTCGGGCAGCGGAGCCACGCCGCGGCTGATCTGCTCGGAGAGCGACAGGATATCGCCCACGACGGCGCTCGCGGTGGGGAAGGAGCCTGCGCCGGCACCGTAGAACATGGTTTCGCCCACGGCGTCACCCACCACGTAGACGGCGTTCATGGCGCCGTTGACCTTGGCGAGCATATGGTCTGCCGGGATGAGCGTGGGATGCACGCGGACGTCGACGCCGGCGTCGGTGTTGCGTGCGATGCCCAGCAGCTTGATGGTGTAGCCGAGCTCGCGGGCCTGGGCGATGTCCTCGGCGCCGATGGTACGGATACCCTGTTGGTAGACATCGTCGGTGGTCACGCGGGTGCCAAAGCCGATGGAAGCGAGGATTGCCGTCTTGCTGGCGGCGTCGAAGCCGTCGACGTCGGCGGACGGGTCGGCCTCGGCATAGCCCTTGGCCTGCGCGTCGGCAAGCACATCGGCGTAATCGGCGCCCTCGGCGTCCATGCGCGACAGGATATAGTTGGTGGTACCGTTGAGAATGCCGGCGATGGTCAGGATCTTGTTGCCCACCAGGTCGTGCTCGAGCGTGCTCACGATGGGGATGCCACCGCCACAGCTGGCCTCGCACTTAATCTGCACGCCGCACGCGCGCGCCTTCTCGGCGAGCGTCTCGACATGACGGCCCAGCAGGGCCTTGTTGGCAGAGACGACGTGCTTGCCGTGCTCAAAGGCAGTGGTGAAGATCTCGGTTGCGGGATGCTCGCCGCCGATCAGCTCGACGACGATATCGACGGCGGGGTCGGTGACGACATCGTGCCAGTCACTCGTAAAGGCCTCGCGCTCAATACCGGCTGCCTCGGCCTGCTCCCAAGCAAGCGCGCAGGCGCGGGTCAGCTTAAGGTCGATGCCGTAGGCTGCCAGGTACTCATCGTGGTGGCTCTTGATCAGGCGGGCCACGCCGCCGCCGACGGTTCCCAGACCGATGAGGCCGACGTTCACGGTGCGCAGGGGTTCGCTCATAGATAGCTCCTTCGTGCATCTTATGGATGGAT
>DXZM01000036.1:0-4198 GCA_019419665.1 Collinsella sp.
CGAGGTAGCCCTCCTGGTCGAAGTGCATGATCTCGATCTTCTCGGTCTCCTTCATGTGTGTCCTCCCATCACATGTGCGCAATTCCATACATTGCGCTTCTTGCTGATACCAATTATAGCCATACGATTGCTTGTTATTTAATACCAATCCAAACTCACGGAGATTTGCGGCGGACGGTCGGTTTCCTCGCCCGAGTGGTATTACAACGCCAATAGTTGTCTATTTCGAGCGCTACTGCCAACGGGTTCCCCACAACTCGCCAGCTATAAAAGCGTTGCGCCAGACCCGCCCAAACGTTTCCGGCGCAACCGCGCAGTTTAGTTATTCGGCTTCCATCTCCGCTGTCACACGGCGATACATCTCGATAACCTGAGTCGTCGCCTTGGACGGATCCTGATAGTAGCGGCCATCACACGTCTCGGCCGAGACATAGCCCGTATAGCCGTGGCGCATGAGTGCCTCGAGGTCGGCACGCATATCACGCTCGCCGTCGCCCCAGGCAAGATGCGTCGTGCCGCCGCCCACATCTACAAAGTGGGTGTGAACGATCTTGTCGCCCAAAACCTCAAAGTAGCCGTCGATCGTGTCGCCGGCAACTTCCATGGCGCCAAAGTCGATACAGGCCTTCAGGTTGGGACGATCGACCGCCTCGAGGATGCGCGCGACATCCTGTGCGGTGTTGACCAACACGGACTCCGACGGCTGCAGGGCCTCGAGCGCGACGCGAATACCGCGCGTATCGGCGTAGTCGCACACCGAGCGCAGCATGGCAACGCTGCGGGCCCAGGCGTCCTCAGCCGGCTCGTCCAGATAGGCCCAACCACTCGTCACCAGAATCTGCGGCACGCCCAACTCAACGGCAACGTCGATCACATTCTTAAAGTACGAGAGGATGCGTTTTTGGCCCGCCTCACCGCGCACCGCGACGTTCCACGGCTTGGGGTTGTTCTGCTCGGGGCACACGCACACGATCTTGATACCGTATTGGGCGGCAAGATCGCGAATCTTATCCACCGAATCGTGCTCATGGCAATCCACATACAGGTGCATCGAGCCGGTCCACAGCTCGATATTGCGATAGCCGGCCTCACCTGCAGCCTTAAAAAACGTCTCGATGCTGTAGTAACGATGGTTAATGTTCATGAGCGAAAGCTCGGGTACGACCATAGCCCTCCCCTTTCGTACGGAGTTTTAAAAAACAGGGGGCCGCCGCAGATGCGACAAGCCCCCCAAAGATCGACGCAACCGTTAGACGCGATGGAAGCGCGATTCGAACATATTAGGCAAGCACGCCAAAGTAAGCGCCGATGATGCCCACGACCATGGTGCAGAGGATCAGGACCATCGGGTTGATCTTCTTGGAGAGCAGCCAGTAGTAGAGCCAGAAGGCGGCCATACCGAGCATGCCGGGCATGATGCCGTCCAGGATGTCCTGGAGAGTCTGGGCGGAGTCGCCCTGACCAATGGCGATGGGCAACGAAGCCCAGAACATGTCCTTGCTCATGGCGCCGACGACCATAACGCCGACAATGCCGACGCAGGCCATGATCTTTTGCATCAGGCCGGTCTTCTGAGCCTCGTCGAGGAAGCCAACGCCTAGCTCATAACCCTTGATAGCGCCAAAGATACGAATCAGGAACGCCGGGATGTTGTAGACGAGCAGGAAGGCGATGGGGCCAAAGACGTTGCCGGCCTGGCACAGGCTGATGCCCACGGCAGCGGCGACGACGCGCAGGGTGGACAGGAAGAAGGAGTCACCCAGGCCGGAAAGCGGACCCATGAGGGCGGCCTTGATGTCGTTGACGCTCTCGGGCTCAACCTCGCCACGAGCGACCTTTTCTTCCATGGCCATCGCGATGCCGCCCACGAAGGGAGCGAGCTGCGGGGTGATGTTGAAGAATGCGCTGTGACGGTGCAAGGCCTCGGCGTAATCATCGGGACGGCCGGCATAGATCTTCTTGAGCATGTTGGCGACCATCAGGCAGAAGGCAATGTTCATCTGCTTGTAGTAGGTCCAGGAGAATTCCATGCCCAGGGCGCCGGTGTTCACGGCGCTCTTAATGAGGTCGGAGCGAGTAATCTGGTTCTCGGAATTAGAAGTCATCGTCCTCATCCCCTTCCACAGAAAGCTGGGACTGGGCGCCACCAAGGCCCAGCAGGTCGTACTTGTCGATGCCGATGATGATTGCGATCAGGGCGACGCCGAGGACGGGCACGTTGGCATAGGAGCACAGCAGGAAGCCCAGGAAGTAGAACGGCACGAGCTGCTTGGTAAGCACCAGACGGCCGAGCATGGCGAAGCCCATGGCAGGCAGGATGTTGGCTGCGACGCCAAAGCCATCGAGGACGAACGTCGGGATGAAGTCGAGCAGGCCCTGAACGGCGTCGGCACCCAGATAGAAGGAGACCGAGCACAGGATAAAGGCCAGGACGACAATCACGAGACCGATAATCCAGTGCATAGCGTAGATACCCTTGAGGTTACCCTTGCTGGCAAAGACGTCGGCACGGTCGACCAGAAGGGGCATACCGGCGTTGACGACGTTCTTAATGGCCAGGCACAGAGTGGCGATGGGCATCGCGAGCGCGATAGCGGCCTCGGTGCTCTGACCCAGCTGAATAGCGAAGGCGCAGGCGAGCACACCGCCAATACACTCATCGGGCGGCACGTAAGCGCCGATGGAGATTGAACCCATGAAGAGCAGCTCGAGGCTCGCACCGATGGCGAGGCCGGACTGCAGGTCCCCGAGGACTATGCCGACGAGCGGGCACAGAACGATCGGGCGGAACGCATAGAGCGTACCGAGCTGATAATCGAGCTTACCGAAGGCAGCGATAAGTCCGATGAGGATCGCTTGAACAAGCATTGTTCCTCCCTTTGATCCCTCTTGGATCCGCGCGGCGATTCCCGACTTGTCAGCGCGCCCTTTTCCATGCCGACAATCGCCTAGACAGATCCAGCTTGTACCGGTGTGCTGTTAACACCTAAACCGGTGCAAATGATTTGATACCAATTATATAGTCATGAGAAAACTATTTAATACCAATCGCTCAACGGGCGTGTACTCCCGGTGAACGGTAGATGGGGGTAACGGGTAAAGCGTTTATCCGGTACGCCCACGAATAGGGGCGGCGCCGTGCGCGCCGCCCGTGGTTCCCAATTAGAGGGCGCTTAGGGCATCGACCTTGGGGTCGTCGGCCAGAGCGCGAATCTCGACCTCGACACCGCGGCCGACGAGCTCGCGAATGTCCTCTTCCTCGGCAGCAGTCACAAAGATCTGGCGGGAGATCTTACGGGCATCGGGACGCTGCTCGTCCTTGGACTTGGTGTTGCCCAGGTTGATGGAGGTGATCTGCGGGCAACCGTCGACAAGCTGCTTGGCCTCGGCGATGCTGGCGACGCAGATGATCATCTTGTACTTATCGGTAACACCGGAGTTGATGGCCTCGATGGCGTGCTCCATGTCCTTGATGACGAGCTTGACGTTGGCCGGCTTTCCCATCTTGAGCGTAGTCTTCCAGACGGGATCGTTGGCAACCTTGTCGCCAACGCAGAAGATGCAGTCGGAGCCCAAGCCCTGGACCCAAGAGACGGCCACCTGGCCATGAAGCAGACGATGGTCGACGCGAAGCAGTTGAATCATGATTGACCCCCAAAGGTCTCATGCCGGAAACCCGGCCCCATTAATAGCAGGCGGTGACTAGAACTCTTCCTCGTCATCCGCATCGGTCAGCAGGTCGTTGACAAACTTGACGCGCGTGTCGTCAGCCGCGAGGATCTCGCGGATAACCTGATCGGCGGGAGCCTCCTGGTCCGAAAAGAGCAGCTGGATCAGCAGCGGCAGATTCATGTTGGCAACCAGGTAGGTGTTGGGGCGCGTCTGGACGATCTTGGTGAACTCGTTGTTGACGCTGCCGCCAAACAGGTCGGTGCACACGATTACGTCGTCGGCGGGGTCGAAGGTCGCCAGGAGCTTGGCGGCCTCCTCGGCGACGTCGGTGCGGCCGTCGACAAACATCGACAGGTCGTGGACGTTATCGCGCGCGCCCGAGAGCAGCTCGGTGCTCTCTTTGATGCCGGTCGCAAAATGCGCGTGGCTGGCAAAGATGTATTGCCTCATTGCGGTTTCCCCCAAATGGAATTAGTAGTCGAACTGGTGGTAGTAGCGGCGGTACTTGAGGTTGTGCTTGGTGACC
>DXZM01000037.1:0-231008 GCA_019419665.1 Collinsella sp.
ATTTCGCGTACCTTCCACAACAAGTTCTAAAGGGGTTTAACTCCCGCAGGATCGCCGGGCCGCTTTGGGTTACTTTCCAAAACGTCCTCGGACATGCAAAGGGCTCCGCTGCGCGCTTCGCGCGGCGGAGCCCTTTGCGTCCTGCGGAATGTTTTGGAAAGTAACCCAAAGCGGCCCGGCTGGGGTCCTGTGTAGTCGCCCTTTAGGCGGAACTCTCCTAATTATTTGGATGAGTCGTTTACTTACTTGTACTGTTACCGTCTTCCCACTGTTGTTGGGGTATGCTTTGTTTGTATGTAAACGTATGACATGTTGATGAGGGGAGGGTGCTATGGCTCGCGAGGGCGCTCGTTCTAAGGATTCTGCCAAGCCTGGCATCAAGGAAGTTGCAGCGGTGGCGGGGGTTTCGCCTACTACGGTATCTCGCGTGCTTAATAATCGCGGCTACATTAGTCAGGAAACCCGCGATAAAGTCCATGCGGCGATGGAGCGCATCAATTACACGCCCAACGATATCGCCCGTGCCATGCTCAACGGTCGCCTGAACCTTATCGGCATGATCGTTCCCTTTGTGAGCAGCCCGTTCCATGCTCAGGTTGTGCAGGCGGTCGAGCGCACGTTGGCGGAAAACGGCTTTAAGATGTTGCTGTGCAACAGCGCCAATCGACCCGATCTTGAGCGTTCCTATATTGACATGCTCCGCCGCAATATGGTCGACGGCGTAATCGTCAACTCCCTCAATATCGGTGCCGAGGCATATGCCGAGATGGGCTTGAGCCTGGTTGGCATCGACTGCGATCTTGGCGAGGGCTCTGTCCAGATTGCAAGTGACAGCTATGGCATCGGCGAGCTCGCCACGCGCCGTCTGATTGATGACGGCTGCAGGCGTATCCTGTGCCTGCGCAGCAATAGTCGCATGCGCATGCCTGCCAATAAGCGTACCGATGCCTACCTCGATGTTGTTGAGCAGGCCGGTTTGCCCGCGCTTGTCCGTGAGGTCGAGTTCGTTAAGCCCGACGACGAAAAGGGCACGGTCGTTGCGAAGATCCTCGATGAGAACCCCGATATTGACGGCAT
This sequence comes from Collinsella sp., assembly GCA_019419665.1. Taxonomy (GTDB): domain Bacteria; phylum Actinomycetota; class Coriobacteriia; order Coriobacteriales; family Coriobacteriaceae; genus Collinsella. The sequence continues at coordinate 1,078 of DXZM01000037.1, forward strand.
CTTTGCGGGAGACGATACGATGGCGGCCATCTGTCTCAACGTGATGAAGCAGCGCGGCTTGAGCGCTCCAGACGACATTAAGGTCGTGGGTGCGGATGGTGCCCACCGTACCATGACGTTTATGTCTGACTTAACAACCGTGCGTCAAGATATCGATCGCATAGGAAAGCTCGCGGCCCAATCCATCATCGCTCTTGTTAACGGTGAAAAGCCCGAATCGAATACCAAGCTTCCCGTCGAACTTATCGAGGGCAAAACCGCGTAATTCGCCCCGTGCCAAAAGAATCCCTCAAACGCCACCGATAACCGTTCGCCGGCATATGTCAACCGTTTGCCGACGACTGGAACTGCGAAAAGACGTATGGATATGAAAACGTTTGACATATGAAAACGATTGACATATCTTGCAGATGTACCGAGTTAGTATCTCGACGGAAAGGAAGTCTCGGATGCATAAGGTGTATTACCAGCCTGAGGGAATTTGGGTAGGCGACATCATGCCGTACGGCGAGGACGGCACGTTCTATCTCTATCATCAGCGTGACACGCGTAACCCCGAACCTTTCGGAGAGCCGTTTGGCTGGGCACTCGCGACGACCAAGGATTTCGTCAACTACAAGGACTTTGGCGAGAGCCTTGAGCGTGGCGGCGACGAGGAGGTCGACCAGTACGTTTATGCCGGCACGGTGTTTAAGGTGGGCGACAAGTACCATGCGCTCTACACTGGTTGCAATCGTGATAAGGTCCGCGCACGTTTGATGAAGCAGGTTCTTCTTCACGCAACGAGTGACGACGCCGTCAAGTGGGAGAAGAACATCGCCGAGACGCTGCTTCCGCCCCAGGAGGGTTACGATGACCGCAACTGGCGCGATCCCTTTGTGCTTTGGGATGAGGAGAACGAAGAGTACATGCTCATCCTCGGCACGCGTGTGGGCGAGGACAAGCGTCTGATGACCGGTCGTCTGGTCAAGTTCACCTCCAAGGACCTGGATACCTGGGAGTTCCAGGGCGACTGGTGGAATCCGGGCCTGTACACCATGTTTGAGATGCCTGATCTCTTTAAGATGGGCGACTGGTGGTATCTGGTGTTCTCTGAGTACAGTGATGGCAACAAGACCCGTTACCGCATGTCTCGCTCTATCAACGGTCCCTGGATTACTCCTGCGGACGATTCCTTCGATGGCCGCGCGTACTATGCCGCACGTACCGCATTTGATGGCGAGCGCCGCGTTCTCTTTGGTTGGGTTCCTACGCGTGACGAGGGCGGCGACCCCAGCTCTTACCTGTGGGGTGGCACCTTTATGCCCCTCGAGATCGTTCAGCGTGCCGACGGAACGCTTGGCACCAAACTCCCCGACAGCATGCTTGGCGCCTTTGGCGAGGCTAAGGCAGTCGAGGCCTTTGAGCTTTCCTGCGAGTCGGGCAAGGTCGAGCAGGTGCTCGCTGCGGACGCCGGCTCTACCTATATGCTTGACGCCGACATCGAGCTCGGTGGCGACGCCGCGGGCTTCTCGGTGAAGTTTGCCGAGGACGCCGAGTCCGGTCTTGCCTACGAGTTCCGCGCCAATCTGCGCGAGGGCAAGCTCGAGTTTACGGCAGCCCCCCAGTATCCGTGGTTCCAGGTCAACAACATGGGTCTCGACCGTCCGCTTTTCTTTACGGGCAACGGAACTCATCACGTGCGCCTGGTAGTCGACGACGACATCGCGACCATCTTTATCGATGATGTTGCACTCAATGCGCGTTTCTGCAACAAGCAGGGGCAGGGCGTCGCGCTGACGGTCACTGACGGTACGCTCAAGTGCGCTAACGCAACAATCGCGTCTCTGTAATGGCGACGAATCGTCTTATGATTTCGTAAGGGAATGGAGAGGAACATGGACTACAAAGTAGTGTCTCAGCAAGTCGTCGACAACGTCGGCGGTCTGGAGAACATCGAGGGCGCCACGCACTGTGTTACGCGTCTTCGTCTGGTGCTCAAGGACACGAGCAAGTACAACAAGGCCGAGCTCGAGAACATCGATGGCGTCAAGGGCGTTCTGTATAACAGCGGCCAGCTCATGATCATCTTTGGTACCGGTACCGTTAACAAGGTCTACGATGAGTTTATGGCTCTGACGGGTGTCAAGGAGATTAGCGCTTCCGAGGTCAAGGGAGCCGAGGCGGACAAGAAGGGCAAGATCTTCTCGGTTCTCAAGGTATTCTCCGACATCTTTATTCCCATCATCCCCGCCTTCGTCGGTGCTGCTATCATCATCGGCCTTAAGTCGCTGATCGTTGCCAACGGCCTCTTTGGCATGGAGGGCAGCCTTGCCGATCACAGCGAGTTCCTCAAGAACCTCGCAAGCTTCTTTGCCATTATTGCCACTACGTTTGATTACCTGCCTGTCCTGGTGTTGTACAGTGCGGTTAAGCGTTTTGGCGGCAACCCGATCCTGGGTATCCTCGTCGGCATTGTCATGGTTCACCCGAGCCTTATGAACCGCAACACGTTCGTTTTGGATCCGACGGGCGCTGAGTATTGGAGCTTCGGTCCGCTTTCCATTCCCATGGTTGCTTTCCAGGGTGGCGTATTCCCCGCAATCCTGACTGCCTGGTTTATGGCCAAGGTCGAGAAGATTGCCCAGAAGTACATCCCCGAGGTCGTCTCGTTCGTCTTTGTCCCGACCGTCACCCTGATTCTTGCCAACGTTGCCCTGTTCACCGTGTTTGGCCCGCTCGGCAACCTGATCGGCGATGTTCTCGCTGGCGTGATCGACGTCCTGTACAACAGGATGGGTGTCTTTGGTGCCTTTGTCTTCGCCGCGTTCTTGCAGCCGCTCGTCGTTACCGGTACGCATCAGTTCATCCAGGGTATCGAGGCCAACCTCGTTGCAACCACCGGTTTCAATTACATCCAGGCCATCTGGTCGGTTTCCATCATCGCCCAGGGCGGCGGCGCCATCGGCATGTATCTCATTCACAAGAAGCATTCCAAAGAGCGCAACATCTGCATGTCGTCCTTTATCCCGACGCTGGTCGGAATCTCCGAGCCCGCCATCTTTGCTGCAAACATGCGCTACTCGATCATTCCGTTCATCTGCGCTTGCATCGGTGCAGGCTGCGGCGGTGCCTTCGTGAAGCTCTTTGAGGTGCGCGCTATCGGCCAGGGTCTGACCGGCGTACTTGGCCTGCTCATCGTCACGCCCGAGACCCTCGTGTGGTATGTGGCTGGCAATCTGATCGCTTTCTTCGTCCCGATCATCCTGATCTTTGCCTACAACAAGGCAAAGGGCGTTCCGACCACCGATGAAGAGGGTGCAGGCGCCGGCTTTGATGTCAGCTTCTAATCCAGATCCGTCAAGGTAATGTACGGGTTGACCTGTTGGAGAAGGGCGTTTGGCTCGCATGGGCCGGGCGTCCTTCTCCTCTACAAGAAGGACGATTGAATGTTCGATCAAAAACATAGGGTGACGCGCTCGGACTACGAGCTGTGGCGTGCCGGGCAGGATGAGACTGAGGCTCGCATCGCGGCTGACCCCGATAGACTTCTGTTCCATGCGGAGCCCGAGCTTGGCTGGCTCAATGATCCCAACGGTTTGGTGCAGGTTGGTGATACATACCACATCTATCACCAATACGATCCGTTTGATGCCGCGCACGGCGGACCGGTGCTGTGGAATCATCTGACGACGAAGGACTTTGTGACGTACGAGAACCGCGGTCCCGCGCTATTCCCCGATTCAGATCTAGACTCGAGCGGTGCGTATTCGGGGTCTGCATTTATGCACGACGGCAAGATTCACTACTTCTATACCGGTAACGTCAAGCATTTTGACCGCGATGATTATGACTATGTGCTGACAGGGCGCGACCAAAATCAGATTCACATGGTTACCGAGAACCCCGATAAATTGGGGGAGAAGCACATAGCTGTTGGTCCGGTCGATTACCCCGACGATATTAGTACGCACGTGCGCGACCCCAAGATCCTGGAGCACGACGGTATCTACTATATGGTTCTTGGTGCTCGTACGAAAGACGACCGCGGTTGCGTGCTCGTCTATACCTCGCACGATCTTGAGTGCTGGAAATATGCGACGCGTATCGAGCTCGGCGAGAAGTTCGGTTTTATGTGGGAGTGCCCCGATCTGTTTGAGCTTGATGGCGAGCTTATTCTCGTTTGCTGCCCGCAGGGCGTGCCCGCCGATGGTTGGCGTTACCAAAACCCGCATCAGTGCGTGTGGTTTCGTATTGAGGCCGATTGGGAGGCGCCTAGCTTTAAAATCGCCGGGCAGGGTATGCCCCCGATGGTCGATGCGGGTTTTGACTTCTATGCCCCTCAATCATTTGCAGATGCCGACGGTCGACGGATTATGATCGGTTGGGCCGGCTGCCCCGATGCAACGGCTCAAAACCCGACGGTGGAACGCGGATGGCAGTGCGCGCTTACCGTGCCGAGGGTGCTGAATATGCGCGACGGTAAGCTCTGTCAGTGGCCCGCGCGCGAGGTTGAGCAACTGCGCAAGGAGCGTGTTTCGGTGACCGCCGGAGAGACCGTCGGCTCTCCTGGTCGACTGTTTGATGCCGTCGTGTCGTGCCGGGGGACGAAGTCCATTGAGCTGGAAGTTCGTGAGGGCGTTGTCGTGTGCTTTGCCAGCGGAATGCTCACACTTGATATGGGCGATGAGGGCTATGGACGCGATAAGAGGTCGGTTGAGCTCGACGAGCTTTACTGCCTGCGAGTCCTTTCGGATGCCACGATGCTCGAGGTATTTGTCAACGACGGCGAGGTTGCGCTTACGAGCCGCACCTATTCGTCTGCGGCGCCGGCGATGCAGTTGCGCGCCGAGGGCGACGCCTCGATGGAGTTTTACCGTCTGGCTCGCTAGCCGCATTGTGAGTGACCATGGCGTTTTGGATACACGGGCTTTCTTGGTGGCTACCGTTTATCGCATATAGCTACCGTTTGCGGAGTAAGTAACACTCATTACTAAACCGTGTAGAATCTCATGCAAGCACGGAGTATTTCAGGGAGACGCTGTCCTTTGTTGTGGCGAAGGGCGGCGTCTCTCTGGTGCTTGGGAGTCGTTGTTCAATTGGGCGACGGGCGTGCGCGTGTAATACATATCCAACGTCGAGATGGGTCGTGATGATAATGGGCAAGTACGTAATCGTGGTTGAGTCTGGTTCGGATGTGACACCGGAGCTCTGCGAACGCTATGGCATCGTGCGCGTGCCCATGCATGTCACGATTGGTGACGAGACCGTCGAGGACGGCTCGATCGATCCGCTCGAGATATATTCGCGTTGCAACGAGTCTGGCGTGATGCCCAAGACCAGTGGTTGCTCGCCGGCGGATTTTGCTCATGTGTACGACCGCATTCATGCCGAGCAGCCCGACGCGACCATTTTGCATCTTGCATATTCCGAAGCCACGACCTGCTCGCATCAGTCCTCAAAGATTGCGGCCCAGGGGCGCGACTACGTGTTCTCCATGGACACGCGCTTTGTCTCGGTGGGCCAGTCACTCGTTGTCGTCGAGACCGCCAAGTATATTGAGGCTCACCCCGATGCCACCGTCGACGAGATCTTTGCCTTCACGAACTCCGTCATGGACCGCGTGCTGTTGGGCTTTGTTCCTACCGACCTTGCCTTCCTTAAGGCAGGTGGTCGCTTGTCCAACGTCGCGTTCCTAGGCGCCCATCTGCTCAAGATTAAGCCCTGCATTGAGGTGACAGGCGGCAAGTTCGTGGCGACTAAGAAATTCCGCGGCTCGATGCTCAAGTGCGCCCGCGCCTTTATTGACCACATGGTTGCGAAGGGCGAGATCGACTACTCGCACATTGGCCTGGCGTATTCGGTGGGCCTTTCCGAGGAGCTGCGCGACGACATGGAGGTCTATGCGCACGACCTGGGCTTTAAGGATATTAGCTGGACACAGGTCGGCGGCGTCATCTCGAGCCATTGCGGCCCGACCGCCTTCGGTGCGGTGCTCACGCTTAAGGCGTAAGGCCTGGCGTCTATCGATTTCTATTGCCTCGGCGGCGGGCGGGTTGCGATAATCCTCCCGCCGCTCTTGCGTGGGGCCAAGTAGAACAACCCAATTGGCCTCTAAACCGTTTTGCCATCATGCGTATGGGCTAGAATATCTCTGGCATTTATGTAGCTAAAACCAAAGAGAGGCAAGGTAGCGGGAATGGCTGAGATGACGCTTGAGGGTGTGGACGCTCATCCCGAGGACTCTGCATATGCCCTGGGTCGCGTGCATTCGATCGAGACGATGGGAACGGTCGACGGACCCGGCATCCGCTTTGTGGTGTTTGTCCAGGGCTGTCCTATGCGCTGCGCGTATTGCCACAATCCCGATACCTGGTCTGTTAACGGCGGCACGATGGTGACTGTCGAGCATCTGATGGATGAGTTCCAGAGTAACCATGAGTTCTACCGTAGCGGCGGCATTACCGTTTCGGGCGGCGAACCGCTCCTGCAGCCCGAGTTTTTGGCCGATCTGTTCCGCGCCATGCACAACAATCCCGATGGCCGCGTGCATACCTGCCTGGATAGCTGCGGTTATGCGTTTGACCCCAACCACCCTGAGAAGTTCGATGCCGTTCTCAACGAGACCGACATGGTGCTGCTCGACATTAAGCATGCCGATCCGGTTGAGCATAAAAAGCTGACCGGTTGCGATCCTGCACGTATCCTGGCGTTTGGCGATGAGCTGGCGCGTCGCAGGATCAAGGTCGTTATCCGCCACGTGGTGGTGCCGGGCATTACCGACACTGTGGAGGAGTGCGGGGCACTCGGTCGCCTGATTGCCCCGTGGCATAACGTGGTCGGCTTGGAGATGCTGCCGTATCACACGATGGGTGTCGTCAAGTACGAGCAATTGGGCATTCCCTATAAGCTCGAGGGCGTGCCCCAGATGGATACCGCGCGCATGCCCGAACTGCGCAATGCCGTTATGACCGGAATGAAAAGGCGTCGTGCGGAACTCAAAAACGCCATCGGCTAGCGAGCCATCTTCGCCCCAAGGGCACTCATTGGGGACAGACTTAAATGAGTGCTCATGGGCGCTTAGTTGATTGCTAAAGAGCCCCGTCATGTTGCGGTGGAATAGTTCTTGTTTATCGGCTTATGCCGCCCAAACAGGAACTATTTCACCGCAACTGCGTTTTGGGCAGAGATGCGCAACAGAAATGGCAAAAATGCATAGAAAAGCTTGTGCTTTCTTTAAAGACGCCTTAAACGGCGCTGAATAACTTGGGAAGGAAATACCTGCTCGGTATTATGCTACCCGTATACAACCGGTAGCAATCAGGAGACCACGTGCGAATGGGTGCATCGCGGGATGAATATGTGCCGCAGCATGGCGACAAGTATGAAATGAAGGGCGCGCTTCCGCGCGGCCTTGGTGACGCTTGCATCCGGTTGGCAAAGATTGCCGCTTTTGGAGTGTTCACGCTGGCGGCTATTATCCTCGGAATCACTGCCAAGACGCATGCTTCGGAGCGAATGGCACATTCAGATGCGTCAACGGTGCAGGAGCAAAACAAGAAAGTCTCTAAGTCCAAGGAAATGGCAAACCAAGCGCTATCGACGGCGGCCCTCCGAATCAATCTTTCGATGGCAGATTTTAATGACATCCCAACAGGGGATACCGTTCAGACGTTTTCGCTCGCAGGCGGTATGGATCCCATCTTGGAGGACGATGAACTCGCAGCACTCCAAGACGCACTCTTGCAGGCGCAGGAGCTGGGCGATGTCGGCGTGGTGCTCTACGATCAGTCAAGTGGCAAGGGCGTGACGTATAACGCTGATGTCGAGATTTACGGCGCGAGCAGCTACAAGGCGCCCTATGCGTTGTATATCTGCGAATCTCTGGTCGAGACGGGCCAGGTCTCGCTCGATGATTCCCTTGGCACCTATGGTGGCTACAGCATGGGTTGGCAGACGGTGCGCGACCTGATCGAGGCAGCGGTCGTTAATTCGGACAACGATTCGTTTATTGCGTTACGCGCGGCGTTTGACCGTGTCGGTTACGAGAATTGGATTGTCAGTCTTGGCATCGATTGCGATACCGCGCTCGATCCGATGAGTGATTTTCCCACCTATTGCCCGCGCACCTCAGCCAAGCTGTGGCACGAGATGAGCGAGTATTTGAGCTGCGATACCGAAACATCGCAATGGCTGTCGGGCCTTCTGGCCTCCACGACCCGATCGTTTATCCGTGACGGCATTGCGGACGAGCAGGTTCTGGTGCTCAACAAGGCTGGTTGGATCAGCGAGGCAGGTTGCAACGCGACGTGCGATGCGGGTCTCATCGATGTCAACGGCGACACTTACGTTATGAGCATCATGACATCGATGCCATGGAGTGACCATTCGAGTGAGGTTGTAGCCGCCATTGCCAGAGCCCTCTACGATACGCGTGCCGCGCTGGTCTAACGGCTTCGTATTGCGCGGATGAGCCAAAATGCTGGTACCATACCGTGGATAAGCAGTTTCACAGGTTTGGGGGATGGTGTGCCTACCATCGCAATCATCGGTGCGCTCGAAAAAGAGGTTGCGCAGATTAAAGAAGAACTGAACGGCGCTCACATGTCGCAAGAGGCGGGCTTGACCGTTGTAAGCGGTGAGCTTGACGGTTTGACCGTGGTCGCAACGACGGCAGGTATGGGTACCGTTAATGCCGCTGCCGCAACGCAGCATCTCATCAGCAAATATGCTCCGCAGGCCGTTGTGTTCTCGGGCATTGCGGGCGGCCTGAACCCCAAGCTCCACATCAACGACGTGGTTATAGGCGGGTGTCTGCGCTACCTGGATACCGATACGGCGCTCATCGCCGAGTCGGCGCCGGAGCTTGAGGAATTTGCCTCGACACCGGCTCTGGTTGATATTGCAACCGCCGTGCTTGTCGAGCATGGGTTTGTGGACGCATCGTTGGATGCGGAAGTTGCGGAGAAAGACCCCAAACAGTTCCTGAACGGCACCATCGCTACGGGCGACCGCTTTGTGACGGGTGATGCCATGCGCACTGCCGCCATCGAGGCGACGCATGCCGATTGTGTCGAGATGGAAGGTGCGGCAATCGCGCATATTGCAGCCAAGAACGGTGTCGATTGTCTGGTGCTGCGTGCTATCAGCGATAATTGTGATGAAGCGTATGACGCGTTTTGCGAGCGCGAGTTCGATCTGGACGAGTATGCCCGCACGGCGAGTGACATTACGCTCGATATCGTCCGCCGCATTGCCGCTGCGTAATCGTGCATCCATATTGTAAGAACCTACGACCAAGGAGTATCCATGGCCGATTCCATTAACTATCAGCTTGCCAAGTTCGTCGCCAGCTATGGCAAGGTTTCGCAGATTCCCGAGTCCACCTGTCCCGAGGTGAGCTTTGTGGGCCGCTCCAACGTGGGCAAGTCGTCGATTATGAACAAGCTCTTTGGCCGCAAGAACCTGGTCAAGGTTTCGAGTACGCCGGGCAAGACGAGCAACATCAACTTCTTCGAAGCCGATGACGTGCACTTTGTCGACCTGCCGGGCTACGGTTTTGCCCGTCGCTCCAAGGCCGAGCGCGACCGCTGGGCCGAGCTTATCGGCGACTTTTTCGACTCCGAGCGCAGCTTTAACTTGGTCGTCTCGCTGGTGGACATTCGTCACGACCCCAGCAAGCTCGACCACGACATGATTGACTACCTACAGGGCAACGAGTTCAACTTTATCGTCTGCCTCACCAAGGCCGACAAGCTCAGCCGCACCCAGCAGGCCCGTCAGGCAGCGGCCATCAAGAAGCAGCTCAACGTCCCGGCCGAGAACGTGATCATCACAAGCTCCCAGACCGGCACCGGCATCGACGAACTCAAGCGCCGCATCGCCGAGGCCTGCCTCTAATCAGGCTTTAGCTCACCAAAAGCTCCTATCTATATCACCTCAGTGATAGTTATTGGTAAACTATCACTGAGGTGATGTCAATTGGTTCCGAGTATTATCCCAGGCGTTTTGAGCGAGAGCAGAACGCGCGGCGTAAGTACTTGGACACCATAAATGGGTTCGACCCTGAGGGTGTCTACATTAAGGATTTAATGGCGGGGAAGGTTGATTAAATGATCCCAGAGTTAATGGATTGTGGGCCGAGTAGGACATATCCCGTCTGTTATCTCGAGGACGCAATGAACAACCTTGGCGACTGCTTTGACTACGCCGTAAACGACTATGGAGCAGAAGGATCCGAAGTCGCTGAACTCTTTTGTTTGAGCGGCGTGGCTCGTGAGTTTGAACGTGGAAACGCATGGGTCGTATCGGGAAAATCGGGCGTTGAGCTATTCGCGCTTATTGCCGAAAGGTCTGGCTACCAGGCGGGGTTGATGCCAGATCGGACCTATCGATTTGAGAAGACACCGGAATACTGGACGGGCTGGATATTGGCGTATCTGCAGTGGCGTCTAGGGGTTTCTTTTGAAGACCTGTTGCATGTCGTTCCGTTTGATGTGCTGCGCAGCCTGTACTACCCCTGGCACGAAGCCTCGGAAGAACGCGTAGCGCGTCTTGTTTGCGATATGGCGAAGAAAACACCTCGTCAAACCAAACTGGCGCTAGCAAGAAAGAGGCTCAAGAAAACCCAGCAAGACTTGGCACACGAATCGGGCGTATCGCTCCGCTCGATCCAAATGTACGAACAACGCCAGAGAAGCATCAACGAAGCATCGGTAACAACCGTAAGGGATATGGCGAAAGCCCTACACTGCAACATCGAAGACCTCCTAGAGCCAGTCTTCGAATACAAAGAAACCAGCGCAGCCTAACCCAATATATTGCCAAGGTTTGTATCTAGTAAGCGCTCCTTACCAGCAAGAGTCCCTACCAATAGAAAGCGGTTTAAAGGGCCGAAATCGTATGAATGGCATTACGACTTCCAAATGGGCTGACTGCTGCTTGAAAAGCTATAGAAATAGGGGCCGACTTAACGGCCCCAAGCATCGCATAAATGATGTATACGTTTTATCAACTATTTCTTGTTTTTAAACCATTTGCAGATACGCCAAATAACCACTCCGATGAGAATCAAAACGAGAGCGATTGTAATGTCTGAGTGTGCAGGAATAGGGGTCATCGAACTTCCTCAATTGATGTGAGTCTAGTTTGCATAGGTGTGGAGCGTGCTGCCTTCCATGGTCGCTTGCAACACGGCGATACCGGACGCCATCCCCATCGATTCATAGTTGAGTCGATATGTCGCCTGTTTCGAGTTCCATATAAAGGACTCGTTTGTTACCGTACAGCCGATAGTCGTATAGTTTTGTCCCCAAGCGCTGGTAATGAGCGAGTTCGCAATCTTGATCTTGAATTCGCGATAAATAAAAGGACTGTTGTAATAGATAGTCCAAGTTCCAGAAGCATTGTTGTAGTAACTGTCCCATATCAGGCTGGGTTCATTGGTTTTTTTAATTCCTATTACTGCAACGGTCCCATCCTTAAGCTTGATTTGATGAGACTGCTCGGGACCTTTCGTTAAATCAAAATCTTGGGTTGCGCCAGAAATTGCGACAGCATCGCTTTCTGCAGCATAAGCAGTCGAAGGGCTAAACGAGAAACATATCGGTAATATCAAAAGTATCGAGAGGAAAAACGAAGCTTTGAGTGTGCGTAACACTTTGACCACCTCCATACTGCGATGCCTAGTTAAATAGTAGCATAGATAAACAGTTTATTATGTAACCTAAAAAGCCCCTATCTGCCCAGCACCCCTTCAAAGCGTGGGTTCCTGTAGACATTCTCAGCAAGGTAAACGCAGGGATGGTCGGGGTGTTCCCCTCAAAATCATTCCGCAGCGCGAAGGCCCCTCGTCCGTAGCTCCGTAGGAGCACAAGATTAAATCAGCGAATGCGATTATCCTGACGAGGCCGCGCAGGTCCCCTTGGGGCTTCCCCTGAAAACAATCCGCAGATCGAATTGCCCCGTCGCGCGAAGCGCACGACGGGGCAATTCATGATCGAGGACGTTTTCAGGGGAAGCCCCAAGGGGACCGGTGAGAGCAATGAGGCAGGGCGCTACAGGTACTCGATCTGGGCGCCTTCCGTGTCGCACGTCAGAATATGCGTATCACATTTGGGGAACTGCTCGCGCAGCTTGACCTGCAGGAACTTCGCCACGATGGTGTCGTCAGTCACGGCCATGAGAGTCGAGCCCGAGCCGCTGATCCAGATGGTCTTGGCGCCGCCGTTAAGGCAGGTGTCGCGCACGGCGTTGTAGTCGGGAATCAGGCGACGGCGATACGGCTCTTGGATGCGGTCGTCATTGGCGGCGGCAATCAGATCCAGGTCGCCGGTTTCCAGGCCGCGCGTCATGCCGGCGATGCGGCCCATTTGCCATACGGCGGTGGAGAGTGGAATCTCCTGCGGCACAACCTTGCGCGCCTCGCTCGTATGTACCTCGTAGGGCGGAATCACGGTAATAAAACGCAAGCGATCGCTTACCTCGTAGCGCAGGCACTGGGGGAGCGAGTCGGTCGGCGTAAAGGAGCAGACGGCGCCGCCCAGGATAGCGGGGGCGACGTTATCGGGATGGCCCTCGACCTCGGTGGCGATGCGGACGAGCTCGGCGCGGTCGACGGTGTGGCCTGTCAGCGCGGCGGCTGCCATGATGCCGGCGACGACGCAGGTAGAGCTGGAGCCTAGACCGCGGGCGACGGGCACGTCGGTCTGAATGTCGATAGCGACGGGGAAGGCCGGCTCGCCCCAGGCGGCCAGAGCATCGACAAAGCTCACATAGACCAGGTTATTCTCGTTTTGGAACTCCTCGGGGCAACCCGTGATGGTGAGATTGTCGGCGCGCTCAAAGGTGAAGTGCGAGTAGAGGCTGACGGCCATGCCGAGGGTGTCGTAGCCGATGCCTAGGTTTGCGCTGGTGGCGGGGACGGTGATCTTGATCATGGGAATCTCCTGGGCGGTCTGCCTGTTTAGTTCGCTGCTCGGGCAGTCCTGGCTCGCTCGGAAAGCACATTAAGTGCTTTCCGGCTCGTGCGGAACTCGCGACGAACTAAACAGGCAGACCCGCATGTCAGTTCGTCATCATCCCGGTGGGTATCTGATAAAAGAAGGTGCGCCGGCTTATCGCCGGCGCTTAATAAGGGGTTTTAGTTGCTAGCCATCTTTTTTGCTGCAGACGCTACGTAGTTGGCCATGTCGGCTACGTCGCAGACGTCTTCGAAGCGGACGGGTTTGGATTCGAGCTCGGCGAGCTGGGCCGGGGCGACTGTGTTGGTGGCCTGCTCGAGCACGCGCATGGCCTCAAAGTCGTCCTCGGGAACGTCGAGGCCCAGAGCGTCGCAGCAGGCTCGCGGGAACTTGTAGGGGCTGGCGGTCGAAAGCAACACGCGGGCCTTGGCGCCCTCGGCGGGAGCGACCTTTTCGAAGACGTGATAGCCGCAAGCGGTGTGCGGGTCGATCACGTAGCCGTTCGCGTCCCAGCAGCTCTTGATGGCGGCACGGACCTCGTCCTCGCTGGCCCAGCCGCAGCCAAACACGCTCTGGATCTTTGCCAGCAGCTCGGCGGGCACCTCGTAGCGACCAGTCTGTGCCAGCTGCTCCATAAGGCCGGCAACGAGCTCGCAGTCGCCGTCGGACAAGAAGTAGAGCATGCGCTCCAGGTTGGAGCTAATAAGGATGTCCATCGACGGCGAGATGGTCGTGAAGAACGGACGGTTGCGGTCGTAGACGCCGGTGGTCAGGAAGTCGGCGAGCACGTTGTTCTTGTCGCTGGCCACGACGAGTTTGGCGACGGGCAGACCCATGCGCTTGGCATAGTAGCCGGCCAGGATATCGCCAAAGTTGCCGGTCGGCACGCAGAACTCCACGGCATCGCCGGCCTTGATGGCGCCGGCGCGCAGTAGCTGCGCATAGGCGGCAAAGTAGTAGACAACCTGCGGCACCAGGCGGCCGACGTTGATGGAGTTGGCGCTCGAGAGCACCGTGCCGGCGGCCTCCAAGCGCTCGGCAAGTTCCTTATCGGCAAAGATGCGCTTGACGGCACTCTGGGCGTCGTCGAAGTTGCCGCGGATACCGCAGACGGCGACGTTATCGCCCTCCTGAGTGGACATCTGCAGGTTCTGGACGCGGCTGACCTTGCCCTCGGGATAAAAGACAGTGATGCCCGTGCCCGGAGCGTCGGCAAAGCCGGCGAGTGCTGCCTTGCCCGTGTCGCCCGACGTGGCGGTGACGATCATGATGCGCTCGGCGCCGCCGTCCTTGGCGGAAGTGCGGGCCATCAGACGGGGGAGCATCTGCAGGGCGACGTCCTTGAAGGCGCTTGTGGGGCCGCCAAAGAGCTCCATCACATAGGTTTGAGGGACGTCAGCGCCCGGTGCGGCGTCGAGTTTGACGAGCGGCGTGACCTCTTCGCTCGCGAACGTGCCGCGGTATGCCTCATTCACACAGGCCGAAATTTCTTCGGTCGTGTAATCATTCAGTAACATTCCCAACACATCTTGAGCGATTTCAAAGTACGATTTATCTGCAAGCGAGCTGATATCGACCTGCTGGGTGCCGAGCTCGTCCGAGACAAACAAACCCCCGTCGGGAGCGATGCCGGTACGGATTGCCACCTTACTTGAGCACGATAAAGTGCGTCCTCGTGTACTATGATAAGTTCCCATATAACACTGCTCCTCGGATGCCTTGGTCCCAATCGGTGAAACCATGGTATCAGAGCGCGCAAAATAGGTTCGCAGAGGCTTTTTAGAAAGGTAACCTCCAGCCCATGATTAAGATTGCCAAGTTTGGCGGCTCGTCGGTCGCCGACGCCGAACACTTTAAGAAGATCAAGGCCATCGTCGATGCCGATCCGGCCCGCCGTTTTGTGGTGGTTTCTGCCTGCGGTCGCCGTTTTAAGGGCGACACCAAGGTGACCGATCTGCTCTACTTGGTCAACGCGCACGTCAAGTACCACGTGTCGTGCGAGGAGCTGCTCGAGGACATCGGCCAGCGCTATTTTGATATCGCTGACGAGCTGGGGCTCACCTATCCCATCCGTGAGGAGTTTGCGGCCTTTGCCGAGCGTGCTCGCTCCGGTGGCTACTCTACTGAGGAGCTCGTAAGCCGCGGCGAGTACTTTACCGCTCGCCTGATGGCTGAGTACCTGGGCCTACCGTTCCTGGACGCCGCGACGGTTGTGGCGTTCCATCACGACGGTACGCTCAGCATGAACCGCACCTCCGAGCTGGTGCAAGAGTACGGTCAGCAGGGCGGCTTCGTTATGCCTGGCTTCTACGGCGCGACGCGTGAGGGCCAGATCAAGCTGCTCGATCGTGGCGGCGGCGATATCTCGGGCTCGATCCTGGCCAAGTGCCTGGGCGCCGACCTGTACGAGAACTGGACCGACGTTTCGGGCTTCTATTCTGCCGATCCGCGTATTGTGCCCGAGGCTCAGCCCATTGCGCGCGTTACCTACGAGGAGCTGCGCGAGCTTTCGTACATGGGCGCAAGCGTCCTGCACGAGGAAGCTGTGTTCCCCGTGCGCGAGGCTGGTATTCCGCTGGTCATCAAGAACACCAATGCGCCGCAGGACCCCGGCACCATCATTAGCGAGACGGCTGATGAGGGCGAGGCGGAGCCCATCATTACCGGCGTGACCGGCAAGCGCGGCTTTGTCGCCATCAACGTTGCCCGCGACCGCACCAAGCCGCGTGTCGGCTTTATGCGCCGCGCGCTTTCGGTCTTCGAGCGCTATGACGTTTCCGTCGAGCACATGCCCACCGGTGTCGACCGCTTTGGCGCCGTGGTGCAGGAGCAGGACGTGCACGACTCGCTGTACTCGCTCGTGGGCGACATTCAGCAGGAGGTCGAGCCGCTCGAGATCGAGGTCGTTGAGGGCTTGGCGCTCATCGCGACCGTCGGCCGTAACCTGCGCGGCCGCGCAGGTATCTCGGGCCACCTGTTTGGCATGCTTGGCCAGGCCGGCGTGAGCGTGCGTATGATTTCGCAGAGCTGTGACGAGATCAACATCATTATCGGTGTCGAGGAGAAGGACTTCGACCTGGCGATTCGGACCATTTACCGCGCCTTCTCCGATGAGAACGGCATTGTGAAGGTCTCCGACCTGGAGGCTCCCGCGCCGGTCGATCCCGCCCCGGCCGCGCTCCACAAGTAGCTGCTATCCCAGTAGATTTTTGGGACTTGCCTCAAAAATCTACGGCGGGGCGTTTCGTTTCGGTTTCGTTTCGACGGGGCGGGTTTCGTGCCCGCCCTGTTCTTGTATACACTGGCAACAGTAATCGGCCTGCTCGGCGTGCGGGCAAAAGCCACAGCCTTTAAAGGGGGAAGCATGAAACAGTACACGGTTGCTATTTTGGGCGCGACGGGAGCCGTGGGCACCCAGATGCTCGAGTGCCTCAACGAGCAGGAGTTCCCGGTTGGCAAGCTCAAGCTGCTGGCGAGCGCGCGCTCTGCGGGCAAGACCGTTGAGTTCCGCGGCGAGCAGGTTGTGATTGAGGAAGCTTGCCCCGAGGCCTTTGAGGGCTGCGACATCGTGCTCGGCGCCGCCGGCGACGATATCGCGAAGGGGCTGCTGCCCGAGGCCGTCAAGCGTGGCGCCATCGTGGTAGACAACAGCCATGCCTTCCGCATGGATCCCGAGGTGCCGCTGGTCGTGCCCGAGATCAATGCCGACGATATCAAGTGGCATCACGGCCTTATCGCCAATCCCAACTGCGCGACTATCATCGGCCTGGTTCCTACCTGGCCGCTGCATCAGCTCGCCGGCGTGAAGCGCATGATCGTCTCGACGTATCAGGCGGCTTCGGGCGCCGGTGCCCCCGGTATGGCCGAGCTCGAGGCTCAGCTGGCCGCCCTGGGCCGTGGCGAGGAGATTCCCGAGCCGCGCGCCTTTGCCGCCCAGTTGGCGAGCAACCTGATTCCGCAGATTGGCGGTGTCAAGGAGGAGGGCTTTACCTCCGAGGAAATGAAGCTGCAAAACGAGGGCCGCAAGATCATGCACCTGCCCGAGCTGCGCGTGAACTGCACCTGCGTTCGCGTGCCCGTGCTGCGCTCGCACTCCGAGAGCATTACGCTCGAGTTTGAGCGCGATATTACGGTCGAGGAGGCTCGTGCTGCGCTGTCTGCCGCTCCCGGCGTCAAGCTGGTTGACGATCTGGGTGCCGAGGGTGCACACGATCGCTTCCCCATGCCGATGGATACGTCCGACCAGGACCTGATCTGGGTCGGTCGCGTGCGTCGCGACATCTCGAACCCCGAGGCTGCGCGCGGCATCACCTTCTGGTGCTGCGGCGATCAAATCCGTAAGGGCGCGGCAACCAACGCCGTCCAGATCGCTAAGCTGCTCTGCGAGTAGCGGTGGACCTGTCCGGCGGGGGCCGGGCTTAGTTTTCAGAACGTCCTCGACCATGTGTGGCGCCTTGTCCTGCTCCTTCGGAGCCGCGGACAAGGCGCCACACTGGTCTGCGGAGTGTTCTGAAAACTAAGCCCGGCCCCCGCCTGCGGTGACTCGGCTGCGAGCGGCCTGCGATGGGGCCGTTGCTGGTTGGGGCCGCTGGGCTGATGTGGGGGCACGTGGTTGTTGCGGGCCCTGGTCCCGGCGGCGGCCTCGGCGCTTCGCGCCTGCCGCCTTGGGGGACTTTGGGCTTGGTGTGAATTGAGGTCTAATACTTTTCCCGTGAAGTGAACGACCTTATTTGGACCCCCGAAGCATTGGCATATTTTGACCGCTATTTCCTGCGGATTTGCAGCGCGAATCCTGCGGTTTTGCGGTCTAAAGGTGTGGATGCTCCGGGACTTCGTTTTTACTCGTTCACTTCTCGGGAAAAGTATTAGAGCTCAGCTGGCGGGGGTACCGCTCTGGTGTCGATGCCCTGCGTCTTTTTCGCTTGATTAGAGAGAACAGTCTCGCTTAAGTAATTGCGAGCCCGCCCAGACGTATCTGCGGGGTTGTCTGTACAATTCGCGGTATTATGTTGCGGAGTTTTGAAGGGAGCCGCTGGTGGTCACGACGACGTTTGCTTCGCCTTTGGGCGAAATCTTGCTTGCCGCTGATGGCCGCGGTCTGACGGGGCTTTGGTTTGAGGGGCAGGAGCACTTTGGTTCCACGCTTCTTAAAGAAAGCGCCGAATACGTTGAGGGCACCGATGCAGTTTCGGGTGCCGGGGGCATGCAGACGGTAAATCCGGCCAATGGCGCGGCTTCTTCGGTGCTAGAGCGTTCTTGGGCTTGGCTCAACGCCTATTTTGCGGGGCAGGAGCCTCGGTTTACGCCGCCGTTGCATTTGATTGGCACGGCGTTTCAGCGTGAGGTTTGGTTTGAGCTACTTTCAATTCCGCGTGGCGAGGTCGCTACGTATGGCGAGATCGCCCAGCGTGTTGCGGCTCGACATCGTGTGCCGGGAAATGAAGCGCCCGTTGTATCTCCTCGCGCGGTGGGGGCTGCGGTCGCTCGCAACCCTATTTCGATTATCGTGCCGTGCCATCGCGTGGTCGCGGCCGACGGATCGCTCAACGGATACGCCGGTGGACTGGATCGCAAAGAATGGCTGCTGCGCCTCGAGGGCGCCTATCTATAAGCTGCAGGCGGCCGCAACGCCCATGCGGCAAGCGCGCTCGCTGTACGGGCGTTGTTTGCAGGGCGAGATGTGAAGCCGCCCGTTCCTTAAGTCCGACTAAGCTATAACCTTGCTTTTTTAAATATGCTCATCGACCTGCTAAGGCAGCACTAAGGCGAGTGCGGGTGCGCTATTATCGGCGCTCACGGAGCGCTTGGTGTTCTTGGCACGCATGGACGAGGGCTCGGCGGGCTTTACCATGGCGTCGATCGATCTTTCGGAGGCGGTGAACAAGGTGGCGGCGCCGTTTAAGTCGGTGGCGGTCTCAGGCGGTAAACGCCTGTCGACGTCGATTGCGACCGGCGTGCGGACCCATGCCGATGCCGCGGCGGTGGCGCAGGTGGTTGAGTTGCTACTGGACAACGCCACGCGCTATGCGAGCGAGGGCAGCGTGATTGAGCTGAGCCTGTGCGCCGTTTCGCACGGCAAAGGCAAGGGCGCCGCCGAGCTTGTCGTATCGAACGCCGTGGACGAGCTGCCCGAGGGCGACCTGGACCGATTGTTCGATCGCTTCTATCGTGCGGATGCGTCGCGCAGCTCCAAGACGGGTGGCTCGGGCGTGGGCCTGTCCGTGGTGCGTGCCATCGCCGAGGCCCATGGAGGCGCCGCCACCGTATCCGGTCACGGCAACCAGATCACCTTCACCGTTTGCCTTTAAAACCTGCCAAAAAGGAACAGGTTTATTTTGGCAGGTTTTATCTGGGGAAACGTCCGCAGGAGAGGGCATGGGCGGTGTGAACATATGCATCTCTACCTGCTAAAATATAGGCATCGTTATTCGGCTCCTGAGTGGAAAGGAGACGGTCATGCAGTACGAGATCGGCGGAGGGGCTTTCCCGGTTGTTACGTGCAACCTTAGCGATGGCGAATCCATGATCACCGAAAGCGGCGCCATGGCTTGGATGACCCCCAACATGGAAATGTCTACCTCGGGCGGTGGCATCGGCAAGATGTTCTCCAAGGCTTTTTCGGGTGAGGCATTGTTCCAAAACATTTGGACCGCGCGTGGCGATGGCATGATCGCGTTTGGCTCCTGCTTCCCCGGCCGCATCGTGCCAATCGAGATCGGTCCGGGCAAGAGCTGGATTTTGCAGAAGCGTTCGTTCCTTGCCGCGGAAAGTGGCGTCGAGTTGAGCATTCACTTTAACAAGAAGGCAAAGGCCGGCGTCTTTGGCGGCGAGGGCTTTATCATGCAGAAGCTCACGGGCTCGGGTGTTGCTTTTGCCGAGATCGACGGCGACCTGGTTGAGTACGAGCTCGCTGCTGGCCAGCAGATGATTGTGGATACCGGCAACGTGGCCGGCTTTGAGGAGACCGTGAGCATCGACGCTCAAATGGTCAAGGGCGTCAAAAACATCATGTTTGGTGGCGAGGGCGTGTTCAACACCGTGCTCACCGGTCCCGGTCGCATCTGGTTGCAGACGATGCCCATTTCCAATCTTGCGGCAGCAGTGGCCTCGATGACCAACAACAATAACTAGTCCGCATAGGATAGCGCGCGGCGGGCTTACCCTGTCGCGCGCTTTTTTGCTGGCAAACGCCTCGCTTATAGAGTGTGGCTGCGCTGCTACAGCGAGCGTCGTCATCTCGTCACCCTGATAGCTTGCGGCAAGCGTGGCAATGAGGAGTGAGAATTTGAGTGCTCAGTCCCAAGGCATAATGGCGGCCATGCCAACAAGCAAAAACGAGTTGCCGGTGTCACGGAAAGGCAGGCGTCGGTCGATTCCACGTGAGACGGCTGTGCCGATCTGCACGGCCGCCCCTGCGCGTCCCGCGCTGCCCCCAAAGAGGTACGTTTCCCCTTATAAAACCTGCCAAAATAAACCTGTCCCTTTTTGGTAGGTGGGAAATGGGTAATACTAAAGAGTTATCCGACCAGATGGGAATTAATCGATGGCCTATATCGAATTCAAAGACGTCATCAAGGCATACGGCGAGGGCGATGCCCGCATCCACGCGCTCGACGGCGCGAGCTTTACGGTCGAGCGCGGCGAGCTCGCCATCATTTTGGGTGCTTCGGGTGCCGGCAAGACCACGGCCCTCAACATTCTGGGCGGCATGGACACGGCAACTTCTGGCACCGTGACGGTGGACGGGCGTGACGTGAGCTCTGCCAACGAGGCTCAGCTTGTGGAATACCGTCGCGCCGATGTTGGCTTTGTCTTTCAGTTCTACAATCTGGTCCCTAACCTGACGGCGCTTGAGAACGTCGAACTCGCGGCGCAGATCTGCCCCGATTCGCTCGATGCCGAGCAAACGCTTCGCCAGGTTGGCCTGGGCGACCGCCTCGCTAACTTTCCGGCGCAGCTTTCGGGCGGCGAGCAGCAGCGCGTATCCATCGCCCGCGCGCTGGCTAAGAACCCCAAGCTGCTTTTGTGCGACGAGCCTACGGGTGCACTCGACTACAAAACCGGCAAGCAGATCTTGCAGCTGCTACAGGACACTTGCCGCAAGCAAGGCATTACGGTCATCATCATCACCCACAACTCTGCGCTGGCGCCCATGGCCGATCGCCTGATCCGCTTTAAGAGCGGCCGCGTGGAGAGCGAGACGATCCAGCAAAATCCTGTGCCTATCGAGACGATCGAGTGGTAGCGCCCATGAATCAGGACCGCCAAAACAGTCAACGCCGCGACGCGCAGAACACGGAGCGCGAGCAGGATTTTACGACCTACCGTACCGCCCAAAGCTCAAACGATATGGTGCCGACGGTTTTTCGCCGTGGCATCTACCGCACGATTCGCGGCAGCCTCAAACGCTTCTTGTCTATCGTTGTGATCACCGCGCTTGGCGTGAGCGTGATGTGCGGCCTTAAGGCGGGCTGCGAGGACCTGTGTGATTCGGTCGACGCCTATTTTGACCAGCAGAATGTCTATGACATCAACGTGCAGTCGACCTATGGTCTGACCGATGACGATATTGCCGCGATCCAAGAGGTCGATGGCGTCGAGACGCCCGAGGGCATCTATACCGAGACCGCCTATACCGCCGTGGGTACGACGCGCGAGCGTGTCGTCGTACAGAGCCTCTCCAAAGAGAATATTGACCAACCGGTGCTAGTGCGCGGCGAGCTGCCCGAGACTTCGGGCGAAGTGGCAGTGACCTCACGTTTTTTGAAGGCTTCGGGCAAGAAAATCGGCGATACGGTGAGCTTTGCCGCCAACGATGCGAGCTCGTCGAACCAAAGCGCCAAGGACCAGTTTGCCGATGGGGACTACACCATCACGGCCGAGGTTCTCGATCCTACCGACGTGAGCTCCGACTCGACAGTCAACGCCTTTCGCGCTGCTTCGACTGCGGACTACAAGTTCTACGTGAGCGAGGATGCCGCGACATCTTCTTCCTACTCCGCTGTCCACGTGGTCGTCGAGGGAGCCAAGAGCCTCAACTCCTATTCGGATGCCTACTCGGCAAAGATCAATGAGGTCAAGGGCAATATCGAGAAGATCCGCGAGGAGCGTGAGAAGGCGCGCGCCCAGGAGCTGACGGTCGACACACCGGCGAGCTTGGACGCAGCTGAGCGTCAGGCGAATATGGTCTTTGGGATCGAGCAGGACAACATCAATCGCATGGCCGAGGGCAGCGACGAGCGTGCGCAGGCGCAAGCCGACCTGGACCAGCGCCGTGCCGCCGCCGACCAGCAGTTTGCCGATGCCCGCGCCGAGCTCTCTGACCTGGGCGAATGCACCTGGTACATCCAGGACCGCGATAACATCGCAAGCTACTCGAGCGTGGAGAGCGATAGCTCGTCAATTGAGGCCATTGCCACGGTGTTCCCGTTCATCTTCTTTATCGTCGCCGTGCTCATCAGCCTCACCACCGCCACGCGCATGGTCGAGGAGGAGCGCACGCTCATTGGCCTGTACAAGGCGCTCGGCTATTCGCGCGGGCGTATCCTGTCCAAATATGTGGACTACTCGCTGTGGGCGTGTCTGATCGGTGGCGTGCTCGGCAATATCATCGGATTTGTGGGTCTGCCGCTGTTCTTGTTTACGGTGTTCGACGACATGTACTCGCTGCCCCAGATGTTGCTTTCGTACGACATCGTGTCATCACTCGTGTCGGTAGCGCTGTTTGCCGTGGGCGTGGTGGGCGCCACGATTATCGCCTGCCGCCACGAGATGGCTGAGACCCCAGCCTCGCTCATGCGCCCCAAGGCCCCGCGCGCCGGCTCGCGCATTCTGCTCGAGCGCATTGGCTTTATCTGGCACCGCATGGGCTTTTTGAACAAGGTCGCTGCACGCAACCTGTTCCGCTACAAAAAGCGCGCCTTTATGACCATCTTTGGCATTGCGGGCTGCACGGCGCTTGTGATTTGCGGTATGGGCATCCGTGATACGTCGGTCGCGCTGTCGCCCAAGCAGTACGGGCACATCACACGCTACGATTTGCTGGCGGTCGCCAATCCCGATGATTTTTCGCAGACGTGCGCGGCGTTGGATGAGCGCAGTGCAGCCAAGGATTCCGACGTGACCGTGACTTCGACGCTGCCGATTATGACCGACAACGTTACCTTTACATTCGGCGGAAAGAGCGAGACCGTGCAGCTGATCGTGGTGCCCGATGACCGCACGAACGACCTGGATGACTACGTGCGCCTAGAGGACGAGTCCAAAGAACCGCTCGCCCTGCGTGACGGGGATGTGTATTTGAGCAAGAGCTCTCAGCTGGTGCTGGGGATCAAGCCGGGCGATACGGCACACGTCCAGGATTCGTCGCTCAATGTTGCCAAGGTCAAAGTCAGCGACATCTCGCTCAACTATCTGGGCAACACGCTTTACATGACGCAGGGCGCCTATGAGCGCGCGTTCGGTCGAAGTGCACGCCTTAACGGCGTCTTTGTGCTGCTTAAGGGTTCGTCGGCCGACCAGATTGCGTTTAGCAAGAATCTTAAGAGTGACGGTTGGCTTACGATTTCGAGTACGGCCGAGCATTGGGAAAACTATGAGGCGAACTTTATGATTATCAATTCGGTCGTGGTGCTCGTGACCTTTATGGCGGCGTGCCTGTCGTTTGTGGTGGTGTTTACGCTGTCTAATACGAATATTTCGGAGCGCGAACGCGAGCTGGCGACCATCAAGGTGCTGGGCTTCCGCCGTGTCGAGGTTCACCATTACGTTAACAAGGAGACGTTGATCCTCACGGCGATCGGAGCCGCGCTGGGCGTACCGCTGGGCGGCTTGCTGGCCGAGAGTTTTACGTACATTTTGCAGATGCCGTCGCTGTACTTTGACGTCGAGGTCGAGCCGCTAAGCTACGTGCTCGCCGTGGTGCTTTCCTTTGGCTTTACGTTTATCGTCAACCTCGCCACCAACCGTACCCTCAACAAGATTGACATGGTCGGTGCCCTCAAGAGTGCCGAGTAACCTGCCAAAAAGGGACAGGTTTATTTTGTCAGGTTTTATCTGGGCAAACGCTGGACAACCATTAGGTGGCCCGGCGTTTGCCCCGTCAAACGGGCTTTCCATTTGCCTTTCATTCTATTTGGTTTTCGCTCGCAGGCGTGGATGAGAGGCTCTCTTTAGCCTTCGAGATTGGGCTTGTATGGGTCGTATGCCACAAAATGGGCCTATCTACTACGTTTAATTGGATACCCTCAACCATGCCGGGAAAATGAAAAATAAAACCGCAGGTAGAAGGCCTGTCGATTTTCGAAAAAGGCGGTCATGGTTGGCCCCATCGAGTTAAACGTAGTAGATGGCCCCTTTTCGTGGCGCGCGGTCAGCTCAATGCTAATCTCCGTGCCGGAACTGACCCAGTTGTTTGTAAGTTGCGGTGATATACGGACTGTTTGGCGCTTTGGAGCTTCAAAACAGTCCCTATCTCACCGCAACTTAGGAGAAGGGCGGGGGCGGTTGGGTGCTGGTGGGTCGGAGCGTGTTAGGCCTGTTTGCGGTGCTTCCATTGTTTGCGGCACCAGCGCATGAGCGCCTTTATGACGGGAATCGTGATGAGGATGATCCATGCAGGATGGGGCTGTCCCAAACAGAGCCACATGTAGAGGAACCAAGCGATGGCGGCTGCCGGGTAGATGGCCTCGATCAGCTTAGACAGGTGGCGCCGATCGATGAAGTCACCAATCGCGTAGTAGACGGGAACCAGAAAGACGAGGAAAAGCCCCATGCCCCATGTGCCGTAGACAATGCCGAGCACCAGATAGGCGAGAGTGACAAGTGCGGGGAAGGGGAATTTGTTCCATGCACGTCCGACCTTGGTGTGGAAATGCTTGCCATGATGGTCGAGCTTGTCGTGTGCTTCCTTCCAGCTGGAAAACGTCTCGCCGTCGATGGTGACGGTGCCGTCGTCATTGGTGCGTACGCTATGTCCATCGTCCTCAAGCGTATCGATATGCACGCCGTCCGGCCCCACATGCACCTCTTCGCCCTTGCGCTCGTTGGTCACATGGATGCCGCTCCAACCAACATGGACTTCCTCGCCTTTATTGGGATCAATGACGTGGATACCGCGCGCGAGGGAAATATCGACAAGTGGCTTATCGCTGCAATCAGCGTGCTCAGTAGAAGCCTCAGCCTCTTCAGCCTTATCTGAAGCTTTGGTGCCGGCGTTGCTGTTCTGCGCCTCATCATCAGCCTGTGAGTCATCAGCGCTAGCCACCGCCTCCCCATACAGCAGCTCATCCAGCGACACGCCATACAGCGCGGCGAGCGCAATAAGGTTATCGGTATCGGGCGAGGATTCGCTGCGCTCCCATTTACTGACAGCCTGACGACTCACACCCGGCTGGGCGGCAAGCGCCTCCTGAGAAAGCCCGGCAGCCTTGCGGCGATCAACGAGCCGCTGCGCCATCGCAAGATCCATGGTGGTTCCTTTCGTTTGATGGTCGAATCGAATGAGCCGAGTATGCCGAGAACAACCGGTAGCGACCACCATTTCTAGTTAGAATCTGCCCCAACCCTACCGCAACTACCGGTAGCAACCCCTAACGACCAGCCATTTCAGGACAAATGTCAGTGCTACTCTCAGCTAAGAGCCTGCAACATCCCAAAATCTCAGCCCACGCACTTGCAGCAAGAAGACGAATAGCCTCGGCCTCCCTAGTTACCGCAGGAGGCCCCAGGGCTTTCCTCCCAAATCTTTCCGCAGGACGGAAGGACCCCGCCGCGCGAAGCGCGCAGCGGGGTCCTGACATGTCCGAGGACGATTTGGGAGGAAAGCCCTGGGGCCTCCGATGAGAGCAGTTCCAGCCGAGGCTATTCGTCGCCGAAGCTGATGCCCAACGCCTTGGCCTCGCGCACCAGATCGCTCTGGGGGTCGACATATTTGAGCTTGCCGGCGACCTCCTCGAGCGGCATGTGGCACATCTTGCCGTCACGCAGGGCAATCATGTAGCCAAACTCGCCGCGTAGGCAGCCAAGCGCTGCCTCGACGCCGCACTGGGTCGCAAAGATGCGGTCCTGGGCGTCGGGCTGGCCGCCGCGCTGCGTGTGACCGGGGATGGCGACGCGGGTCTCGCGACCGGTCTTGGCCTCGATCTCCTTGGCGATGTCGTACACGATTGACGGGCTCGTGCGCTCGGCGAGCTTCTTCTTGTACTCCTTCTTGGACAGTGCCGCGTCCTCCTTGGAGATGGCGCCCTCGGCGACGGCTACGATGGTAAAGCGGCTGCCGGTCTCCATGCGATGCTCGATGGTCTTGATGACGTTATCCATGTCGTAGGGGATCTCGGGAATCAGGATGACGTCCGCGCCGCCCGCGACGCCGGCATACAGCGGAATCCAACCGACCTTGTGGCCCATGATCTCGATGACAAACACGCGGCCGTGACTCGAGGCAGTGGTGTGGATGTCGTCGATGCACTTGGTGGCGACGTCGATGGCGCTCGTAAAGCCAAACGTCAGCTCGGTGCCCCAGGTGTCGTTATCGATGGTCTTGGGCAGGGCGATAACGTTGAGGCCCTCTTCGCGCAGGCGGTTGGCGGTCTTGGTGGAGCCGTTACCGCCCAGCATAAACAGGCAGTCGAGCTGCAGCTTATGATAGGTGTGGACCATTGCGGGCACCTTCTCGACGCCGTCGGCCTCGGGAATGTCCAGGCGCTTGAACGGCGTGCGGCTCGTGCCCAGGATGGTGCCGCCGCGGGTGAGGATGCCGCTAAAATCGGCGGGCGTCATGACGCGGAACCTGCTGTAGATAAGGCCCTGGTAGCCGTCCTCAAAACCATAGATCTCAATAGGCTCTTCGCTATTGGTCATAAGCGTTTTGACAATGCCGCGCATGGTGGCGTTGAGCGCTTGACAGTCGCCGCCACTGGTAAGAAGACCGATCCTAAGCATGATGAATCCTTCCGGGCAAGTTATAACATGCGCATAAGTTTACCCCCGCACACTGTTGATACGGGGGTAAAACGTGTTAGCTCAAGCGTATAGAAATGTAAACAACGCCAGGCGAGCGTAAAGTCGACGGGCCTGGCTCCTTACAGTGCGAATGCGTCGATGTCGCCCCAGTGGCGGCGCAGCGTGATGGCGGCAGCAGGCTCGGTGTTGTCAAAGACGACCGACCACTGCGTGTTGCTGGTGATGTCTTCCGGATTGGGCTCTTGCGCTGCAGCGCGTAGGGCCTTCCAAGCGACTGCCTCGTCTTGGGCGCCGGTATGGGCGTCGAGGACATCGGCGATTGCGGCGGCGCGCTCTTTACCATGGCCTAGCTCGCCATTCTTTTGGTTAGGCAGCACTTCGTCGCCATAGCAGGCGTAGAAGTTCGTAACCTGGGTTACAGGAGTCGCTTTGAAAGCGCGGTCCGGATCGCGCGGATCCCACTCTACTACGCGCGCGTCACCGGCGGCGTCGTTTATAAAGAAGTGGTAATCGCGTCCTGCCATGGCGTGCATGTCGTAGGCGGAAAGCAGGTCGACAGCTTCTTGCGTGGTGGCGGCACGGTCGAGCACCAGACGGATGGCGAGCGAGGTATTGATGACGGGGCGCTGCGTGTCCTGGTCACAGGGTTTGGAATCCAGGGTGAGCACGGCAATGGACACGCCACATTCGTTGACGCCGTCGAGCTGGGCAAACGGGCCCATGAGTGCGGCGGCGCGTCCGGCGACGGAGTCAAGCGGAGTGTTATCGCCCAGGTTGTTAAGGGCGGCAAACCCGATGGAGGCATAGCCGCCGCGTGGGTGATTGCGCACCAGCAGCGCCGAGGTGTCGTCCTTAAAGTCGTAATTGCGACCGGTACGCACGCGGCCTTCGGCATCTACGGCGACAAAAGCGCTGCAGGCAAACTGGGGCGCCTGGACATGTGCCGGCACACCGGGCAGCACCTGCGCCACCACGGCATCGATGTAGGCCTGGTCGTCGCGTACGCCGGCGGCGATGATGCGATCAAGATCGTAGTCGTAGGCGATGTCGATTGCGTACAGGTCATAGCCATCCGCGTAGCCGGTCAAGCGTTTGAGCGACGCGGCGGACTTGATTTGCTTGTGATAAACGATACCGGTGGCAGCGGCAAGGCCGACGGCGACACCCGCGACACCGCAGGCGATGGCAATGTTACGTGGCTTCATGACGGCTCCTCTCGTCCTGTTAGCGCAATTGTCGCAAAAGGAGCGCGGGCATGATGGCTCAACTTGGTGAGCGGCGCGGAATTAAGCACGGAATGAAGAGTGCGGCGCTGGCGTGGCGGGGTATGCTGGAGGGGACCATCAACCCAGCGAAAGGGGAGAGCATGACGGATCAGGAAACGATCGAGCGCGTGCACGTGACGGCCGACGATATCGAGGCCTCCAACGACCTTATCGACTTTATCGAGGCATGCCCCAGCATGTTCCATACGGCAGCGACCATTATGGCCGAACTCGACGAGGCGGGCTTTACCTACCTGCCCGAGAACGCAGCGTGGGACATCGAGCCGGGCGGGCGTTATTACACGCAGCGCAACACCTCGAGCGTCGTTGCCTTTAAGGTGGGCGAAGACCTGGCCGCTACGTGGGGCGAGGACGGCGTTGCCGGCGACTATCATTTTCAACTCACGGCGTCACACAGCGATTCGCCGACGTTTAAGGTTAAGGCCGTGCCCGAGCTCGACGGCGCGGGCGAGACGCTGCGCCTGAACACCGAGGCCTACGGCGGCATGATCGACTACACCTGGTTCGATCGCCCGCTGGCACTTGCGGGCCGCGTGCTGGTGCGCGAGGGCGACCGTATCGAGAGCCGCTTGCTCGCTACCGAGCGCGAAGTTGCCATTATCCCGAGCCTTGCCATCCATATGAATCGTGGCGTTAACGAGGGTTTTGCGCCCAACCGAGCTGTCGACCTGTGCCCGCTCATCAGCGCCGGCGACCTTAAGCAGGGAGATTTTGACGCCCTGATCGCCGACGAACTGGACGTTGAGCCCGAGCAAATTTTGGGTCGCGACCTGTTCCTGGTCAATCGTCAGGATGCACGCATTTGGGGCTGGGCCGACGAGTTTATCTCGACGCCCAAGCTCGACGACCTGGCCTGCGCCTACACCTCGCTGCAGGCATTTTTGGGTGCCGAGAATGCGCACGACGTTTCGGTCTTTTGCTGCTTTGATAACGAGGAGGTTGGCTCCGAGACCAAGCAGGGCGCCATGTCGACGTTCTTGGCCGACGCGCTGCGCCGCATCAACGGGTCGCTGGGCTTCGATGACGAGTCGTACCACCGCGCACTTGCCGCTTCGATGCTCGTGAGCTGCGACAACGCGCATGCCGTGCACCCCAACCACGCCGAGAAGTGCGACGCCCGCAACCAGGTTGTGCTTAACGGCGGCATCGTCATCAAGGAGGCCGCCAACCAGCACTACTGCACCGACGCCTTTAGCCGCGCGGTGTTCCAGGCCATTTGCGATGACGCCGACGTGCCCACGCAGGCCTTTGCCAACAAGAGCGATATGGCCGGCGGTTCTACCCTGGGCAATCTGTCCAATATGCAGGCGAGCATGCATGCCGTGGACGTGGGCCTGCCGCAGCTTGCCATGCACTCGAGCTACGAGACCGGCGGCGTGCGCGACGTAATGTACGCCATCCGCGCCCTCACCGCCTTCTACGAGCGTGACCTGACCATCAACGGCGCCGAAAGCGTGGAACTCTAAAACCTGCCAAAAAGGGACAGGTTTATTTTGGCAGGTTTTATCTGGGCGAATGCAAAGGGTGAAACCGAACTAGATCTGCGATACGTGGCCGCCGAGGTGCAGTGCGCCTCGGCGGCTTTTTGTGTACAGAGTACGGCTAATGCTTATAAATGCTATACATGCTTTACGTATCTACCATAGTGCTTTATGATATTTTGAAGTATTAAGGAGGGGTCATGACCACAACAGCCGCTCAGATCAACGTACGTCTCGATGCCGATCTTAAAAGGAGTGGGGACGCCGCTCTCTCCAAGGCCGGTATGACGCCGAGCCAAGCGGTGCGAGCGCTCTGGCAGCTTGCAGCATCGCTGGCCGATCGCCCCGGTGCGCTCGAGGATATCCTGCTGCCCAGTCGTGCCCGGGCGGAACAGCGCGAGCGCGAAAAGGCCGCCAAACGTAAGCTCGAGCTTATGGATCAGGGGTCGAAGCTGTTCGCTGCCGCTTGCTGTGAGTCGGGAATCGATATGGTCAAGGCTCAGCCATCGGACGACGAAGAGCTCAAACGGAATGCCTATGCGGATCGCTATGGCGAGGAGATGAGCTGGCTCTATGAGTGAGACTCCAAAGCGCATCTTGGTTGACACCAACGTGTGGCTCGATTACTTCATTCCCTCACGACGTGGTCGTTCGGTGGCGATTGAGTTTTTACGCGATGCATGCACGGCGCAGGTTGATTTGCTGTATGCGGCGACATCGTCCAAAGACCTGTTTTATTTGATTTCAAGCGAACATAAGGCATGGTATCGGCGAGAGCACGGTTCGCTTTCCCAGTATGCCGCTACGGTAGCGACTTCGCTTGCATGGGATTGTCTTAGCGTGCTGTCGCAGCTTGCCACGCCAGTGCCCTGTGACCTGAGCGACATCTGGATGGCGAGCAGACAGCGTGAGCTCCATAGCGATTACGAAGACGATTTAATCATTGCGGCAGCGATACGCGCTCAGGCGGATCTACTGGTCACCAACGATGTCAAACTCTGTTCACACGCACCCGTCGCAGCAATGAGCGTAGAAGACGCAAAGAATTACTTAGCAACGCTCTAGCAATTTGAAGACCCTGCAGGTCGAATAAAAGTCAGCGAATGCCCCCAGGCAGGGCCGCGCCAGCCAGTCCCTACAGGTTGAACAAAAGTCAGCGAGAGCCCGTCTGGGCGAGCAAGGTGCCTTGAAACAAGGCGGCATTGACCTTCTGGTCATGCCGCCGAAGTTGAAAGGCAGATTGCCGTCCAGACGGGCTCGCAGCGTCGGCTCATTACGCCGTTTGTAAAACGGCGTAATTCTTAGTGCTCGATCCAGCAGCGCAGGGTCTCGCCGGCCTGCAGGTGACGCAGATTCTCCGCGGCGATGTCGACGACGTTGTTGAGCGTGGCTGCCAGGTGGAACCAGCCGGAGACGTGCGGCGTGATGAGCATGTTGGGCGCATCCCACAGGGGGCTTGTCGCGGGCAGCGGTTCGGGGTCGGTGACGTCGACCGCGGCGCCGGCGAGATGTCCCGACTCCAGAACGGCAACCAAGTCATCGGTGACCACAAGGTCGCCGCGGCCGCCGTTGGCAAAGAAGGCGCCCGGCTTCATCGCGGCAAAGAACTCGGCGTTCGCCAGACCGCGGGTCTCGGGCGTGCTCGGCATAAAGGATGCGACGATGTCGGCCTCTGCCAGGCGCTCAGGTAGGGCGTCCATGCCGTCCATGTCCTCAAACACAATGGGGTAGACGAGTGGATGGCGCTTGATGCCGCGGACGTGCGCGCCCATGCCGCGGCAGAGCGTGGCAAAGTGACCGCCGATATCGCCCGCGCCCAGCACCAGCACGTTGGCGTTTTTGAGCGAGGTAACTGGCCCCAAATCCTCCCAGCGATGTTCGCGCTGCAAGTCGTGATAGCCGGGCAGGCGCTTCATCATGGAAAGGACCATGGCAAACATGTGCTCGCTCACGGCCTGGCCGTAGGCGCCCACCGAGCAAGACAGTTTGGCGTCGGCTGGCACGGTGCCGGCGGCCAAGTAATCGTCATAGCCCGCGGTCTGTAGTTGCAGCAGCTGGAGGTGCTCGCATGCGGTAAGTAGGGCAGGGTCTATGTTGCCCAAGATCACGTCGGCGTTGGCGACTTGTTCGCGCGTGATAGCGTCGGCGCTCGTGTAGATAAAGTCCTCGCCCGGAGCGCTCGACTCAAGAATTGCGCGATGGTGGTCGTTGACGGGCAGCAAAACCAAGATGTTCACAAGTAGTCCTTTCCGCTTGACCCGCCAAAAAGGGACAGGTTTATTTTGGCGGGTTTTATCAGGCAAAACGTTCAAACAAAAACGCCGGATGCTAGACGAGCGTGCCCGTCAGCATCCGGCGCATCCACGGCTACCAGCTCAGCAGCTCGTAGCCGTCCTCGGTCACTACGAGCTGTACCTCGCACTGGGCCGAATCGCTGCCGTCCTTGGTGCGCACACACCAGCCGTCGCCCTTGCTAATCTTGATGTCGGGCGCTCCGGCATTGACCATGGGCTCGATGGTAAAGACCATGCCCGGAGCCATGATGGTGTCCACATCGGGCGCCTCGGTGGTAAAGCCTACAAACGGGTCCTCGTGGAACTCCTTGCCAATGCCGTGTCCGCCGTACTCGCGCACCACGCTAAAACCGGCGTCCTCGACCGTCTTTTGCACGGCCTCGGCCATCACGGACAGCGGTAGCCATGGCTTGACGGCTGCCAGACCCGCCTCCACGCTGGCACGGGTGACGTCGACCAGGCGCTGGCGCTCGGCCGAGACCTCGCCGATGCAGAACATGCGGCTCGAATCACTAAAGTAACCGTCCAAGATCGTGGAGCAGTCTACGTTGATGATGTCGCCCTCGTGCAGCACATCCGCATCGCAGGGGATGCCGTGGCAGACGACGTCGTTGATCGAGGTGCACACGCTCTTGGGATAGCCCTCGTAGTTAAGGTCGGCCGGCGTGCCACCGTGCTCGACGGTGTAGTCGTAGATCATCTGGTCGATCTGGTTGGTGGTCATGCCTGCGGCGATATGCTCGCCCACATAATCGAGCACGCCCACGTTGATGGCTGCCGAGCGCTTGATGCCCTCGATATCGGCGGGAGTCTTGTAGAGCGTACGGGGCAGAACCTCCCAGCCTTCTTCCCACAAGCGCTCGAGGCGCTCATCAAAGGCGCTATGGCATTTCTTGTATTTCTTGCCGCTGCCGCACCAGCAAGCGTCGTTGCGGCCGGGCACGGGTCCTTTGTCATACATGGCTAACTTCCTTTCATTCGCAGCTAGTATAGCCCACCCACGCGGCCATAAAAGTTGCAGTGATATAGTTCCGATTTAAGCGGTTTAACAGCACAAACAGGAACTATATCACCGCAACTGATGGAGCGGGGTGGCGGGCACTAGCTGCTGCGTGGTTTTGCTAGTAGCTCACCTGGCAGGGAATGCCGAGGGCGCGCACGCGCGCGGCAATGGCGTCGAGCACCTCAGGCGCCGCTTTGGCAAGGCCGGCGATCGGTGTCTCGCGCGCCACCGTGTAAATGGTTGCTTCTTGTGGACGAATGCGCTCAAGCGCCACGAGCCAGGGGGCAACGTACTCCTCGCCGGTGTTGTCGATGGGCTTGCCCTGATACTCACCGGTCAAAAAGATCGTCTGGATAATAACGTGACCGTCAAAGCTTTCGAACGTCTCAATCTGGTGCTCGACGTCGTAGGGGCCAACAGGCTGGTCGAGCAGCTGGATAAACGCCGGGTCGACGGTATCGAGCTTAAGAATGTTGTCGTCGACCATCATGAGCGCATCGTGTACCTGGGGACGGTCGGCGCGTGTGCCGTTGGAGAGCACGGCGATCTTGGAGTTTGGGGCAAGCTCGTCGCGCAGCGCGACGGCGCCGGCGATGGCCTGCGGAAACTCCGGCG
Organism: Collinsella sp.; assembly: GCA_019419665.1. Taxonomy (GTDB): domain Bacteria; phylum Actinomycetota; class Coriobacteriia; order Coriobacteriales; family Coriobacteriaceae; genus Collinsella. The sequence continues at coordinate 34,660 of DXZM01000037.1, forward strand.
CGGCGGTGGGCTCGCCGTTGCCTGCGAAGGTGATCACATCGGGGAGCTCGCCCTCGGCTGCCATCTCGCGCAGCTTTGCCTCGAGCGCGTCGAGTACCATGGCAGCTGTGTTATACGGCTCATGGCAGGGGCGCTCGGCGTTGAGGCCGTTTTCGCAGTAGATGCAGTCGAACGTGCAGATTTTGCCGCTGGCCGGCATCATGTTGACGCCGAGCGAGAGGCCAAGGCGACGGCTGCGAACGGGCCCAAAGATAGGGCTGGCATTCAAAAACGTAGACATAGGCATATGCTCCTCAAGACAATTGTGCCTAAGCATAGCATCGGCTCCAAAGCAAGGTGCGGGCTCTTGCTTTACAAGTTTCGTTTTTTCACGTCGCTCATTATGCCGTGCCATGAAAAGCCTCGGGTCGGGTAAAGTTAATCTGTTAACAAGGTGTAAAGCAATGCGGGTCCATCCAATCGTGCTGACGTGCAACTGGATGAGCATTGATGATGGGGGCACAACATGGATTTTACGGTCGAGAATGCGGGCACCACGATTGCCTGTCGCGAATATGCCGGCCCGGATGTGTCGCCTGATGCTCCTGCCTTGGTGTGCGTGCACGGCGCTTGTGTCGACGGCACATTTTTCGACGGCATCGCTTGTGAGCTCAGTCGCAACTACCGCGTAATTGCCTACGACCGCCGCGGCTGTGGTGGCAGCAGCGAAGCGGCAGACGGCAGCTATGATCTTGCCGCTCAGGCCGCCGACCTGCAAGCCGTGATCGAACACGTTGGCGCTTCGGCAAATGTGCTTGCGCACAGCGCCGGTACGTTGGTGGCGCTGGAGCTTCTTCGCACCGAGCCCCATCTCGTCGCCCGTGCGATTCTGCATGAGCCGGCTGTGTCGGCCGAAGGCGTCGGCATGGGCGCAGCTCCGGTTTTGCTCGATATGATTGCGGCTGGAAAGGTTTCAAGGGCGCTCCGGCTTTTCTTGGGAGCCCTCGGCGACTTGGACCCCGAGGCTCCTGGAACGACCGAGGCAGAAGCCAAGTATGCCCTGCGCAACGGCCGCAGTTTCATGGCAAACGAATACGGGATTACTATGACCTGCGTTCCCGATTGGGATAGCGTTCGCGCGTCGAAAACGGTGGCCGCCGTGCTCCTAGGCGAGCTCTCGATTGGCACGCCCCGCGAGGCTGGCACGCGAGCGGCTGCCGAATATCTCGATTGCCCTCTCGTGACGATCCCGGGCGCGCATAACGGTCTGCGCGATCGCCCGGCAGCGGCTGCCCAGACTGTCCGTGGCATCCTGGGGCTCTAGCAGCTGCAAAAAACAAAACAGGCTTCACCCGCAACCGTTTCGGCCGTGTTAACAAACGTGCTCAAAACCTCACGTCTGCGGCTTCAATCGCGCCGTCTGCCAACTCATAAAAATGTAACAGCATTCACGTGCTTACCTGCATCGACAAGGTGCTACTCTGGTACCGTTTGGAACCCACCGCTACCATGCGAACCTATCGAAAGGGCCCCATATGCTCAATAATCACGAGGTCAATCTAACCGGCGAGGAGGCTGCCGCCGAGGTCGCCCGCGTCGCGAAGACCTACCCCGTGGTGCGTTTGCTGTCGGCCGATCAGATTAAGAGCGAGCCTAACTGCTTGCTTGCCGGCGATCGCTGCCCTTGTCTGCGTCAGTCGAGCCTTGAGGCCTTGGCAGACTCCGATGAGGTGTCGGAGCAACTGCTCAACGATGGTGTTGAGTACCGCGCCCGTCTGCGCCCTCTAAAGGTCGAGGGCGAGCCTCATGTCTTGCTGATGGTGCGTCCGATCGATGGACAAGAGACTGCAGAAGAGGACCTTGTCTACACCGACGTGCTGACGAGTGTGCGCAATCGCCGATATTACGAGGAAAAGCTTCGTGGCGCCCGCATGAATGCCGGCGTTGCGATGATTGACCTTGATGATTTTAGGGCCTTCAACGATACGTGTGGCCGTCATGCCGGCGACCTTGCGCTCGGTGCTGTGGCGACAGCCATACGCAGCGGAATTCGTTCGACTGACGAGCTTGTGCGCTATGGCTGCGACAAGTTTGTGGCCGTCATGCCCGATATTCCCTCCGATGACTTCGCCCGCCGCTTGCGTCAGGTATCCGATGCCGTTCATTCCACGGTTATTCCGGGCCATGAGTACGTGAGCTTGACGGCATGTGTTGGTGGCGTTCGCACTCATGGCGAGACGGTCGATGAGGGCGTTGGCCGCGCTGTCCAGTTATTGAGTCGCGCTAAGGCAAAAGCCGGTACGGTCGTGACCGATGCCGATTCCATCGAGGCCTTCCAAAGCGAAAAGCCTTTGGTTCTTATTGTCGATGACTCCGAGATGAACCGAGTCATTCTCAACGAGATGCTCAAGGACGAGTATTGCATCCTCGAGGCCGATAACGGTCGCGCGGCGCTCGACATTTTCGACCGCTATGGCGATGAGTTGTCGCTCGTGCTGCTGGATATTGTCATGCCGGGCATAAGCGGCTTTGAGGTGCTGGCCGATCTGTCGCGCCGATCGGGTATCGACAATCTGCCTGTCATCATGATTTCGAGCGAAGATTCCGACGATATGGTTCTGCGCGCGTACGAGCTGGGCGCCTCGGACTATATCAACCGCCCGTTTGACTCCCGTGTCGTGCGCCGCCGTGTAAGCAACACCATCTGCCTATATGCCAAACAGCGCCGCCTGACGAACCTGCTGTCCCAGCAGTACAACGAGCGCGTCAAGAACAGTCGCATGCTCATCGACATCATGGCCGGCGTCATGGAGCTTCGCAACGGCGAGAGCGGCAGGCACGTTACGAACATCGAAAAGCTGACCGAGCTGCTGCTTGGTTGTCTGGTTCAGCGTAGCGGCACGATCTCCCTCGACAATGAGGAACGCTCCACGATCGCCCTGGCTTCGGCGCTGCACGATATCGGCAAGATGTCGATTGACGATGCGATTCTCAACAAGCCCGGACGCCTTACGCCCGAGGAGTTCGAGATTATGAAGGCGCATACCACGATCGGCGCCGACATGCTGCTTGAGCTGGGTAGCCATCACGCCGGCAATGCGCTTATGGAATATGCGTACCAGATTGCGCGTTGGCATCACGAGCGCTGGGACGGCAAGGGTTATCCCGATGGCCTTAAGGGCGACGAAATTCCCATCGCCGCGCAGGTGGTTTCGGTGGCTGACGTGTACGATGCCCTGACGAGCGTGCGCGTGTACAAGGACGCTATCCCGCACGAGGAGGCGATCCAGATGATTCTGGACGGTAAGTGCGGTACCTTTAACCCGCTGCTGCTCGATTGCCTGCTCGAGGTGCAAGACCAAATTGCCGAGACGTTGGCACGCCCTGCTGACGTCGTTGCGTTTCCCACGATTTAGTTTGACCAAAGGAGTTTTAATCCATGATTTCCATGCGTGAGGCGTATGAGAAGATCGGCGCCAATTATGATGATGCGTGCGCTCGGCTGATGGGCGAGGAAATGCTTGCCCGCTTTGCCCTCAAGTTTTTGGATGACGAGAGCATGGACAAGTTGGAGGCCGCCATGGCGGCAGGAGACGCCGAAGGTGCGTTTATGGCAGCGCACACGCTCAAGGGCGTGAGTCAGAACCTGGGATTCGATAATCTGTACGAGCCAGCGGTCGTGGTGACCGAGGCGCTGCGCGGCGCCGATGCCGTTGACGGCGCTCGCGAGGGAATGCATGCGCTACAGCAGCAATATGCGGCTACGATGTCGGCCCTGCGCGAGGCGGCTGAATAAGAGGCTGTGAGCCTTGATGACTATGAGAGTGGATAATCTCCCGTTTTAGGCCCGGTGGCGGCCTCAAAGTGGGAGATTATCCACTCTCGTTCGATACGTGTCCAAAAATCCACTCTCACCCCTTCTGATTAGTGAATGGGCTATGCGCACTGGCGGGGCTTTCCGCATGCAATCCATATCGTTGTTCGATAAACTATTCGGATAACGATAGATTCGATGAGGGTGAGTGTATGTCCAACAGCGTTCAGCGTATGGCCAAGGCGGGCGAGACTGTAAGGAAGCTTGGCTTTTGCATGGCGGTCGTTTTTGCGGGAATGCTCGTCGCTTTTGCCGCGTTGGTTGTTTACGTGATCTGGTATGTGGTTGCAAACGTTGTTTCTGTCGATTCTTTCGGTGTCGTGACGCTTCTCGATGGCGGGAGCATCGTTATCCCAAGCGGGCTGTGCATGGCGCTTGTCATGGGTATTTCGCTTGTCGTTTTGTGCGGAATCAGCCGTGACATTTCGCGGGGCGTATCGCCCTTTACCAGGGCGCATGTGCGGCTTATCCGTGTTCTCGCGCTTGCCTTTGCTGTTAACGCCGCGGTTTCGCTTGTTGGTGCCTATGGATCGGTCAATCTTACCATTGGTGGGCTGGAGCTTTGCGTCGTGCCTCATTCCTTCGTTATCGCGATTTGCCAGGGCGTTGCCTTTGACGCGGGGTCGCTTATCGGCGCGGCCGTCTGTTTGTTTGTCTCGGTGATCTGGAGCTATGCCTCGCTGCTCCAGGAGCAGTCTGACGAGCTTGTGTAGGAGGAAACATGAGCTATCTCATCATCGAGCTTGAGACGCAGCTGCTTAAGACCGGAAAGACCAGCTCTGATCTGATTCGTGCCACGGGGCATACTCCGGCTAATATTTCTAAGCTAAGAAACGGAAAAATTAAAGCTATTCGTCTTAAGACGCTTCTTGAAATCTGTGATGAGCTTGATTGTCAACCGGGAGATATTATTCAGCGCGTGAGCGAGAAAGAGCTCGAGGAACTTATTGTCGAGCGCGCGAAGAATGCCGTGAGGCAGATGCGGGATGGCAGAGGCAATGAGGCGTCGCTTCCGACATCGGTCTTCGCTGTAGATTTGAGCGACGAGTAGCATAAAAAGAACAACTATAACGAAATATCAGTGTAGCGGAACCCGTGTCTAACACGGGTTCTTTGTTTATTAATTATCTTGACAAATATAAGTTATCGGCAAACAATAACATCAAGAACGAACGATAAAAGAAAGGAGGAACGATATGAGCTGGATTGTAAAGCCGAGTTATGTGGACCCCGGTGGTGGGTGCAACGGTTACTGCAAGGCATTCTGTGGAGCACGCGTCTGCGTCAATAACTGCAGCAAAAACTTGTGTGTTGTTAATTTCTAGCAGTTGCAGCTGCTGCCAGGCGACAGTCTGGCAGCAGCGGTTTTGTTATCAAGCAGAATAGGAGGCCAATGAGCGCATCAGCGATAAAGCTATCAAAGGTGTCAAAGCGCTATGGAAAACGGCGTGTGTTGCATGACGTTTCCTTCGAGGTGAATCAGTCTGAACTTTGCGCCCTTGTTGGTGCAAACGGGGCGGGCAAAAGCACGCTTATTAAAATAGTGCTGGGCCTCTGTGAGCCATCGTCGGGGAGCGTGGAGCTCTTTGGAGGCAAGTCGAAAAAAGAGCTGAGCCTGATGCGGACGCGTGTCGGCTATGTGCCAGATTCCAGCGGAGCATACCAATCCCTCAGTGCGGTGGAGAATCTTCGGATCCGATGTGCGGAATGGGGGCTCGATGAGACACGTGAGGTTCCTCGCGTCTTGGGCCTAGTCGGGCTGGACGTCGATGAGAAAAAGAGCGTGAGCAGTTTTTCTCTGGGAATGAAACGGCGACTGGATATAGCTACGGCTTTGTTGGGCGACACCGACGTACTAATTTTCGATGAGCCGGCAAATGGGTTGGACCCGCTGGGCATCGAGAGTATATGGGCCCTTATCGGCCGATTGAATCGAGAACAGGGTAAGACCATGCTCATCTCTAGCCATGATTTGGATGAGTTGGCATCGGTTGCAACAAGTTGCGTGTTTATTCATGACGGTGAACTGCTGAAAAAGGAATCGATGGATGTCATAAGGGATGAGGCGTCGTCCCTAAAAGAATATTACAGGCGCTTGATGAACGCGGTCTCGCTATGAAGCGGGCGATCCATCCCATAAAGGCAGATATGATGCGTCTACACAGGATGTTTCCGGCGCAGTTTGGTCTTACGTTTATGTTGGCGTGCGGTCTTCTCTTCGGTGTTTTTCTAAATAACGGAGCAACGTTGCTAGGCTTTGGCTATGGCGTTTGTGGGGAGGATATTGGTTTCCTCTGGAATGCAATCGATCCTTCTGCGCCTGATGAGTCCCTTGCGCGCAGCGCTTTTGCCGGTACATCCCTGTTCGTTCCGCTCATCGTTTGTTTGATGCTTTTACAGGAGCATGGCTATAAAGAGGGATACCGAATTTCTTCAGCAAGAGGTCTCGCCCGCTTTAATGGGGCTCTGGCACATGTGCTTTCGTCTGCTTTAATAGTCGGTGCAGCATATAGCGCACTTTGCCTTCTTTTGTTTGCAATAGCCATAATGCGTGGGGGGCAAAACTACACGCACGGCATGCTGGCTGCATTTTTGCCTGCGATGATAATCAACGCCGTACTGGTGATATCGGTTGCGTTGGAGACGATGACCATCTATCGGATTACAAGCAGCGCCGTATTGAGCGGGGCTGTGGTAATAATCGGATTTGTCATGAGCTTGACGCTCTACGGAACCTTCCTTCAGGCACCTATACCATCCTTGCGATGGATCTTCCTCCTTCCGGGGCCGTACCTTGGAGCCGGATGTGCCCTTGGGTATAGCGATATGGGGCAGCTGACGCTTCTGGGATATGGCGTGGCAGCTGGCTGTCTATCGGTATTGATTTACGCTCTCGTGACCTGTCGTGTCGGAGGTGTGCTCAATGGCTCGTCAGATTAAAAGGTTCCTCCATTCAGAATTGAAGCATGTGAGCAAATGGACGTACGTCTTAATCCTGGCAATTTATGCGTGTATGGTGATATTGCAGCTTAATTCTTTCCCGATGTGGTTCTGTAGCCTCCGCGAGGGCAGTTTCTTGGGCTTTTTCCCAGACCCGACGCTTAAACTGTCGGCAGAGGACGCCCTTCTATTTGGTAATGCAGAGGTTTTTCGCGGCTTGCTGTTCAATGTGGCCCCGTTGGCTCATGCATTGTTCTTTCCGCTTGTCGCGCCTTGCGTTGTCCCACGCTTTGTCAGTTCGAGCTTTGTCGAGGAACCGTGGGGGCTGTCGGAGGCTCGGGGAGGGAAGCGGGCGTGCGTTACCGTTGCGCGAGCGATGCTGTCTTCTTTCGCCCTATTGGGCGCGTTTATCCTGTCAAGTGTCGTTTTGTACTGTCTTAACTGCGCAATCGTTTTGGATGCTCAACAGTATTTCAACCTGAATATGTTTTGCGATCGACTTCTTCTGGCGAGTGCGGTCTGCCTTGCATACGTGGTCTCTTGCGTGATCGTTGTTTCCTATTTTGGATCCGGCTTCGGTCCTATTGGCATGCTGTTGCTTGTCAACGTCGTAACGATCTACATACAGCTCGGGGCCAATTCCATGCTTCCGCTTCCGTCCTCGATGCTCATGTGGATTTGCGGCGTGACCCCGTTGAGGGATGGTCAATGCGTTTCGATTTTAATTGACTGCCTAATAAACGTAGCAAGCGTCTTTACCATCTGCTTTACCGTAGACCGATTGCGGTCGAGATTTCTTTGATTGTTTGTGAGGGATGATCATACCGAGCATACCAAATACAGGGGGGCGGGCACCGTGGCTGGTGTCCGCCCCCCCCTGACATGGAAGGTTTAAGCCTGTGTGGCTCGCGAACTAGCGGGCCTGCTTAACCTTGGCCGCTGCCTCGACAAACGACTTCCACAGGTTAAAGTCGGTCTCGAGCGTCTTCCACGTATACTCAGGGTGCCATTGCACGCCCAGGCAGAACGGCTGGCCTTCGACTTCGATGCACTCGGGCACGCCGTCGGTTGCCTTGGCGACCAAGCGCGTGCTTTTACCCAGACGATCGACGCAGCAGTGATGTGCCGAGTTGGTCTGGATCAGCCTGTGCCCGCCAACCGCGCGCTCCAACAGCGAGCCCGGCACGACCTCGACAGGATGCACAGGGTCGTTGAGCACGTGGGTGTGGCGCCACTGCGTGCGGCCCTCGCGCGCGCCCAGGCTCGGCACGTCCATGCACAGGGTGCCGCCGGTGGCGACGTTGAGCAGCTGCGTGCCGCGGCAGGTGGTAAAGAGCGGCTTTTTGGCGCGGAGTACCTCGTCGACCAGCTTAAACTCAAAACTATCGCGGATCTCGCAGCAGAGGGTGGGGTCGTAGGGTCGATCATCGCCCCAACGTTTGGGATTGACATCGGGGCCGCCGGGAATGGCGATACCGTCAGCGATTTCCACGTAATGACGGATAACGTCGACGTCTTCGGTAATGGACATCTGCAGCGGCAGACCGCCGGCGGCAAGAATGGCGTCGACAAAGACGCTCGCAATCTCCTCGTTGGGGGAGAGCGTCTCGCTCAAATAGGGCTTCGCTTCTTCCCAGCGTGGTGCTACCAGGATAAGCGGGCGGTCGGCGGGATCGACGTCGACGTGCGGAGTGTAGGACGATGAGGTGCGGGTTCCGATCATGGGTGCGGCTTTCGAATCCGGATGGACATGGCACAGGGGCGGCGCGGGACAAACGTTACTGATGAATTCGCCCACGTGGCAATTGGGTTAGTGGCCCTTGATGGAGTTGAGGAAGTCCTGGGCGCGCTTGGTCTGGGGGTGGTCGAAGAACTCATCGGGCGTGCCGGTTTCCACGATCTGGCCGTCTGCCATAAAGACGACGCGATCAGCCACGCGGCGGGCGAAGTTCATCTCGTGCGTGATGACGATCATCGTCATGCCCTGCTGGGCCAGACGGACCATGACCTCGAGCACCTCGTTGATCATCTCGGGATCAAGAGCGCTCGTGGGCTCGTCGAAGAGCATGGCCTTGGGTTGCATGGCAAGCGAGCGGGCAATGGCTACACGCTGTTGCTGGCCGCCCGAGAGCTGTGCGGGCACCTTGTCGGCCTGCTCGGCAACGCCCACGCGGCCCAGCAGGTCCATGGCGCGCTCGCGGGCCTCGTCCTTGGAGACACCCAGAACATCGACCGGTCCCAGCATGACGTTCTGCAGCACGGTCATATGTGCGAACAGGTTGAACTGCTGAAACACCATACCCAGTTCGGCGCGCATGCGGGCAAGATCCTTGCCTTCCTGCGGCAGAGGCTCGCCCTCGATGAGGATCTCGCCCGAGTCGATGGTCTCCAAGCGGTTGATGGTGCGGCACATGGTCGACTTGCCCGAGCCCGAGGGACCGATCACAACGACGACCTCGCCGCGGTCGACCGAGAGATTGATGTCGTTGAGGACGTGCAGATCGCCATAGTGCTTATCGACGTGTCTGAGCTCGATCAACGGCCGGTTGTCGGTGAAAGAGGTGCTCTGTGCCATGGTGCTCGGCTCCTTATGACTCGAAATGGTAAAGCGTTAGCGGATGATGGTCGCGCCGGTCTTGTGCGAAACGTAGACAGCGGCCTTGTTGATCGCGACGTTGATGAGGATATAGATGACCGCGATCACCAGATAGACCGACACGAGCGCGTCGTAGTTGGTGATGAGCACGCGGGCATTTTGCATGAGGTCGGGGTAGCTCACCACATAGGCGACGGTGGTGTCTTTGACTACGACCACGAGCTGCGAAATCAACGACGGAATGATAAACCGAATGGCCTGCGGCAACACGATTTTAAAGGTGATTTTAGCTTTGGGAAGACCGAGCGCCTGGGCGGCCTCGACCTGGCCGCGCGGCACGGCGTTGACGCCGGCACGGAAGATCTCGGCAAGTACGCCGGCTGCAGCGAGCGCGACGGGAAGCGTGAGCATCCAAAACGACGGCAGCGCGATCTTGTACTGGGGCAGCACCAAAAAGAAGAAGTAGATGAACAGCAGGCTCGGCACGCCACGGAAGAAATCGGTGAGCACGCGGCAGACCAGCTGCAGCGGCTTAATGTCGCTGGTACGGCCGAGCATAAGGGCTAAGCCCAGCACCAGCGCGATAGCGCCAGCGGTGAGTGCGACTTTAACGGTGCCCTCAAAGCCGGCAAGCAGGAACTTCCAGGTGGTGAGGTGCGTAAAGAAATACCAATAGTGGACCGAAAGCTGGCCGGTCGCATAAAAGCGCTGCAACACGAGGATGACGAGCGCGGCGACGGCGACAAGCGAGATGGCGGTGCCGATGCGAATCTTGGCGCGCATCTTGGGGCCGGGAGCCTCGTAGAGCGCATCGCGCATGGTAAGTGCAGGGGAGGAATGTTTGCTCATCGGAGGATCCTCACCTTCTTATCGATATAGTTGCCAATGTGGCTCACCACAAAGGCCGTGCCCAGGTAGCCGAGCGCCGAGATAAAGAACGCGGCGACGCCGCCGAGCGAGCGCGTGTTGATATAGCTCACCACGCCGGTGAGCTCCTGCGGTTTAAGCGGCACCTGGCTGCCGAGCGCGGTGGTGAGCATGACGGCGATAAAGAGGTTGGTCATGGGCAGCACGCTCGAGCGCAGCGCCTGCGGAATCACGATCTTGGCGAGGATACGGGTGAAGCTCATGCCGAGCGAGCGGGCGGCTTCCACCTGGCCGACGCCGACGGTGTTGATGCCGCTCATAAAGTTCTCGGAGCCAAAGGCCGAGCCCAAAAGGACCGTGGCGACGATAACGCAGGTGCGATAGGGCAGGACGACCTTGAGCGGTGGCAGTGCGTAGACGACGATGATGAGCAGCGCGATGCCGGGGATGTTACGGAAGACCTGGACATACAGGTCGCCAAAGACGCGCAGCGGCTTGAGCGGCGACACGCGCATCACGGTGACGGCGACGGCCAGCACCATGGCGATGGCAAACGACTCAAGCGTCATGCCCCAGGTTGCTAGCAGCGCGTCGATATAGTTCTGGCCATAGAGCGACCAGAGCTCGGAGAGACTCATGCGGACCTCCCGCCGGTAAGGAAAGGGGCTCCCGTGTGTACGGAAGCCCCGACAACTCAGTGAGGAAACAGTTTACCGCAATAAAGCGCATCATGCGTTTCCGTATGGTTTCGTTGCGGTCGTTACCAGGCTCGCTGCCTAGGCGCCGATCTCGGGCAGCTCGGGAACATTGGTGTCGCCCGTACGGTCACCGATGCAGATCTGCCACAGATCGGTCCAGGTGCCGTCGTCCTCGATCTTCTTAAGGAAGTCGTTGACAAAGGCGACGCCGTCGGAATCGAGCGGCAGACCGATACCATAGGGCTCCTTGCTGCCGAAGGGCTTGCCAGCGATCTTGTACTTACCGGGCTCGCGGACCAGGGCGCTCTGCTGCATGTTGTTATCGATGACGTAGGCGTCAACGCGACCCTGCTGGAGTGCCTGGCGGGCCTCCTCGTCGGTCTTGAACTCCTGCTGGCTGGCCTTGGGGGCGAACTCCTCCAGGATGGCGGGGCCGTTGGAGCCGGACTGGACGGCGACATTCTTGTCGGCCAGGTCGTCGACACTCTTGATGTCGTCGTTGTCGGCGAGCACCAGGATAGCCTGCTGGGTGTAGTAGTAGGGGCCGGCAAAGGAGACGAGCTTCTTGCGCTCGTCAGTGATGGTGTAGGTGGCAAAGACAGCGTCGACCTGGCCGTTCTGCAGGACGGACTCGCGCGTGTCCGAGGTCACCTGGGTGATCTCGACCTTGTTCTCGCCCAGGATGTAGTTGGACAGGAGCTGTGCGATACCGGCGTCGAAGCCGCGGGTCTGACCGTCTTTCTCGTTGAGGAGGGAGAAGAGCGTGGAGGTCTGAACGCCACCGATCTTAAAGACGCCGGCGTCCTTGACGGCCGTGGCCCAGGTGCTGGCGGCGATGGCGTCGTCATCGGCCTTGGGGCCGTCGTTGACGAGCTTGTCGAATGCCTTGGCATCGAGCGTGGTGGAAGCCTCGGTATCCTTGGAGCTCTTGGAGGAGCCGGCGGCGGAACCCTTGTCGGCCTCGGCGCTGGTGTCGGAGCAGCCGGCAAGACCAAGGCCGGCGACGGCTGCGAAGGTAGCGGCGACAAAGCCGCGGCGGTCGAGAACGACCTGCTGGGAGAGGTTCTTGCTCATAGGAGAACACCTTTCTCAATAAAATCCCTAGCGGTTGAGTAGAGTTATACCCCATCGCGCTCAAATGGGTCAACACGAAATAACTCAGAAACATACTTGCCTTATGGGTTATTCTACCTACCAAAAAGGGACAGGTTTATTTTGGCAGGTTTTATCTGGGCAAACGCTGATTATTACGGCTGAGATAGCGTTTTGCCGACGGCATGATCGCTCGCAGCGGTCGCTATAATGGCGGCAACGCGACGCATATATAAGTAAGGAGATCGCGTATGAACGGTTATTCGTTTTTCGCACCGACCAAGGTGCTGTTTGGCGCGGGCAAGTTGGGCGAGCTGGGCGCGCAGAAGCTGCCCGGCACCAAAGCGCTCATCGTTACCACCGGCGGCAACTCGGTCAAGCGTTTTGGATATCTGGGACGTTTGGAAGCCGAGCTCGATCGCGCCGGCGTGGCGCATGAGCTGTTCGATCGCATTGAGCCCAATCCGCTGCGCGAGACCGTCAACGCAGGTGGCTGGATGGCGCGCACCCATGGATGCGACTTTGTGCTGGCGCTTGGCGGCGGCTCGGTCATGGACGGCAGCAAGGGCATCTGCGCGGTGGCGGCCAACCCGCATACCGATGCCGAGGGCAACGAATGCCCCGGTGACATCTGGGACTTTGTGAATGGTGGCACTGCGCTCGGCCTGCCGATCCCCAATGATCCGCTGCCGCTTGTTTGCGTAACCACCACGGCGGGTACCGGCTCCGAGGTCGACGCGGGCGGTGTCCTGTCCTGCGAAGAAAATGACGAGAAGCTTCGCCTGGGCGATCCGCGCCTGTTTCCGGTGCTTTCGATCGTTGATCCCGAGCTCATGGTGAGCGTTCCGGCGCGTCTGACCGCCTATCAGGGATTCGACGCCCTGTTCCATTGCGTTGAATGCTACATCTCAAATACCAACACACCCATGGGTGACATGGTTTGCCGCGAAGGCATTCGCCGTGCCGCCGCGGCGCTGCCTACGTGCGTCAATAATGGCGATGACCTGGAGGCGCGCTCGAGCCTTGCGTTTGCCAATACGCTCGGCGGTTATGCCATGGATGCCTCGGGCACCACGGGCTCGCATGGTCTTGAGCATGGCATGAGTGCGCATCATCACGATCTGCCACACGGTGCCGGACTCATCATGATTGCGCGCGCCTACCACACGTGGATGATCGATCACGGTGCCGCGCCCGAGCGCTATATCGACATGGCACGCCTGATGGGCAATGCCGCCGCGGATGATCCGCACGATTTTGTGGTTGAGCTCACGCGCCTGATGGAGGCTTGCCATGTGGCAGACCTCGCCATGAGCGAGTGGGGGATTGCGGTCGAAGAGCTGCCGGCCATCGCGCACAACGCTCTGACGACCAACGGCGTCCTGTTTAGCCACGACCCCGTAACGCTGACCGACCCCGACGTCGTCGAAATCCTCAAGCGAAGCTACTGCTAGTTGACTCCAAACCACCACAAAGGGGACACTTTGGCGGTTCGTCTCAATCTGTAACAGGTAGACGAGGAAATGGGTTCTACCTGTTACAGATTGAGATTTTCTCTTCGGGGGATTCGAATGTCTCGATCTGTAACATCTGGACGGACAAAAGGTCTCTATCTGTTACAGATTGAGACAAACGTCAGGGACTAAGACGTCTTGTCTAGATCTGTAACAGTTAGACGGGAATTCGGGCCCTAGATGTTACAGATCGAGATAATCGCGTCGCGAAAATAAAAACCTCCGCAGGGGCGCTTCCCTTGCGGAGGTTTTTTACTTGTTGAGTAGCCTTACGGCTTCGGCGGCCATGTTCTCGACCGTCATGCCGTTCTGCGCGAGCAGTTCGTTGGGGTCGTAGCGGTCGGGGAAGCCCTTGGCAATGCCGAAGGTTCGCGTGCGCAACGGCGTGCATGCCAGATAACATGCCACGCGCTCGCCCCAGCCGCCGTCCAAGATGCCGTCCTCGAGGGTGACGACAACGCGATGCTCGGCGGCAAGGCTGTCGAGGAACTCACGGTCGAGCTCGGTTGCAAAGCGCGGGTTGACGAGCGTGGCCTCGATGCCGTATTCGGCAGCCAGACGGTTTGCCACGCGCTCGCCCAGCTCAAAGAAATCGCCAAGCGCGAGCACGGCAACGTCGCGACCTTGGCGCACCACGTTGTAGCGAACGGCGCTGTAATCGGCGCCCTCGGCGGGCGCCAGATCGGGGCGGCTTACCAGGCCGATGCCCGGTACGCGGATTGCCACGGGATGCTCGCGGTGGTTGAGCGACCAGCTCAGCATGGACAGGTATTCCTCCATGCAGGAAGGCGCCAAATAGCGCATGTTGGGAAGACCGCCCAGCATGGAAATATCAAAAAACGAAAGATGCGTCTCGGATGTGGTGCCAAAGATCGACGCGCCAAATACCAGGATGGTCGCCGGGGCGTCGTTGAGGCACAGGTCGTGCCACAGCTCGTCGTAGGCGCGCTGCAAAAACGTGCCGTACACACCAAAAACTGGCTTGGCACCCGAGCGCGCAAGCGCGGTGGCAAAGGTTACGGCGTGCTCCTCGGCAATGCCCACATCGACGAACTGTTTGCCGGCGGCAGCGCGAAGCTCGGGTGTAAAGCCCATGATGTAGGGCGTGGCGGCCGTGATACCCACGACCTGCGGATCGCGCTCGATGGCGGCGCTGAGCGCCTCGCCCGTAATGTCGGCATAGGTGCGCGGTGCGGGCTCGCTCGGATGGCCCGGGCAGAGCTTGCGCCCAGTCGCCATGTCAAACGGGCCCACGTGGTGCCAGCGCTCGGGGTCGCTCTGGGCCGGCTCAAAGCCCTTGCCCTTGGCGGTCGAGACGTGCAGCACGATGGGGTGATCGATATCGCGCAGTTCCTGCAGCGTGTCGACTAGGGTCAACACATCGTTGCCAGCGTCCAGATAGCGGTAGTCGAGCCCCAGCGCGCGGAAAACGTTGCGCTCGCAGGTGCCGTTGCTGGCGCGCAGCTCGGCTAGATTGCGATAGAGGCCACCGTGGTTTTCGGCAATGGACTGGTCGTTATCGTTGACGATGATGATCAAGTTGCTGTCGAGCTCGGCGGCATTGTTGAAGCCCTCAAACGCTAAGCCGCCCGAAAGCGAGCCGTCGCCAATGATGGTGATTACGTTGTACGTATCGCCCGCCAGGTCACGAGCGTGCGCCAGGCCGCAGCCCAGGCTCACCGACGTGGAGGTATGGCCCATGGCAAACAGGTCGTGCTCGGACTCGTCGGGATTGGCAAAGCCAGAAGCCTCACCATAACGCTCCGGGTCGATATAGGTGTACGCGCGCCCGGTCAGCGCCTTGTGGGCGTAGGTCTGGTGCGACACGTCAAAGACAATTTTGTCGGTGGGGGAGTTAAACACGCGATGGAGTGCGACCGTGAGCTCAACGACGCCCAGGTTGGGGGCAACGTGTCCGCCGACGGCGGCGGAGCTTTCGAGGATGGCGTGGCGGATCTCGCCGCAGAGCAGCGGAAGCTCGGCGCGGTCGAGAGCCTTGACGTCCTCGGGCGTTGTCGTTTGCGTAAGCAGCATCGTTGTGGGTTACTCCATGCGAATCGAGCACCGGCGCTCCCTCGGCCGGCACAATTGCACAAAACAGTCTCGCACATTTTGGCGTTTGATATGTGACGGCGGCGCGGTAATTCGCCAACTGGCGGGGCAAAACGTTTTGTCCGATGCCATACTGATAAATTCGATGATGATTTTATTTCATGCGTGTAGGCCGTGGCTTGCCGCCGTGAGCCGCTGGAAGGAGGCAGCATGTCCGATGCCGTTCGTGCCGAGAAAATCGCGCACGAGGTCGACGATGCCGCCCGCCAGCTGGCCCAGGCGGGCCGCTTGGACCTGACGCGCGAGTTTATCCAGCATGGCGATGTGACGGTGTATACGCATGTGGCCTCGGTGGCTCGGGCGAGTCTGTCCTTTGCCGAGCACTTGGGCCGCGTCGGTGTCTCGGTCGACCGCGCCTCGTTGCTGCGCGGGGCCCTGCTGCACGATTACTTTCTCTATGACTGGCACGATCCCGACCCAAGCCATCGGCTGCATGGCTTTCGCCACCCGTTTTTTGCCCTGGCGCGTGCGGAGGAAGATTTTGAGCTGACGTCGCGTGAGCGGAATATTATCGTGCGGCATATGTTTCCGCTGGTGCCGGTGCCGCCGACGTGTCGTGAGGCATGGATTGTATGCCTGGCAGATAAATGGTGTGCTCTGCGCGAGACGGTTGCCGGCCGTCTGCGGCGCAAAGACGAGGCGGACGATGACGTGAGCAGCGAATCGAACGAAAAGAGGAGAGGGTAGACGGTGGAAACCGCGATTGATATGGCTTTTGGCGGCGCGACACTTGCCGCCTGTCCGCTCTCGGCGCTGGTGCTTTCGTTTGCCTTTTACGGGTTTTGCGGCTGGGCGTGGGAGTCGACAGTCTGCGCCATGCTCAACCATGGACGCTTTGCCAACAGCGGCTTTTTGCTGGGGCCGTGTTGTCCTATTTATGGTGTGGGCGGCATAGCCTGCTGGCTTTTGCTGCGCGGGATTCCGGATGCCTCGAGTCAGTTTGTCGCCGCGGCGCTTGTATGCAGCTTGATTGAGTACAGCGTAGGCGTGTTGTTGGAAAAAACAACAGGCGCGCGCTTTTGGGATTACTCGCACCTGCCGTTTAATTTGCATGGACGCATCTGTCTGTACTGGGCCTGCGCGTTTGGCTTGGGTGCGTTGTGCATTTGCCGTTTAGTGGAGCCGGCATTGCTGGGGCTGCTTGGCCATCTGCCGGTGCTGATTGTGCGGCTGTCCGCCTTTATCGTCGCGGTCGCGATGATGGTCGACGCGGCGTGCTCTTTGGCCAGCTGGCGTCGCCTGTCCGATCAGCTGGAGCGTGTGCGCGCCGACCTTGCCGACCGTATCAACGAGTCGCTTGCCGATGCCTCGGACTCAATGCTTGAACGTATTCCCGATTCGACGATTGACTCGGTGGCGCAGACGCATATCCGCGGTCGCGCCGTTAACGCTTGGCTGGCCGAGCTGGGCGACGCGGCGCTCGATGCCCTGCGCGAGAAGGCTTCGATGCCGACGTTTATCTCGGATGGTGCTCGCGGCCTGGCGCTCGCTGCCCGCCGCGTTGCCGATGTCGCGCCGAGCATGCCGCGTCCGTCGCTCAGTCGTCGCCTTGCCGGCAAGCGCATGAGCCGTCCGGTGCCGAGTGTGTCGCTCAGCCGTCGTGACCTGCGCTTCTTTAACGCCTTCCCGCGTCTGCGCATCAATCGCTACGAGGGCGTCATCCGAGCTACCGACCTCCGTGACCGAGCCCGCGAGCTGTTCCGGCGCTAGCCAGAGCGGAGCCAAGCGCGCCCTTCTCGTTCGCACGTTTCCCGTTCGTTTCGCGCCCGTTGCCGTGCCGTTTCCAAGATTGCGGCACCGTTTCCATTCGACAACGCAGCGTTTAACAACGCCGTATCTGGTCTACACCAGTTGGCCCTCGGCCGCATCATGAGCGCCGACAACGTTCATGCGACCAAGGGGGAGCGAATGTACGATACGGGATCGACAACGTTTATGCTCATCTGCACCATGCTCGTGTTTTTAATGACACCGGGTCTGGCGTTTTTCTATGGCGGCCTGTCCAGGCGCAAAAATGTCATCAACACCATGCTTATGTGCTTTGGCGCCATTGGCCTGGTTGGTGTGCTGTGGATTGTTGCCGGCTGGTCGCTGGCCTACGGTGGCGACGGTTCCAGCCCGTTTATTGGAGGCCTTGACGAGCTGCTGTGCCTGCCGGTGCTCAACCAGGTGCTGCAGGCGGCCGAGGGCAATGCTGCGGATGGTGCCGTCTACCCTCAGATCATCAACATCGCCTTCCAGATGGCGTTTGCCATGATCACCGCCGCTATCGTTACGGGCAGTCTGGCAGGCCGCGTTAAGTTTGGTGCCATGACGGCCTTCCTGGGCATTTGGCTGCTCGTGGTCTATGCGCCGCTCGCCCACATGGTTTGGGGCGGCGATGGTTCCTTTATCGGCGACATCATCGGCGCGCTCGACTTTGCCGGCGGCGACGTGGTACACATTTCGTCCGGTCTCATGGGCCTGATTCTCTGCTTAATGCTCGGCCGTCGTCGCGGCTTTGGCATGATGAGCTACCGTCCGCATAACGTGCCGTTTGTGGCGCTGGGCGCCGGCCTGCTTTGGTTTGGCTGGTTTGGCTTTAACGGCGGCAGCGAGTTTAAGGCCGACGCCGTGGCGGCGCTCGCCATCCTCAACACCGTGACGGCCAGCGCGGCGGGCATGGTCTCGTGGCTTGCCGTCGAGCGCGTGCACACCGGTCGCCCCACGCTGGTGGGTGCCAGCACCGGTCTGGTTGCGGGCCTTGTGGTGGTCACGCCGGGTGCGGGCTTTGTCGAGCCGTGGGCAGCGCTGGTCATGGGCCTGATCGTCTCGCCCGTCTGTTACCTGGCCATCAGCCATCTTAAGACCAAGTTTGGCTACGACGATGCGCTCGACGCGTTCGGTTGCCACGGTATCGGCGGCATCTTGGGCGGTGTGCTCACGGGCCTGTTCTGCGTGCCGGAGCTCTCGTGGACCGGTAAGGGCGGCCTGTTCTACACGGGCGACGTGTCGCTGCTTGTCTCGCGGGTTCTGGGCATTGTGGTGACGGTCGTTATTGTGCTGGTGCTCGACTTGGTGATCGCCGCGGTGGTCAAGGCGCTGTTCCACGGTAGCCTGCGCGTGGACGAGGCCGACGAGGCGCTGGGCCTGGATGCGAGTCAGCACGGCGAGAGCGCTTATCCTTCGTTTGGCGGCTTGGATTAACAAGGGGAGTGATTTGGTATGAAGAAAATTACGGCTATCGTGCGCCAGGAAAAGCTTGAGGTTCTTAAAGACGCGCTGTTTGCTGCTGATGTTCGCGGCATGACTATCAACCAGGTGCAGGGCTGCGGCGCACAGCATGGCTGGAAGGAATACGTGCGCGGCAATGAGTTGCTCGTCAACACGATCCCTAAGGTGCAGTTCACCCTCATCTGCGCCGACGAGCATGTTGACGGTATCGTTGACATCATCTGCAACGCTGCTCGCACCGGTGCCGTTGGAGACGGCAAGATCTGGGTTGAGCCGGTCGAAGAAGTCATCCGCATTCGCACCGGCGAACACGGCCCCGCCGCGGTGTAGAATCGACCGCCTGCCATCCGCAACGTTAAAATGCTGCAATGAGGCACAAGACTTGCGTTGCGGATGGGCGGATTATGGGTCGCAATAAATATCCCGAGGAGACGGTCGCGAAGATTCTCGACGCGGCACTGGAGCTATTCTGCGCACAGGGTTATGAGGGGACGAGCATTCAAGATATCGTTGACCGTCTCGATGGCATGACCAAGGGCGCTGTCTATCATCACTTCAAGAGCAAAGAAGAGATTTTCAACGCCGCGTTTGATCGGGCGATGACTCCGATTGTCGAGCACCGCCGCTCGATGCTTGGCGTCGGTAATATGACCGGCGCCCAAAAGCTCAAGCGACTGTACGCGCCCGAGTCCGTAGTTCCGCAAATTGAGCTATGGGCACGTATGCGTCCTGCAGCAGATCCGGTAAAAAGCTCGCGTCTTCTGGCGATGCAGTACCAGGGCTCGTTTAACGAGTCTGCCGATGGCTATCTCTTGCCGGTGATCGAGGAGGGCATCGCCGACGGCTCCATTGCGTGCGAATGCCCGCGTGAAGCGGCGGAGGCCGTATCGTTGTTGGCGAATCTTTGGCTGCTGCCGCTGTTCCGTCCGCTTGAGACCAAGGATCGAATGCTCGCTCGCGCTCAATGTTTGGCGCAGATGGCTGCCGCGGTGGGACTCGATTTGGGGGAAGAAGTGCTTCAGACAACGGCGCAGATTTGGGACGTATGGGACCGCGCCGGGTGGTAATATAGATACCAACGGTATGTAATAGATTTGAACGGGCATCTTCGGCTGCCCTTTTCAAGTCGATAAATACATACTAGTGGTATGTATAGGGGCGGACTTATGGCTGGACTGAGAGACGTCAGAGTCTTGTTGGAACCAAAAATAGTGCGGTCAATTAGGCTCACGGAGCTTCTGGTTGCGCAGCTGTGCACGTATTCGATGCTGTCGGCGCTGTGCTTTGCGTATCCGCTTTACTTGTTCGATTGCAGCGGATCGTCAACGTTATATGGCGCCGTTGTGGCGATAGCGTTCATACCCGGCGTACTCGCAACTCCGGTTGGCGGAATCTTGGCGGATCGGGGAAGACGTCGCGAGGTCCTCGTGGTCCTCGGCATTGCTCTGATGACTGCATCACTGCTGTCTATCCCCATGAAGCACTCATTGCCTCTTGCGGTCGTCGTAGTAGCGATACTTTGTGTTCAATATGGCGTTCAATCGCTGCTAAAGCCAATGCTCCAAATTGAGACGGTGCACATGGCGGGTGAAAAGAAGGTTGAGCGGGCCACTGCATTGGTTTCGCAGGTGACCATGGTGAGCAATATCTCGGGTCCTGTGGTCGGGACGGCAGTCTATGGGTGCTTTGGCATCGATGCTCTTTGCGCAACCGCGTCGGTGGCGTTTGCGATTTCAGCTCTCTTGTTTGGGGTCGCAATCAAACAAAATGCCTCATCTGAAACGATGGGAGACGGCGCGACTCGTACGACATACCGAAACGATTTTTGGGAGTCGATTCGGTATCTGTTGCAAAATGCATCATTGGTCGCTGTGATTTTGCTTGCGGCCGTTTTGAACCTTGCGTTGGTTGGGCTAACGATTGGCGCTCCCATTATTGTTACAAAGCATCTCGGCATGCAATCGTCCTGCGTTGGGATAGTTGAGGTTGCTCTGGGCTTGGGTGGTCTTACTGGCAGTGGCTTGGTCAGCATTTGGCCGCATCGCTTTTCTCTCAATGGCATATGTCGATATGTTGCGAGGATCTGTTTTGGAGTCGTACCGATTATCGTTACGCTACTGTTCGGCGCAGATGTATGCGTGTTCACCGTGTTTGCGGTTGGTTCGGTATGGATCATGGTGTGGGCAAGCATTGCGTCGGTTGAAATCATCGCGTTTGTTCAGCGGGTAGCGCCGGCTGAGCTCTGCGGAAAAGTGCTTTCGGTCGTTTACATGGTCCTTTCCTGCGCAACA
Source organism: Collinsella sp. (assembly GCA_019419665.1). GTDB lineage: Bacteria > Actinomycetota > Coriobacteriia > Coriobacteriales > Coriobacteriaceae > Collinsella. The sequence continues at coordinate 55,836 of DXZM01000037.1, forward strand.
CCTATCGGCCAATTGACGTACGGGGTTGCATATGATCGATGGACACCGGCGATTGTATTCGCAGGCATGCTGGCGGTGCTGACGTTGACGACGGCTCTGTTTTATCGGCTGAAAAATCGCTTGCGGCGATTGTCTTAACGTGCTGGGGCACCGTGAATTTGCGGAGGCAGTGGCCCGCCGCGCCGGGACGGCATTGTTTGGGCATGCCTCTCCTTCGTCTACAATATCGTGCAGACGAAGGAGAGGCACGCCCATGATCAAGATGTTCGCGAGTGACTTAGACGGAACGCTGCTGAACGCCCTGCACGAGGCGGATGGGACCATCCGCCGTGCCATTCGCGAGCTGACCGAGGCCGGCCTGCATGTGGTTCCCGCGACCGGACGCTCGACGCTGCCGATCGGCGAGCATGGCTTTACGGGGCTGGCGCTCGATGCCTGCTGCTCTAACGGCTCCATCGTGCGCGACAGTCATGGCGAGGTGCTCAAGACCTGGACCATCGATCCGCAGATCACCGAGGAGCTGCTCAAGGAGTTTCCGGATATCTGTTTTGACTGCTCCACGCCCGACGGCATGTTTTCGAGCGGATCGTTCGAGATGCACCAGGCGGGCTTTAAAAAAGACAGCCCTATCAAGCGCATCGTGATGCGCGGCATGCGTGCGCGTGGCGGGTACCACGAGGAACAGTACTTCGACCAGTCGATCGGTGACATCCTGCGCCACGATGTGTGCAAGATCAACTGTCGCGTGACCTCGCCCGAGCTGGAGTGCGACCTTAAGGCGTATCTGGCCGAGCGCTCGGACCGCGTGGTCAACGCGCCGTTCGATCCGGTGATGTTCGAAATTACGGACGTGGCGTGCAACAAGGGCGAGAGCGTGGCATGGCTGGCGGGCTACTACGGTATTGCCGAGGACGAGGTCGCGGTCTACGGCGACGGCGGCAACGATATCGCCATGCTCAAACGCTTCCGCCACAGCTACGCGACCAAAAACGCTAGCGATGCAGCTAAGGCCGCCGCGAGCGCAACTATCGGCAGTTGCATGGTCCACGCCGTCCCCAAACACATGCTCGCCACCATGCGCAAGCAAAACTCCCGCACCGTCATCGAATAATGTGACAAAGAGACTGCCCCCTCGTCACATTCCAAATATTGCCTTTACGTGTTGATACACACGGTGTGCAATAATACTCGCACTGTGCAATAGCGCACAGGCTGAGTAACAAGGAGGACGCTTGTCCCAGCTCGAGAAATGCGATCGCCGGTCCCTTCGCTCGCAGCGTGCCCTTCGCCAGGCACTTGCCAGCGAGCTTGCCGAAAGCGGCGACCTTTCGCGCATTAATGTCGCGTCGCTCACCGAGCGCGCTGGCCTTACGCGTCGCACGTTCTATTCGCACTACCGCGATATCCCCGACTTTATCAATCAAATCGAGGACGGCTTGCTGGCCGAGATCCGTGAGCGCATTGAGTTCATCACCGCAGCTCAGCTGCCTGATCTCTATCACAATATCGACGAGCTCGAGCCGGCGCCCGGTTCGGTTGAGCTGCTGCGTTATCTTGCGGCCAACCGCGACTTAATCGGTGCGCTGCTGGGTCCGGGCGGCGACCAGGCCTTCATTAAAAGGATTATCGACACCGCGCGTGAGGCTGTGGTGCCGCGTGCGCAGACGGGCATTTTGGGCCTGGCGCTGGGCACGTTCTTTGACTACTACGTTACCTACGTCGTGAGTGCCGAGGTCGGCATGATTCAGCGCTGGTTCGAGCGTGGACTCACCGAATCGCCCGAGGCCATGGCGCGCATTATGACGGTGCTCGCTTTTGTGCGCCCTGGTGACCTGTATGGCCAACCCATCGATATCAACGTGCCGGAATACGGCATGAAGCTATTGAACTTGCAGCTTGAGGACGCGGCCGACACCGCCGCAACCGTCGAGTCCAACAACTAAGAGGAGAGACAATGAGCAAACTCGTCGAGGGCATTAAGGACCGTATGGTCGCTGCCGCACGCGAGGCCGCGCCCGCCGTGGTGGATGCCGCGCAGAAGGCCGCGACTGCCGCTGCCGAGAAGGTCGCCGAGGCAGTTGCCGATGCCAAGAACACGGCAGGGGAGACGTCCGTTGCTAGCGAGCCCGCCGCCGCCGAGCCCGTAGCCGCCGCCCACGCCCCCGAAGGCGCGATCTTCAACCCCGAGGTCGCCCGCGGCAACCTGCATCTGGGCATAGACGTGGGCTCCACCACCGTCAAGCTCGCCGTGCTCAACGACGACAACCAAATCGTCTATGCCAAGTACCAGCGCCATCACACCGACGTCCGCGCCTGCGCCCGCGACCTGTTCGAGGGGGGCGCGACCGTGCTACCGACGGCGCAGATGACCTGCGCCATCACCGGCTCGGGTGGCCTGCTGCTGTCCCAGTGGCTCGATCTGGAGTTTGTCCAGGAGGTCATCGCCAGCAAGCGCGCCGTCGAGACCCTTATCCCCGCCACCGATGTCGCCATCGAGCTGGGTGGCGAGGACGCCAAGATCATCTACTTCGATAACGGCATCGAGCAGCGCATGAACGGCACCTGCGCCGGCGGTACGGGCGCCTTCATCGACCAGATGGCAACCCTGCTGCACACCGACGCGAGCGGCCTCAACGAGCTCGCGGCCAACGCCACCACCATCTATCCCATCGCCAGCCGCTGCGGCGTCTTTGCCAAGACTGACGTGCAGCCGCTGCTCAACGAGGGCGCCCGCCCCGAGGATGTGGCCGCCTCCATCTTCCAGGCCGTCGTGACCCAGACCATCTCGGGCCTGGCGTGCGGCCGTCCCATCCGCGGCAACGTCGCCTTCCTGGGCGGCCCGCTGCAGTATCTCTCCGAGCTGCGTCACCGCTTCTACCTCACGCTCAACCTAGACGAGGAGCACCGTATCGTGCCCCAAAACGCTCACCTGTTTGTGGCGAGCGGCGCCGCCATGGCGCACGAGTCCAATAAGCTCAGCACGTTCCCGCAGCTCATCGAGGCCATCGATGCCCTGGGCGACACGCAGGGTGCCGAGGTCGAGCGTCTGGATCCGCTCTTTGCCACCAACGAGGACTTTGCCGAGTTCAAGACCCGCCACGACACCGAGGTCGTCCCCAAGGGCAAGCTCGACGGCTACACCGGCCGCGTGTTCATCGGCATCGACGCCGGTTCCACCACCATGAAGGCCGCACTCGTGGGCGAGGACGGTCAGCTGCTGCACACCTGGTACGGCAACAACAACGGCGACATTTTGGGCACGGCCAAGGTCATCATGGCCGATTTCTACAATCACATCCCCGCGGGCTGCACCATCGGCCACGTGACCACCACGGGCTACGGCGAGGCGCTGCTCATCGAGGCTCTCAAGGCCGATTCCGGCGAGATCGAGACCGTCGCGCACCTGCGCGGCGCCAAGGCGTTCCTGCCCGGCGTCGAGTTCATTCTGGACATTGGCGGCCAGGACATGAAGTGCCTGCGCGTCAAGGACGGCGTCATCGAGCACATCATGCTCAATGAGGCCTGCTCGTCGGGCTGCGGCAGCTTTATCGAGAGCTTCGCCGTCTCTATGAACATGGACGTGCGCGCGTTCGCCGACGCCGCCATCCATGCCAAGGCCCCCGTCGACCTGGGCAGCCGCTGCACGGTCTTTATGAACTCGCGCGTTAAGCAGGCGCAAAAGGAAGGCGCCACGGTGGGCGACATCGCTGCCGGCCTGTCCTATTCTGTCATCAAGAATGCCCTGTTCAAGGTCATTAAGCTGCGCGACCCCAAGGAGATCGGCAGTCAGGTGATCGTCCAGGGTGGCACCTTTATGTCCGATGCCACGCTGCGCGCGTTTGAGCAGCTCACCGGCGTGCATGCCGTGCGCCCCGACATCGCCGGCTGCATGGGCGCCTACGGTGCGGCCCTGCTCGCCCGCGATCGCGCCGGCGCCGACGGCACCTCGACCATCCTTTCGGCTGAGGATATCGCGCACCTCACCGTGACGCAAAAGCATGTCCGCTGCGGCCGTTGCTCCAACAACTGCCAGCTCACCGTCAACGACTTTGGCGGCGGCAGGCGCTTCATTACCGGTAACCGCTGCGAGAAGGGTGCCGGCCACAAAAAGCAGAAGACCGAGGCCCCCAACCTCTTCAAAAAGAAAAACGAGCTGCTCTTTAACCGCGAGGTGCTGAGCCCCGACGAGGCCCCGCGCGGCACCGTCGGCATTCCGCGCGCGCTCAACATGTACGAAAACTACCCCTTCTGGCATGCGTTCTTTACGCGCCTGGGCTTTAGCGTGCAGCTGTCCGACCAGTCGAGCAAGAAGACCTACCAGGCGGGTATCGAGTCCATGCCGTCCGAGAGCGTGTGCTATCCGGCCAAGATGAGCCACGGCCATGTGATGAACCTTATCGACCGCGATGTCGACTTTATCTGGATGCCGTGCGTGCGCTGGGAGCGCAAGGAGGATCCGACCGCCGGCAACTGTTACAACTGCCCCATCGTCATGAGCTACCCCACGGCGTTGGCACTCAACATCGACGAGATCCGCGAGCAGAACATCGAGTTTCTGTACCCGTTTGTGCCCTATCATGACAAGACCGAGCTCAAGCGCCGTCTGTACCAGGTGCTCGCCGTCGACCGTGTGGCCGATGCGCAAGCCGGTCGCGGTCGCGTGCGTGGGCCCAAGATCACGCGCTCCGAGGTCGATGCCGCTGTCAACGCCGCCTTTGAGGCCGATGCGCGTTTCCACGAGGACATCCAGACCATGGGCGAGGAGGCTCTTAAGTGGGTCGAGGACCACGGCGGTCACGGCATCGTGCTCGCCGGTCGTCCCTACCATAACGACCCCGAGATCAACCACGCCCTGCCCGAGCTTATCTCGAGCTTTGGCTTTGCGGTCTTTACCGAGGATTCGCTTGCGCATCTGGTGAAGCCCGAGCGCCCGATCCGCGTCGTCGACCAGTGGATGTACCACAGCCGCCTGTACGCCGTCGCCCGCTTTGTGACCATGCGCAACGACCTGGACCTGATCCAGCTCAATTCCTTCGGCTGCGGCCTCGATGCCCTGACCACCGATCAGGTGCAGGAGATCCTGGAGGCCAGTGGCAAGATCTACACCGTGCTCAAGATCGACGAGGTGTCCAACCTGGGCGCCGCGCGCATTCGCATCCGCTCGCTCATGGCGGCACTCAAGGACCAGGAGGCCGAGCGCTTGGCCGAGGCCACGGCCGCGGGCGAGGCCTACGAGCAGGGCGACGCCGCGCCGGTGGCGCCCTCCACGGATGCCCCCGCGTTTGCGAGCCGCAAGTACACGTTCGAGGCTCAGCGCGAGAGTGCTTCGACTGCGTGGCCCAAGGTGCCCTTTACCGAGCAGATGCGCGACGAGGGCTACACCATCCTGTGCCCGCAGATGGCGCCGATCCACTTTGACCTGGTCAAAGAGGTGTTCCGCGGTGCCGGCTACAACTTGGAGCTGCTGCCCTCGACCGACCACGATGCCGTCGAGGCTGGCCTGCGCTATGTGAACAATGACATTTGCTACCCGTCGATTCTGGTGACGGGCCAGATTATGGAGGCCATCGAGAGCGGTCGGTACGACCTGTCCAAGACCGCCGTGGTCATCAGCCAGACCGGCGGCGGCTGCCGTGCCACCAACTACATCGCACTCATCCGCAAGGCCCTGCGCGAGAGCGGCCACCCCGAGATCCCGGTGATCTCGCTTTCGGCCGTGGCGCTGGGCGAGGACAACCCCGGCTTTAAGCTGACGCCGGCGCTGCTTAAGCAGGCAGTCTACGCGGTGCTCTTTGGCGACGTGATGATGCAGATGCTCTACCGCTGCCGCCCGTACGAGGCCACGCCTGGTGCCGCCAACACGCTCTATGAAGAGTACATGGCGCGTGCCCGCAAGCTGGCGCCCAAGTTTAACCGCCACAACTACACCAAGCTGTGCCGCGAGGCCATCCGCGCGTTCGACACCATGCCGCTCGTGGGCGAGGGCACCAAGCCGCGCGTGGGCGTGGTCGGTGAGATCTTGGTCAAGTTCCATCCCACGGCTAACAACCACGTGGTCGATGTCATTGAGCGCGAGGGCTGCGAGGCCGTGGTGCCGGGCCTGCTCGACTTCTTCCTCTACTCCATGAGCAACGCCGAGCTGCAGAAGGACGAGCTGGGAAGCTCTGCTACCACGCGCGCTGGTATGCAGGCGCTCATCAAACTTGTGGACTGGATGCGTACGCCGGTGGAGGAAATGCTCGAAAAGTCCCGCCGCTTTGAGGCGCCCGAGCGCATCGGCACCATGGCCGACAAGGCCCGTACGGTACTTTCGGTGTGCAACAACATGGGCGAGGGCTGGTTGCTCACGGCCGAGATGCTCGACCTGATCGACCATGGTGCGCCCAACATCATCTGCACGCAGCCCTTCGCGTGCCTGCCCAACCACGTGGTGGGCAAGGCCGTGATCAAGGAGCTGCGCCGCCAGCATCCCGAGAGCAACATTGTCGCGGTGGACTACGACCCCGGTGCGTCCGAGGTCAACCAGCTCAACCGTATTAAGCTCATGATCAGTGTGGCCAAGGAGAACATGCGCGCCGGCAAGGGCTTTAAGCTCGAGAAGGTGGCGCCGCTCGCGATGGACGAGGTCACCGGCCAGATGCGCGCCCACGACGGCTGCGTGAGCTGCGGGCCGGCTAGCGAGGAGGCCGTGGCGTCGGTCGCCGAGCGCCTGGGACGCGGCATTAAGAAATAACTGGCCTGCTTTGGGCTAGATATGAGACAAACGGGTGGCAGCCGTGCCGGCTACCACCCGTTTTTACTGGACATCTGTTGCGTAAACGGTCCAACTATCACCCCCTGCGAACTTAGATTTCGGAAGTATGCGGCAAAATTTGAATAGGCCGAGCACACTGGATATGCCCAAGCTTTGTGCCTGCGGTTTTATTGGTGAAAAACCGGGGTGTGCTCGAGGGCTCCGGAATTTGCCGCATACTTCCAAAAACGACGTCTCGGTGGCACCAAAAACTGTCCTCGGAACCCTGAGATAATGAACATATGTAGCCGTTTGCCGCGAAATACCGCCCGTTTATAGAACCCACCCCCAGCGCGCGTCATCCTTACGGTTGAATAAATACACATCTATGGAATTACGTAAGAGAGGACCGTTCCATGAGCTACAAGACCGTTTGTGTTGCCGGCGGCGGCGTGTTGGGAAGCCAGATTGCCTTTCAGGCTGCCTACTGCGGCTTTGATGTAACGATTTGGCTGCGCAGCGAGGGCAGCATCGGCCGCACCCAGCCCAAGATCGATCGCGTGCGCAAGGAGTACATTGCGGCAATCGAGGGCATGGCGGACGGTACGGGCGAGTGGTGCGCCGGTATCGCCGATGGCACCCAGCCCTTCGACAAGGAAGCGGCGCTCGCCGCCGTCGAGCGTGCCTACTCCACACTCAAGCTGGAGCTCGATCTTGCCAAGGCCGTGGCCGACGCCGACCTGGTCATCGAGTCTATGGCCGAGGACACCCAGGCAAAGATCGACTTCTACAAGAAGCTCGCCCCGGTTCTGCCGCAAAAGACCGTCATCGTGACCAACTCATCCACGCTGCTGCCGAGCACCTTTGCCAAGTACACCGGCCGTCCCGAGAAGTACCTGTCGCTGCACTTTGCCAACTCTATCTGGAAGAACAACATGACCGAGGTCATGGCACAGGACCAAACCGACAAGCGCTACTTCGACGAGCTCGTCGACTTCGCCAACGACATCCGCATGCTTGCCCTGCCCGTCAACAAGGAAAAGAACGGCTACCTGCTCAACTCCATGCTGGTACCGTGGTTGCTTTCGGGTCTTGACCTGTACGTCTCGGGCGTGAGCGACCCCAAGAGCATTGACCTCGCATGGACGCGTGGCACCGGCGCTCCCAAGGGCCCGTTCCGCGTATTCGACACGGTGGGTATCCAGACGGCCTACAACATCGTCATGCAGTATCAGAAGGTGCCGGGCTTGGTGAGCCCGCTGCTCAAGAAGATGATGATGCCCTACAACTTTAAGGCTATGGCGTCCGTCCTCAAGAAGATGCTCGACGAAGGTAAGCTGGGCGAAAGCTCGGGCGAGGGCTTCTTTACGTACTAAAAATGATCTCTTGGGGGCGGAAGCGTTGGGGATCTACGGTAGTATGCGACAAGATCTGAATAGGTCGAGCAAGAGCCGTAGCGCGCGTTGACGTTTGGCCAATAGAACGCAAAAATGCACCGTTCGCCGATACTCCTCTCGCGAGTGGTTGCCATATGGTTTGATGTTGTAAACATATGATTGCCGGCAGGCCGTAGGTGACGTTCGTCATGATACCGGAGGTACCAAGTATGTTTTGCACTCCGTTAAACAAGTATCGGGCTGGTTGACATGAACCGCCGTACTATCTCGATAGCCCTCGCAGTGGTCTGCCTGGCTGTGCTCCTGGGCGCTGCAGGGCAGTTTGCTATAAATCGAGAAACATCCTATATGCAGGAATGCGTTTCCGAAGGCTTTGCCATTGATGGTTACTATCGGGATGACGAAACAAGTCGGGAAACCCTGGCTTTTCTTGAGGAGGACAACTGTCGATGGCAGCTGGTCGACCAAGACGGAATCTGCACAGACGGGCAGTTTAAGCGTACGGATGACCCCAACATCCTGATATTAAAGAAGGAAAACGGCGAAGAATTCGGTGCGGTCCACGTGGCGTATATTTCGCGCCGACGCGATCAGGGCTTGCTCTACCTATTTAGAGATACCAGGGTGACCCGTTTTTATCTGGTGAGTACCGGTCCGGCGTTTACAGTGGAGTCTGGCGATGTCGATGCGGACAGATGATTCACGGCAATAAATCAGCGAGCGGAGCGCGGCCATGGACCGCGCCCCGCTATTTGCTCGTGGCCCGCGTCACGTCTGCGCCATGTCGTGACTCGCGGCTGCGCGCATCCATCCCACGTCGCGTATTACTGCACATCAAACTCCACGCGATCGAGCTCGGGCACATTGAGGTCGATGAGCTTGCGGGCTACACGGCGGTCGTGTGCCCCAAGCGTCTCGCTTGTCGTCACGTGGGCGACAACCTCGCGCTCGACAAGGCCCTCCTCCTCGCCTTCGGTGGCCGAGGTCTCGACGGCAACGGTGTAATCCTTAAAGCCCGGCAGCACCGCGGCAAGCTCGCGCGTGGTTTCGGTGACGCCGTAGCCGTCCTGCACGCCGGCCTGTGCCGAGCCAATGGACCCCGCGGTCATGACGATGCAGGGGATGGCAAAGATCACCGTACCCACGATGATGCGGCGGCGCACCTTGTGTGACAGCTCATCGACCTCGGCATTTTCCTCGGCGGTCACAATGCCGTCGCCGTTGAGGTCGCGCTTGAGCGGCACGCGCAAAAGAAGTAGTACGGCTTCGGCCGCCAGCGCGATAAAGACGACGTTGATGCCAAACTCGTAGAGGGCCGAGAGAAACAGCGACCCGCTCGCGATGGCGATGCCATAGCCCGCCGCGCACAGGGGCGGCATGAGCGCGGTCGCCACGGCCACGCCGGCGATGAGCGTGGCGGGTTCCTGGTCGCGCGAGTTGCCCAGTCCGCCCGCAAAGCCGCCCGCGAGCGCGACGGCAAGGTCCCACACAGTCGGTGTCGAGTTGTCGATGATGGCGGCCGTGGTGGTGCCAAGGGGCGAGAGCTTAAAGTACAGCGTGGACGTGATTAGACAAAAGACCATCTGCAGCGCGAGGCCGGCAATTGCCTCGACGGCAATCTCGCGGTCGAGCGTGGCGATGCCGTATGCCATGGCAAGGACCGAGCCCATGAGCGGACAGATGAGCATGGCGCCCACGATGGCAATGTCCGAGTCGATATCGAGGCCGATGCTCGCGATCAACATGGCAATGATCAGGATGCATAAGTGCGAGCCAGTCAGGCGCGCCCCGTTTACAAAGCGCTTGCGAATCACGTGATAGGGCGCGCGTCCCTCGCGTATGTTGAACGCCTGCTTAAGGAAACGGGTGGCATTCTCCATGGCCTCGCTGTGTGCAGGGCGTATACCGTGACGACGATGATGACGCTCGCGCAGCCGCTTGATCTGTTGTTTGTCGAGTTCCATGCTTACCTCGTTTAGCTTCTGAGCCGCTTCTTGCGTCTGTCGTCTTTACTCTACACCGCGTTAGGCGAGGTGTCAGACAAGGTTTGTTGACCTGGAAGTCAGGACAATCGACATGGCTAAAACGCCGTGAGGATCATAAGAGTCAAATAGACAAAAAAGCGCGGGGCCGGTTTGATTCCGACCCCGCGCTCTGCGCTGGTGCGTTGTTGTTCGGCCTACCCCAGCAGGCTCAGACCAACAGAGACAAACGCCAGGATAACGCCGACGATGGACTCGCCGCCGAGCAGACCGCTGGCGACGACCAGGCCCTGCTCCTGGAAGGCGGCATCCTTGGAGGCCTTCTCCTCGTCCGAAAGACCGGCAGCGGCGTCGCGGCGTGCGGCCCACTTGTCGTAGGCGAGCTTGGCGCAGGAGCCCAAGAAGGCCGTGAGCGACATGTAGAACGGCAGGTACACGCCCAGGCCGATCATCATGGCCGGAATGCCGAGCCAGTACATGACGATGCCGGCGATAAAGCCGCCTGCGAACCACGGCACGCTCGGGATGCCCGAGACCATGGTGGCGACGACGCTTGCCTGCGCGGCCACAAAGCTCTTGTCGGGGCCGAAAGCATCCGGACCATAGGCGGTGACAAGCGCGACCATGACGGCAGCGGCGACCAGGGCGCCCACGATGCCGCCGATGGCCTGGCCGATCCACTGCGCACGCGGATTGGTGCCCAGCACGGCGCCGGCCTTAAAGTCGTTCATGACGTCGCCCGCAAGGCCGCATGCCACGGCCACGATGCCGGCGATAAAGAACAGCTTGACCTGGGCGATCTGTGCGAAGGCAGCCACGATGAGCATGACGATGAGGCCGAAGATCTCCATGGGGTCGATGCCCGTCTGGCCGCAGCTCTGCGCGCTCATGATGGTGGTGACAAAGGTGAACAGCGTGACGATGACGGCCGGGACGGGGCCAAGGTCGAGCGCGATGGCGACGATCACGGCGATGGCGGCAGTACCCAGGCCGATGATGCCGGCGTCGAGCTTAAGCGAGCCCGAGATGAGCGACTGCTCGTCGGTGTCGCTGGAGCTGTCGGCGGCGAGGCCGCGGGCGATGCCGGCGACCTGCGGCAGGATGTCCTTGAGGACGACGGCGACGCCAAAGCCCATCATGAGACCCATGCCGAGCGATTTGACGATGCCCTGCGCAGTCACAACGTCGAATAGACCGGCAGCGGTGCCGCCCACGATGATGCCAAAGTTACCTAGCAGCGCGCCGGCAAACCAGAAGGCAACCGGGGCGAAGCCAACCAAAAAGCCGATGGAGAGCAGCATGGGCGAGTTATAGATGGCAAAGGTCACGCCGGGGATATTGAGCGTGCACAGCATGCTGGGCACCACGCCCAGAGCGTCGCGAAGCACGCTGTAGATGCCTGCGATGGCCATGGAGCCAAAGAGCTGCTTGCCGGTCTTGCCGCCGGCCTCGGTGGCGCGCAGTGTCTGAGCTGCGGCATTGCCGGTGGGAAACTCCAGCGCGGCGTCCACGATAAAGTGGCGGTGGATGAGCGCGGTGGCCAGCAGGCCCAAGATGGTGCCGGCGAGTGCCACGATAAACATGTCGAGCCAGCTGATCTGGTCGGCATAGCCCAGCATCCAGGCGCCCGGGATGGTAAACGCCAGGCCGCCGGCGACCATGGCGCCCGCGGACATGATGGTGTGGGTGACGTTGGCCTCGTTGAGGCTGGCGTCACCCATGAGCTTCAGGAAGAACAGCGAGATGACGGCAGCGAAAATAATCGGCCAGGGGAGTGCACCCATCTTGAGGGCCGTGTAGGCCGAGCTTGCCGTGATGATCACGCAGCCAAGGACGCCGATGACGACGCCGCGCAGCGTGAGTTGCCCGCGCATCGAAGCGCGGTTCGAGGGATTGCTCATATAAAACTCCTTTGCGTATATCCGCTTCCCCCGGGAGCGCCGTTACGGATACGGCGCGGGAAGTCGGGTTACCAAGGGCCGCCGCGTGAGCTCGCAAACGACCGCGCACCAGTATAGCGGCACGGCAGTTAATTTGGGACTGGGCTTTTTTAGCTATCCCAAACGAAGCCGAAGGATGATTATTCTGGGACGGGGATTTAAAAATCATCAGGTACGCAATGATTTTTAAATCCCCGTCCCAGAATAATCATCGGGATATACTGCTGGGCAGACGAAAGGAGCGCCGACGATGCTTAATGGGTGCGCATATATATTGACGGTCGACGTGGGCAACACGTTCATTCGCTTTGGCCTGTTTGCAGAGGATTCGGCCGCGGCGCAGGAATGTCCGCTTGCGACATGCGAGATCACGACGCCGTCGAGCATTACGGCCGACGAAGCGCGCATGCGACTTATGCAGGTCATGGGCGCGCTCGCCGCCGATGCAGGTGTGCCCGGGGTGCTTGCACCCGCCGCGGCCGTGCTGAGCTGTGTAGTCCCGGCGCTCGAGCGCCCGTGGAAGGCGGCACTTTCCCGCACCTGCACGGGGCGCGTGCTCACCGTGGGGCCGGGACTTAAGACCGGCATACCCGTGCACTACGACGATCCGGCCGAGATCGGCCCCGACCGCATCGCCGATGCCGTGGCGGCCCGCGCCGTCTACGGCTCGCCGTGCATCGTGATTGACCTGGGCACGACGACCAATATCGAGGTCATCGACGTGCACGGTACCTTTGTGGGCGGCGTTATCGCGCCAGGCCTGGCCCTCGGCGCCCGTTCGCTTTCGGCGGCAGCAGCGCGCCTACCCCAGGTTGAGCCCTCGGCGCCAACGCACGTCATCGGACGCAACACGCGCGAGGCCATGCGCTCGGGTGTGGTTTTGGGCGAGGTAGCCCGCATCGACGGAATGCTCGACATGGTGCTTGCCGAGATGCGCGCGACCAAGGCCGCGGGAGAGGGCGATGTGCCCATCGTCATTACCGGCGACGATGCCGAGGCACTTGCGGCGCTGGTCGGCCATAGCCTGACGGTAGACGACGCGCTGACGTTGCGGGGTCTCGCCGAGCTCTACCGCATCAACCAAAAGCCCCGCTGCGCGTAGGGCGAGGGGCTGGTGGGATAAGCGCCCCTACCTTTCACCTGCTACAATGGGCCAAACTATTGCGATTGCGGAGGTGTCTGCCATGTCGGACGATCTTCATCAAACCGCGTCGGGCAAGCGCCGCGACGTTATTAGCTGGGACGAGTTCTTTATGAGCGTGGCCATCGCCGCGCAGCGCCGCAGCAAGGACCCCAACACGCAGGTGGGAGCGTGCATCGCCAGCACCAACCACCGCATCCTTTCGGTGGGTTACAACGGCACGCCCTCGGCGCTCAACGACGACTTTTTCCCGTGGGGTACGAGCGATGACCCGCTGCAGGACAAGCACAACTACGTGGTCCATGCCGAGGCCAACGCCGTGCTCAACTACCGTGGCTCGCTCAAGGACCTCGAGGGTTCCACGGTTTACGTCACGCTGTTCCCGTGCCACGACTGCGCCAAGATCCTGGCGCAGGTGGGCGTGGGCGAGGTCGTCTACCTGGACAATAAATATGCCGACACCGATGACGGCCGTATCAGCCGCCGCATTCTCGACTCCTGCGGCATCAGCTACCGCCAGGTCATCGTCGATGTCCAGATTGGTACCGGGGGGCAGGCTCGGCAGTAGCGCGTGCCAACGCCAGCTGGCGGCAAAACAGCCAAAAGAGCCCCGTCCCAAATTGACTGCTCGTGAAAGTCGTGTCCGCACGCATGGCTGGCGCCTAAGCGGGTACATGGCTGTAGTAACATAGCCCCTGTCCGCGGGCGTGCCCGCGTTATTGTGAGAAAGGAGCCCCTGTGGCTGTTAACGAAGAGCTGCTTAAGAAGGTTCTTGAAGAGATTCGCCCCAACCTGCAGGCCGATGGCGGCGATATGGAGTATGTGGGCGTCGACGACGAGGGTGTTGTCAAGTTGGAGCTGCAGGGCGCCTGCGCCGGCTGCCCCATGAGCTCGCTAACCCTTTCCATGGGTATCGAGCGCATCCTGAAGGAGCATGTGCCCGGCGTTACCCGCGTTGAGCAGGTTAATGCTTCCGGCGAGACCGACGACCTGTACGACGAGTACGCGCCGTTTTAAGATGCGAAAGCTGCGGACGGCATACTCCGCATAGACGTTACGCCCAAATATGCGGCTGCGAGCGCAAGGCCCGCGGCCGCATTTGTATGTAGGGAGTAGGAGGGTCGACATGCTCAACGACTTCTACCATATGCTTGATCCTGTCGCGATCTCGGCGGGCCCCATCACCATCTACTGGTACGGCCTGGCCTACGTGGTCGGCGCTCTGCTCACGGCGGTCGTCATGTACCGCACACAGCGTCGCTGGGGCTTTAACATCACGATTGACGACCTGACGAGTGTCGTGGTCGGCGTGGTCTTTGGCCTTATCATTGGCGCCCGCCTGTTCTACGTCATCTTTTACGGCGACGGCTACTACTGGGCGCATCCGCTCGAAATCTTTGCCACCAACGAAGGCGGCATGAGCTTCCATGGCGGCTTGGTGGGCGGCATCATCGGCGGCGTGCTCGTGTGCCGTATGTACAAGCTCGATGCGTGGACGTTGGCCGATCTTGCCGTCATTGGCGCTCCGCTGGCCCTGTGCCTGGGACGTTGCGCCAACTTTGTCAACGGCGAGCTGTGGGGCAAGCCGACTGATCTGCCCTGGGGCGTGATCTTTGGCGGCACCGCGGGCGACATGCCGCGCCACCCCTCCCAGCTCTACGAGGCATTCCTGGAGGGCATCGTACTCTTTTGCATCTTGCAGGTGCTCAGCCGCAAAAAACCGCTGCTGCCCCAGGGCACGTTTATGGGCGTGTTTGTGATGGGCTACGGCATCGTCCGCTTCCTGGTTGAGTTCGTGCGCGTGCCCGATGCGCAGCTGGGCTATCTGCTGGGCGGCGTCATCACCATGGGTCAGCTGCTGAGTTTGCCGCTCGTGATTGCCGGCCTGGTGCTCATCATCTTCGCCCGACACCGCAATCGCCCCCAGCGCATCTACCTCGACGTCTAACCGCCACAAAGGGGACAGGCACCTTTGTGGTGGTTTGCTGGGCAACGATGACAGAACCGTAACGTTTTCCCAGATAAAACCTGCCAAATAAACCTGTCCCTTTTTGGCGGGTTTCTAGAAAGGCTCTTTGGACTGTGAAGGATTCCGACCTCTCCACAACGGCTGCGCGCGACGCTGCCCGCATCGTCTGGTTTAAGCGCTACCCAGCCAAGCAGACGCTCATCGCATTTTTGCTCGCGCTGTTGGCGACCACGGCGTTTTCTATCGATCCCGCGCCGGTCTCGAGCAACGCAGTCTTGGCGATTGACCCCAAAGCCTCGGGCATGCTGTACGTGTGCTACGAGGTGCTCCTCTCGTTTGCCGGCCATACCGACGCGGTCATGCTGCTTGCGCTTGCCTGCCTGCTCACGCTGCCGTTTCGCTACGTGTTCTTTGGCCGCGGCGATGCTTGGCGTCCTTCGGTGATCCTTCCGTCGCTGTTCTTTGCCGTCTGCATGGTGTTTGGCCGCAGCTACGACCTCACCGATTCTGCCGAGATCGTACTCGGCGACAAGGCTCGCATCATCTGCGCCTGGATAGGCGGTGCGGGCTGGATGCTCTTGGCGGTCGTTGCCTTCTATCTGGCTTTTGAGTGTCTAGATTGGCTGAGCTCTCGGCGCATTCCGTTTTCCGAAGCGCACTTTGGCCGCGTATGGCGTGTGGCTCACGCCGTACTCTCGGTCCATCCCTTTGCCGGGCCCTTCCTGGTGCTTATGGTCGCCTGGGCGCCCACGCTCATCGCTTCGCTGCCCGGCCTTTTTATGGGAGATACGGGTGCGCAGATTCGCCAGTGGTTCAACTACCCCAACGGCACGAGTGACTACCTGCGTCTGCTCAATCCCAATGTGTTGCTCAACGGACATCACCCCGTGGTGCACACGGCTATCATCGGTTCGTGCGTCCAGCTGGGGCTTTCACTGTTCAACAGTGCCAACGCAGGTCTTGCCATCTACACCTGCGCTCAGTTCGTCATTACGGCCGCCTGCATGGCCTATTCCATCTCGTCGCTGCGCAAGCTGGGCGTGAGCTTGCCGATCCGCGGCGTGATCTTGCTGTTCTTTGTGTTTATGCCCATGTTCTCCAACTACGCGGCCCTGCTTACCAAAGATGTGCTGTTTGCCGACGCGTTTTTGGTGCTGTTGGTGCAGACCGTGAAGCTCGTGGCCTGCGGCCTGCCCCGTCGCGATGCCAATGCCGAGCGTGCGGGCGAACAGAGGCCCGTGCTCTTTGCGCGCCATGACTGGCTGCTGCTCGCTCTGGGTGCCATGGGTTCCACGTTTCTGCGCAACGGCGGCCTGGTGTTTCCCCTGGCGGCATGCGTAATCGCGGCGGCGTTTTGCGCATGGGACGCGCATGTGGCTCGTCGTGCAGTCAAGCAGGCCGGTGCTGCGCCTTCGGGCGCCATCTCGCGTTTCCGCTGGGTGGGAGTTCTTGCGGTGCTTGGACTCTGCCTTGCCTCTAATATGTACTTCACCAAGGTCTTTATGCCGGCGCACGACATTACGCCTGGTTCCAAGCGCGAAATCCTCTCGATTCCGTTCCAGCAGACGGCTCGTTTCGTCCAAAAGCACGACGGCCTCAACTCGGGTGTCAACCCTACGGTTAAGGAGGACGGCACTATCGTGGAGGCTCCTTGCGACGGCTTGGTGACCGACGATGAGCGTGCCGTGATCGACCGTGTGCTCAAGTACGACAATCTGGGCCGCCGCTACAACCCGGATAAGTCGGACGCCGTCAAAAATTGCTTTAACGAGTACGCCTCGCAGGAGGACATCAAGGCCTATTTTGAGGTCTGGGCGCAGATGCTCAAAAAGGATCCCGAGTGCTACATCTCGGCGCTCATCAATAACTACTACGGCTACTTTTATCCGAGTGCCCGCGATGCGTGGGTCTACAGCACGGCGCGCAGTGCCGAGATTATGGCGAAGCCCGATAACCTCAAGTACTTTGACTTCCATCCGGTCGATAGCAAGGTTGTGCGCTGGTGCGACCACCTGATCAACCTGTATCGCGTGGCGGTACAACGCATCCCGTTTATCTCGCTCACCATGAGCTCGGCCACCTATGTGTGGATCATGATCGCCGTGGTGGTCTATCTGCTACGTCGTCATTCGTGGCGCGGGCTGGCCATTTGGGTGCCGCTGCTGGGCGTGCTCGCCGTGTGCCTGATCGGTCCCTGCAACGGCTCGACCTACATGCGCTACCTGTATCCGGTCATCGCCTGCATGCCCTTTGCCATCGGCGCCACCATCACCCGCAGCGACCTCCTCTGGTCCTAATTTGGTGCATTGGGGTCAGGTTGCTTTGCACCAAAGGGTGGCATCATCACGACGCCTTCATTTTTGGGTTTATCTCGCAGGCCAGTAGGTATATCATAACGACGTTTGTTTATATTGCCCGAGCATCTGCGCTGGGCTTTAGGTCGAAACCGATAGGAGACACGTATGTCCGGACACTCTAAGTGGGCCACAACCAAGCATCGTAAGGGCGCGCAGGACGCCAAGCGTTCCGCCCTCTTCTCCAAGCTCAGCCGCAACATCACCGTTGCTGCCCGTCTCGGCGGCGACCCGCTGCCCGAGAACAACGCCAGCCTCGCCGCTGCCGTTGCCAAGGCCAAGGCTCAGTCCATGCCTAAGGACAAGATCAAGTCCGCTATCGATAAGGCCTTTGGTTCGGGTGCCGATGCCGCCGTCTACGAGAACATCGTGTACGAGGGCTACGGTCCCGCCGGTGTCGCCGTCTACGTCGACTGCCTGACCGACAACCGCAACCGCACTGCCGCCGATGTCCGTTCCGCCTTCTCCCACGCTGGTGGCAACCTGGGCACCTCCGGCTCCGTCGCCTTCCAGTTTGAGCGCAAGGGTCAGATCGTCGTCGCCAAGGAGATCCTGGACGAGAACGCCAAGAAGGAGACCATGATCGCCAACGGTGCTGCTGGTGACGAGGATGAGTTCATGATGGCCATCGCCGAGGCCGGTGGCGAGGACTACGAGGACGCCGGCGAGGAGTGGATCGTCTGGACTACCGCCAACGAGGTCATGGCTGTCTCCAAGGCGCTCGAGGAGCAGGGCGTCCAGGTCAAGGGCTCCGAGACCACCATGGTCCCGACCACCCCGACCGAGGTCTCCGGCGCCGACGCCAAGAAGGTTCAGCGCCTCATCGACCGTCTTGAGGAGCTCGACGACGTCCAGGATGTTTACAGCACCATGGACATGACCGACGAGGTCATCGCTGCCCTCGAGGAGGAGTAGGCCCGCACGGATTGAGCCGTGCATATCTGGGCATAATGAAGCGAGCATGCAAGCCTCGTGGAATAGATGAGCCGGATCCGCGTGCAATGAGGCACCGGACCCGGCTCTTTTATAATGATGCGAATCGTTTTGCATTCTGTGGATCGAGATTTGAAGGGAGCGCTGCATGCGCGTGCTCAAACGAGCCCTGGCGATCGTGTATCTTGCCGCCGCCGTCGTGGCGCTGGGTACGTTAGTCTGCCAGTTTTGGGGGCCATATACCTATCGCTTTATGCTGTTGATGCGCGATCCGCTGCCTCGCATCGTTGTTACGGCGTGCGGCGGTGTCGTGGCGCTCGGCGTGCTCGTGGGTTTCTTCCGCCTGATGTTTGCTCGTCGCGAGCCGTCCTGCGTGCATCCGGCGGGGGAGCGCAATATCGAGGTCACGCTCGCTGCCCTCTCCTCGTGTGCTCGTACCGCGGCTGAGCGCGACGACCGAGTGATGATCGAGCATGTCGAGGCGCGCGTGCAGGGCTCCGACGAATCGCACGTCCGTTTTAAGGTCGACGCCATCGCGCTCGACGACCGGGATGTGGCCTCCCAAGCTATCGCGATGCAGCAACGTATCGAGGAGGCCTGCGACACTATGCTCGGCACGCCGGGCACGACTGCGCGCGTTCGTTTTTTGCCGTCCAAGACTACCGTCCAGACCGTGGAGGTTTCCGGTGAGTGATACCAATCAAGACAAGACCGTCCGCACCCCGCGCCTGACTATCGATCAGAGCGCCGCGCCGGCAGGCGAGGTCGTCGATCCTAAGGTGGAGGGTACCGAGTCACATGACGCGGTCGCCGATGATTTTGATGAGGCCATGGGTCTCATCAAGGGTACGGGGGCAGCCATCTGGAGCTATGCCGTCCGTCATCCCAACACCACGCTTGGAGCCGTCGCTGGTTTTGTGCTCGCCGTGCTGGTGCTCACGCTCGGCCTGTGGGATACGCTCGTCATCGCTTTCTTTGTGCTGATCGGCGCCGTGATTGGCCAGATCCGCGACGGCGAGAACGGGATCGTCAACTTCTTCGGCCGTCTGTTTAGCGGCCGCTAGCATGTATTCGACCGCCGCGTGTGCGGTGGGCATAAGGAGGAACCATGGCTTTTAACACGAAGGTCGATGTGGCCGATACCGAGCTCGAGGTAGACGAGACCGTCACCGCCGAGGCCGAGGACGTAACGCTCGAGGACGAGGCGCTCGTCGAGGCCGAACCCGCCGACGATGCGGATGGGGATGATGGGGAAGCGGACGAGTCCGAGGACTCGCTGACCTATTCCAACGGTGTGATCGAGAAGATCGTCGCCATGGCCACCCGCGAGGTACCGCACGTCCTGGGCATGAAGGGCAACCTCATGCACTTTGTGCAGGAGCAGTTCGGTGCCGAGAATCTGACCAAGGGCGTGACGGTCGAGGTCACCGATGACAACCGCGTGGTCGTCAACATTTCCGTCATTATCGAGTACGGCGCCTATGCGCCCGCGATTTTCGACGACGTTAAGGCGCGCGTGACCGAGCGTCTGGCCGCGATGACCGGTCTTGAGGTGGCAGGCGTCAACCTGCGCATCGAGGATGTCATCACCCCCGAGGAGTACGAGCACCGCACCAACCAGCACGAGTAACCTACCAAAAAGGGATGTTTATTTTGGCAGGTTTTATCTGCGAAAACGTCAAACGGCCGGCCGCACGGATGTATGTGCGGCCGGCCGTTATTTGTATGTCCCCGATGTAGGCATACCGCTCGTCTAACTAGGGGTTGCAATCGTCGTGTTCCGCGTTACCCTAATAGGCGCATTGTTTCCAAATTGTTAACGAGGGGTTGCCGTAATGGCTGACGAGCGCGAAACAGAAAGCCAGGCATGGGCAATTGAGGCCGCCGCGGCAGAGGCGGCATCGCGAGCTGCCGAGGAGGTACATCGTCCTCCCGTGGTGCCGATGGAGCGCGTGGTTGATCGCACCGATATCGAGCGCGGCGAGCGTGCCGGCCAAAAGCGTAGCCAGGAGCCAGGCTTCCCGCGCTTTTTCGCCGAGCTCAATCTGGGCCTGATTCTTACGGCTTTTGCCATCGTTGCGTTTAAAACCCCTAATCACTTTGCTTTTGGCGGCACCTCGGGCGTGTCGGTTATTCTGTCCACGCTGTTCCCGACCCTGCCCGTCGGCGTCTTTATGTGGATTATCAACGCGGTTCTCGTCGTTTTGGGCTTTATCTTTTTGGAGCGCAAGGCAATTCTGTGGAGTGTCTTCGCCTCGTTTGCGCTGTCCGCCTATGTTTCGCTTTTCGAGCTCTTTATCCCGACCAGTGTCTCGATGACGGGCGATATGTGGCTCGACCTGTGCTTTGCCGTGATTCTGCCGGCGCTCGGCAGCGCCATCGTCTTTGATATCGGCGCCTCGACGGGCGGCACGGACATCCTCGCTATGATCCTCAAACGCCGTACCACACTCGAGATTGGTCGCGCGCTGTTGCTGGTCGATATCGGCATCGTGACCATCGCGGCCTTTTTGTATGGTCCGCGTATCGGTCTGTATTGCGTGCTCGGCCTGTTTGCCAAGACGCTTGTGGTCGACAAGGCCATCGAGAGCATTCATCTTCGTAAGGTCTGCACGATCATTTGTTCCGAGCCCCTTAAGGTCGAGGAGTTTATCGTCAAGCATCTCAACCGTACGGCGACCATTAGTCGCGGCTACGGTGCCTTCTCAGGCAAGTGCGTGACGGTGATCATGAGCGTGCTGAGCCGTCGCGAGGCCGTGCAACTGCGCCGCTATGCGCGCGAGGTCGATCCGGGTGCCTTTATCACGATTGTCGACAGCTCCGAGATCGTCGGCAAGGGTTTCCGCGGCACGAACTAGCGCGGACACACTCATCAAACAATCGAAAAGCGCCTCGCGCGTTGCAAATACGTCATCTAAGAGTATTTGTCCTCACATTGGGTGATAATGATGCCAAAGACATCGTTTGCGATCCAGGTGATTCGCTCTAGATACGAAGGGATGATTTCGATGTTCTGTTCGCAGTGTGGCGCCCCCATGGGCGATAACGACAAGTTCTGCGGCGTGTGTGGTGCCCCCAATGTCGGTGCTGCAGCTTCCACCCCTCAGGGTCAGCCTCAGCAATTTGTCCCTCAGCCTCCCATGAGCGCGTCCAAGGGCTGCACGGCTCAGGCGTTTGAGGATATGACCAAGACTCCGGGCGTGCTGCAGCGCGTGTGCCAGATCGCCTTTTTGCCGGCGCTTATCTGTGTCGTGTCGGTACTCGTGCTGTTCATCCCCGTTATCGGCGGTATTGCGGCTGCCATCGGCTTTTTGGCAGCTTGCATTGCGAGCGTGTGCGGTTCCGGCTTTGGTATTGAGTGGGGCCGTGATCTTTCGCTCAAGGTCGATGACGGCATGGACCGTCCACTCATGCGTTCCACGTCGTTTGGTCTCGGAGTCTTTTCGAGCGTTATTTCGGTCGTGCTCGAGGTTATCGCTGCCATTCCCGTTATCGGTGTAGTGCTTTCGCTGGTGGAGAGCGTGGTAATTGGCGCCGCAGGCTCGTATTCGTATAACGGCTCTTATGCGCTCGAAGCTGCGCTGTTTGGCTCGCTTGGCCTGCTTGTCCTGGCTATGATTGCCACGGCAGTCTTGGGGGTCTTCTTTAAGATGTTCGCCGACATTGCCGTGATGCACTTTGCGGTGACCGGGCGCGTCGAGAGCGCGTTTTCGCTCGATAAGGTCTGGGCGGCCTTTAAGCACAACAAGACCAAGCTGTTCTGTGCTTCGTTCCTTCCCGAGTTTTTGACGGGCTTGGTCGCCAACGTTGTCACATGGATCTTGACGGCCGTCTTTGGCGCCATTGCCTCTGTCGGTATGTATAGCTACTACTATCGTCCTACGGGTATTGAGGCGCTTGTTACCGGCGGTGGCGTCACGCTCGTGCTGTTCTTGGTGCTGGTCGCTTTCGTCACCGTATTTCTTACGGTCTTTGGAAAGATGCTCAAGCACCGTGCCGTTGGCTATTGGGTCGCGCGTTATGCAAGCGAGTGGGCCGACGAGGACAAGGATGACGTCCTGACCTTTGTATTGCCTTTCGAGAAGAAGTCCACTCCCTCGGGTTACAGTGCTCCGGATGTCGCGCCTGAGCCCAAGCCCGCGCCCGAGCCGGCGCCCGTGCCTGAGCCTGCGCCTGAGCCCGAGCCGGCGCCCGAGTCGGCACCTGCACCTGAGCCGGCGCCCGCGCCTGAGCCGGCGCCCGAGTCAAGTTCCGACGAGGACCCTCAGGACGAGTAGCATGCCGCCTGCCATTTGGGGACGGGGTAGAAATGGTAGAAATAACGCTTGACAGATGAGCGGGGGCGGACGTTTCGACGCGTCCGCCCCTGCTTTGCTTTAGCCAGGCTGTTATGGATGGGTGTGACGACTACTCGTCGTGTTTCTCCTCGCGGCGAGCGGCGGCGCGGGCTTCGTGGATGCCCTTGATTGCGGCATGGCGAGCCGTGCGGGCGTCGTGGATGGCGTCACGAGCCTCGGCGGTCGTCGCCTTGGCAGAGCGCAACTTGGCGGCCAGATCGGGGTTGGTTTCGGCGACCGCGGTGATCGCGGGGCCGTCGAGCTCCTCTTGCGTGGGCTCGGCCAAAAAGTCGATAGCATACTGGGCGGCCACCATGGAGCCCTTTGCCAGCACGGTCTCGTCGATCTTGTAGAAGCAGGAATGTTGGGCGTACGTGGCGCCAATTTTGGGGTTACGCGTACCTACAAAGGCGAGCACGCCCGGCACGCGGCGCAGGTACTCCGAAAAATCCTCGCCCGAAAGCGTGCCACGGTAATGACCTTGACCGGTGGGGCCCAGGCACTTGATTACAGCCTGGCGGCAGCGCTCACTCGAGCCCGCGTCGTTTTCGACCTTGTAGTTGGCGATGGTGTAGTCGGTGAGCTCTGCCTCGGCGCCCAAGGCGGCCGCGGTATGCTCCACGATGCGGCGCATAAGCTCCGGCATTTCCTCGTGGGTCGAATCTCCGTAGGTGCGCACCGTACCGGCGAGGTAGGCCGTGCCGGCGATAACGTTGCGCGCGGTGCCGCCATGCAACTCGCCAACGGTGATGACGGCCGGCTCGTAGGGGCTTATCTCGCGCGAGACGATGGTCTGCAGGGCGTTGACGATCTCGGCGGCAACCATAACGGCGTCGTGGCCGCGCTGGGGCATAGCGCCATGGCACGAGGTACCGCGGACATCGATGCGGAACCAGTCGGTATTGGCCATGCGCGGGCCAGGCTCGCAGCTTACGGTGCCGGCGTCGACCTCGCTCCAGATATGCGCGGCGTAGGCGCCATCGACGCCGTCGAGCACGCCCGTACCGATCATGAGTTTGGCGCCCTGGCCGTTTTCCTCGCTGGGTTGGAAGACGATGCGGACCTCGCCGTGGATGTCGTCAGTCATATGACGCAGGATCTGCAGCGTGCCGAGCATCATGGCGATATGGCAGTCGTGGCCGCAGGCGTGCATGCAGCCCTCGTTGACGCTGGCGAAATCCTCGCCGGTCTGCTCGGTGACGGGCAGGGCATCGATATCCGCGCGCAGCAGGATGCGGCGGCGCGGCGTGCCGTCTTCGCGATAGGCGTCGGGCGCGGTGCCGCGAAGGGTCGCCACCAGGCCCGTCTTAAGGGGGCGCTCGTAGGGGATATTCATGGCGTCGAGCTGGTTGGCGATGTCAGAAGTCGTACGCTCTTCGACGAGGCTCAGCTCCGGGTGCTTATGGAAGTGCCGGCGCTGCTTAATGATGTAGGGCTCAAACTCGGCGGCGATATCATGGATGGCCGCGGTGACGTCGTCTGCCGCGCGAGCCTCGGTCGCCGCCATAATCTGCTGTGCCTTGGTCTTCGTCATGGTCGATTTGCTCCTTGCTGGGTTGATCGCAAAATCGTACAGGCTCTCTCCAGTATGCCACCTGCCGCTAGGGCTGGTAAAGTTGCCGTTTGCCGCTTGGGGTTTTGTAACAAGAGTGGGGGAGTACACTCGGGGGTGTTGAATTTCCTGCCAGAGATGGGGATGCCCATGCAACATATCGATCGGATTATCCGCTCCAAGAACGTCTTTACCGCGCAAGACGGCATCGATACCGCCCGCGAGCTGGCGATTGCCATCGCAGGCGACCGTATCGTCGCAGTCGGAAAGCCCGATGACGTGATTGCCGCCGCTCCCGCCGCCACGCCGGTTATCGATTACGGCGAGCAGTTTGTCTGCCCCGGTTTCCATGACGCTCATCTGCACTTCTTCCATACCTCGGTTGGCTCCTCGCCGTACATGCTCATGGATATGGGCACGTCCGAGGCGGCACTGGTGCAACATGCGCTCGAGTTTTCCCAGGACCTGCCCGACGACGCTTGGGTTGTGACGCAGGGCTGGCGCGACTACCGTTGGGACCCGCCCGAGCATCCTACCAAGGCGTCGCTCGATGCGGCATTCCCCGATCGTCCCTGCGTTATGTACTCGGGCGACGGCCACACACTGTGGCTCAACAGCTGCGCACTCGAGGCGCTCGACGTCACGCGCGACAGCGAGCCGCCAGCGGGCGGTAGCTACGACAAGGACGCAAACGGCGAGCTCACGGGCATTGCTCACGAAGCGGCTGCCATGCAGCTGTTGCCGCGCTGCCTTGATTGGCTGGGCGAAGATCGCATCGCAAGCGCTTACGCCGATCAAATGAGGCGCATGGCCGAGCAGGGCATCACCTCGATCTGCGACATGTCGCTCATGCCCATGCCGGGATGCGACTTTATCCGCGACGATGTCTATGACAAATTGCAGACGGCCGGCAAGCTGGGCATTCGTGCCCATCTGTTCCCCACGCTGCTGGATGACCAGTCGCGTCTAGAAGAGCTCCAGGTACGTTACGCGAACAACGTGCTGCTTTCGGCGCCGGGTTTTAAGCAGTTCTTCGATGGCGTGTCGAGTGAACACACGGCATATCTCACCGAGCCCTATACCAATCCGCGCTTCCCGGGCGACCAGGGCCGTCTGACGGTCCCGGCTGAGCGCATGCGTAAGCTGGTTCTGGCGGCCGCGGAGCGTGGCCACACTGTGCGTATTCACGTCATCGGCGACGGTGCCATCCATGCCGCGCTCGATATCTTTGAGGAGGCCGCCGAACTGTACGGCCTGCCCCAGCACGGTCATAACACGCTCGAGCATCTGGAGAACCTCTTGCCCGAGGACATCGACCGCCTGCGCAAGCTCAACGTGGTTGCTTCGAGCCAGCCCTGCCACATTACACTCGACCCGGGTGGACCGGAGCGCGACCTGGGCCTGGAGCGCAGCCGCACCATGTGGCCGTTTGCGACCTATAAACAGCGCGGCATTCGCCAAGCCTTTGGCACCGATAGCCCCATCACAGCCGTTACCAGCATGAACGTGCTCTACACGGCTATCACGCGCCAAGACCCCAAAAGCCACTGGCCCGAGGGCGGCTGGTTGCCGAGCGAGCGCATCGATGCGGCAACAGCCTTGCGCAACTACACCCTGGGCAGCGCCTATGCAGCGGGCGACGAGCAAAACCTCGGCAGCTTGGAGCCCGGCAAGTATGCCGACCTGGTAGTCCTGGACCAAAACCCGCTCACCATCGACCCCCAAGAACTTCAAGCCACCAAAGTCCAAGCCACCTACCTGGCAGGCAACTTGATTTACGAGCGCTAACCCCACATCCCACCCCTCAGTTGCGGTGAAATAGTCCCTAAAATCGGCCTTCAAGCCCAAAAACAGGAACTATTCCACCGCAACTTAAAAGAGCGCGTCCCAACAACGTGCCCCCTATCTTGTGCATTCCATCTGCATCGCCATTTTGCTGCACTGACTTTTCTGAATGCCGGGCCCGAATTAGTTAACCTAGCTCCCGGGGCGGACCGGAGGGCATGAAGTTTGTCGCGAGTTCCGCACGCAAAGGAAAGCACTTAATGTGCTTTCCGTCTTGCGCAGGACTGTAGAGCAGCAAACTTCATGCCCTCCGGTCCGCCCCGGGAGTCACCGCTAAGTTATCCCCCGGCATTCAGAAAATCTAAGTGCCAAAAAATAAGATTTTTTGACTCCGTGTTGTATAACCCGTCATTCGTGGGTACCATTCAACGCGTACGCAAACAAAAAGGGTTAATTCGCGCGGTATAACCGCGCGGCCCAAAAAGGAGGAGACAAGCATGTCGTCTTTGAAGCCGCTTGCAGATCGTGTTCTGGTCAAGCCCGACGAGGCCGAGCAGAAGACCGCTTCTGGTCTGTACATCGCCAGCAACGCGCAGGAGAAGCCGCAGCGCGGCACCATCGTTGCCGTTGGCGCCGGCAAGGTCAACGACAAGGGTGAGCGCATTCCCATGGACGTCAAGGTCGGTGACGTTGTCATCTACGGTAAGTTCGGTGGCAACGAGGTCAAGGTCGACGGCGAGAAGTATCTGCTGATGCGCGCCGACGACATCTACGCTGTCGTCGAGGCCTAGTCTCGTCGGAATCTCTGATTCGTCTTTGAACGCGCCTGCCGCATAGGACTCGGAAGCGGCGACGCGAGTCACATTTCTTTTGGAGGATTACCTACCATGGCAAAGAACATTACGTTCAACACCGATGCCCGCGCTAAGCTTGCCAAGGGCGTCAACACTCTGGCCGACGCCGTTACCGTCACCATGGGCCCCAAGGGTCGCTACGTTGCGCTGCAGCGCACGTTCGGTGCCCCGACCATCACCAACGACGGCGTTTCCGTCGCCAAGGAGATCGAGCTCGAGGACAACATCGAGAACATGGGCGCCCAGCTGGTGAAGGAGGTCGCCACCAAGACCAACGACACCGTGGGTGACGGCACCACCACCGCAACCCTGCTCGCTCAGGCCATCGTCAACGACGGTCTGCGCAACGTTGCTGCTGGCGCTAACCCGCTGGCCATCCGTCGCGGCATCGACAAGGCCGTCAACGCCGCCGTCGACGAGATGAAGAAGCAGGCCAAGCCGGTCGAGACCAAGGAGCAGATTGCTTCCGTCGGTACCATCTCTGCCGGTGACCCCGAGGTCGGCGAGAAGATCGCCGAGGCCATGGAGGTCGTGGGCAAGGACGGCGTCATCACCGTCGAGGATTCCCAGACGTTCGACATCACCATCGACACCGTCGAGGGTATGCAGTTCGACAAGGGCTATGTCTCCGCTTACTTCGTCACGGATAACGACCGCATGGAGGCCGTGATGAAGGATCCGTACATCCTCATCACCGACCAGAAGATCTCCAGCGTCCAGGACATCATGCCCGTTCTCGAGGCTGTCCAGCGCGCTGGTCGTGGCCTGCTCATCATCGCTGAGGACATCGACGGCGAGGCCCTGCCCACCCTGGTCCTCAACAAGATCCGTGGCGCTCTCAACGTCTGCGCCGTCAAGGCTCCGGGCTACGGCGATCGCCGCAAGCGCATCCTCGAGGACATCGCCGTCCTCACCGGTGGCCAGGCCGCTCTGGACGAGCTGGGCGTGAAGGTCGCTGACATCACCGCCGATATGCTCGGTACCGCTAAGTCTGTCACCATCTCCAAGGACAACACCGTCGTCGTCGGCGGCGCTGGCTCCAAGGAGGCCATCGACGCCCGTATCGCTCAGATCAAGGGCGAGATGGAGAACACCACCTCTGACTTCGACCGCGAGAAGCTCCAGGAGCGCCTGGCCAAGCTCTCCGGTGGCGTTGCCGTCATCAAGGTCGGCGCTGCTACCGAGTCCGAGCTCAAGGAGATCAAGCATCGCGTCGAGGACGCCCTGCAGGCTACCCGCGCTGCTGTCGAGGAGGGCATTGTCGCTGGCGGCGGCGTCGCCTTCATGGACGCTGCTCCTGCGCTCGACGCTGTCGAGATCGACGACCCCGAGGAGAAGATCGGCGTCGATATCGTCAAGAAGGCTCTGACCGCTCCGGTCGCTACCATCGCCAAGAACGCTGGCTTTGAGGGCGCTGTCGTGGTCGACAAGGTTGCCGAGCTGCCCGCCGGCCAGGGTCTCAACTCTGCCAACGGCGAGTGGGGCGACATGATCGAGATGGGCGTCCTCGACCCCGTCAAGGTCAGCCGCGTCACCCTGCAGAACGCTGCTTCCGTCGCCAGCCTGATCCTCATCACCGAGGCTACCGTCTCCGATGTGCCCAAGAACACTCAGCTTGAGGACGCTATCGCTGCTGCCACCGCTGGTCAGCAGGGCGGCGGTATGTACTAAGGCCGACAAGGTCTAGAACTCCCACCGGGAATCCGGGGGCGTGACGGGGGCTTCCCTCCGGAACGTCCTCGGACATGCAAAGAGGCTCCGCATCGCGCTTCGCGCTGCGGAGCCTCTTTGCGTCCTGCGGAATGTTCCGGAGGGAAGCCCCCGTCACGCCCCCGGATTCCCTGCGTTTACGGCCTTGAGGTCGGCGGGCGGAGAAGGACGTGGTCGATAGGGATACGTGTCCCCTTCGCTGTTTCGCGCTTTGCGCGAAAGGCGCGCTACTTTGGGATGGATGGGGAACGTGGTTGTTGCGGTGGCTTTTCCCTTTTGCTGTTTCGCGGCTTTGCCGCGAAAAGCGCAGCACTTTGGGATGGGCGGGTACGTTATTGTCGCGCTGCTCTGTCCCGGCTGCATTTCTAGAGCGTTTCCCCCGCCATAAATTACCCTCGGCATACTTGCGTGAAAACCTGCTCGTGCTACACTTGCAAGTGCTGTTTCAGGGCGGGGTGAAATTCCCCACTGGCGGTAAATCGGGCGGTGCCAAAGGGGTGCCGTGGCGTAGGCGAGGCGTCTGCGACCGAGCCGATGAGTCCGCGACCCGTGTGTGCGTTGGTTCGCATGCCGGCTGAACTGGTGAGATCCCAGTACCAACGGTTAGAGTCCGGATGAAAGAGGCAGGTGATCTTATGTCTGAACAGTCGCAGCATATCCATTTTGAGAACACGAATAGGTGGAGCACCAAACAGCTCGTTACCATGGCGCTGATGTGCGCCTTGGGCGCCCTGTTTATGTATGTGCAGCTGCCCATCCTTCCTTCGGCGCCGTTTTTGACGTATGACCCGTCGCTGGTACCGGCGATGGTGTGCGGTTTTGCGTATGGCCCCGGCGCCGGCACTGCTGTTGCCGCCATGGCGATCGTTATCCATGCGCTCACCACGGGTGACTGGGTCGGTGCGCTTATGAACCTGGTGGCTACGCTGGGTTATATTCTGCCCGCGGCTATCGTCTACCAGAAGATGCATACCTATAAGGGTGCCGTGATTGGCCTAGCGCTCGGCGTCATTGCCGCTACGGCGTTGTCTATGGTCGCAAACCTTACCATTGGTGTTTGGTTCTGGTATGGCTCGGTCGATGTGATCGCCCCGCTCATGATTCCTGCCGTGCTGCCGTTCAACCTCATCAAGACCGTGCTCAACTCGGTGTTGACGCTGGCGGTGTACAAGGCGGTCTCTAATCTCATTACGCCCAAGAAGGACCAGGTCAAAGGCCGCGCATGATTGAGTGTCGGGGCGTTTCCTTTAGCTATGACGGTGCCACACCGGCACTCGACGGCATCGATCTGAACATCGAGGATGGCGAGTTTTTCTGCATCCTCGGCGGAAACGGGTCGGGCAAGTCGACGTTCGCCAAGCATTTGAACGCGCTGCTGCAGCCCGATACGGGAACGGTGCGCGTCAACGGCATGGACGCGTCCGATCCCGAGCTGGTCTACGACATCCGCTCGACTGCGGGCATGGTGTTCCAGAACCCGGATGATCAGCTGGTGGCGACGCTTGTCGAGGACGATGTTGCGTTCGGTCCCGAAAACCTTGGCGTGCCATCGGCCCAGATCGCGCAGCGTGTGCGAGATGTGCTGAAGGCCGTGGGCCTGGTGGGCTTTGAGCGCCACGAGACCCATGCGCTCTCGGGTGGCCAAAAGCAGCGCGTGGCGCTTGCCGGCGTGCTTGCCATGGAACCGCGCGTGCTCATATTGGACGAGGCTTCCTCGATGCTCGATCCGCGTGGACGCAAGGGCCTCATGAAGGCTTGCCGCGCGTTGCACGCTCGCGGCATGACCATCGTGATGATTACGCACTTTATGGAAGAGGCCGCCGAGGCCGATCGAGTCGCGGTGTTTCAGGCGGGGCGCGTTGCCATGCTCGGTACGCCCGAGGAAATCTTGACGCGGGCGGACGAACTTGCGCAGCTCAACCTGGACATGCCGGAGTCGTGCCGTTTGGGCATGGCACTTCGTGCGAAGGGCGTACCCGTTTGCGCGCAGGTGCGCGAGGCGGATATGGTTGCCGAGGTTGCGCAGGCCTATACCGAGCGGAGCGGGGCAGGCACTGCGGGGCAGCCTTCCGCGTCCCAGTTGGAAATCGCTGACGGCACTGTTCCGGTAGACAACGAGGGCAACGCGTCGGAGCCTGTCATCGAGCTATCCCATGTTTCGTACAGTTATTCGCTCAGTCCGCGCGAGCGTCGCCGCTGGCATAAGCGCTCGGCCGTTGCGGGCAAATCGAGCAAACAGGCTCTCTGGGGAAACGACCCCAGCAGCCCGTGGGCGCTGCGCGATGTATCGCTGACGGTGCGTCGCGGCGAGTTCCTGGGCTTAGCAGGCCATACCGGTTCGGGTAAGTCGACGCTGGTCCAGCATCTCAACGGTTTGATTCGCCCCCAGGAGGGTTCCGTTTACGCGTTGGGGCTCGACCTGGCAAACAAGAAAGATGCCGCCGCGGTTAAGGCCAAGGTCGGCGTGGTGTTTCAATATCCCGAGCGTCAGCTGTTTGCCGAAACCGTGACGCAGGACGTGGCGTTTGGCCCGCACAACCTTGGCTTGTCGCAGGCCGAGGTCGCGCGCCGCGTTGAGTCATCGCTCGCGCGCGTGGGCCTCGACTTGGCCACGGTGGGCGACAAGAGTCCCTTTGAGCTTTCGGGTGGCCAACAGCGGCGCGTGGCGTTTGCCGGCGTGCTTGCCATGGAGCCCGAGGTCCTGGTACTCGATGAGCCCATGGCGGGGCTCGATCCGGCGGCGCGCAGTGATTTCCTGGAGCTCATCGATCGACTTCACCATGGGGGCCTGACCGTCGTCATGGTCTCACACAGTATGGATGACCTCGCCAATTGCTGCGATCGTATTGTCGTGATGAACGAGGGCGCGGTGTTTGCTGAGGGCACGCCCGCTCAGGTTTTTGCGCATGCGGATGAGCTTAAATCAATCGGCTTGGGTGTTCCCGCTGCCCAGCGCATGGCGTTGGCGCTCGCGGAAGCGGGCGTGCCGCTGCATCGCGGCGGGCTCTATACGGTTGAGTCGTTGGCCGACGAGTTGGCAGATTTGCCGATCGGTCGCTCAGGCGGTTCTTCTAACGTCTCGGACAAGGCCAAATCCGAAACGGTCGCGCGAGAGGAGGGTTGCTGATGGAGGCGTTTTCGTTTGGCAGCTACTATCCGAGCGATAGCGCGATCCATCGCCTGGATCCGCGCACCAAGCTGCTCCTGGGCTTTGTGTTTTTGATCACGACGCTGACCGTCGGCGGCTTCCGCGGATTGGCCCCTGTCGCAATTTTCGTTGTGCTGATCTATGTCGTGTCCCGGGTGCCGGCTCGTCGCGTTCTGTCGTCGATGGCGCCGCTGCTGGCAATCGTCGTCGTGGTCGCGGTGCTCAACTTGTTTACCGATCAGAGTGGGCGCATCCTGTGGCAGCTCGGCTTTCTGCAGATAAGCGAGGGCTCACTGCGTTCTGCCGCCTTTATGGCGTGTCGCCTGACCCTGATGATGGCCGGCATGAGCGCCATTACGCTCACCACACCGACGCTCGACCTCACCGCGGGCTTTGAGCGTCTGCTCGCACCGTTTGCGCGCGTGGGGCTTCCGGCGCATGAGCTCGGCATGATCATGGGCATCGCGTTGCGCTTTATGCCGCAGTTCGCCACCGAGATGAAGCAGACGGCGGACGCGCAGGCAAGCCGCGGTGCACGCGTAACGGGTGGCCCGCTCGGCGGCGTGCGTATGCTCGGCAGTGTGGCGATTCCACTGTTCACGGGCGTGTTCCGTCATGCCGAGACGCTGTCTGCCGCCATGGATGCACGCTGCTATCACGGCGAGCAGGGCCGCACGCGTCTGCATGCGCTTGCATTTCGCCGCGGGGATGCGCTGGCTGCGGTGGTGACGATGCTGCTGTTTGCGTGTGTCATCGTCGTCAACCTTCAACTTGTTTAGGCGCGATTCGAGCGCAAGAAAGGGGTCCCTATGACCGACAACGACCGCACAGCTCAGCTTGAGCGCGCCTGCTCGTATCTCAGGCGCATTCCGGCGTGGTATCTGGCCACGACCGATGTGGCCGACGGGCATCAGCCTCGCGTGAGGCCGTTTTCGTTTGCCATGGTCGATGAAGGTAAGCTGTGGTTTTGCACGTCGCGCGACAAGGATGTGTGGGCGGAGCTGAGTGCGAATCCCAAGTTTGAGCTCTCGGGCTGGAAGCCGGGGGAATGCTGGATCGTATTGACCGGCGAAGCCGCACTTGAGGACGAC
Organism: Collinsella sp.; assembly: GCA_019419665.1. Taxonomy (GTDB): domain Bacteria; phylum Actinomycetota; class Coriobacteriia; order Coriobacteriales; family Coriobacteriaceae; genus Collinsella. Next base: position 88,762 of record DXZM01000037.1, read on the forward strand.
GCAGTTGCGAGCGACAAGGTGCGTCAAGCGGGTTTTAAGCACATGGTGGGCATCGGCGAGGAACACGAGAGTGCCAACGACGGCCGCCTTGCTTTCTTTTCGGTCCGCAACATTGCCGCGCGCTTCTGTGATATCGACGGCAGCGAGGAGCGCCTGGAGCTCTAGCGCGTCTCAAATTAACTACCCGTTCCGAATTAGCTAGCGCCAGGAGGACACATGGACGGATTGAATACGGTGTTGGAGTATCTGACGTCGGTGCCGGCATGGTATTTGGCGACGAGCGTTGACGGACAGCCTCATGTGCGTCCGTTTTCGTTTGCGCAGATCCAGGACGGCAAGCTGTGGTTTGTAACAGCGCGCACCAAAGATGTGTGGCAAGAGCTGCTGCAAAACCAGCGCTTTGAGGCCACGAGTTGGTGGCCGGGCCATGGCTGGCTCATCTTGCGCGGGCGTGCCGGCTTGGATGACCGGGCTTTAGGCGAAATGCGCGAAGCTGGGTGGAAGCATCTAGAGCGCCTGGGCGAGCACTATGAGGGGCCTAACGACCCCACGCTCGTCTTCTTTAGCGTCGAGGATCCCGAGGCTTTTATCTGCAATCACGACGAATGGGTGCCGGTCGAGCTCTAGCCAGCTGGCTCATCCTAACAACTTGGTTTCGCATGGGCGGGCCCCGTATTGCCCGGCGCCGTTAGGAGCGCCGGTCAATACGGGGCCCGCTCCATTTGTCAATTCCTTCAAGCGAATGTGTCGGGAATGTTTCAATGCATGAAAATGCAAGCCATTTACGTATTCATGCATCTTTTGGTGCTAAAGTTTCAACCCACTTCATAACGACGGCTGCGGGATGCGCATTGGTGCATAACTGCAGACAAGGAGTCTGATATGTCTGTAAAGGTTGGAATCGTCGGTGCGGCTGGATATGCCGGCGCCGAGCTCATTCGCCTCGTCCTCGGTCATCCCGAGTTTGAACTTGTTGCCGTTACGTCCAACGCCGATGCCGGCCAGCCGCTGTCCGCGGTGTATCCGAGCTTTGCTGGTGTGAGCGATCTGGTTTTCACCACGCATGATGCCCCCGAGCTCAAGAACTGCGACGCGGTCTTTTTGGCCGTGCCGCACACGGCTGCCATGGCACAGGTGCCCGCGCTGCTTGCATCGGGCGTCTCCTGCTTTGATCTTTCGGCTGACTACCGTCTGAACGACGCGTCCGTTTTTGAGGCTTGGTATGCCGCCGAGCATGCGAGCCCCGAGCTGCTCAAGACCCGTGCCTTCGGTCTGCCCGAGCTGTTCTGCCAGGACTTGGAGACCGCCGCATCCGACCATGCCGACGGCAAATCCGTGCTGGTCGCCTGCGCCGGTTGCTATCCCACCGCAACGAGCCTTGCCGCCGCGCCCGCCGTGCGCGCGGGCTGGGTGGCCGAGAACGGCCCCGTGATTGTCGATGCCATTAGCGGCGTGACGGGCGCCGGTAAGTCCTGCAACGCCCGCACCCATTTTTGCAGCGCCGACGAGAACTTGGAGGCCTACGGCGTGGGCAGGCATCGCCACACGCCCGAGATTGAGCAAATCCTTGGCCTGACCGATCGCGTCGTCTTTACCCCGCACCTGGCACCGCTCAAGCGCGGTCTGCTCTCCACGGTGACGCTGCCGCTCACGCCGCAGGCTCTCGATACCTTGACCCTTGAGGACGTTGTCGACCATTACAAGCAGTTCTACGCCGGTCGCACCTTTGTGCGCGTGCTCGATGCCGACCAGCAGCCCAAGACGGCTTCGGTCGTCGGCACCAACGCTGCCCAGATTGGCCTCGCGCTCAACAAGCGCGCGGGCGTGCTGGTGGCGACGGGTGCTATCGACAATTTGTGCAAGGGCGCTGCGGGCCAAGCAGTCCAGTGCGCCAATATCGTCTTTGGCTTTGACGAGCGACGAGGCTTGCCCACAGTGGCGTGCCCGGTGTAGCACATTCGATTGTTAACGATTTGGTAGTCGGGCATCGAATGGGGCGCCACTCTTAAGCTGGTCTCATGATCACGACTGGCATGGCGCACCAACCGATGTCCGTTTTTTGTTTGACATAAGGAGTCATAAAGACGATGAATACCGAGCTGTTTGATATCAAGATTCGCGCCGTCGAGGGTGGCGTTACGGCTGCGGCTGGTTTTAAGGCTGCAGGCATCCACGCTGGGTTCCGCAAGAACCCCGAGCGTCTGGATTACGCGCTCGTCGTGCCCGATAAACCCTGTCCCGGTGCTGGCGTGTTTACCACCAATCGCTTTTGCGCGGCGCCCGTGCAGGTGAGCCGTGCCAACCTGGGCGGTACCGACAAGGGGTACGGTATCATCGCCGGCATTTCGGTCAACTCTGGCAATGCCAACGCCGCCACGGGTGAGACCGGCCTTGCATGCGCGCGCGAGACGTGCAGCATCGCATCGCAGGTCATCGGCTGCGAGCCTCAGCAGATTCTGATTGCCTCCACGGGTGTGATTGGCCAGATTCTGCCGATCGACACGTTTGAGACCGCCATTCCTGCTGCCTACGAGGCGCTCTCCGCCCACGGTGGCGCCGATGCCGCTCGCGCCATCATGACGACCGACACGCACTCCAAGGAGTACGCCGTGTCCTACGTCAGTGAGGCTGCGGGTCATGCGGGCAATGTCTATACGGTAGGCGGAATGTGCAAGGGCTCGGGTATGATCATGCCCAACATGGCCACCATGATCGCAGCTATCACCACCGATGCCCCCGTCGAGCCGGCGGCACTTCATGCCCTGCTGCTCTCGTCCGTTAAACAGACCTTTAATAAGGTGACGGTCGATTCCGATACCTCGACCAACGACACCTGCATCATGCTTGCTTCTGGCGCTGCTACTGCAGATGCCGAGGCCATCGTCGAGGGCACTGACGCCTTTGACGAACTGACCTTTGCCGTGCACGAGGTGTGCGAGAGCCTGGCGCGCAACATTGCGGCCGATGGCGAGGGTGCGTCAAAGCTCGTGACGGTTAACATTACCGGCGCTGCTAACGACGAGGAAGCCGATATCGCTGCCCGTGCCGTCGCCAACTCGCCGCTCGTCAAGACCTGCATCGCTGGTCACGACTGCAATTGGGGCCGCGTTGCCATGGCGCTCGGCAAGTGCGGCGTGAAGTTTAACCAGGAAGACGTTTCCATCGACATGATGGGTATGCCCGTCTGTCGCGACGGTCTGACTGTTCCCTTTGACGAGGACGAGGCTCTGCGACGTTTTAAGGCGCCCGAGATTGTGATCTCGGCAGACCTGGGCGCGGGCGACGCGGCGACCACCGTGTGGACTTGCGACCTCACGCACGAGTACATCTCCATTAACGGCGACTACCGTTCCTAGATTCCGGGCGCGCACCGTCCCGCGCGCTCCGCTGCAATCGCGGGCAACGAGGTACGGCGCGATAGCTACACGAAAGACGAGGCAGATTATGAAATTCGCACGCGATTGTCGCTCGAGCGAATCCAACGAAGCAACCGCGCAACTGCTGTTCGAAGCGCTGCCGTGGATTAAAAACCTGACCGGCAAGACGGTCGTTATCAAATATGGCGGAGCCGCCATGGTTGACGAGCAGCTGCGCCGCGACGTGATGAGCGACATCGTTTTGCTCAAGATTATCGGCATGCGCCCCGTCATCGTGCATGGCGGCGGCAAGGCTATCAACGAGGCACTGAGCCATTACGATATTCCCGTCGAGTTTAAGAGCGGCCAGCGCGTGACCACGCCGGCGACTATGGATATCGTGCGCGAGGTGCTGGGCGGCAAGGTTAACCAGGAGCTGGTTGCCGCCATCAACCACCACGGCAACCTGGCCGTGGGCGTGTCGGGCAGCGATGCTGGCACGCTCATCGCCGAGCCGCTCGACCCCGAGCTCGGTCGCGTGGGCAAAGTGACGCACGTTAACACCGACTATATCGAGCGCTTACTCGATAGCGAGTACATCCCCGTCATCGCTACCGTCGCGGCGGGGGAGGACGGCGGTTTCTTCAACATCAACGCCGATACCGCCGCCGGTGCCGTTGCGGCGGCGCTCCATGCGCATAAGGTGATCTTTTTGACCGATGTCGACGGCCTGTACAAGGACTTTAGCGACAAGGATTCGCTCATTTCCAACCTGACGCTCGACGAGGTTAACGAGATGCTCTACGGCGGCGAGGTCGATAAGGGCATGATTCCCAAGCTGCGTGCTGCCGTCGATGCGCTTGCCGGAGGCGTATTTCGCGCTCACATCATCAACGGTACCACGCCGCATTCGCTGCTGCTGGAGCTGCTGACCGACGCCGGCGTCGGTACCGTGATCCACTCCACCGAGACGGCTTACGAGTTCGATACGCATCCGCATCCGCTTTCGACGTTTGCTGCGCGTCTGACCGAGAACCTCGACGAGGTCGAGAAGCTTCAGACGGTCTAACTGACCCGCAGCCGCCCCATTCCTGCACCCATAGGCCTGCGCCGTCCGGCGCTCAACGAAAGGCATCCCATGTCACTTGCAGCTCAGCAATCGCTTGAATCCCATTACGTTATGCATACCTTTGGCCGCTCTCCGGTCGAGTTTGTCGAGGGCCACGGCATGAAACTCACCGGCGACGATGGTCGTGAGTACCTCGACTTTCTTGCCGGCATCGGCGTGTGCAGCCTAGGTCATGGCGACCCGGCTGTGCTCTCGGCGCTCGAGGCACAGACCAAAAAGCTCATGCATGTCTCCAATTACTTCTACATCGAGCAGCGCGGACAGGTCGCGGCGCTGCTGTCCAAGCTTGCTAACGACGACGTAGATGGTGCGCGCGTGCTTGCCGGTGCCATTGCCGCCGGCGATGAGACCACGGCAGCTGCTCTTGGTGCCCCGGCTGCGGGCGAGCAGGTGTGGGAGACGTTTTTTGCCAATTCCGGCGCCGAGGCCAACGAGGGCTCGATGAAGCTCGCGCGCCTGTACGCCAAGCGTGCCGGTAACGGCGGCAACACTATCGTGTGCATGCGCGGCGGCTTCCACGGTCGTACGCTCGAGACCATTGCCGCCACCATGCAGGATTGGCTGCAGGATAGTTTCCGCCCGCTGCCGGGTGGCTTTGTGGCCTGCACGCCCAACGATATCGATGAACTGCGTGCGATCTTTAAGCAGCTGGGGAGCGAAATTTGTGCCGTGATGCTCGAGCCGATCCAGGGTGAGAGTGGCGTGCACCCTATGACCGAGGAGTTTATGGCGGCAGCGCGCGACCTGGCACACGAAGTGGGCGCCGTGCTTATCGCCGACGAGGTCCAGTGCGGTATCTTCCGCACGGGTAAGCCGTTTGCGTTCCAGACCTATGGCGTGGAGCCCGACATTATGAGTCTTGCCAAGGGCATTGCTGATGGCGTGCCCATGGGTGCCGTCGTGGCAAAGAAGGAGATTGCCGACGTGTTTAAGCCGGGCGACCACGGCTCGACCTTTGGCGGTAGCTGCTTGGCCATCGCGGCGTGTGCCGCGACGCTCTCCGCGCTCGTGCGCGGCGATTATGCCGACCACGCTGCCAAGGTAGGCGCCTATATGGAGGCAAAGCTCGCCAAGCTGCCGCACGTGACCGAGGTGCGTGGCCGCGGCTTGATGCTCGGCTGTGATCTGGATGATGCTGCGGGCGACGCGCATGATATTGTTGCCCGCGCGCTGGCCGCCGGTGCCGTGATTAACGCTACAGGTGCTCATACGCTGCGTTTCCTGCCGCCGCTCGTGTGCGAAGAGGCCGACGTGGACAGCCTAATCGAGATCCTGGCGGGTGTCTTGGGCTAACGCGGCGCAATAACTCAATTTGGACCGGGTTTCGGACTGCGGACGTGCCATATGCGGCACGATTCAGCGGTCTGGAGCCGGTTTTGCCTTAGATTTGCTAAGGCGGGGAGACCTGCTGATCAAAAAACATCAAATATGAGTAGTGTTACCGATTTGGTAGCAGCAATTTTGGACTAATAAGGCCAGATAGCTAGTCGAAATGGCGATGAATGTACGATTTTGATCCAGTTGTTAGTCCTTATAATGGACATATGTTGCGTAACTTAAGCAAATGCTATCTTTTGAAATGTTGTAAGCAAGGTAGCAGTACTCATTTTTGACATTTTCTGGCCACGGCCTTTGTGACAGACGTGCTGGCGGGTTCGAATCCCATGAAATGGGCCCAAGCAAAAACGGTCCCCTTGCGAGGACCGTTTCCAATTCAATGGTGGGCGATGAGGGATTCGAACCCCCAGCCTTGTGCGTGTAAAGCACCTGCGCTAACCGTTGCGCCAATCGCCCGTGCGGAGAGAGTATAGCAAAACAATCGCCCCATTCACCTCATATCCATTAAAGGTAACCGGCGCGTGTCACAGCGGAGCTGATTCAGTTGAGATTGCCTGAACATTCCGCCCCTCTTTACGCCCTCGGGTATACTCAAAAGCTACTGATTCGATTTGATGCCCAGCAACAGCAGAGGGGATAGTATATGTGCGGTTTTGTCGGTTTTGTCGGTGGGACGGATAACCAATCCGAGGTGCTCACCAAGATGATGGACCGCATCGTCCATCGCGGTCCCGACATGGGCGGTCAGTTTATCGACGGCCGCGTTGCCCTGGGCTTCCGCCGCCTGTCGATCCTCGACCTGACCGAGGCCGGCGCTCAGCCCATGGCCAATGAGGACGGCAGCGTCGTCATTGTCTTCAACGGCGAGATCTACAACTTCCAAGAACTCCGTTCCGAGCTCGAGGCCAAGGGCTACAAGTTCCACTGCGGCGCCGACACCGAGAGCCTCCTGCACGGCTACGAGGAGTGGGGCGAGGCCGTACTCGATCGTCTGCGCGGTATGTACGCCTTCGTCATCTGGGACAAAAAGAAGAACAAGCTTTTTGGCGCCCGCGACATCTTTGGCATCAAGCCGCTCTACTACTATCCCATGGCCGATGCGGGCGACGGCGCTCCGGGCGTGCTCTTTGGTTCCGAGATCAAGAGCTTCCTGGACTACCCGCACTTCCACAAGGCGGTCAACAAAAAGGCTCTGCGTCCGTACATGACGCTGCAGTATTCGGCGACTGAGGAGACCTTCTTCGAGGGTGTCTACAAGCTGCCGCCGGCGCACTACTTTACCGTCGATATCCCGACCGGCAAGATGAACATCGAGCGCTACTGGGATTGCGATTACTCTGCCGTCGAGAAGCCGTTCGAAGAGTATGTCGATGAGCTGGACGAGGTCGTGCACGAGAGTGTCGAGGCCCATCGCATCGCCGACGTCAAGGTCGCGTCGTTCCTCTCCGGTGGCGTCGACTCCAGCTACATCGCCGCTTGCCTCATGCCCGACAAGACCTTCTCGGTGGGCTTTGACTACAAGAACTTCAACGAGACCAACTACGCCAAGGAACTTTCCGATAAGCTCGGCGTCGAGAACGTTCGCAAGATGATTACCGCCGACGAGTTCTTCGGTGCGCTCGAGGACATCCAGTATCACATGGACGAGCCGCAGTCCAACCTGTCTTCCGTGCCGCTGTGGTTCTTGGCCGAGATGGCCCGCAAGGACGTTACCGTCGTGCTTTCGGGCGAAGGCGCCGACGAGCTCTTTGGCGGCTACGCCTACTACGAGGACACGGTCCCGGTGCGCAAGTACAAAAAGATGGTGCCGCTGCCCATCCGTCGCGCGCTCGGTAACCTGGCGCTGCATATGCCGTACTTCAAGGGACATAACTTCCTGGTCAAGGGTGCCGAGATCCCCGAGAAGTCGTTCCTGGGACAGGCTCTGGTATGGCCGGAGCGCGAGGTCGACGGCGTGCTCAAGCCCGAGTACAACACCGGCGATGGCGCCTTTGAGCTCGCTGCACCCATCTACGCACGCGTGAAGGGTCAGCCCGAACTGGTCAAGAAGCAGTACCTGGACATGAACATGTGGCTCCCGGGCGACATTCTGCTCAAGGCCGACAAGATGTGCATGGCGCACTCGCTGGAGCTGCGCGTGCCCTTCCTGGACCGCAAAGTCATGGAGTTCGCCGAGCACATTCCCGATCGCTACCGCATCAACGAGAACGGCAACAAGCAGGTACTCCGCCACGCTGCCAACAAGTCGCTGCCCGATGAGTGGGCCACCCGTCCCAAGGTGGGCTTCCCGGTGCCGATTGTCTACTGGCTGCGCGAGCAAAAGTGGTACGACTATGTCAAGGAGTACTTCACCGCGCCGTGGGCAAGCGAGTTCTTCAATACCGACGAGCTCATGCACCTGCTCGATCTGCACTTTGCGGGCAAGGGCGATTTCCAGCGCAAGATCTATACGCCGCTCGTGTTCCTGGTGTGGTACAAGCGCTTCTTTATCGACGAGGACCAGCCCGCTGTTCAGGCTGCCTAGCCTCGGCTTACGAACGCCTGCGCGTAACGGCTCCTCCGGGAGCCGTTTTTGCGTGGGTGCGTTTCAGTTACTATAAAACCGTCCCTGCCAAATGGCTGAGAAAGGTGAAAGATGCACCATTCGGATTCCGCGACCGTGACCACGGTCGATACGCTTGCCAAGCTTCTCGATGTGTGCGGCGAGCTGCGCGCATCAGAGCAGGTTGACGAGCGTGCCGTGACCGGCTGCTCGTTTGATTCGCGCGCGGTCTCGGCAGGTGACGTGTTCTTTTGCAAAGGTGCTGCCTTTAAGCCCGCGTTTTTGAGCATGGCGCTCGATGCGGGCGCTGTCGCATTTGTGTGCGAGGAGTCGCTGGTCGAGTCTCTGGAGCCGCTGGCGCAGGAGAGCGGTGCTGCGATGCTGGTTGTTGATAGCGTTCGCACGGCCATGGCCCTGTTGCCGCCGGAGGTCTACGACCGTCCCGACCACGACGTCAAGATCGTGGGTATCACCGGTACCAAGGGAAAGACCACGGCCGCTTTTATGCTCCAGTCCATCATCAAAGCGGCGGGCGAGTCCTGCGGCATGATCGGCTCGGTGAGTACCGACGATGGCATCGAGTGCTATGAGAGCACCAATACTACGCCCGAGGCCCCCGAGGTCTGGCGCCATATCGCCAACTGCCGCACTTCCGGTCGCCAGTCCATGGTCATGGAGGTCTCGAGCCAGGCGCTCAAGTACCAGCGCGTCGAGAATCTGCCGTTTGACGTGGCGTGCTTCCTCAACATCGGCCGCGACCATATCTCGCCGATCGAACACCCTACGTTTGAGGATTATTTTGAGAGCAAACTCAGGATCTTTGACCAGGCAAAGACCGCCGTGGTGAATCTGGGCACCGAAGAGGTCGACCGTGTGCTGGAGGCAGCGTCGACGGCCGAGCGCTTGGTGACCGTTGGCGTCGAGCATCCCGAGGCAAGCCTGTGGGCGAGCGACGTACGCATGGTCGGCTTTAGCATCGAGTTCAACTTGCATGGCCTGTGTGCCGACGAGTCCGAGGCGGGGGAGAAGATCCTGCTGGGTATCGCGGGAGACTTTAACGTGGAGAACGCGCTGGTCGCTATCGCCGCCGCGCGCGAGATCGGCATCGGTATCGAGGCTATCAAGAAGGGCCTCTCCAAACTGCGTGTGCCGGGCCGCATGGAGGTCGTGGAGTCGAAGGACGGCCGCGTGATTTGCGTTGTCGACTACGCGCACAACCAGCTTTCGTTCCGTTCGCTTTTCTCGTCGGTCAAGCGCGCGTTTCCCGCTAGCCCCGTCATTGCGCTGTTTGGCGCCGCCGGCGGCAAGGCGCAGGAGCGCCGCGAGCAATTGCCACGCGAGGCCGCACCGTATTCCGACCTGATGATCTTTACGAACGAGGATCCAGCTCACGAGGACCCGATGAAGGTCTGTCGCGAGCTTGCCGAGCATGTTCCCGACGATACGCCGAACAAGATCATCCTCGACCGCGAAGCCGCTGTGCATGCGGCGTTCAAGGCGGCGCGCGAGGAGTACGTCAACCCCGATGCTCCCACCATTGTCTTGCTGCTGGCAAAGGGTGACGAGGAGCTCATGCACGTGGGCGACGAGTTCGTGCCCATCGAGAGCGACCTTTCGCTGGCCAATCGCCTGATCGATGTTACCCAGTTTGACTAATGAACCATGATGGCGGCGGCGCCCTGAGTGCGCTGTCGCCATAAGCGTGTTCCCTCAATCAAAACATGCCGTCCAAGTCCAAACCCTTCTACGTAAACGGAGTAACCATGTCCCACAACACCTTGCCGACCGTTGCCGAGCTTTCGGGCGAGATGCGCGAGCGCTTGGCCAAGGTCAAGTACGTCTTTACCGACCTGGATGCCACGATGCTCGCGCCCGGCTCGTGCGTGCTGCGCGACAACGACGACAACCCCTCGACCAAACTCGTCGAGGCCGTCGTGGCGCTCGCTCGCGCTGGCATTCAGGTGGTTCCCACCTCGGGCCGCAACCGTACCATGATCCACGAGGACGCGCGCGTGCTCGGCCTCAACTCCTACATTGGTGAGATGGGCGGCCTGGTCATGTACGACCTCAAAGCCAACGATTGGGAGTATCTGACTGGCGACATGCCTTACGACCCCGCCTGCGGCCTTACTCCGCACCAGGTGATCGAGCAGACCGGCGTGTGCGAGAAGATTCTTGCCCGCTGGCCGCACAAGATCGAGTATCACAACGACATGTCGACCGGCTACAAGTACCGCGAGGTCACCGTCGGCATGCGCGGCGATGTGCCCGACAATGAGGTCCAGGCCATCCTGGACGAGGCCGGCTGCGGCCTGGTGTGGGCCTGTAACGGTCACCTGACGCATCTGTCCAAGCCGACGACGCTCGAGCTCGATCGCGTCGAGGACGGTCGCGCGTTTAACATCAATCCCGCCGGCCTCAACAAGGGCGTTGCCATCGCGCGCTTCTGCGAGCACCTGGGGATCGAGCGCGAGGAGACGCTCGCGCTCGGCGATTCCGAGTCCGACTTCTACATGGCCGATCACGTGGGCACGTTCTGCCTGGTCGAGAATGGCCTGACGAGCGCCGGTGCGCCCGAGTTCCTGGCTGCTTGCGAGAACGCTTTCGTTACGCGCGGCAAAATTGTCGACGGTTGGGCGGCGACGGCAGAGCTGCTGGTCGCGGCGCGTTCGTAGCGCGGCGTCGCCGCACTTGGACATGTCTTTTCGAGAGAGACTGGTGAGGTAATGTCCGATATCGAGAATCCGACAGGCGACACGCGCCCGATTGGCGTGTTCGATTCTGGTTTGGGCGGTCTGACGGTTGCGCGCGCCATCGCGACGGTGCTGCCGCGCGAGTCCGTCTACTACTTCGGCGACACCAAACGCTGCCCCTACGGCACGCGCACCGAGGATGAGGTGCGCTCGTTTGCGTTGCAGGCGGGCCGTTGGCTGTCGAAGCACGACGTCAAGATTATGGTCATCGCCTGCAACACGGCGACAGCTGCGGCCTTGCGTCTGGCCCAGCAGGTGCTCGACGTTCCCGTGATCGGCGTGATCGCGCCGGGTGCCCGTGCGGCAATCAACAGCACCCGCACGCGTCGCGTGGGCGTGCTCGCCACCAACCTCACCATTCGCTCGGGCGCTTACACGCGCGCCATTCAGGACCTAGATGCCGGCGTCGACGTATACGGCTGCCCCGCCTCGAGCTTTGTCGAGGTTGTCGAACACGAGCTCGCCTCGGGTGCGCATCTGCAAGAGCAGTGGCTTGAGAACGAGGACATCTTCGATACGCCTGCCGTGCGTGCGCTGGTGGGTGCCACGGTTGAGCCACTGCGCGACCACGGTATCGATACCGTGGTGCTCGGCTGTACGCATTTTCCGCTGTTGGTGGGACCTATCCGCCATGCGCTGGGGCCTGGGGTACGCGTCGTGAGTTCCGCCGAGGAGACCACGCGCGAGCTGACCGATATCCTCACGCGCCGCGAGCAGCTGGCGGGCGTCGCCGCCGAGCCGCAGCATCGTTTTGCCACGACGGCCGATAACATTGCCGAGTTTGCGGTGGCGGGCAGCTTTATCTTTGGTCAGCCGCTCAAGAGCATTGAGCATATCGATATCGATGAGCTGAAATAGATGTAAGGCCGCCGTCAGAGCCTTCGCCACACCTTTTGCCGAAAGGATTTTTCTATGGAGTACATGCAGGTCAACCGCGCCAACGGTCGCGCCGCCAACGAGTTGCGCCCCGTTAAGCTCACCCGTGGCGTCATGAAGCACGCCCACGGCTCGTGTTTTGCCGAGTTCGGTGACACGCGCGTGTTGTGCGCCGCCACAATCGAGGAGGGCGTGCCGGGCTGGCGAAAGGGAGCTAAGGTCGGCTGGGTGACCGCGGAATACGCCATGCTGCCGGCGTCGACCGGCAAGCGCTGCAAGCGCGAGCACGCCAACCGCAAGGGTCGCTCCATGGAGATCGAGCGCCTCATTGGCCGCAGCCTGCGTACCGTCGTCAACATGAAGGCGCTCGGCGAGTACACCGTCACCGTCGACTGCGATGTGATTCAGGCCGATGGCGGCACGCGTACAGCGAGCATCACCGGCGCCTGGGTGGCGCTGCACGACGCCCTCGCCATGTGGGTCGAGGCGGGCAAGATCGAGCGCATCCCGCTTACCGGCCAGGTGGCTGCAATCTCCATGGGCGTTGTCGACGGCAATACGCTGCTTGACCTCGATTATTCCGAGGACAGCCATGCCGAAGTCGACATGAACCTCGTCGCCACCGACACCGGTGAGATGATCGAGCTCCAGGGCACTGGCGAGCAGGCGCCCTTTGACCGTAAGCGCCTCAACGCCCTGCTCGACCTGGGCGACAAAGGCATCGCCGAGCTCATCGAGCTTCAGCGCCAAGCCATCGCCTAACCTGCCAAAAAGGGACAGGTTTATTTTGGCAGGTTTTATCTGGGAAAACGTCGAAGTATAAGACTGCCGTTGATTGAGAGGGGAGAGGCGGAGGCCCTCGTCGCCCTCGGCGCGGCATTGCTATAGAGACAAGGAGACCACTCATGGCACTTGAGAAGATCGACATCGACACCCTCGACCCGGCGGCGACCATTGTCGTGGCAACGGGCAACGCCCATAAGCTCACCGAGATCGAGGCCATTTTAGGCAAGGTCATGCCCGAGGTTCGCTTTGTGGCGCTCGGCCAGCTGGGCGATTTTGAGGACCCCGAGGAAAACGGCACGACGTTTTTGGAGAACGCCATCATCAAGGCGCAGGCTGCCGTCGAAGAGACGGGGCTCATGGCCATCGCCGACGATTCTGGCTTGGTCGTCGACGCGCTTGACGGCGAGCCGGGCGTGTATAGCGCGCGCTATGCGGGCGTGCACGGAGACGATGCCGCCAACAACGCCAAGCTTCTCGTTAACCTGGAAGGCGTGGCGGACGAGGACCGCACCGCGCGCTTTATGAGCGTCGTTGCGCTTATCGACACGGATGGTCTGGTCACCTATGGCGAGGGCGCCTGCGAGGGCGTTATCGCACACGAGGGCCGCGGCGATCACGGCTTTGGCTATGACCCGCTGTTCCTGCCGGTCGACACGCCGGGCAAGACCATGGCCGAGCTGACGGCGGACGAGAAGAACGCCATCAGCCATCGTTTCCACGCGCTCGAGCATCTGTCCGCCAAACTGACGGGCGAGGAGTAGGCCGTGCGTGCGGTGGTGCAGCGCGTACTCAACGCCGGCGTGACGGTCGACGGCGAGTGCGTGGGCAAAATTGGGCGCGGCTATCTGGTGCTGCTGGGCGTGGGCCACGGCGACACGCGCGCCGAGGCCGATAAGCTGTGGGGCAAGCTCCGCGGCTTGCGCATTAACGAGGACGAGAACGGCAAGACCAACCTGGCACTTGCCGATGTCGACGGCGAGGTTCTCGTAGTGTCGCAGTTCACGCTGTTCGCCGATTGCCGTCACGGCCGCCGCCCATCGTTTACGGATGCCGGCGCCCCCGATGTCGCCAACGAGCTCTACGAGTACTTCCTGACGCTCGTTCGTCAAGATGTCGAACACGTGGCGCATGGCATCTTTGGCGCCGATATGAAAGTCGACCTCGTCAACGACGGCCCATTCACCATCGTCCTCGATACCGACAATCTGTAAGTAGCCAAATTAGCTACTTGCGCGTGGTCGCAACAGGGTGCTATAGTATTAGAGTTTTGTCTATCTTAGGGGTATTATCCCCTTTTTGAATTGCACCTTCTGGAGGCCCTGTTCATGGAAGAGATGGAAGTCAATCACGTCGACGACATCCACGAGAAGCTGACCGATATGGTGGGCGATCGCGTCAAGGTGAAGGCCAACATGGGCCGCACCCGCGTCGTCGAGCGCATGGGCACCATCAAGAGCGTCCACCCCGCCGTCTTTATCGTCGAGGTTGACGAACGTCGCGGCCGCAAGTCGCGTCAGTCCTACCAGTATATCGATGTCCTCACCGGGCAGGTCGAGCTGTTCGACCCCGAGAGCGGTGAGCACATTTTTACCCCGCTCGGCAATCAGCTCGAGGAGCACTAACGGTGACCGATCGATCCCTGACTCTTTCCGCGCCGGCAAAGATTAACCTCTACCTGGGGGTTCATACCGAGCGCGATGACCGCGGCTACCACAGGGTCGATTCCCTGATGGCAGCCGTCGGTCTTTCCGATTCCGTGACGGTCGCGCCGGCGCAGGCGCTGACCGTCCAGACGGTTCCGGCATCAGATTTTCCCATGCAAAAGAATACGGCGTATCGGGCTGCGGTTGCTATGGCCGAGCATTATGGTTGCGAGGCAAACATCTGCGTGACGATTGAGAAGCGCATTCCATTGTGCGCCGGCTTGGGCGGCCCCTCGACGGACGCGGCCGCGGTCATTGTCGCCTTGGCGGAGCTCTGGGGAATTGATCGCACCGACCCCGCGCTCGACGACATTGCGCGGGGTATTGGTGCTGACGTCCCGTTCTTTTTGCACGCGAGCCTTGCGTTCTACGTAGGTGGGGGAGACGTGCTGGCAACTGAGTATCCCGCGCTGCCCGCAACGCCCGTCGTGTTGGTCAAGCCGCGCGAGGCAAGCGTTTCAACAATTGAAGCCTATCGACGTTTTGACGAGGCTCCGGTGCCTGCAGACAAGCCCGGCGCGATAGCTTCTGCCTTGCATGCTGGTGATGCCGAGACGGCATATGCGCTCATCCATAACAACCTAGGTGTCATTTCCGCACAGATGGAGCCGCAGATTCAAACGGTTCTCGATTGGCTGCGTAAACAGGACGGCACCGTTGCTGTAGATGTGTGCGGATCGGGTGCCTGCTCATTTGCCATTTGCGACACCGCCGCCACGGCCGAAAGGCTTGCCGACGCTGCCCTGCAAAACGGCTGGTGGTCCTGCGCGACGGAGCTCATTCCCAACACGGTTCGCATCGAAGTGCCAAAGAAGTAAAAATTTCTCTAGCACACGACGGAAATCTTTGTTACTATAGTCGAGCTAACGGGTTGTGGCTCAGTTTGGTAGAGCACTGCGTTCGGGACGCAGGGGTCGCTGGTTCAAATCCAGTCAACCCGACCAGAGCATGAGGAGGGACCGCTTCTTGCGGTCCCTTTTTTTAGCTATTGTTGTGATACCGCGATACCCGCGGTATACTCATTCGAGCTTGTCTCGCTGTATTGTGGAGGTCTACATGTTTGGACTGAGGGCTCCTGAGCTCATCATTATTCTCGTCGTTGTCCTGATTATCTTCGGGCCCAAGAACCTGCCGAAGCTCGGCAAGTCCCTCGGCTCTACCGTCAAGAATATCCGCGAGGGTATGGAGGGCGACGATAAGGCCGAGACCAAGCAGGCCGAGGAGGTCGTGGTCGAGCAGTCCGAGGAGGACAAGGAGATCGCTGAGCTCGAGGCCAAGCTCGCTGCTGCCAAGAAGAAGCAGGCAGAGGACAGCGACGCGGACGCAGAGTAGTCCCATCCCTTTGGGGTGAGCACCTGACCGGCTTGCCCGCAGGCTAGCCGGTCTTTTTCGTTTTGTTGACAGTTGATTGTTTGATCAGAGTTGGGGAGATATCCGTATGGACGCAAGCCAGATCGTACTGACCGCTGAGGGCCGCCAGAAGCTCGTCGAGGAGCTCGCTTGGCGTGAGGGCGATTACGCCAAGGAGATCGTCGAGGACATCAAGGAAGCCCGCGCGTTCGGCGACCTTTCGGAGAACTCCGAGTACGATGCCGCCAAGGACAAGCAGGCCCAGAACGCCGCTCGTATTGCCGAGATCCAGGCCATCCTTGCCAACGCTCAGGTTGCTGCCACCACAGGTGATCTGACCGTCTCCATCGGTTCCACCGTTTCTCTGATTGATCCCAACGGTGAGGTCATGGAAGTCACGCTCGTCGGTACCACCGAGACCAACTCGCTCGAGCACAAGATTTCCAACGAGTCTCCGGTCGGCCACGCCATCATCGGTCACGGCGAGGGCGACTCCGTCGAGGTCGTTACGCCTTCCGGCAAGACTCGCGTCTACACCATCGCCAAGATTGCACGCTAGACCACGGTCCCGCGTAAAGGTATGTTTTCGCTCCCTGGGACCGAATCCTGGGGAGCGTTTTAGTTTGAGGAGCTAACTTATGGCAGAGAACCAGAACGCCGCAGATCAGGCATCGACGCTCAACGACGAGCGCGCCACCCGCCTGGCCAAGCGCGCCGCCCTGTTCGAGGCGGGCCAGAACCCCTATCCCGAGCACTCTGAGCTTGAGGACTACGTTGCCGATATCGAGGCTAAGTACGCCGAGCTTGCCGATGGCGAGGACACCGAGGACGTCGTGAAGATCGCCGGCCGCGTGGTCGCCAAGCGCGGTCAGGGCAAGATCATGTTCATCGTCGTGCGCGATGCGACTGCCGAGATTCAGCTGTTCTGCCGCATCAACGACATGGACGAGGCTGCATGGAATACGCTCAAGTCCCTCGACCTGGGCGACATCCTGGGCGTGACCGGCGTGGTTGTGCGCACCCAGCGCGGCCAGCTCTCCGTTGCCCCTAAGAGCGCGACCCTGCTTGCCAAGGCCGTTCGTCCGCTGCCCGAGAAGTTCCACGGTCTTTCCGACAAGGAGACCCGTTATCGTCAGCGCTACGTCGACCTGATCGCCAACGACGATGTCCGCGAGACCTTCCGCAAGCGTTCGCAGATTCTCTCCACCTTCCGCCGCTTCATGGAGTCCGACGGCTACATGGAAGTCGAGACCCCCATCCTGCAGACTATCCAGGGCGGCGCCACGGCTAAGCCGTTCATCACGCACTTCAACGCGCTCGACCAGGAGTGCTATCTGCGCATTGCTACCGAGCTGCATCTCAAGCGCTGCATCGTCGGCGGCTTTGAGCGCGTGTTCGAGATTGGCCGCATCTTCCGCAACGAGGGCATGGACCTCACCCACAACCCCGAGTTCACCACGATGGAGGCCTACCGTGCCTTCTCCGATCTCGAGGGCATGAAGGCGCTTGCCCAGGGCGTCATCAAGGCTGCCAACAAGGCCATCGGCAACCCCGAGGTCATCGAGTACCAGGGCCAGACCATCGATCTTTCCGGTGAGTGGGCAAGCCGCCCCATGACTGATATTGTCTCTGACGTGCTCGGCAAGAAAGTCACCATCGACACGCCGGTCGAGGAGCTTGCTGCCGCCGCGCGCGAGAAGGGCCTGGAGATCAAGCCCGAGTGGACTGCTGGCAAGATCATCGCCGAGATTTACGATGAGCTGGGCGAGGACACCATCGTCAACCCGACCTTCGTGTGCGATTACCCCATCGAGGTCAGCCCGCTTGCCAAGCGTTTTGAGGACGACCCGCGTCTGACGCACCGCTTTGAGCTGGTTATCGCCGGTCACGAGTACGCTAACGCGTTCTCCGAGCTCAACGACCCGGTCGACCAGGCCGAGCGCTTTGCCGCTCAGATGGCCGAGAAGGCTGGCGGTGACGACGAGGCCATGGAGTACGACGAGGACTACGTGCGCGCCCTCGAGTACGGCATGCCTCCCGCGGGCGGCATCGGCATCGGTATCGACCGCGTGGTCATGCTGCTCACCAACCAGGCCTCCATCCGCGACGTCCTGCTGTTCCCGCACATGAAGCCCGAGAAGGGTTTCCAGTCCGGTGCTGCTGCCGCCAAGGCCGCCGAGGCCGGCAACGCCTCGAGCCCGTTCGTCAAATCGCTCAAGCCTACGCTCGATTACTCTAAGATCGCCGTCGAGCCGCTGTTCGAGGAGTTTGTCGACTTTGATACCTTCTCCAAGAGCGATTTCCGCGCCGTGAAGGTCAAGGCGTGCGAAGCCGTCAAGAAGTCCAAGAAGCTGCTGAACTTTACGCTCGACGACGGTACCGGTACCGACCGCACCATCCTTTCCGGCATCCATGAATACTATGAGCCCGAGGACTTGGTCGGCAAGACCCTGCTCGCCATCACCAACCTTCCTCCGCGCAAGATGATGGGCATTCCCAGCTGCGGCATGCTGATCAGCGCTATTCACGAGGAGGAGGGCGAGGAGCGCCTCAATCTGATTCAGCTCGACGCTTCCATCCCCGCCGGCGCAAAGATGTGCTAACTAGTTACGCGGTTCTACGAACCGCGTAACGGCTCGACGCTGCGCGCCGCCCAGGGCGACAATTTGTCATTCAAAAGGTAAGGCATGACCAGAAGGTCTATGTCTTGCCTTTTTCATGCCAACTTGTTCGCCCTGGACGTCGCTCGCTGTCCGTCCTCTACCTGCGGCGTTGCCTTGGTTGGCACTTAGGGACGTTCTTAAACGACTAGCCATTCAAGAACGTCCCCAACGACTACCTAACGGCTATTGCGTACATGACTCACATGACAGTTGTCTCTTTTATGTTTCCTTTAGCCGTCGCTGCCTAGGATGGGAGTTAGTCGGCAGGAAGGGAGCGTCTGTATGGACGATGCGAGCGAGCGCGCGATCGAAGAGGACATGCTCGATCAGTTCAATTACTTTGATGATGAGGACGAGGAGCTGATCGACCGTCGCGAGCCAGCGCCGCTTGATTCCTTTGATCTGGTCGATGAAGAGGCTGATGAGGTTGAGGATGAATCGACGGAACCCCCACAGCCTTCGCGCCTTGACTCACTGCCTTCGAGAGCCCCCATGCACCACGGTGTCCGTGCCGGCGCGCTCCATATGAAAACTGACTGGCGCCAGATCGTGACCGCGGGCGATGAGCTTGCCGTCGATGCGCCACTTACCGACAAATCATCCATCATCTGCCGCACCGGTATGCTTATGCTCGCGAGCGGAACGGGTGCCTGGCGTGTACGCGATACCATGAACCGCGTCGCCGCCGTACTCGGTGTCACCATCCACGTTGACTTAAGTCTCCTGTCGTTTGAGTGCACCTGCATCGAAGGCGGCCACTGCTTTAACGAGGTCGTCAGCCTGCCAACAACGGGCGTCAACACTCATCGCATTTGGATGATGGAGAGCTTCCTAAAGGAAATCGAGACTTATGGGCGCCGGTTTACCGTGCATGAGTATCACGAGATGCTCAAGACCGTTGAGAGTTCAAAACCTGATTACGCGCCTTGGCAACAGGGCCTTGCGGCGGCCTGCGCCTGTGGCGCCTTTGTCTTTTTACTTGGTGGCGGTCCCATTGAGATGGCATGTGCGTTCGTGGGCGCGGGCGTCGGCAACTTTGCCCGTTCTCATATCCTCAAGCAGGGCCTCGGCCAGTTTAGCGCGTTGACGATTGGCGTCGCGCTGGCCTGTATCTCGTATTTACTGGCGTTGCTCGGCCTTGGCCAGGTCATTCCGGGGGCAATGTCGCACCAAGAAGGCTATATCGGCGCCATGCTCTTTGTCATCCCCGGCTTTCCCCTCATTACGGCAGGCCTCGACATCGCAAAGCTCGATATGCGAAGCGGCATCGAGCGTCTTTCGTATGCTGTGTCAATTATTGTGATGGCGACCCTCGTAGGCTGGATGGTTGCCGAGTGTGTGGGACTGGCGCCGGATGACTTCGCCCCGCTCGGCCTCTCACCGTTGGCTCTTACGCTCTTGCGCATACTGATGAGCTTTATCGGTGTATTTGGCTTCTCGGTTATGTTCAACAGTCCGATAAAGATGGCCGCGGCGGCTGGGCTCATCGGTGCCGTGTCTAATACCTTGCGCCTTACGCTCGTCGATGCGCCGACGCTGTTTCCCTTTCTGGGCCTGAGTGCAGGCATGCCTCCCGAGGCGGCGGCGTTTATCGGCGCGCTGGTGTCGGGACTGCTTGCGAGCCTGGCCGAAATCAAGCTCACGTACCCGCGCATCGCCCTCACGGTGCCATCGATTGTCATCATGGTGCCGGGACTGTATCTGTATCGCTCGATGTACTACATGTGCACGTTTGACACGGTTAATATGCTTGGCTGGTTTGTGCGTGCGGTGCTCATCGTGGCGTTCCTTCCCGTCGGCCTGAGCGTAGCGAGAACTCTCACCGATCCCCGCTGGCGCCACACCAGCTAATTGGTGCAAGGGGGACAGGTTACTTTGCACCAATACGCCGAGCATCTCCACAAACTCAACGCTTACGAAGCGCGTGTTGTTCGTGTTAGGGTAGTTCCACCACATAAGTAGTCGCAGACGCACGTACCGCGGGCGGGCGAGATGAAGTCCCAGTAACTCCATCTCGCCTGCCCGTTTTTTTGCACGCGCCGCGGCGTAACACAGAAAGGATTTCGCCCTTTATGCCTATCAACAAACGAGAGAGCCTGCTGTTCACCTTTATCATGTGTTTTTGTATGGTGCTCTGGATGAGCATCTACAACGTTGCCCTGCAGCATGGGGCCATCAACGGCGAGGTTGTTGCCGCTGCATGGCTTGGCTTCCCCGTTGCCTACGTCTTTGCCATGTGCTGCGACTGGTTTATCGCCAGCCCGCCAGCCAAAGGCTTCGCCTTCAAGTTCCTGGTTACTCCGGGCAAGAGCTCGCCGCTCGCTATGACGCTCGCCGTCAGCTCCTGCATGGTCGTCCCCATGGTCATCATCATGTCGCTCTACGGCGCCTGCGAGGGCCTGTTCCATATGCCCGGCGGCCCGCTTGCCAATTTGCAGGCGCTGCCGATGATGTGGCTCGTCAACATTCCGCGCAACTTTATCATGGCCCTGCCCTGGAACCTGCTGGTGGCCGGTCCGGTTGCCCGGTTTGTCTTCCGTCGCGCCTTCCCCATGGGCACGGTCTTTGCCGAGCCGCACATGGAGCTCGTGCACATGCCGGGTGCTCCCGCTGCCGAGGAGGTTGCCAACATTTCCGAGGGCATGGACGTCGAGCCTGCCTGCTAGGCAACGCTCAGAACCAGACCCCCAAACAGACCGGAGCGATTCCTTTTTTGTAGACGTTGTCGTATGGCTCCGTGCGGAAAAGGTCCCAACGGTTAACATATACTCCATATGGGTAAAGAGACCAAAGCGCTGCCGCGGGGCGGCGCTTTGCGTTTGAAAAAACTAGCTCGTCTAAGAGGAACTAGCATGTTAGACCGTTTTACCGATCGCGCGCGCAAGGTCATGTCCATGGCCAAGCAAGAGGCGCTCGATCTACACTCAAATAAAGTGGGTACCGAGCATCTGCTGCTCGCGCTCGCTAAGGAGGACGAGGGCATTGCCGCCGAGGCACTGCGCTCGCTCGATATCTCCTACGACGACATCATGGACACCCTCAAGGAGGTCCAGACCACCGTTCCCGAGCCCAGCGAGGAGACCGAGGCCGCCAAGCTCGCCTTTACGCCGCTCGTCATTAGCGTGATGGAGCGTTCCTTCCGTGTGGCGCGCGAGAACAACCAGACCTATGTGTCGACCGAGCACCTGCTCATCGGTATCGTCGAAGAGGGCAACGGAATGGCCATGGACATCCTCATGCGCCTGGGTGTTTCGTCCGCTTCTATCAAAAAGGCCATCGAAAAGCTCACCGCCAAGGACCAGGACAAGAAGCGTCCGCTCGCCGGAGCTGGCGCCGGCCGCCCCGGTGCGGGCCTGCCGTTCTTTAGCGGCTCGGACGCCTCACAGCAAAAGGGGGACGGCACCGACACGCTCAAGCAGTTCGCCACCAACCTCACACAGAAGGCGCGCGACGGCAAGCTCGATCCCGTGATCGGTCGCGAAAAGGAAGTCCAGCGCATGATGGAGATCCTTTCGCGCCGCACCAAGAACAACCCGCTTATCTTGGGTGATCCCGGCGTGGGCAAGACAGCCATCGTCGAGGGCCTGGCTCAGCAGATTGCCGCCGGCAACGTGCCCGAGAACCTCATGAACCAGAATATCTGGACACTCGACCTGCCGGGTCTTGTTGCGGGCGCCAAGTATCGCGGCGAGTTCGAGGAGCGTCTCAAGAACGTGATCCAGGAGGCGACCGAAGCCGACGACGTTATCTTGTTTATCGACGAGATGCACACCATCATCGGTGCCGGCTCTGCTGAGGGTTCTATCGATGCGAGCTCCATGCTCAAGCCCGTTCTCGCACGCGGTGCCTTCCAGATCATCGGCGCCACCACGGCCGAGGAGTTCCGCAAGTACCTCACCAAGGATCCGGCCTTTGAGCGTCGCTTCCAGACAATCGATGTCGAGGAGCCGAGCGTCGAGGACACGGTCAAGATCCTGACCGCGCTCAAGCCGCGCTACGAGGAGCACCACCATGTGCGTTACACACAGGGTGCTATCGAGGCCGCCGCGAACCTCTCCAACCGCTACATTCAGGACCGCTTCCTGCCCGATAAGGCCATCGACCTTATCGACGAGGCCGGTGCCCGCGCCCGCATCGCCGCTAACCGCGCGCCCGAGCCGGTGCGCGAGGCCGAGCATCGCGTCGAAGAGCTCAAGGCTGCCGCACAGGAGGCCACCGAGAGCGACGACATGAACAAGGCTGCCGAGATCACTGAGCAGCAAAAGGCTGCCGAGATTGAGGTTGCCGAGGCCAAGGCTGCCTGGACGGCCGAGCTCGACGCGAGCCCGCTCACCATCGACGTCGCCCAGATCGCCGACATCGTCTCCGTGACCTCGGGTGTGCCGGTGTCTTCGCTCACCGAGAGCGAGAGCCGTCGCCTGCTGCAGACCGAAAGCGTGCTCAAGACCCGCATTATCGGCCAGGACGAGGCAGTCGAGGCCGTTGCCAAGGCCGTGCGCCGCAGTCGCTCGCCGCTCAAGGACCCGCGTCGCCCCGGCGGCAGCTTTATCTTCCTGGGTCCCACCGGCACGGGCAAGACCGAGCTCGCCAAGACGCTTGCCGAGTATCTCTTTGGCAGCAAGGACGCGCTCATCAGCTTCGACATGTCGGAGTTTGGCAGCGAGTTCGAGGTCTCCAAGCTTATCGGTAGCCCCCCGGGCTACGTTGGCCATGACGAGGGCGGTCAGCTCACCAAGGCCGTGCGCCGTCATCCGTACTCGGTTGTGCTGTTTGACGAGATCGAGAAGGCGCACCCCGATATCTTCAACATTCTGCTGCAGGTGCTGGAGGAGGGCCGCCTGACCGATAGCCAAGGCAAGACGGTCGACTTCCGCAATACCGTGATCATCATGACGTCCAACGTGGGCGCCCGCGAGATTGCGCAGGATGCGAGCGTTGGCTTTGGCACCACCGGCGAGCACGGCCTTACCTCGAGCGAGATTAAGGGCCGTGCGATGGGCGAACTCAAGCGCCTGTTCCGCCCCGAGCTGCTCAACCGTATCGACGACATCGTGGTGTTCCAGAAGCTTTCGGGCGAGAATCTGACCAAGATCGCGCACCTGCTGGTGGACGACTTGCGTCAACGCCTGATTGCCAACGGCATGAACATCAAGCTCACCGATGCGGCCTACGACAAGATTGTGGCCGAGGGCACCGACCTCACCAATGGCGCGCGTCCGCTGCGCCGCGCCATCCAAAAGCTCATTGAGGACCCGCTGTCCGAGGAGCTGCTGGCCGGCGAGTGGGGCGAGGGCGATACCGTCCTGTGCGATGTGGCCGACGGCAAGTTTGTCTTTAGCCACGGCACGGGCGAGATTCCGGCACCGCGTCCGGTCGGCGCGCTCGGCGGCGATACCGCTCCGGCGGCGCCGCACACCGGCAACGCCACGCCCGTAAGCGGCGGCGTGACCTCGGGCCCCGGCGGCATGATGCAAGCCGGCTCTGGCGCGCTGTAAAGTGTGAAATAGTCTGAATGAAGGGGATGTTCCAGCTGGGACGTCCCCTTTCTGGTAAAGGCGGCATTCATCCTAAATGCTATACTAAGTAAAGGAAAGCGTATAGCAAAAGGAGCCAACATGTCTATGTCGATACTAGACTCACGGCCGGTTCAGATGAACGTGCGCATGGATCGCCAACTCAAGGATGCCGGGGACGCCGTTTTGGCACAGATTGGCATGACGCCGTCGCAAGCCGTTCGGACACTTTGGGAGTATCTGGTCGTTAACGGACATATGCCCTCGAAGGGAGACGCGGCGGCTCCAGTTTCTGACGGAGTGGAGCCCCGGCGCATGGAGTCAAGGGCCGCGCAAGGCAGCCATATCGTTCGCGATTCGTGCCTCAAATACGGCATCCCCATCCCTGAGTTCTCGGGAGACTATGACGACCTCTATGAGGAGGCCATGGCGGAGCGCTATCCCGAGTGGGTGGAACTATGAGCACAGAAGGCGTCCTCAAGCTGTTAATCGATACCAACGTATGGATGGATTATTTTTCTGGCAGGTCCGACCGTACGGCAAATGTCGCCCATCTGATCGAGATTGCCGACGCCTCGGAGCGGATTGCCCTGTTTGCCTCGTCGCTTTCGGTCAAAGACGTTTCATATCTTGTCTCGGCGGCAATCAAGCAGGAGTGCCGAAGAAAGACTGGCTCACTGAGCGATAACGCCATTGCGGCGGCAGACGAAACGGCCTGGGCATGCGTTCGACAGATGCGCGAGCTAGCCCTCATCGCCCCGGTCGGTGCAGATGAGGTCTTCGACTCCTTTGTGTTCAAGTATCATCACAACGACTTTGAGGACGACCTGATACTGGGCGTCGCTAATCGCATTGATGCCGATTACGTCGTGACGGAGGACAAAAACCTCATTAAACATACCAATGGCGTATGCATAAACGTTGATCAAGCTTTGAGGTTGGTTGAAGGGTCCAACGCCCCTTCGGTGCGGCCCGTCTAACCTGCTTTATCTTAATAAAGTAGCGTTTCCCCGCCGTTAGCCGATGATGCGAGGGCGCTCGGCGTTTTCGACTGGTTTATGCACGCAAAGTCTGGGAATATACAAGGCGCATGTCTTACTGTCTAACCAGTTGCGCCAAGGAGGCACCATGGATTACAAGATTACCGGCTACGAGCCCGCCCAGCTGTTCCATTTCTTTGAGGAGGTCAGCGCGATCCCCCGTGGGTCTGGCAACGAGAAGGGCATCAGCGATTTCCTGGTTGCGTTTGCCAAGGAGCGCGGCCTCGATGTGTACCAGGACGAGGTCTACAACGTCATCATTCGCAAGCCCGCTTCTGCCGGCGCCGAGAATGCTCCGGCCGTGATGCTGCAGGGCCACATCGATATGGTGTGCGACAAGTTGGGCTCCGTTGAGCACGACTTTACGACCGACGGTATCGACCTGGTCGTCAAGGACGGCGTCCTCACCGCTAACGGCACCACCCTGGGTGCCGACAACGGCATTGCTGTCGCTCTGATGCTCACTGTTCTCGATGACGATTCGATCGTTCACCCCGCCCTCGAGTGCGTATTCACCACCGACGAGGAGACTGGCCTGGTCGGTGCCGAGACGCTCGACAAGTCCCAGATTAGCGCCCGCACCATGATTAACCTTGACTCCGAGGAAGAGGGCGTTGCCACCGTCAGCTGCGCCGGCGGCGTCGTTGTTACCTACGCCTGCCCCATCGTGCGCGAGCACAAGACCGGCAGCACCCTCACGCTCGACATCTCCGGCCTACTGGGTGGTCATTCCGGCAACGATATCAACCTAGAGCGCGGCAACGGCAACCTCATCATGGCCCGCATCATCGACCGCCTGATGGTTGCCGGCGAGCCCGCCATCGTTAGCTTTAACGGCGGCACCAAGGACAACGCCATCAACCGTGAGTGCAAGGCTGTTCTGGTCTACGCCGACCACGCTGCCGCCGAGGCCGCGGCCCAGATCGCAAAGGGCATCATCGCCGACGTCACTGCCGAGCTCGAGGTCTTCGACCCCGGCTTTACCTGCACCGTCGAGATTGCCGATAACGCTGAGGTCGAGGCCATGGACCAGAAGTCCGCGCTTGCCCTCATCCGCGCCCTGCGTCTTGCCCCTAACGGCGTGATTCGCCGCAACGTCGCCACCGACGGCTCCGTCGAGGTTTCCTCCAACATCGGTGTGGTTGCCACTTCTGACGACGAGGTCAAGATCATGCTGTCCCCGCGCTCCTCGATCACCTCGCTGCAGGACGAGTTCAAGGACCGCCTGCAGACGCTGGCCGATGTCCTGGGCTTCGACGCCAAGTTTGAGTTCGAGTATCCCGGCTGGAGCTATGCCGAGCATTCGCCGGTCCGCGACGTCTTTGTCGAGAGCTATCGTGAGCTCTTTGGCTCCGAGCTGCGCATCGAGTCCATTCACGCCGGCCTTGAGTGCGGCCTGTTTGCCGAGGCCCTGCACGGTCTGGACGCCATCGCCGTGGGCCCGACGCTCTCCGATGTCCACACCCCGGACGAGAGCATGGAGCTCGCTTCTGCCGAGCGCTTCTACGAGCTGCTCATCGACGTCCTCAAGCGCCTTGCCGCGTAAAGGTCACGCCGGCAGCGGTCCGAGCCACGTGCTAGCGGATTGCAAATGACATTACGAGAGGGGACACCCGGTCTTTTGCGACAGGTGCCCCCTCTCTTCTTTTAAGAAATGGGAAATTGCCTGGCGTCTAACCCATATCACCCTTTAGTCAATTTGGAACGTGTCTCTATAGTTTTGTCCACTCTCCCGGGACGACCCCGCCTTCCTTGAGGCGCGTCGGGAGGCTCGGCGTTACAGAGACGGCAAGGCCGGACGGGGATTACCTCTTCGCGATGGAGGGGAACCCCCGGCGCTGGAGGGCGACGGGGAAGAGCCATGCGATCAAAACGGGGAGCAGCGACTGCCGAAAGTTGATCGTCTCGCACAAGCGCCAGCACGACATTCGGGCTTTCGGATCCTAGGGAGCGGATGGCCGGGGCGGAGATTCCGGTTCAGAGTCAGAGAAGAAGAGGTGAAGGCTTGAGCCCCGGTGGAGGGAATTAGTGCCTTCCCGGGCGTAGCGCCATGTCTCCTCCACGGTATCGCCCGGAACCTTTACGTCCCCGCTTCGGAGCAGATTGATGAAACCCTCGGGGTCGTTCCGGTATTTCTTGCCGAAGGCTGCGGAAAGCTGCCTCTTCTCGTCATCGCTGAATTCGCGTACGGAGCCGTAGAGCGCATGCTCGAGGTTGCGGGACATGAAGTAGACTCTGTAGGGGACTGCGTGTTTTCTGTGCTTGAGCTCGCGCGTGCCCGCGAGCTCAAGCAGCGCGGCAGACTTTCTCTCGTTTCTGTCTACCACCCTAGCGGTGTCCCGGGCGGTGATAGAGTCGCGGCCATAGACGAATCCATCGCAGTCCCCCTCGACGATGCACTCGTTCGGTATGAAGGCGCCGTCCAGGTCGACGATGTGGATGATCCGGTCGAGGTCGGTCCATTCGTACTCGTGCCGCGACGCGATGCGGTCGACGACGAACTGGCGCACGGTGTCGCGCACCCTGTCCTTGACGGCGAAGGAGGCCTCCCATGAGAAGGGTCGCACCGTGGTAACGTCGCAGTGGAAGGCGAGCGCCCTCGCCTCGGGCGGTGCACCGTTTGCGGCGAAGTTGAGCGCGGCCTGCATGGGCTCGAGGAGCGCGTTTTCATCGCTCGGCCCCTCCACGAGAATCAGGACGACCCGCTTCTCCCTTGCCATGGTCACTCGCCTCCCATGGAGGACAGAAGGGAGTCGAAGTCGAGGGCCTGGGGGCTTCCAGCCTCAAGGAGGGCGGAGCCTATCGCGGAGGTTCTGGTCGGCTCGTACAGCTGTTCCTTCTGCCCCCCGAGGTTGATGGCTCTCAGGTATTGGTTCCTGAGGTTGTTCGAGGGTGCCATGCCCCGGAACCCGATGTAGCGGTTGTTGGGGTTGGAGGTCGAGAAGACGAGGCATCCGACCGGGAGACATTCAAGCGCTCGCAGGTTGTGAGCGGTGAAGATGAGCTGGCCCTTGCCCTGCTCGGTCACGACTTCGAGGAGCTCGCCGAGCAGGAACTCGAACACTCCGGAGTCGATCTCGTCAACGACGAGACAGGCGCTGTCGTCATTGAAGACGTTTATCAGCCAGCCGAGCATCGATGCGATCTTCTTGATTCCTTCCGATTCTGTTCTGAAGGGGACGCGTACCCCCTGCCGGCATGATAGGAGTTCGACGCGCTCGCCCGGTGTGCCGTCTTCCATCGTTTCGCCGTGGAGGGTGTTCACTTGGATGCTGAGTCCCGGAACGATTGCCCCAAGCGCGCAGTTGATGGTCTCGACGGTCTTGCGGACCGAGTCGCAGACTTCTGAGGGGAGGACCGTTGTCTGATCGATAGGGAGTGACACGTCGCGGATGACAGGGGCCTTTCCGGCCTCCTCGGGTGACCATCCGCCTGTGCTGCTGCCCGGGGAGGCGAGGAGGAAGATGTTGAACGCCAGCGCCGCGCTTCGGCGCGTGTCACAGACCCTCATCTTATCGTCGGCGAACCTGTTCAGGAGCGTCGTGGAGTCCATGAGTGGAACCAATACGCTCTCGTACGCCGTCCTCGCCGCCTCGGATAGGGAGTTATTTCCGAGGCGCTCGAGATAGGACTTTCTCGCGGCGACCGCGAAGGCGACCATGGCGTTCGAGAACAGCTTCGAGGAGCCCTGCAGGTCGGGGGAGCGCCGTGCGACGGTGAGGTCGAGGTCGGCCTCCCTTCCGGCGAGATTTCTGAGTGCCCGCCACCTGTTGACGGGCTTCAGGTTCTGGCTGTCCTCGGTATCGGCCGCATCGTAGGCGGCGAGCCTTCTCTTGACGAGCCCCTCGGCGCGGACGGAGAGGTCCTCGGAGAGGAGGCGCGGTCTGTCGTCGAGCCTGTCGAAGGAGAACGAGTAGCAAACTGTGAAGGGCTTCCCGGCCGCTACGGTGCCGCCGAGCCCGCCTACGAAGCCGAGCGAGGAAGGGGAACCCTCCGTCACCTCGACCTCGATGCTGATTTTGGCGCACTCGGCAGAGGGGCCGATCAGATCGACGCTTTCACGGTCGAGCGGAAAGCCGCACATCAAATCCTGGACTCGCGCGAGGGATTCGACGACGGCGGTCTTGCCCGATCCGTTCTGACCGTATATTCCCATCACGCTGGAACCGAAGGGGCTGTCCTTGAAGCCGATCGTGCCGTTAGCAACGTTTTTCACATTTGAGAGCTCTATGGAGCGAATACGGATCATGGTGCCCTCCTTGAACACAATTTATATTACTATATATCGAATAATCGATATAAAATCAAGATAACAATTATTAAGAATGGAAATGAGATCAACCAATAATTAAAACAAATTTGCATTCAAGCTATTATTTTTACTTGATTTAAGACGGAGTGGAATGTGAGCGCACAAGGAGATGCGGAATCGATGAGAGCCTCGAAAAAAATTACTGCAGTGTTATCATCTTTCATCCTCTCTATTCTTCCATTTCTGATTCTATGGGCGGCTTGGTCAGCCCTCCCTGATACAATTCCCGCTCATTGGAGTGGGGGTGTGGTTGATCGATGGGGTAATAAGCTTGAATTGCTGGTTGTTCCGCTGTTTTCTCTGATTGGTTCTATTGCAATTTCTGTGTACCTTATTGTTTCCACGCGGCGAAGAGAGTTCGCGGATTTCTCTGTTCGAATGCGACGGGACTTTCTTGCGTGCTATATTTCTAGCCTTCTTTTATCGACAACCTGCTCAGTGATAATTGCCGTTTGGGTTCAGTTGATTCTTACGCAAAACACTGCGGTTGATGGGGGGCTTGGACTATCGATCCTGTATTCCCTTCCCGGGCTATATGTGATCTTGTGCGCTTTGCCGCCTTTTTATGCGAGCGGCGAGAGCAAAAAGGCAGAGCGCCTGATAACAGTTCTTATTGGCGGCGCGGAGATTGTTCTTTGTGGAATAGTGTTTGAAGGTTCGGCTGCCTCTTATGCGATGATTGGACTGATGATTCTGTTCTGTGCGTTTGAGATTGTGTCACAGGTAAGGGATAACCGGTCCTTATGAGTTGAATTACGCGCGTGCGGATATAAAGGTTGGCATGTTAAGCTGGTCGTTTTCTCGTTCTGGGACATTTGCAGTAGGATGAGTGGGACTAGGCGCGCTGCGGTGTGATGGTTGAGACTTGTATCGCTGCAATTCCGCTGATGCACATTTTGCTATTGGGCTTGAAGGTGGGACCGACAGGCCTTTGTTTGGGATGTTCTGGTCGTCCAACGCGTGTTGCACGGCTTTATATTGTTACGCTCGTTCGGCGCTCCGTTGGAGCATTTCCGGGTTTGTCGGCATCATGACTTGACCAAGTGACACGCTTGCCGGGACGGTTGTAACGCCGCGCCGGTTCCGTGTGCTCCTTCGTTGTTGGCCTGTCCAGCCGGGGGCGGATTCGGCCTCATGTTGTGGCGCACGGCCTTCAGGGGCTTCCCCTGGCGAGCTATGTTCGTCCGTATGGGTAAGGGTCGGTTTGAGCTGACAATCCCGTGCCGGAAGAGGCTTGCACCATGCGTACGATGATAGAGATTGAGTGGCTGGACGGCCGTATGACGAAGGTGCCGGAGCTCGTCCTGGGCGATGCGTTCGGCGAGAGCGTCCAGGCGGAGCTCGATTTCGGGTTCGATGACGTGTCGGAGGGCCTTTGGGTCGAGGTGCGCCATCACGAGCCGGATGAGGGCTCGGGCGGCGACCCGCGCGGGAGGGGCTGCGCGCTGTACGCGGACTGCCGGTGCAGCCTGGTCGAACCGTCGGACCTCGAGCGCGTCTTCTGCATCCTTTACGAGGGGCAGCCGAGGGTCTGCCGCGTCGCGGGGGAGCTAGGGGTCCCCGTGTCGGCGGTGAACGCGGCCGCTGCGTGGGAATCCGGGATGGGGGCGGGTTTCGAAACGCCTGCGGAGGGGAGAACCCCGTTGGGCGGGGACTATTCGTGATGCTACTGGCGTTGAGTTTTGAGCGATTGTGTTTGGCGTTACAGCGCCAAAATCCCCAGATGCTCAAGCAAGATCTTAAGTCCGATGAGGATGAGCACGATGCCGCCCACGATGGTGGCAGGTTTTTCGTAGCGCGCGCCAAAGGTGTGGCCGATCGCTACGCCGGCGACGGAGAAGATAAACGTTGTGACACCGATAAGCGATACAGCGGGAACGATGTCGACCGAAAGCGCGGCGAACGAGATGCCCACGGCCAGGGCGTCGATTGAGGTGGCGATGGCAAGGATTAGGTACTCGCCCAGGTCAATCCTCTCGGCATCCTTGCCGTCGCCTTCATCCTCGTCCTCGGTAAAAGCCTCCCACAGCATTTTGCCGCCGATGAAGGCCAAAAGGATAAAGGCGATCCAATGGTCGATGGGTCCGATGATGCCCATGAATTGACTGCCGAGCGCCCATCCGATTACGGGCATGCCGGCCTGAAAGCCGCCAAAGAACAAGCCGAGCACCACGGCAACTTTAAGGTTGATCTTCTTCATGCCAAGGCCCTTGCAGATGGATACGGCAAAGGCATCCATCGAAAGGCCAACGGCGAGCAGTACGAGCTCTGCGAGTCCCATAGTCTGGCTCCCTCTCTGCGGGCGGGCCCGCGTGTACCTCTTGGGGGAGTAACAAAAAAGACCCGTGGCGTACGCGTTGCGCGCACAGCCACGAGTCTCGTTCATTAAGGCAAGCCAGGCCGCATCGGCCAGTGTGTTGACTTGCCGCGCCACCGGAGGCGAACCCGATCACGCGACTACTCCCTCATTTATGCGAATCCCGATGCTACCACATAAGCAGCTCATTTGGATTGGGGCTCTCAGCTGTGTTCGCTCATTCTGTAAGCATCGGATTTTGCGGGCGTCACAGAGTCAAACCGTGAGAAACTTATTGACGTTTATGGAGCGTATACGATGGGAGCGATGCCTTGGATAAGAACGAGCTGCAAAAGCGTATGGAACAGGCCATCCGCCTGACGGCACCTGGCCAGCCGATCCGCACCGCCCTCGACATGATCATCGCCGGTCACTTGGGCGCTCTTATTTGCGTCGGCGACACCGAAAACGTGCTCGCTGCTGGTAACGACGGCTTCCCGCTCAACATTTCGTTTACCTCGAACCGCCTGTTCGAGCTTTCCAAGATGGACGGCGCCATCGTCATCGACGGCGACCTCACCCAGATCCTGCGCGCCAACTTCCACCTCAATCCCGATCCCTCACTCGCCACGAGTGAGACGGGCATGCGTCACCGCACCGCCGCCCGCATGTCGGTACTCACGGATGCCATCGTGATCTCGGTCTCGGCCCGTCGTGCCGTCGTCAACGTGTACGTTCACGGCAAGAGCTACGAGATCCAGCCCGTCACCACCATCATGAGCTCGGTCAACCAGCTCGTCGCCACGCTCCAGACTACCCGTCAGTCGCTCGACCGCTCCCTGCTGCGTCTGACGGCCCTCGAGCTCGACGACTACGTTACGCTCGCCGACATTACCGGGATTTTCTCGAGCTTCGAGATCATGCAGCAGGCAAAGACCGAACTTAAGGATTGCATTGTCAAGCTGGGCAACCAGGGCAAGCTCGTGCAGATGCAGCTCGAGCAGCTCGCCGGCTCCAGCATGGATATCGAGTACGACCTGATGATTCGCGACTATGCGAGCGATTCCTCCGAGGCCAATGCCGAAAAGATCCGCGCCAACCTGAGCCGTATGACGCCCAAGGACTTGTCCGACCCGCAGCATGTGGCGGCGGTTCTGGGTTACGACGACCTGGACGAGGACTCCGTCATGACACCGCTGGGCCTGCGCACGCTTTCGCGCGTGTCCGTCGTGCGCGACGGCGTGGCCGAGAAGATCGTCGACGAGTATGGATCGCTGCAGGAGCTCATGGACGACATCAGCGAAGATCCGGAGCGCCTGGGCGACTTTGGCGTCAACAACCCTGCCATTCTTGCGGACTCCCTGTACCGCATGAAGGGCACCAAACAGGGGAACGCATAATGGCGCCCGTATGCGCCGTGGTCGTTGCCGGCGGCAGCGGCCAGCGCTTTGGAAATCCCGGCGGCAAGCAGCTCGTTAACGTGGCGGGCCGTCCGCTCATGAGCTGGTCTATCCGCGCGTTCGATCGGAGCGACAAGGTCGGCCACATCGTGGTGGTGTGTCCTGCCGAGCGCCGCGCCGAGATGCGCCGCCTGGCCATCGATCCGTTTGACTATGACACGCCCATCAGCTTTGCCGATGCCGGCGATACCCGTCAGGATTCCACCCGTGCCGGCGTGCATGCGGTGCCGGCGGGCTTTGAATACGTCGCCATTCACGATGGCGCTCGTCCGCTCATTACGACCGAGGCCATCGACCACGCTATCGACGTGCTCGTGAGCGACCGTGCCCTCGACGGTGTCGTGTGCGGCCAGCCTGCCATCGACACACTCAAAATCGTCGATGGCGACAACATCGTCGAGACGCCGCCGCGCGAGCTGTACTGGGCCGCGCAGACGCCGCAGATTTTTAGTGTCGACGCCATGAAGCGCGCCCATGCCGCGGCGATTGCCGAGGGCTTTATCGGCACGGACGATTCGTCACTGGTCGAGCGCATGGGTGGGCGCGTCCGCTGCGTCCAGAGCCCGCGCGATAACCTTAAGGTGACGGTGCCCGAGGACCTGCGTCCCGTAACCGCGATTCTGCTTGGCCGCATGGCCGAGGGAGAGGACCTTCCCCATGTTCAGTAACCTGCGCATTGGCCATGGCTACGACGTCCACCGTTTGGTGGAGGGGCGTCGATGTATCATCGGCGGGGTCGACATCCCCTACGAGCGCGGCCTGCTGGGCCACTCGGATGCCGATGTGCTCGCGCACGCCTTGGCCGACGCCATTCTGGGCGCCTGCCGCGGGGGAGATATCGGCAAGCTATTCCCCGACACCGATCCCGCCTACGAGGGTGCCGATTCGATGGTGCTGCTCGCTCGCGTGATGGACTATGCGCGCGAGCTGGGCTTTGAGTTTGTCGATGCCGATTGCACCATTGCCTGTCAGCAACCCAAGATCACTCCGCACCGCGATGCCATGCGCGCCAACCTTGCCCATGCCCTGGGCGTCGACGTGGAAAACGTGGGCGTCGCCGCCACCACGACCGAAAAGCTCGGTTGGGAAGGCCAAGGCGAGGGAATTGGCGCCTGGGCCGTCTGCCTGCTACAGAAAACCGTTAAGGAGTAACGAATGCGTATCTACAACAGCGCTACCCATAAAAAGGAAGAGTTCCAGCCCATCGAGTCCGGCAAGGTTCGCATGTACGTGTGCGGCCCCACGGTCTACGACAACATCCATATCGGCAACGCCCGCACGTTCATCAGCTTTGACGTGATTCGCCGCTGGCTCATCGCGAGCGGTTACGAGGTCACGTTCGCCCAGAACCTCACCGATGTCGACGACAAGATCATCAAGCGCGCCAACGAGCAGGGCCGAACTGCCGCCGAGGTCGCGACGGAGTTCTCCGACAAGTTCATCGGCGTCATGCGTGCCGCCAACGTGCTCGATCCCGATGTGCGCCCCCGCGCCACCAAAGAGATCGGCCCCATGATCGCCATGATCAAGACGCTTATCGAGCAGGGCCACGCCTACGCCGCCGATAACGGCGACGTGTACTTTGCCGTGCGCAGCGATTCCAACTATGGTCAGGTCTCGGGCCGCAACATCGACGACCTTATGGTTGGCGCGCGCATCGAGGAGAACGAGGACAAGAACGACCCGCTCGACTTTGCCCTGTGGAAGGCTGCCAAGCCCGGCGAGCCCAGCTGGCCGAGCCCCTGGGGCGAGGGCCGTCCCGGTTGGCACACCGAGTGCGCCGCCATGGTGCATCGCTACCTGGGCACCCCGATCGACATCCACGGCGGCGGCTCCGACCTTGCCTTCCCGCATCACGAGAACGAGTGCGCCCAGGCCACCTGCGCCTGGCACCAGGGCTTCTCCAACACCTGGATGCACACGGGCATGCTGCTGGTAGACGGCGAGAAGATGTCCAAGTCGCTTGGTAACTTCTTCACGCTGGCCGAGGTCCTCGAGCAGCACTCCGCCGCGGCCCTGCGCCTGCTGATGCTGCAGACGAGCTATCGCTCGCCGCTCGACTTCTCCTGGGAGCGCCTGGAGGGTGCCGAGAATTCGCTCACGCGTATCGCCGGTACGGTCGAGAACCTGCGTTGGGCTGCGAACCATGCGACGGCCGATGCCGATGAGACAGCATCCGAGGCGTTTGCCGCCAAGGCCGCCGAGACCCGTGCCGCCTTTAAGGAGTGCATGGACGACGACTTTAACACCGCCGGTGCCATGGGTGCCGTCTTTGGCTTTGTGACCGAGTGCAACCAGTACCTGGAGCAGGCGGGCGACGCTGCCGACAAGGCCGCCGCGCTTGCCGCCGCCGATACGCTGGTCGAGCTGCTCGATACGTTTGGCGTTGAGCTCCCCGAGCCAAAGGTCGAGTTGCCGCTGGGCCTGCTGGGCGTAGCCGCCGGCCTGGTTGCCTACACGGGCGACGACGTGGACGAGGCCGCTGCCAAGATTCTCGAGGCCCGCGCCGAGGCCCGTGCCGCCAAGAACTGGGATCTGGCAGATGCCATCCGCGACCAGCTCAAGGACCTCGGGCTGACGATCGAGGATACTGCCGCGGGCACCCGTATCAAATCCATCTAATCCCCGCGGGTTTCCCAAGCACCCGACCTTGCCGTTCAAACCGTCGCTCGCGTACTCAAGTACGCGTCGCTCCTCTTTCACGGCCATCTCGGACACTTGGAAAACCCGTGCCGACCGCCCGAGCCACGGCACCTTGCCTTTCAATCGTCGGGCATGACCTCAAGGTCTATGCCTTCCTCTTTCAAGGCAATCTGCCGCACCTCGGGCGGTCGGTCTATTTGTTTCGTTTGATAGTTGTATTTAGGAGGTCGCTTTATGGCCGACAATCGCAAGCGTGCGCCTCGTGGCGGCAAGCAGGCCGCTTCTGGCTCGCGTCCGATTCGCCGCAACGACCGCGCTGCCGCTCCCAAGGGCCAGCGCGAACGCTCCCAAGCCCAGGCCGCACGTCCGCAGCGCGATCGCAACCGCGACGCTGTCCAGGTTCCCAAGGGCGAGTTTATCGAAGGTCGCCGTGCTGCCGCCGAGGCACTGCGTACCGGTTTTCCCATCAAGTGCGCGCTCATTGCCGAGGGCGGGGAGCGCGATGCCGCCTTGTCGCGTCTGGTCGACGACCTCAACGCCGCGGGCGTCCGCATTAAGTATGTGCCGCGCGCGCAGCTCGATGCGCTGTCGAGCCATGGCGCTCACCAGGGCATTGCGCTCGAGGTGGGCAACTTCCCTTACGCCGATGTCGCCGACATCCTCGACCGCGCAGGCGAGGGCCCGGCGCTTGTCGTGGTGCTCGACCATGTGACCGACGACGGTAACTTTGGCGCCATCGTGCGCTCTGCCGAGGTTGTGGGCGCAGCGGGCGTCATCATCGCCAACAAGCGTGCCGCCGGCGTGACCGTGGGCAGCTACAAGACCTCCGCCGGTGCAGTCATGCACCTACCCATCGCGCAGGTGCCCAACATCGCCCGCGCGCTTGACGACCTCAAGGCCGCCGGCTTTTGGGTGGGCGGTGCTTCCGAGCACGCCGAGGGCAGCTGCTGGGATGCTCCCTTCGAGGGCCGCGTTGCGCTCGTCATGGGCTCCGAGGGCGACGGCATCTCGCGCCTGGTGCTCGAGAAATGTGACTTTTTGACCAAGCTTCCCCAGCGCGGCATGACCGAAAGCCTCAATGTCGCCCAGGCGACCACGGCGCTGTGCTTTGAGTGGCTGCGCCGCAACGCCGGCGAGCTCATGGGGGAGGAGTAGCACATGTCCAAGAAGAACCGCGCCAAGTCCAAGGCCAAGCGCTTTGGCGAAGGCTCGGCCAAGCCGATTGTCTCGGCTGCGACCTACGGCGTGGGCGGTAACGCGTTTGCGCAGGCCATCGCCGATCCGGTCTCGACGGTGCACTCCAACAAGCCCGAGCTGTTGGTGGTCGACGGCTACAACGTGATTCACTGCACGCCGCGCTACGAAAAGCTCGTCTACGACCATTCCGACGATCCGTATTCCAGCGACGTCCACGATATGGCGCGCACCGCGCTCATCAACGATGTTGCGGCGTTTGCCCAGGGCCGCTACGAGGCTGTGATCGTGTTCGACGGCGCGGGCAATATCTCCAACGAGCGCCCCAACCTGCCGGCCCGCGGCGTGCGCATCGAGTTTTCGCCGACGGGCGTATCGGCCGATACCGTGGTGCAGAAGCTCTGCATCGAGGCACGCGAGGAAGGCCGCGCGTGCTCCGTGGTGTCGAGCGACGGCACGATCCAGGCCGTCGTCATGGGCAAGGGTGTTACGCGCATCTCGAGCCGCATGCTGGTGGACGAGATCAAACAGATCGATAACGACGTTCACGAGGCAGAGGAAGCTCCGCAGATCAAGATGACTCTGGGCAGTCGCCTGAGCCCCGATGCCCTGGCCAAGCTCAAGGCCCTGCGTGGCCGGTAGGGGATTATCCATAGAGACCCGTTTCCCAATTGGTCAGCCCGTTGATTTGTAATCAATGGACTGTGGGTTGCCGTCGCCAAAACGAATAGTTTTTGGTTTTGGCGAACGGATAAAACTATTCGTTCTGGCGAATAGTTTTGAGATGTGGTCGGGCGAAGGGCCTGTTGCGCCTCGTCCGCAATTCCTTTATTCTTAACTGGCTTCGCGCGAAAGCGCCAAGTGTGCCAGTGTGGCGCAACGGTAGCGCAACTGATTTGTAATCAGTGGGTTGCAGGTTCGATTCCTGTCACTGGCTCCATGAGAGTTTCGGGCTCTGTTCCCTTGTGGGACAGGGCCCGTTTCTATTTATGTCGATAAGTCAGCGTGCTTGGCGCCAACCAAGCTTCAGGTTTGACTCGATCTGTAACACGAAGAAGCTGAAAACCTTTCTTACTGTTACAGAATGAGACGTAAGCGGAGGTCTCTGCGTAATATCTCGACCTGTAACAGATAGGGGAGAAAATGTTCTCTATATGTTACAGATCGAGACAAAAGCCGTGTCGAGCTCGGCTGCCCCCCTGAGCGTGGATTATCGGACGTACGAGAGTGGAAAATCTCCCGCCTAGAGAATGAACGTGGATAATCTCCCACTTTGGGCCCAGTGGCACGTCAAAAGTGGGAGATTATCCACGCTCGATTTCAAACGGGAGATAATCCACGCTCGAATTTGCCGCGGAAGCCCGATCTCGACCTATATATAGGTGCAAATAAGCCGTTATCGAAGTTCGATTCTGAAGGTGTACTCCACTACACCAAAGTATTCGCTCGGGAAATGTCACCGCTACATGCAAATCCACCGTCCTTCATATCCAAACTCAACAAAACCGCAGGTCACGGCTATATAGATACGCCCGGAACCGTGTATCTAGAGGTTTTCGTTGACAGCCCCCAAGGTTGCATCGTATTATCTTTTTCGTTCGCGGGGGCGGCGGTCCAAAAGACCAAAGGACCTGCGGATACTTGAACGATTGGGAGTTTGCCCGAGTGGTTAATGGGGACGGGCTGTAAACCCGTTGGCTCTGCCTACATAGGTTCGAATCCTATAGCTCCCACCCGTCAAGTGCCTGTATAGCTCAGTCGGTAGAGCACTTCGTTGGTAACGAAGAGGTCACCAGTTCAAGTCTGGTTGCAGGCTCCATCCGGCGGTGTAGCTCAGTTGGTTAGAGCACACGGTTCATACCCGTGGCGTCACTGGTTCGAATCCAGTCACCGCTACCATAGGTAACACGGTGGCTTCTCAATAGTATGTTGAGAGGCCACTATGGTATAAAGGCAAAGTCCCGTCCGGGGACGACCTGTTTAGAGGAGGGCTTTATGGCCAAAGAGAAGTTTGAGCGCACTAAGCCGCATGTTAACATCGGCACCATTGGTCACGTCGACCACGGCAAGACCACGCTGACCGCTGCCATCACCAAGGTTCTCTCCGAGACCGAGGGCTGCAAGGCTGACTTCACTGCGTTCGAGAACATCGACAAGGCTCCCGAGGAGCGCGAGCGCGGCATTACGATCTCCGTCTCCCACGTCGAGTACGAGACTGCTGCCCGTCACTACGCTCACGTTGACTGCCCGGGCCACGCTGACTACGTCAAGAACATGATCTCCGGTGCTGCTCAGATGGACGGCGCTATCCTGGTCATCGCCGCTACCGACGGCCCCATGGCTCAGACCCGCGAGCACATCCTGCTCGCCCGTCAGGTCGGCGTTCCTTACATCGTCGTCTTCCTGAACAAGTGCGACATGGTCGACGATGACGAGCTCATCGACCTCGTCGAGATGGAGACCCGTGAGCTCCTCTCCGAGTACGATTTCCCCGGCGACGACATCCCCGTCATCCGTGGTTCCGCTCTGGGCGCTCTCGAGGGCGACGCCAAGTGGATGGACGCTATCCGTGAGCTCATGAACGCCGTCGACGAGTACATCCCGACGCCTGCTCGTAACAACGACCTCCCCTTCCTGATGGCCGTTGAGGACGTTATGACCATCTCCGGCCGTGGTACCGTTGCTACCGGCCGTGTCGAGCGCGGTGAGCTCAAGCTCAACGAGCCCGTCGAGATCGTCGGCATCAAGGATACCCAGAACACCGTCGTTACCGGTATCGAGATGTTCCGTAAGTCCATGGACTTCTGCGAGGCTGGCGACAACGTCGGTCTGCTGCTCCGCGGCATCAAGCGCGAGGACATCGAGCGTGGCCAGGTTCTCTGCAAGCCCGGTTCGGTTACCCCGCACACCAAGTTCACCGGTGAGATCTACGTTCTGACCAAGGAGGAGGGCGGCCGTCACACCCCGTTCTTCGATGGTTATCGTCCTCAGTTCTACTTCCGTACCACCGACGTTACCGGTACGGTCAAGCTCCCCGAGGGCACCGAGATGGCTATGCCTGGTGACCACATCACCATCGAGGGCGACCTCATCCACCCGATCGCCATGGAGGAGGGCCTGCGCTTCGCTATCCGCGAGGGTGGCCACACCGTCGGTTCGGGCATCGTCTCCACGATCATTGAGTAAATTAGCTCTTTGATATAGCTGACTTAGAGAACCCGGCACTTATATGGGTGCCGGGTTCTTTTCTGCAATGGATATTCAGCCGTTGCTGGTGTCGAGAGGATCGATAATGGTCCTGGATGCACCGTCGATTAGATCTCGATGGCTTCATTGATGTGTTCCAAATATGAATGGATCCACCGAGAACCAATTGACTCGAGGTTTTCGTTGACAGCACTTACGTGGAGCTGATAAAGTAACAACTCGTGCCCGTACGGGGCGGAAATGAAAGGTTCAGGATACATGCGTACTCTAGTTACTCTTGCGTGCACTGAGTGCAAGCGCCGCAACTATACGACCACCAAGAACAAGTCGACCATGCCTGATCGTATGGAGATCAAGAAGTATTGCCCCTGGTGCCGTCACCACACGCTGCACAAAGAGACTCGCTAGTCTCTAGTCACATACGCCAGTAGTTCAATTGGTAGAGCATCGGTCTCCAAAACCGAGTGTTGAGGGTTCGAGTCCTTCCTGGCGTGCCAGTCATTATTCCGTAAGCTCCCAATTGGGGGCTTACGGTTTACTCATGTATAAGCGCATTGCGCGGAGGTAACCCAAATGGCCAACAAGAAGAACAAGAAGAAGGCACAGCAGCAGGCGCCTGCCAACAACGCTGCCGCCAACTCCAAGGTTGAGGCCAAGAAGGCCGTTGCCAAGAAGAGCGAGAAGGCTGCGAAGTCTAAGAAGAACGAGAAGCCTGGTTTCTTCGCCCGCACCAAGAAGTATTTCGCTTCGGTCAAGTCTGAGATGAAGCGTGTCACGTGGCCTGACAAGAAGGAGCTCGTGAACTACTCGGTCGTCGTTTGCGCTTCTCTGGTCGTCGTCGGCGTCGTCATCGCTCTGCTCGATGCTGGCTTTGGCGAGGCTCTTGCTCTGTTCTCCGGATTGAGGGGCTAAACCATGTCTAAGCGTTGGTACGTCGTTCACACTTACTCTGGATACGAGAACCGCGTTAAGTCCGATCTCGAGCATCGCATCGAGACTATGGGCATGCAGGACCGTATCTTTGATATCGAGATTCCTATGGAGCGCGTCACCGAGATTAAAGAGGGTGGCAAGCGTGAGACCAAGGATTCCAAGATCTTCCCGGGTTATGTCCTGGTCCGCATGGAGATGGATGACGATGCTTGGACGTGCGTTCGTAACACGCCTGGCGTCACCGGTTTCCTGGGCGGCAACGGCAAGCCCGCTCCGCTTTCCCGCGACGAGTACAACAAGATGACTCGTCGTCCCGGTAAGGGCGATTCGCCCAAGCGCACCTCGGTTGATATTCAGGTCGGCACGTCCGTCCGCGTCACCGATGGCCCGCTTACCGACTTTGATGGCAAGGTCTCCGAGGTTAACACCGAGGCTGGCAAGCTCAAGGTCACGCTGATGATCTTTGGCCGCGAGACGCCGGTCGAGCTCGACTTTAACCAGGTCGCTGTCATCGCTTAAGTTTTCGTCCGTTCGCGCGAGCGTGCTTCTTCTGTGACTGCTCATCTCAGGAGTGCTTCTAACACGTGCGTGCTTACGATATAGCAAGTACTTCACACTCGTGATTCGAAAGGAATGACCATGGCTGAGAAGAAGGTTGCCAACGTCATTAAGCTCCAGATTCCTGCTGGTGCAGCTAACCCCGCTCCTCCCGTCGGCCCCGCTCTGGGCGCTGCTGGCGTGAACATCATGCAGTTCTGCCAGGCCTTTAACGCCGAGACGCAGGACAAGAAGGGCGACATCATCCCCGTTGAGATCTCTGTCTACGAGGATAAGTCCTTCTCCTTCATCACCAAGACCCCGCCGGCGGCTCACCTCATCAAGAAGGAGCTGAACCTCAAGTCTGGTTCCGCTAAGCCCCAGGCCGACAAGGTTGGTCAGCTCTCCCAGGAGCAGCTCACCAAGATCGCCGAGATCAAGATGCCGGACCTCAATGCCAACGACATTGACGCCGCCAAGAAGATCATCGCCGGTACCGCCCGTTCCATGGGCGTCACCATCGCTGAGTAGCGATTTCTTTAGGTAACGACGGGTGCTCCGACCGGGGCACCCGTTAAATGTGTGCAATAGGGCACACGATACGATGTGGGAGGGCTCACGCTCGTTTAACCACAGGAGGTAATGCACATGGCTAAGCATGGTAAGAGCTATAACGCCGCTGCCGAGAAGATCGACCGCGCCACGCTCTACACCCCCCTTCAGGCTGCCAAGCTCATCAAGGAGCTCGACACCGCCAAGTTCGACGAGACCGTCGAGGCCCACTTCCGTCTGGGCATCGATACTCGTAAGGCTGACCAGAACATCCGTGGTTCCATCTCCCTGCCCCACGGCACCGGCAAGACCGTTCG
This sequence comes from Collinsella sp., assembly GCA_019419665.1. Taxonomy (GTDB): domain Bacteria; phylum Actinomycetota; class Coriobacteriia; order Coriobacteriales; family Coriobacteriaceae; genus Collinsella. Next base: position 131,262 of record DXZM01000037.1, read on the forward strand.
TGTTGCCGTCTTCGCCGAGGGCGAGAAGGCCCGCGAGGCTGAGGCTGCCGGCGCCGACATCATCGGTTCCGACGAGCTTGTCGTCCAGATTCAGAAGGGCGAGATCAACTTCGACGCCGCTATCGCTACGCCGAACATGATGGCCAAGGTTGGCCGCATCGGTAAGATCCTTGGTCCCCGTGGCCTCATGCCGAACCCCAAGCTCGGCACCGTGACCATGGACGTCGCCAAGATGGTCTCCGAGCTCAAGGCTGGCCGCGTTGAGTACCGCGCCGACCGCTACGGCATCTGCCACGTGCCCCTGGGCAAGAAGTCCTTCACCGAGCAGCAGCTCGTCGAGAACTACGCTGCCCTGTACACCGAGATCCTGCGCGTCAAGCCCTCTTCTGCTAAGGGCAAGTACGTCAAGTCCATCTCCGTGTCTTCCACCATGGGCCCTGGCGTCAAGGTCGATCCCGCTATCCAGCGCGACTTCCTGGCTGAGTAACTAACAGTTACTGCCTGAGCAAAGCAAGCATTGCTAAAGAGACCCGGTTCTGCCTCGTGCAGGACCGGGTCTCTTGCTTTTGAGTCAACGAAACCACCACGAAGGGGACAGGCACCCTTGTGGTGGTTTTACTTGTGTTGTACTTTAGCGCGATGTAGTACTACCCGAGGCCGAAGGGAGCCCAACATGTTTAAGAACACGCAACAGCTCCTAGGCCTAGCGCTACTAGATTGGATAGCGCGCTAGGGTTGTAATCTCGCTATAACGATTTGTTGTACCCGGGTGCGCTATCGTCTGCCGCTTTCAGGCGTGATGAGCGACACGGGTATTTTTCTATCTCTAGGCCTTCTCTCTCCTGAAAGCCATCTGTCATAAAACGGTCAATCAGGAGGAACATATAAGCCGCAAAATCACAATCTTTGACGCCACCCTGTGCGACGGTGAGCAGTCGCCGGGCGCCAGCATGAATACCGAGGAAAAGCTCTTCATCGCCCGCCAGCTGGTGCGCATGAACGTGGACGTTATCGAGGCGGGCTTTCCCATCTCGAGTCCTGGTGACTTTCGCTCCGTACAGGAGATTGGCAAGATTGCGGGCGACCGATGCACGGTATGCGGCCTGACGCGCGCTGTCGACAGGGATATCGAAGTGGCTGCAGAGGCGCTCAAAACGGCCCAGAGGCCCCGTATCCATACAGGGCTGGGTGTGAGCACCAGTCACCTGCGCGACAAGCTCCATATGACTGAGGAAAGGGCAATTGAGTGAGCGATCCATGCCGTCAAACATGCTCGCAAGTTCGTTGACGATGTTGAGTTTTATGCCGAGGATGCCGGCCGCTCCGATCAGGAGTTTCTGGTGCGCATTATCGAGGCGGCCGTAAAGGCCGGTGCCACGGTCGTGAACATCCCCGATACGATGGGCTACAACATGCCGTGGGACTTTGGCGCCCGCATCCGTGACCTGCGCGGGCGCTGCGGGTGCGGCCGGTCAGCGTGCGGTCGACGTGATGGAGTATCGCGAGTACGAGATTGAGCGCATTGCGCGCCAGGCATTTGAGGCGGCGCGCAAACGTCGCGGCAAGGTGACGAGCGTTGATAAGCGCAACGTGCTGGAGACGAGCCGCATGTGGCGCGAGATCGTGCATCGCGTGCAAGACGAGGAGTACTCCGACGTGGAGCTTGAGGACCTGCTCGTCGACAACGCCGCCATGCAGCTCATCAGTCGACCGGCAGACTTTGACGTCGTGGTGACGGAGAACATGTTCGGCGACATCCTGTCCGGTGAGGCGGCTCAGATTATCGGATCGCTCGGTATGCTTGCCTCTGCCTCGCTGGATGATGGCGTATCGCTGTTTGGGCCGAGCGCTGGCAGCGCTCCTGACATCGCGGGGCTCGGCGTGGCCAATCCGCTGGCTCAAATCTTGTCGGTGGCGATGCTGCTGACCTACGCGCTCGACATGGGCGAGCAAGCCGCGTGGATCGAGAGCGCCGTGGCGCGCGTGCTCGACGAGGGCTGGCGCACCCGTGACATCGCCGATGTCAACACCCCGGCAGATAAGATCCTCGGCACCACGACGATGGGCGACAAGGTCGTCGCCGCGCTGTAGGCGATGCCGATTCAAGCTGTCAAATATCTCAATCTGTAACATCTAAGGGGCAAAATCGTTCCTACCTGTTACAGATTGAGATTTTCGGCCGAGCATCCGTGGTCTGTCTCGATCTGTAACAGCTAACCGATTATTTGGGCCCTACCTGTTACAGATTGAGACAAACCGTTGGGACAGGTCGGACGAGTCAGCAAAACCACCACAAAGGTGCCGGTCCCCTTCGTGGTGGTTTTTAGCGCAACGAGGTGTTCCCAGCCGACCATACGGGCGGCCTTGCGCTCACGCTGCTCGATGACAGCGCATCTTTAGACGCGAAGTGCGGAACCGGGTGCATATACGAGCCGCGTAGCGTTACGAATTCATGGGAATGACCGTATCGCCAATTTGTACGCTTGCAATCTTGTCTGTGTCACAAACTTGCGAGAACGGCCAGGTCTTGTGGACATCAGTGGTGCCGTTATCCAGTTTATTTGCGAAATAGCCGCTGTGGCTGGTTGCGTCCTCAACATGACCGTCTTTGAACGTCACGATGAGGGGTATGTTGCCAACGGCATCCATAGACTCCTCCATGTTTTGAGACATCTTGCCGCTGTTGTTGTCGTGTTCGATGGAACGATCTATGTTGTAGCGGACTGAAACGCCAACGCAGGATACGGTGGCCTCTTGAATCGTCGCCTTGGTGCCGTTAAAGTTGACCGATTTGGGCGCGGGAATCGTAACGGATGTATCTTCGTAATTCAGCTGGAACTTAAGATCCCATGGGCCCGTAAGTATTTTCTTATACTCGGGAAGCTCTTTGCCAGCACGTGGCACAACGAGAGAGTTGATATGCGTGCGGACGGTCCTGCCCATAAGGCCGGGTGATTCAACGCTGAACTGTGCAAAGTATTGAATGCTGGAGTCATTGGGGTTCTTGTCAATGAGCCATGATTGGCCTTGGCCACCATGCTCGCCATCAACGTATACGTTTCCATCGACACTTCCGGCGATAGTTCCGTTCTCGCCCGGCTCGGAAAGCTTTTTCAGGGCAGCGGGATCGTCGAACGTAAGCGTATAGGCGATGGTAACCATATCCTTGTCGCCCATGATGGCGTCGGCGGTCACGGTGACTCCGTTGTTGGAGCAGCTAGCACCGACGGGCCGGCCAATACGGTCGATGATCTCGGTTTGAGAAGCAGGTCCGTCAAAGATGTCGGAAAGCATGTCAGAAGGAAGCGGCAGGACGCCTGTTGCCATAGCCGTGCCAGCGCCTCCAATGACGATAGCGAGGACTGCCGTTACAGCGGCAATGCGAGCGACTGTTCTTACGGGATGGCGGGCGATGCGCGGCTTGCGTCGCGTGCCATTAAAGTTGCTTTGAGCGGTCGCCGCATCGCTCGAGGCGACGGACTGAGCAATCGAGTTTGCCATGTGCTGCTTCGCATTATCGGTAAACGAAATGTGCTCCAGGGCGTGGCGATAGTCATTCGAATTCGTAGTCATTGTGGTCTCCTTTCAAGGAAAGCCGAAGTGACGCACGTCCGCGGCTAAGGTGCTGGGCGGTTGCAGCTGGCGTCGCGTGAACGGCGTCTGCGATTTCCCTGATGCTCATGCCTGCGTAGTAGTGCAAAAAGATGGCGATGCGCTGTGCTTGAGGCAGGGCCGTGACAGCGGAAAGAATGGCGCAGTCGCGTTGCGCGAATTCTTGCTCGGTATGTGTTACGGGTGCGCAGAAATCGGGGAGCGAATCGAGGTCGACAACCGGGTGATTCGCGTGCGTACGGCCGATATCGCGACATGCGTTCAGTGCGACTCGGATCACCCAAGCACGTTCGTGTTCGAGCGAGTCGAACGGTTGAGTGCGTTGGAGAATCTTGATCAGCGTGTCCTGGCAGATGTCTTGAGCGTCGTCAGCGGATCCAAGGGCCGAATAGCACAATCGAAGGATGAGGTCGGAATACGTGTCGACCAAGCGCTTTGCTTCCCGCTCGATCTGATCGGCATCGCATCGGAGCGTGCTATTGCGGTTACGGCGTGCAGGCATAGTGTCACCTCCAATTGGTCGTGGTGGATATAGGGAAGGCGTCTCGCGAGGTCCCTCTACATACAACACGGTCGAGACTGCATAAGTTGACAAAAAAAGACGGCACGTGAGCGCCGTCCTTACAAAACAATGAGTGTTCTCGTTAATTACACAAGCACCGTGATGGACAGGTCGGACGAGTCAGCAAAACCACCATAAAGGTGCCTATCCCCTTCGTGGTGGTTGTTGGCAGTTACCAGGGGGTTCTGGCGGTTGAAGACTCGATTGCTTCGTGGCGTTTGAGCTCGCGGCGCATGGTTTGCGAGTTGAGCCAAGCGGCCTTCCAACCGCGCGTGGGGTAGCGCGCCTCGTCAATTTCGATCTTGGTATAGCCGCAGGCGTTGACAATCTTCGTTCCGCATGGGTGTTGGCGCTCGCGTTGAAAGTTGGGGCCGTAGCTTTGGTGCACATGCCCGTGAATCATATAGTCGGGACCCCAAGACTCAAGAGCCGCATTAAAGCACTCGAATCCTCGATGCGGCAGGTCGTCCAGGTCGCCCATGCCTGCGACGGGTGCATGGGTAAGTAGAATATCGCATCCGTCTACCAGTGCGATTTTTCGCGATAGCTTGCGCATGCGTTTTGCCATCTCGCGCTCGGTATACATGTTCGCGCCGTCGCGGTAGCGCATGGAACCGCCCAGACCCGCAATGCGAATACCTCGGTACACATATACGCTGTCCTCAACACAAATGCACCCGCCCGGTGCATGGCGCGCGTAGCGGTCGTCGTGGTTGCCACGAACGTACACAAGCGGTTTGTTGATGACAGTGACCAAAAACTCAAGATAGTCCGGATCCAGGTCGCCTGCGGATAGAATCAGGTCAACGTCCTCAAAGCGCTCCTTGCGAAAACATTCCCACAGGCAGCGCTCCTCTACATCGGCAATGGCTAGGATATTCATAGGGCACGGACCTCCGGCTCGTTATCGAGCTGCGGAATCGAGCCTATAACGTTGTCAGCCAGCCAGTTCATCTCGACAATCTGCGTACTCGGCAGGGGAGGGAAGCCCTCAATCTGAACCACGCCGTCCTGGCTGTGGAGCTCGCCGCCAAATGGGTTGATGGAGCCCTCGACAATGCCGTTGCGAAGCAGCTGCACAAGTTTACGCGTCTGATAGGGTAGGCCCGGAGCGTAGCGAATATCGATGACGCCGGAGCTCATACCGTACCAGTAGTTGACGGCGCGCACCTGCTGGTCATCGGCGGTCTCGTCCCATGTGCCGTGCAGTAGGCTGCGTACGATGAGTTCGTAGTAACGGCCCCAGTTCCATACCGGCATAGCAATACCGGTAACTTCCTTGCCGTTTACCAGACGGTGAAGCCCGTAGGCGGTGGGGTCCTCGAGAGACTTGGACATATCGGCGCCGGTCATGACGCTCACGCCCTCGCGACACATGGCTTCGGCAAGACCGCCGGCGGGAACATCTCCCCAAGTGAGGATAATCTGCGCACGAGGGTCGAGCAGCGAGGCACCGATAGCGAAGGCGTTGATTTCGCTCAGCGCGCCCGAGGCGAAGACCGACGCATGGTAGCCAATACGGTGGTTGTCGGCCATGCTGGCGGCAAGGGCGCCCAGTAGGAACTTGGCCTCGTACATCTTTCCAAAGTACGAGCGGACGCTTTGGTGGGGAAGGCCGATTGAGCAGTTAAGGAACCGCACCTGGGGATACTCGACTGACGCCCTGAGCGTGTATTCCATGAGCCGGTGTGAGGTCGAGAAGATGACGTTCGCCCCGTGCTTTACGGCTGTCTCGACGGCGGCGTAGAACACGTCAGAATCGTGGCAGTCCTCGAACGCCTCGGTGCGCACGATGCCGCCAAAGTGCTCATCAAGATACCGGCGGCCCTGGTCGTGTAGGCTGTCCCAGCTCGACGTGGCACAGGGAAACTCGTGGATAAAGGCGATTCGCATGGGATTGGCAGTGGAGTAGACGGTCTTGCTCATAAAGAAGTTGAGCACGCCCGAGGTAGCTTTTGTCGGTGCGCCCTCTTTCTCGTTGGGCTGCGGCGCTTCGACAAGATCGACTTTGTCCTCGTCGCTTTTGCCGGCAATGACAAGCTCGCGCCAAATCTTGCACAGACGGTTGACGACGATATCCGTCGGCGTATCCAGCAGACGGTCCTGGTTGTAGACGTTGAGGTAGACGAGCATGGCATCGGCAGGCGTAATGTCCAAGTGGTCGCCGCCCGCGCGAAGATAGGCGCGCTTAAAGAGCAGGAAGGTGTGACGTAGGTAGTCGACCTTCTTTTGAGGCCATTTTTCGACAAGATCTTGGCCGAGCATTTTGGCAAGCATCTCGTAGCTGCCCTCGCGCGAAAACTCAATCTCGTACAGGGGGCATACGTACCAAAAGGCGCAAAACTCACCGTACAGGCGGCTCTCGACGGAATCCCACTTACCGGGGTACAGACGCGTCACCTTGGCCGAAACCGTCGGAGCGTCAAGGAATTTGAGGACGCTGACACGCTTGTTGCCCTCTTGGACGTAAAAGCGGTGCATGAACTCGGTGACGATGATGGGGTCGCGGTAGCCCTCGGAGATTTGGATATCGTAGAGGTTGGACCATTTGCGGGCGAATTCGGTATTCCAGGGGAGCAGCGGCATAAAGTTACACGAAAAGGCGGACTGGCGACCTTTGGTAACCGTGCCGACGACCATTTCGAGCGGAATGTCCCGCAGGCCGATGTTCTCGCGCTGCCCGCAGGGAAGCTGGGCGACCAAGCTGTCGAGGTCCGTAAGATATGGATGCTCGCTTTGGCTGATGGCGCGACGGCGTCCCTGTTCGCCGCGCTTGCGCGCTTGACGATAGGCCTCTTCCATGGTGTCTACTCCCTTAGTCGTTTAAACAACGATATGAACCATGGTACCACGATGCGAAACCACCACAAAGGTGCCTGTCCCCTTTGCGGTGGTTTTAGGCGATGATGGGGGCGATGGCGCGGATGCAGGCGTCGGCTGCCGTAAAGGTGGTGCTGTCGTCACTGACGATAAAGATGATCTTACCCTTAATGCCAAAGTCGCCGATCTCGCTAAAGAGCACGTAGGGTTCCTTGTCAAAGCCCGAGATGGGTGAAACGGCGACCTTGGTGGCACAGGCGAGCTCGTCTGCCAGCGCATCGAGCGAGTCCCACTTTGACGTGTCCTTCACCGCGACGGGAACGACAACGCGTCCAAAGGGCATGAGGTGCACGAGTGTGTTCTTGGAGATGTTGGAGTTGGGGACGATGATGGTCTGTCCGCAGGCGTCCTCGATGGTCGTGTGGCGCCAAGTGATGTCCTGGACCACGCCCGACACGCCGCCGACCTCGATATTGTCGCCGGGCTTGATGATGCCCATAAAGGTCACTTGCATGCCGCCGATAAGGTTTGATAGCGTGTCCTGAAAGCCGAGCGAGATGGCGATGCCGCCGACGCCAAGAGCGGCGACGAGCGCGTTTGCGTTAATGCCAAAGCAGTTGTCGAGGATAAAGCTGCCGCCGATCATCCAAATGACGGCACGCGCGATGTTGATGAAGATGCTCGATGCGGGAAGCGGGTTGTCGTCTCGGTTGAGTAGGTGGCGCAGGGTCTTGGATGCCACCTTGGCGGCGATGGCGGTGACTATTACCAAGATGACGGCCCAGATGATGTTGTGGACCCAGCGCTGCTCAAAGAAATGAAGAATCGGTTCAAACAATTCCATGTAGGGAAAACCTCCTAATGATCATTCAACCATGATACCCACCAAAAAGCCCGTCCGATCACATCGGACGGGCCGATAACTTGAGATGGGGTGGCCGCGGTGGCGTAAGCTGGGCCGCCGGCGAGCACGCCGGCAAGGAGTGCGGCGGTCAAGCAAGACGGGGAGGGAGTCTTCTCATGGCAGTTTCCTTAGTTCTTAACCAGTGGTTCCTGCTGACGCTGGATTATCGACATGATATGCGAAAACCGTCGTAAAGGTATCTGTTCCTTTGCGGCGGTTTTGACGTTTGCGCAGATAAAACCTGCCAAAATAAACCTGTCCCTTATTGGCAGGTTTTAGCTCAGCAGCATGCGGTCGTTGGCGAGCTCGCCGCCCGAGACCTCCTCGAACTTCTGTAGCAGGTCGGCTACGGTGAGCGACTTCTTCTCGTCGCCGGCCACGTCGTAGATCACATGGCCCTCGTGCATCATGATCAGACGGTTGCCCAGACGGATAGCGTCATTCATATTGTGCGTAACCATGAGCGTGGTCAGATGGTTTTCGTCGACAATCTCCTCGGTCAGGTTGAGCACCTTAGAGGCCGTCTTGGGGTCGAGGGCCGCCGTGTGCTCGTCGAGCAGCAGCAGGCGCGGCTTGGTGAGCGTGGCCATCAGCAGGGTGAGTGCCTGGCGCTGGCCGCCCGAGAGCAGGCCGACCTTGGCGTTGAGACGCGTGTCCAGACCGAGGTCCAGGCGCTTGAGTAGTTCAACGTACTCGTCCTTCTCGGCCTTGGTGACGCCCCACGAAAGACCGCGACGCTGGCCGCGGCGCTTGGCGAGGGCCAGGTTTTCGGCAATTTGCATGTCGGCTGCGGTGCCGCGCATGGGGTCCTGGAACACACGGCCCAGGTACTTGGCGCGCTGCGACTCGCTCAGACGCGAGATGTCGGTGCCGTCGAGCTCAATAACACCAGAATCGAGCGGATACACGCCGGCGATCATATTGAGCAGCGTGGACTTGCCGGCGCCGTTGCCGCCAATCACGGTTACAAAGTCGCCATCGTTGAGGGTGAGGTCGACGCCGGTGAGCGCGCGCTTCTCGGTGACGGTGCCCTTGTTAAAGGTCTTCTTGACGTGCGAGAGCTTAAGCATCTGCCTCATCTCCCTTCGTGTAGGAGCTGCGGAGCTTATAGCGCTCCCAAATCACGGGCACGCACAGGGCCACGGCGACGATCGCGGCAGAGAGCAGCTTCATGTCGTTGGCGTCCATGCCCAGCTGCAGCACGATGGCGCGGATAAGGAAGTACACCACGGAGCCAAAGACGGCGGAGGCAAGACGGACGCTAAACTGCGTCAGACCGCCGGGCAGCAGGCGACCGAGCACTTCGCCGATGACGATGGCGGCAAGACCGATAACGATGGCGCCGGTGCCCATGCCAATGTCGGCATACTTCTGGCTCTGGCAGATGAGCGCACCCGAAAGGCCAATGAGGGCGTTGGAGAGCACGAGGGCGATCATTTTGGTGGTGTTGGTGTTAACGCCCAGGGCGCGGATCATGTACTCGTTGTTGCCGGTGGCACGCAGCGCCGAGCCGATCTCGGTGCCAAAGAACCAGTACAGGATGGCGACGATGGCCACGGCCAGCACAATGCCTAGGATAATGGCAACAGTGGACTGCGGCAGGCCCGTCATGTTGCTGACGGATGAGAAGATAGTGCCCTTGGCAAGGATGGGCGTGTTGGACTTGCCCATGATGCGCAGGTTGATGGACCACAGACTGATCTGCGTAAGGATTCCGGCGAGGATTGCGGGAATCTCAAAGACGGTGGTCAAGATGCCCGTGACGGCGCCCGCGATGGCGCCGGCGCACATGCCGGCCAGCACGGCGAGCAAGGGGTCGACGTTATTGTTGACGATGAGTACGGCGCAGACACAGCCGCCGAGGGCAAAGCTGCCGTCGCAGGTCATATCGGGGATGTCGAGCAGGCGGAACGTGATAAACACGCCAAGCACCATAATGCCCCAGAGGACGCCCTGCGAAACGGCGCCCTGCAATGCAATGAGCATGCTTCATACCTCCTAGGATAGGGTGGACACGTGATTTTCCATAATAGCGGTACCAATGCATAAAAGAGCTGCGGACGGATGTTTTGTCTCATCCGAAACAAGCAGGGCGAACGCCGGTCTATGACGTTCGCCCCAATGGCTCAGATATTGAATAACGCAGCTATGGTGCGAGAACGAACCCTAGATGCGTTACGGCGCATGGTGCTACTCGTCCAGGGCGGAAAGGTCGATGCCCAGCGCCTCGGCCATCTCGTCGTTCTTGACGACGACCAGGTCCTTGCTCGAGAGGTGCTCGATAGCCATATTCTCGGGCTTAGCCTCGCCCTTCAGAATCTTGACGGCCATCTCGCCTGCGGCATAGCCCAGGTCCTCATAGTTGATGGAGAGGGTGAACAGACCGCCGGCCTTGCACATGCCCTCCTCGCCGGTAACGAAGGGGAGCTTGTTCTCCTTGCAGATCTGGCCGACCTGCGAAGCGCCCGCGGCGATGGTGTTGTCGGTGGGGGAGTAGAGCGCGTCGACCTTGCCCACGGCGGACTCGACGACGGACTGGATCTCGTTGGAGCTCGAGACGGTGAAGTCGGTGTACTCCAGGCCAAGCTTGTCGAGTTCCTTCTTGGCGTCCTTGATTTGGACGTCGGAGTTGGACTCGGCGGTGCAGTAGAGCAGGCCGACCTTCTTTACGTCGGGCAGGACCTTCTGCATCATCTCGAGTTGCTCGGCGACCGGGGTAAGGTCGGAGGCGCCGGTGACGTTGGTGCCGGGCTTGTCGTTGTCCTGGACCAGGCCGGAGGCGGCGTAGTCGGTGATGGCGCAGCCCACGATGGGGATATCGGCCGTGGCACCGGCGGCAGCCTGCGCGGCGGGCGTGGCGATGGCATAAATCAGGTTGACGTTGTCGCCCACAAACTTGTCGGCAATGGACTTACACGTGGACTGGTCGTTCTGGGCGTTCTTCTGGTCGATCTTGACCTTAAGGCCGCTCTCCTTGATGGCCTTGACAAAGCCGTCGTTGGCGGCATCGAGTGCGGAGTGCTCGGTGAGCTGCAGAACGCCGATGGTGTAGTCGGAACCGGCGGCAGCAGAGCCGGAACCAGAGTTGCCGCCGCATCCGGCGAGCGGGGCGAGCGCGAGCAGGCCGGCGGAGACCAGAAGGCTCCTGCGGCTGATGGTGATGTCCTTCATATCATTACCCCCAGTATAAAAATGGCTGGAAACACTGCACTGGGACAAAGTGCAAGTGGAACTATAGTAGCGCTGATGTCCATTTTTACAACAGCCTGGCGGGTTTTTTAATACAGAATCGGATGGGCGGTACGGGTAGTCGAATGGGCGGCGGAGGGTCTTATGCGGCGGAGGAGGTGTCGTCCTCGTCCAGGGCGGCGAAGAGCTTCTTGCCGTCGAGGAGATGTGTGGTGACGTTTCTCATTCGGCCAATCTCTACGGTACGCAACGTGTCATCGGCGCCTCGGGCGTCATAGACCGTTCCCAGCAAATACGAGATGCCATCGCGCTGCCTGATGGCAAAGGGACGGAGTGTCATCCGTGCTGCTTCGGTTTCGCCGCGTGTCGTGACGCTCGAAATATCAAAACTCACCGTGGTTCCGTGGTCGATGGCCTGCTCGACGAGCTCGCACGTGTCGATGCGCTTGATGGGCGTGCGTGTTGCCTTGGTAGCCTTGCTGCTTGCGCTTGGAGCGGGTTCGGGTGTATCGAGGTAGCCGCGAACGTCGGCGCTCGCCATGGCAACTAAGTGCTGCGCCATGCTTTTTCGAATGGCGATGGGCGTAGAGCGGTTGCGCATGACCATGCCGTGAAGCCGGATGATCTCCTCGTCGGTGAGTGGACGGGTCAAGAGCCGATACCCCACGCCGCGCTTGTATTCAATCTCATATCCGGCGTGGCGAAGTGCGGAGATGGCGGTGTAGATGCTGCGCCGCGCCGCCGAGATGGGCATGCGGGCGGGGTCGTCGGGATGGGCGAGGCGCCGGATCAACTCATCGGAAAGCATGGCCTTGTCCTCGCCGGTGTTTTCGCTTAATAGTTGCAGGATGCGAACGGCGCGATAGGCTGCCATCGAGGCGGCGCCTCTAGTCGTGGTGTCATAGGTTTCAACAGCGGCTTCGGTCATGGTGTCCACGTCCTTTCCGTTTTGGGTGGCGACGGTATGGAGCCTAGGACGTGAGGCTTTCCCAGGGGTGCAGGGCGCTCTGGGCGGTCGGTAGTCGTCGGCAAACGGCGGGTCGAGTTTTCAACAGCCCTGCTCAACTGACCAAAATCTTGCCAAAAGCTTGACGGATGCTGTTGAAAAAAGCGTCTCTCGACCGATGTCGAAAGACGCTTGTGCGATGAGCGTTGGCGTGTGGCGACGCGAGCTAGCGTCCGACGATTAGAAGTCGGCGTTACCCACGGTGCGCGGGTGCGGCAGGACGTCGCGGATGTTGCCCACGCCGGTCAGATACATGACCAAGCGCTCGAAGCCCAGACCGTAGCCGGCGTGCTTGCAGGAACCGTAGCGGCGCAGGTCAAGGTAGTACTTGTACTGCTCGGGATTCATGCCCAGGTCCTTGATGCGGGCCTCGAGCAGATCCAGGCGCTCCTCGCGCTGGGAGCCGCCGATAATCTCGCCGATACCCGGCACCAGGCAGTCGGCGGCGGCGACGGTCTTGCCGTCCTCGTTCATGCGCATGTAGAACGCCTTGATCTCGGCCGGGTAGTCGGTTACGAAGGTCGGGCGCTTAAAGTGCTCCTCGGTCAGGAAACGCTCGTGCTCGGTCTGCAGGTCAATGCCCCAGCTCACGGGATAGTCAAACTTGTGACCGGCGGCGACGGCCTGCTCCAGGATCTCGACGGCCTCGGTGTAGGTAACGCGGGCAAAGTCGGAGTTTGCCACGTGGTCTAGGCGCTCGAGCAGACCCTTGTCCACAAACTTGTTGAGCATATTGAGCTCGTCGGGGCAGGTGGCCATAACGTCCTTAAGGACGTACTTGAGCATGGCCTCGGCGTTATCCATGTAATCGTTCAGATCGGCAAAGGCCATCTCGGGCTCGATCATCCAAAACTCGGCGGCGTGGCGCGTGGTGTTGGAGTTTTCGGCGCGGAAGGTGGGGCCAAAGGTGTACACGTCGCCAAAGGCCATGGCAAAGTTCTCGGCATTGAGCTGGCCGGACACGGTGAGGCTCGCGTGCTTGCCAAAGAAGTCTTGGCTCCAGTCGACCTCGCCGGACTCGGTGAGGGGCGGATTTTTGGGGTCGAGCGTGGTCACGCGGAACATCTCGCCGGCGCCCTCGCAGTCACTCGTGGTGATGATGGGGGTGTTGACGTAGACAAAGCCCTGCTCCTGGAAGAAGCGGTGGATGGCGGCAGCCGCGACAGAACGGATGCGGAACACGGCGCGGAACAGGTTGGTGCGCGGGCGCAGGTGCTGCTGGGTGCGCAGGAACTCGACGGTTGCGCGCTTCTTCTGCAGCGGGTAATCCGGGGCGCTGACGCCCTCGACCTCAATGGAGGTGGCAGAAAGCTCGAAAGGCTGGGGCGCATCGGGGGTCAGCTTGACGGTGCCGGTGCAAATGAGTGCGGCCGAGACGTTTTGATGGGCGATCTCGTCGTAGTTGTCGAGTGCCTCGCGGTTCATGACGACTTGCAGGTCGCGGAAGCAGCTGCCGTCGTTGAGCGTGACAAAGCCAAAGTTCTTCATGTCGCGGACGGACTTGACCCAGCCGGCGACGGTGACGGTCTGGCCGCCGAGCGACTCGGCATCGGCATAGAGCTGCGCGATTTTGGTGCGGTTCACGTATCCTCCCATAACGGTTGAATGATAGTTATCCATACAGTTCGATATTCTAGCAGCTCGGCTCATTTGGGCTATACAGATAAGGCATTGGCGGGATGGTTTTTCAAACGAAAAGCGCCCGCGGCCAAATGGTCGCGGGCGCTTGACGAGGTGCCTTTTGGCTGTGTGGCGCGGGGCCTTGCTACTTGGTCTTGGCAACCAACAGCGGATCGCCGAGCTTGACGAGCGGATTGCCGCCGATAAGCGTGCCAGACTCGCCGACGTGGTCGATGCTCTTGAGGCGGTCGAGCTCGGAGATGATGACGGTCACGATGTCCTCGTGGCCGGCGACCTTAATGGCGTCGCGGTCGAAGCTGATGAGCGGCTGGCCGGCCTTGACCTCATCGCCCATCTCAACAAAGCGGGCAAAACCCTTGCCGTTCATTTCCACGGTGCCCAGGCCGACATGGATGAACACGCGAAGACCGTCCTCGGTGATCATGCCGATGGAGTGGTTGGTGACGGTGGTGGCGCCGATGCGACCGTTGGCGGGCGCATAGATGGTGCCGGTAATGGGCTCGATGCCATAGCCCTGGCCAAGCATGCCCGAGGCGATCGTCTCGTCGGGAACCTCGTCCAGGTTGACGAGTACGCCATTGACGGGGGCATAGATGACGCCTTCGCGGGTGGCGAAGCTTGCTGCGGGCGGAACGGACGCCTCGCCGGTCGAGGTGAAGGTGGACTTAAGCGAATCGAGCAGACCCATAGTTGCCTCCAACTTAATATAGGCGCATATCGCGCGTTTGGTTTGCCGGAAACGTCTCATAGGTGTTTCGCGGCTTGGTCAACGTCCCCTATTTTACGCTGCTCAGCGATACCTCTGAGCTGGGATTATGTGATATATCAGTTGAAGAGAAACTTATTGCTGGTGTGTTTCTGCGCCACGGGTTCAAGTGGGGTACGCTTGAAGGCAAAAAACAAGGGCGCTTAATTTGCGCGAAGGGAGCACATATGATTGTCGAGAACCATGCGCTGTGGGGCGAGGAGCCGACCGAGGAATATCCGGCGACGTTTACGTATTTGGGTGCCGAGCTGCTGCCCGATAAACCGAATGGCCGTCGCCCTGCCGTGATTATCTGCGGCGGAGGTGCGTTTACGCATATCGCTCCGCATGAGCAGGATCCCGTGGCGTTTGCGTTTTTGGATCACGGCTACCAGGCCTTTGTGCTCAACTATGTGACGAGCGGCACGGGTGACGTAAGTTTTCCGCACCCGCAGGCAGATCTTGCCAAGATGGTCGCCACGGTGCGCGCGAATGCCGACGAGTGGCATGTCGACCCCAAGTGCGTGTGCGTCGTGGGCTTTTCTGCTGGCGGCATGATTTGCGCCTCGCTGGCAACACAGTGGAAGACCGGCCCCTTCGCGGCACTTGCCGGGGCGCGTCCGGACGACATTCGTCCCGATGCCGTGGTGCTGGGTTATCCATTGCTCGACTTTGCCTATGTGCGTGACATGCAGACGCGCGATCCGCGCATTGACTTGCGCGTGCCCAAGACGGGCGGCAAGACGGGGCGCGATCTGCTCAACGACTACCTGTCGATGGTGACGGGTGGCGAGGCAACTGACGAGCATTTGGCCGATATCTGCCCCACCACGCATGTTTCGCGTCAGATGCCGCCGACCTTTGTGTGGGGCGTGTCCGACGACAAAACGGCGCCGATCGCGCAGGTCTATCCGTTTGCGCAGCGCATGGCCGAGGAGGGCGTCGCTTGCGAGATGCACGTCTTTGACCAAGGTGGTCACGGCCTTTCGCTCGGCAACGCCAACACCGCGGTCGACAACGAGGACAAGCAGGTTTCCGTCCGTCCCTGGATCCGTCTGGCCTTCCGCTTCCTGGAACGCCATATGTAAAAGTAGACTACTTGCCCGTTTCAAAAAGTCTGCTTAGAGGAGGAGCCATGCTTGAGGGTACGTATGTGGTTTTGGCCCAGACGCCGGTGGGGAGCAAGCGCGGCGAGGTGACGTTTTCACATGGGGTGAACGGCGCGCTCAGGGCAGTACTAAACGTCAGGGGCCTCAATATCGCTCTCTCGGGTGCCCGCGCTGAGTGCGATTTCTTTGAGCTCTCGGGTACTATCTCCCACGTCTTGATGGGCAAGGCGCCCTTTACATGCACGGGGTCGGTTGAGGGTGATCGACTCACTGCTACCGCGCGGTCGGGTTCCATTTCGATCTCGCTGAGCGGTATGCGCAAAGAGCTTTCGGGGCGCACCGCATAAAGTTTGCGCAGGTAAACATCGGTATTTGACTTTATAAAATAGTTCAGAGCGCTATCATTTGTCGTTACGAGTTGGTTAGCCCCGGTAAACGGTTAACCGCGTCTAACGAAAGGATGAGCGCGTGAAGCTCGATACACTCGAGATTGGAAAGGACGCCGTTGTCGCATCGGTGGCATCGGACGATCAGGCACTCCGACAGCATATTTTGGACATGGGCCTAACTCCGGGCACCGAAGTTACCATGATGAAGTATGCCCCCATGGGCGATCCGCTCGAGATTCGCCTGCGCGGCTACGAGTTGACGCTGCGCAAGGACGATGCCGCACGCATTGAGCTCGTGGATGTGCACGACACCGATACCGGCCCGCGCGTTAACGCCGCAATCGGCACGACGGATCACCCGGCCCTGGGCGAAGGGACGTATTCGCCTCGTGCTGCCAAGACGGCCGTGCCCGAGGGCGCACCGCTGCATTTTGCCCTCGCCGGCAACCAAAACTGCGGTAAGACCACGCTGTTCAACCAGCTTACGGGCTCCAACCAGCACGTCGGTAACTTTCCCGGCGTGACGGTCGACCGCAAGGACGGCACCATCCGTAACCATCCCGAGGCAAGCGTTACCGACCTGCCCGGCATCTATTCGCTGTCTCCGTACACGGGCGAAGAGATCGTCAGTCGCCAATTTATCCTGGACGAAAACCCCGATGCCATCATCGACATTATCGACGCCACCAACATCGAACGTAACCTGTACCTGACACTGCAGCTCATGGAGCTCGACCGCCCCATGGTCATCGCGCTCAACATGATGGACGAGGTGACCGCCAATGGTGGTGCCGTAGACGTCAACCTGCTCGAGAGCCTGCTGGGCGTGCCTGTTGTTCCCATTAGCGCTGCCCGCAACGAGGGCATTGGCGAGTTGGTGGATCATGCCTTGCACGTGGCGCGGTTCCGCGAGCGCCCCGGTCGCCTGGACTTCTGCGCGCCCGATGGTCCAGACGGCGGCGCGCTGCATCGCTGCATTCACGGCATCGCCAACCTTATCGAGGACCATGCCGCGACGGCGCATATCCCGGTGCGTTTTGCGGCGACCAAGCTGGTTGAGGGCGACGAGCTGGTGACCGAGGCGCTTCATCTGGACCGTAACGAACTTGACGCCATCGAGCACATCATTACCCAGATGGAGGGTGAGGCCGGTACCGACCGTCTATCTGCACTGGCTGACATGCGCTTCGGCTTTATCGGCGACGTGTGTGGGCGCTGCGTCGTCAAGCCGCACGAGAGCCGCGAGCACGTGCGTTCCGTCAAGATCGACCGCATCCTGACGGGTCGCTACACGGCCATTCCAGCGTTCCTGGTGATCATGGGTCTCGTCTTTTGGCTGACGTTTGGCGTGATCGGCGCGGCGTTGCAGGGACTTATGGAGGACGGCATCGCTGCCATCATCGCCTCGGCCGATGCGGGCCTCAAGGCGTTCGGCACCAACGACGTGGTGCGCTCGCTGGCTGTCGACGGCGTGCTTACGGGCGTGGGCAGCGTGCTGACCTTCCTGCCGATTATCGTCGTGCTCTTTTTGTTCCTCTCCATTCTGGAAGACTCCGGCTACATGGCGCGTGTGGCCTTTGTCATGGATAAAGTGCTGCGTCGCTTTGGCCTGTCGGGCCGCAGCTTCGTGCCTATGCTCGTCGGTTTTGGCTGCACCGTGCCGGCTATCATGTCGACCCGTACGCTCCCATCCGAGCACGACCGCAAGATGACGGTCATGCTCACGCCGTTCATGAGCTGTTCGGCCAAGTTGCCGGTCTACGGTCTGCTGTGCGGGGCATTCTTCCCGCAGGCGACAGTTCCCGCCATGGTCTCGCTCTATCTGATTGGTATCGTGGTCGGCTGCATTGCCGCCCTGGTGCTCAACCGCACGGCATTTAAGGGCGACCCGGTGCCGTTTATCATGGAGCTTCCCAATTACCGCCTGCCGAGCGTCAAGACGACGGTGATGCTGGCATGGGATAAGGCCAAGGACTTTATTACCAAGGCCTTTACCATTATCTTTGCCGCCACCGTGGTCATCTGGTTCCTCCAGACGTTCGATATCCGCTTTAATGTGGTCGCCGATCAGTCGCAGAGTCTGCTTGCCGGTCTGGGTAGCATCATCGCGCCGGTGTTGGCCCCACTCGGTTTTGGCGACTGGCGTGCGTCGACGGCGCTCGTCACCGGACTCATTGCCAAGGAGAGCGTCATCTCGACGCTCACGGTGCTTTTGGGCGCAACGTCGCCCGCGGCGCTGTCGACCATGTTTTCGCCGTTTACCGCCTACGTGTTCCTGGTCTTTACGCTGCTGTACCCGCCCTGCGTAGCGGCAATCGGCGCCGTCAAGAGCGAGTTGGGCGCGCGCTATGCCGTGGCCGTGTTCGCGTTTCAGGTGACGGTCGCCTGGATCGTGGCGTTTGTCGTGCATTCGGCGGGCATATTGCTGGGGCTGGCTTAGTTATTTATTGATGGCGCAACCTCTGTGTATTGAGTTGATTACGGCCCCGCATCTGTTGCTGACGGATGCGGGGCCGTTGCTATATAATCGCCCATCGCTCAAGACAATCGGAGGGGGTTCCTACATGACTCAGGCAAGACAAGATGGCATCTCGCTCAAGCAGTGGCTCCCGCTTATCGGGCTTGCCTGCTGTTCGTTCGTGTTCAACACATCAGAGTTCATGCCCATTGGCCTTCTGACTGATATTGCCGCATCGTTCTCGCTCACCGAGGCCCAGGCAGGCATCATGATTTCGGTCTACGCCTGGGGTGTCATGCTGCTGTCGCTGCCACTCATGGTGTTTGCCTCGCGCTTTGAGTTCAAGCGGATGCTGCTGGGCGTTTTGGCCGTGTTTTCGCTCGGCCAGTTCTTGTCCGCCTTGGCGCCCACCTATCCTATTTTGGTTTGCGCGCGTCTGGTGGTCGCCTGCGCGCATGCCGTGTTCTGGTCGGTCGCCTCGATCATGGCTTCGCGCCTGGTCGACACCCGCCATGGGGCGCTCGCCATCAGCATAATCGCCACGGGCTCGTCCATCGCGCAGATTTTTGGCCTGCCGATCGGCCGCGCCATCGGGCTGGCCGTGGGCTGGCGCATGACATTCGCCGTGGTCGGTGCCTTCTCTGCCGCCGCGGTGGTGTACCAAGCCGCGGTGTTTCCGGCTATGCCGGCGGGTGAGCGCTTTACCGTCAAACAGCTGCCCGTGCTGCTCAAGAACCCGTTCCTGATCGCGCTCTACGCGGTCACGGTCTTTATGGCAACCGGCTATTATGCGGGTTACAGCTATATCGAGCCGTTCCTGGCGCAGGTCGCGCACGTCGACGCAAGCGCTATTACCATGACGCTGACGGCGTTCGGCTGCTCTGGTCTGCTCGGAAGCTGGCTGTTCGGCCGTCTGTTCGATGGGCATCGCTTCCCGTTCTTGGCTATCACGCTCTCCGGCGTGCCGGTGGCTCTGCTGCTCATGGGTCCGGTTGCACCGTCGCTCGTCGCCGTTCTCGCTGTTTGCGCGCTATGGGGCTGCTGCGCCACGGCCTTTAACGTGGCGTTTCAGGCCGAGCTCATCAAGTACACACCGGCGGATTCGTCGGCCGTCGCCATGTCGATCTTCTCGGGCCTGTTCAATCTGGGTATCGGCACGGGCACCGCAATCGGTGGCGCCGTGGTTTCGGGTCCCGGTATCGCTTGGATTGGCTTCGCGGGCGGGGCGATTACCGTCGTGGGCGTCATCCTCGCCATCACGGTGCTGTTCCCGGCCATACGCCGCGCAAAGCCCGTCGCCTAATCACGTCCCCTCATCAGCTGCGGTGGAATAGCTCCTGTTTAAGGCCTCTGAAGGCCCAAGCAGGAATTATTTCACCGCAACTTATTTTGGGGGAGGGGATACGCGGCGGGCATACAATGGATGTCGTTGTGTTGAGCTTACCGGGAGGTTGCTATGTGGGCATACGAGACGACGTTCTATCAGATCTATCCGCTGGGCTTTTGCGGAGCTCCGCGCGAAAACGCCGCGCCCGTTGCCGAAGATGAGCTCGCCCAGGCTGCCAACGCAGCGCCCAACCCCGATGCGCCCATCATGAAGATCGCCCAATGGGCCGACTACCTGCAAGAGCTCGGCATCGGTGCTGTGCTCATTAACCCGCCGCTCGAATCCGACGGCCATGGCTACGACACGCGCAGCCTGCGCCATATCGACCGTCGCCTGGGTGGGGATGCCGATTTTGCCGCTGTATGCGAGACGCTGCACGCCCATGGCATCCGCGTGGTGCTCGATGCGGTCTTCAACCATGTGGGCCGTGGCTTTTGGGCCTTCCGCGATGTGCAGGAGCGCAAGTGGGACTCGCCCTACAAGGATTGGTTCCACATCAGCTTTGACGGCGACTCCTGCTATGGCGATGGCTTTTGGTACGAGGGCTGGGAAGGCCATTTTGAGCTCGTGAAGCTCAACCTGCAAAACCCCGCCGTGGTCGATTACCTGCTCGAGTCCGTGCGCCGTTGGGCCGACGTCTTTGGCGTCGACGGCCTGCGCCTGGACGTTGCCTATATGCTCGACCGCGACTTTATGCGCCGCCTGCACGCCTTTGCCCGTGAGCTCAAGCCCGACTTTGTGCTGATCGGCGAGACGCTCCACGGCGACTACAACCAGATCGTCAACGACGAGATGCTCGACTCCTGCACCAACTACGAGTGCTACAAGGGCCTGTACTCCAGCTTTAACTCGGTCAATATGTTCGAGATCGCGCACTCGCTGCACCGCCAGTTTGGCGGTGACCCGTGGTGCATTTATCGCGGCAAGCATCTGCTGTCGTTTGTCGACAACCACGATGTGCCGCGCCTGGCGAGCATCCTTACCGACAAGTCCTGTCTGCGCCCCGCTTATGGCATGCTCTTTGGCATGCCGGGCATTCCGTGCGTCTACTATGGCAGCGAGTGGGGGATTCCTGGCGAAAAGGGCGGCCCCGATGGTGACTGGGCGCTGCGACCTGCGCTCGATGAGCCTGCGCCCAACGAGCTGACGGCCTTCATCAAGCAGCTCGCGCACCTGCGCTCGGCAGACGACGCGGCGGCCCGTGCCCTCAACTATGGTGCCTATTGCAACGTGGTGATTCAGAACAAGCAGCTGCTGTTCGAGCGCGCCTGCGACGACGCGACGGTGCTCGTGGCGGTCAATGCCGTGAACGAGCCCTATACCTTTGGAGCCGGCGAGCTCAACGGCTCCTTTGCCGACCTACTTGCCGACGATGCGCCCACGGTCGAGCTTACGGGTACCCTCGAGCTTGCACCCTATGAGGTGCGCTATCTACTGAGGGCCTAGCCCATGCCTGTGTCCGACGAGGGCTATCAACATATTGAGCATGGGTTTGAACCCGTGTTTGACGAGCGCTCGCGCGTTTTGGTGCTCGGATCGTTTCCCTCGGTGCTTTCGCGCGCCAACGCCTTTTATTACGGCAACCCTCAGAATCGCTTTTGGCGTGTGATGGCCGTGTGCCTCGGTGCGCCCGTGCCGCCCAACGAGGGAGACTCTTTGGCGAGCGGCGAGCCCGCGACGCTCGACGCCTCGGTTGCTGCCAAGCGATCCATGCTGCTTAACGGTGGCGTAGCCCTGTGGGATGTGATCGAGAGCTGCGACATTAAGGGCTCGAGTGACGCTAGCATCAAAAACGTTGTGCCGGCACATATTGAACGCATTGTGGATGCCACGCCGATCGAGATCGTTGTCTGCAACGGCGGCACGGCCGGACGGCTCTACAAACGCTATCTACAAGAGCGGACGGGGCTACCCGCCATCGTGCTGCCGTCGACGAGTCCTGCCAACGCGGCGTGGCGTTTGGAGCGGCTTGTCGAGCGTTGGAGTGAAGCCGTTGACTGGGCAGCTCATTAATTTAGATTATTGATTGAGTGCGGGCGCCGAGGTGTTTCAGAACGCCTCGCCAGATCGGCACGGGCACGGCTGGCTCGGCGCAAGCCATGCCGTCGGCGTCGACGTCCTCGGCATTACCACCACCAAGTCGCTGCGCATGCTCAACCGAACAGCCCATACGAACGGCGCCTACGAGCTTGTCCATCGCTTCCGAAAACGGTCGCCGCAAGAGTCCCATGCGCGGTGAGTGACGAAGCGCCGCGAAGCCGCTGCCGGTACAGGCGACAACGCCGCCGCACCATGACAGCCCACGAAGGTCGCACGCCGCTCGCAGACGCACGACGAGCCCGTGTGCTCGCTCCAGGCCGCCGATGTCGGCCTGGACAACAACGTAGGCACGCGTCCCTGCGCCGCCAAAGCGGTCGAGCACCTGCTCAATGGGCGCCATCGCTTCATCATTGGGTGCATCTTCAACGGCGAACACAATGCCATCGGCGGTACCGGCAACGCTGCCGGCATCATCCGCCTCCAAGTCGACTGGATGGGGGAGTGCGGTGCCGGAAATCTGTGCATAGGCGGCGATGGCATCCTGCAGGTCCCAGAGCAAAAACTCAAGATCGGCGCTCTTGGGAATACTGATATACGCAATGGTTTGCAGCGTTTTTGGTACATCGCCGCGTGCGGTCGTCTCCATGCCGCCTTCTTTCCGGTTGGTTTCCGTTTAGGTTACACCGTCCGGCGGCGTCCCGCCGCGCTATCCTAGTGCAACCCTTACGAAAGGAACGTCATGCGTCTGCCCATGAACACCTCGCTTGCCACGCTTAAGCCCTCCGGTATCCGCCGGATCAACGCGCTCGCCGCCCAGCATCCGGGGTGCATCGCGCTCGCGCTAGGTGAGCCCGATTTTCCCACGCCCGATGTGATTAGCGCCGAGGTGACTGCTTCGTTGGACCGCGGCGACACGCACTATCCGCCCAACAACGGTCGCCCCGCCCTGCGTGAGGCGTTATCTGCCTACATGGGGGACGCGGGCCTTATGTTTTCGGCCGACGAGGTCATCCTGACCGACGGCGCGACCGAGGCCCTGTCGGCAACATTTATGGCTATGCTCAACCCCGGCGACGAGGTCATTATTCCCACGCCGGCCTTTGGCCTGTACGAAAGCATCGTTGTGGCCAATCACGCCAAAGCGGTCTTTTTGGATACGGGGCCTGCGCAATTTCAGATTGACGAGGATGCGCTTCGCGCCTGTGTGACCCCGGCGACCAAGGCCATCGTTATCTGCTCGCCCAACAATCCCACGGGCTGCATTCTCAACGCGGCATCGCTCAACGCCGTGGCGCGCGTAGCGGAGCAGTCGGGCATCTACGTGGTCTGCGACGACGTGTACAACCGTTTGGTCTATGTGGATGGTTACGAGCGTTTTGCCCAGCGACACCCGGAGCTGCGCGAGCAGACGGTGATCATCGAGAGCTTCTCCAAGCCCTGGGCCATGACCGGCTGGCGCCTGGGCTGGCTCGCAGCAGCGGCACCCGTCATCGCCGAGATCGCAAAAGCTCACCAATACCTAGTATCGAGCGCCGTCTCCTTCGAGATGGACGCCGCAGCTCGAGCCCTGACCGTCGACCCAACCCCCATGCTCAAAGTCTACCGAGCCCGCCGCGAACGCGTACTCGCAGCCTTATACGCCATGGGCCTCGACGTAGTAGAGCCCGCAGGAGCCTTCTATACCTTCCCGAGCATCAAACAATTCGGCCTGACAAGCGAAGACTTCTGCATCAAAGCCATCAAAGAGGCCAACGTAGCCCTAGTCCCGGGCGACTGCTTCGGCACCGAAGGCCACGTCCGCCTCAGCTATTGCGTTTCCGATAAAGACCTGGACGAAGGCCTCCGCCGCCTGTCCACCTTCCTTTCAACCCTGTAGCCCAACGGGACCCAACCCATCAGCCCACCGACCGGAGCGTATGCAGGGTTTGTGTACGAATCCTCGCGCCCGTTGACCGACGCCGGGGTCCCCGCCATAATACTTTCGGTTCACGCACGAATCCGCTGCCAGAGACAGCCGGTGCAAACGGGCATCGCCCGCGAGCTTAATGGGATATCCCGCCAGCCGAGGTGGTCGAGTAGATATGTCTTCTCGCCCCCGTCGCTCATGCAGCGCGGGGGCTTTCTTTTTGGACATGCCCCCGTCACGTCCTTGTGGCGGACCGTGCCCGGAAAGAATTCGAGGAGGTGTAATTTATGCCCCAGCAGTACAAAATCGACAAGGTTGCAGAGATCGAGTCCCGTATCGCCGAGAACGCCGGTCTGTTCGTCGTCAACTACAACGGTCTGACGGTTAAGCAGGCTCAGGAGCTGCGTCATCAGCTTCGCGAGTGCGGCGCCGAGATGAAGGTCTACAAGAACAACCTGGTCAAGATCGCTCTCAAGAACCAGGAGCAGCCCGAGATCGACGAGATCCTCGCCGGCCCCGTCGCTTATGTGTTCTACGAGACCGAGCCGGTCGAGGCCGCTAAGGCCCTTAAGGACTTCTCCGCTAAGTCCAAAGGCGTCCTTGAGATCAAGGGCGGTATCTCCGACGGCAAGGCCGTTTCCGCTGATGATGTTAAGGCTATCGCCGAGCTGCCCACCAAGGATCAGCTTCTCGGCCAGATCGCCGGCCTCATCTCCGGTTTCGCTCGCGACATCGCTGTCTGCGTCAACGGCGTTTCCTCTGGTCTCGCTCGTTCGATCCAGCAGGTCTCCGAGCAGAAGGCAGCCTAGTCGCTGTTTTCACCCGCGGCGGCAACGCCGCACCCCTGGCGCATTCGCGCCGTGTTTTAACTGATCTCCGTGCATCCGCACGGAAACCGAAAGGACTTAGAAATGGCTAAGCTTACCACCGATGAGATCATCGATGCTCTTAAGGAAATGACCCTTCTCGAGGCTTCCGAGCTCGTTAAGGCTATCGAGGACACCTTCGGCGTTTCCGCCGCTGCTCCTGCCGCTGTTGTCGCCGCTCCCGCTGCTGGCGCTGCTGAGGCCGAGGAGAAGACCGAGTTTGACGTCGTGCTCGAGGGCTTCGGCGACAACAAGATCCAGGTCATCAAGGCCGTCCGTGAGCTCACCAACCTTGGCCTGAAGGAGGCCAAGGAGGTCGTCGAGGGCGCTCCCAAGGCTGTTCTCGAGGGTGCCAAGAAGGAGGACGCCGAGGCTGCCAAGGAGAAGCTCGAGGCTGCTGGCGCTGCTGTCACCCTCAAGTAATCAGGCTTTCTCGCCAGATTTCTTTGCAGACGGGGTTCGCATTGCGAGCCCCGTCTTTTTTGTTTTTCGGTCCCTCGGCATCGGTTGCTCAAACTGCCATGTTCTGTGATTTGCGTCGTATCGGGTGCCCTGCCGTTGGGCAATAAAATTGCACCATTCGAGCAATAATTTGCGTTGACCTGCTGAAGAATTGTCTCTGCCTTGTAGCGACATATAGTTCCAGCGGTAAGATGCTTGGGTATCGCAATTTGGTCTGCGGCTGTGTGCCGCACGCATGGGGCGCTTTTGCGCCTGCGAAAGGATCTTTGAATAACATGAAGGCAATCATCCCCGCCGCCGGTCTTGGCACGCGTTTTCTGCCTGGCACCAAGTGCACGCCCAAAGAGATGCTGCCGGTGCTCGACAAGCCCGTCATTCAGTACGTCGTCGAGGAGGCGCTCGAGCCCGAGGAGGTCGACGATGCCATCATCGTTACTTCTCCCGGTAAGCCCGAGCTACTGAACTACTTCCAGCCCGACCGTTCGCTCGAGAACCTGCTGCGCGAGCGCGGCAAGAACGCCTATGCCGATGCTGTCGCCCACGCTGGCGGTATGCCGGTCGACTTCCGTTATCAGTACGAGCCCAAGGGCCTCGGCCATGCTATTCGCTCTGCTGCCGACGCCGTGGCAGGGGAGAACTTCCTGGTTCTTCTGGGCGACTACGTTGTGCCTAACCGCGATATCTGCGACAAGATGCTCGCCGTTTCCAAGGAGCACGGTGGCGCTTCGGTTATCGCCGTCGCTGCTTGCTCGCCCGAGGAAGTCAGCCGCTACGGTGTTATCGCCGGCGAGCGCGTCGGTTCGCTCGAGGGCGCCGAGGACGTTGCCGATGCCGAGCCGGGCGCTGTTTGGCGTATCGGCGGTCTGGTTGAGAAGCCCGCTCCCGAGGCTGCTCCGTCCAACCTGTACATCGTCGGTCGCTACCTGCTGAGCCCGCTGGTCATGGACCTGCTGGCAGATCAGCAGGCCGGCAAGGGCGGCGAGATCCAGCTCACCGATGCCATGGCCCGTTCGCTCGACCGCGAGGCCATGTATGCCGTCGTCATCGACCCGCTGTCGGGCTACGACACCGGCACTCCCTCTGGTTGGATGGCCACTAACGCCCTCATGGCTGCAAACGACCCCCGCTTTGCCGATGCCTTCTGGGACGCCATCGACGAGCGCGGCGGATTGATGCGCAAGTAAGCCTTCGGGCACCGACATTTACGGGCGTGGACCTCGGTTCGCGCCCGTTTTTTATAAGAGCTGCGATTGCCGGCTCTCTGTTCACAGAAAATATATGAACAGATGTTCGATACATATACATCTACCTGCGTGTTTTCTGTCGAAAAACTTTGCTACTCCAAAAACTCAATCGCGTCAAGGCTTTTCTTGCCCAACGGTCGGTACCTGATAGACTATTAGGTTGCGATAACTGGCGAAGCCATGCCTCGCCAATCCACCGAGCATTTCCGTGAAGGAGGAAAAACCTGGTGACCTACGCATACACTGCCACTGAGCGCAAGCGCGTCAGCTTCGGGAAAATCCCGGAGGCCATGGAGCTCCCCAACCTTATCTCTGTTCAAAGGGAATCCTTTGAGCGTTTTAAGGACGAGGGCCTTCGTGAGGCGTTCAAGGAATCCAGCCCCATCCAGAGCCAGAACCATGTTCTCGAGGTTACCTTCGGCGAGCATCAGTTCGGCGACCCCGCGCACACCGTCGAGGAGTGCCGCGAGAAGGATATGACCTATCAGGCTCCGCTTCTGACCGACGTCCGTCTCACCAACAAGGAGACCGGCGAGATCAAGGAGCAACTCGTCTTCATGGGCGACTTCCCCATGATGACCGATCAGGGCACCTTCATCATCAACGGTACCGAGCGTATCGTCGTCTCGCAGCTCGTCCGCTCCCCGGGCGTGTACTACAGCTCCGAGATGGATTCGGGCAAGCAGATCTACAAGGCCCAGATCATCCCGTCCCGCGGTGCCTGGCTTGAGTTTGAGGTCGACAAGCGCGACCAGCTCATGGTCTCCATCGACCGTAAGCGCAAGCAGAGCGCCACGATGTTCCTGCGCGCCCTTGGCATCGCCGTCACCAACGACGACATCATCGAGCTGCTCGGCAACTCCGATGTGATCAAGCGCACCCTGGAGCGCGACACCGCCCTTACCCGCGAGGACGCCCTCATCGAGATCTACCGTCGCCTGCGCCCGGGCGAGCCTCCCACCGTGGACGCTTCCCGCAGCCTGCTCGAGGGCCTGCTCTTTAACCCGCAGCGCTACGATCTGGCCCGCGTCGGTCGTTACAAGGTCAACAAGAAACTCAACCTCACCACCGAAGAAGAGGTCACGGTGCTCACCGACGAGGATATCGTCGCGACGCTGCGCTACCTCCTGTCCCTCGCTGCCGGCGAGCAGGGCTTCAAGGTCGACGACATCGACCACTTCGGCAACCGCCGCATCCGCACCGTCGGCGAGCTCGTCGCCAACCAGTTCCGTATCGGCATGAGCCGTATGGAGCGCGTCGTCCGTGAGCGCATGAGCTCCCAGGACATCGACGAGATCACCCCGCAGTCGCTCATCAACATCCGCCCGATCGTGGCCTCCATCAAGGAGTTCTTCGGTTCCTCGCAGCTCTCGCAGTTCATGGACCAGGCGAACCCCCTGACCGGTCTGACCCACAAGCGCCGTCTGTCCGCACTCGGCCCTGGTGGTCTTGCCGGTCACAAGTCCGGCTCCAGCCGCCGCACCAACGTGCCGACGGCCGTCCGCGACGTTCACAACTCGCACTACAGCCGCATGTGCCCGATCGAGACCCCCGAAGGCCCCAACATCGGCCTGATCGGCTCGCTCGCCCTCTACGCCCGCGTCAACGAGTATGGCTTCATCGAGGCCCCGTTCCGTCGCGTCGAGAACGGCGTTGCCACCGACCAGATCGACTGGATGACCGCTGACGAGGAAGAGAAGCACGTCATCGCGCCGGCCAACACGCCGCTCGATCCCAAGACCAACGAGTTCATCACGACCGATGCCGAGGGCAAGATCGTCCGTCCGCACACCGTGATCGCCCGTACCCGCGACTTCGACGGCTCCTTCGGCGCTCCCGCCGACGTGCCTGTCGAGGACGTCGACTACATGGATGTCTCGCCGCGTCAGATGCTGTCCGTCGCAGCCACGCTGATTCCGTTCCTTGAGCACGACGACGCCAAGCGTACGCTGATGGGCGCTAACATGCAGCGTCAGGCCGTGCCGCTGGTTCACCCCGCCGCTCCCTATGTCGGTACCGGCATGGAGCGTCGCGCCGCTCTGGACTCCGGCGAGGTCACCCTGGCCAAGAACGCCGGCGAGGTCATCTTTGCCGACGCCGCCAAGATCATCGTCAAGCATGCCGGCGGCATGGACGAGTATCACCTGGCCAAGTACCAGCGCTCCAACCAGTCCACCTGCATCAACCACCGTCCGCTCGTACGCGTCGGTGACACCGTTGAGCAGGGCGAGCCCCTGGCTGACGGTCCTTCGACCGATCACGGCGAGCTCGCACTGGGTCAGAACCTCACTGTGGCCTACATGCCGTGGGAAGGCTTTAACTACGAGGACGGTATCGTCGTGTCCGAGCGCCTGGTGGCCGAGGACCTGCTGACGACCATCAACATCACCCGTCACGAGATCGACGCCCGCGACACCAAGCTCGGCCCCGAGGAGATCACCCGCGAGATCCCGAACCTCTCCGAGGACATGCTTGCCAACCTCGACGAGGACGGCATCATCCGCATCGGCGCCGAGGTCGGCCCTGGCGACATCCTGGTCGGTAAGGTCACGCCTAAGGGCGAGAGCGCTCTGACCGCCGAGGAGCGCCTGCTGCGCGCCATCTTCGGTGCCAAGGCCCACGATGTCCGTGACACCTCCCTTAAGATGCCTCACGGCGCTTACGGCCGCGTCATCGACGTCGTCCGCTTTAGCCGCGAGAACGGCGACGACCTGGCCCCCGGCGTCAACGAGCAGGTGCGCGTCTACGTCGCCCAGCGTCGTAAGATCCAGCAGGGCGATAAGATCGCCGGCCGCCACGGCAACAAGGGTGTTATCTGTAACGTTCTGCCGGTCGAGGACATGCCCTACATGGCTGACGGTACCCCGATCGACGTTATCCTCAACCCGCTGGGCGTTCCTTCGCGTATGAACGTCGGCCAGCTGCTCGAGTGCCACCTTGGCTGGGCTGCTGCCTGCGGTTGGGATACCGAGCAGGCCGACTCCGACAAGTACGTCCCCGGTCCGTTCTTCACCGCGACGCCCGTCTTCGACGGCGCCAAGGAGGACGAGATCGCCGAGGTCATCCGTCGTGCCAACAAGAACATGCTCAACAAGGCCACCGCTGCCTTTGGCGATCACATGCGCCCCGAGTTCGTCACCCAGCTTGACGAGCGCGGCAAGACCCGTCTGTTCGACGGCCGTACCGGCGAGGAGTTCCGCGAGCCCATTACCGTGGGTACGTCCTACATCCTCAAGCTCGGCCACATGGTCGACGACAAGATCCACGCCCGTTCGACTGGCCCTTACAGCCTGGTTACCCAGCAGCCTCTGGGCGGCAAGGCCCAGTTCGGCGGCCAGCGCTTCGGCGAGATGGAAGTTTGGGCACTGTACGCTTACGGCGCTTCCAACGTCCTGCAGGAGATCCTGACCGTCAAGTCCGACGATACCGTGGGCCGCGTCAAGACCTACGAGTCCATCGTCAAGGGCGAGAACGTTCCTGTCCCGGGTATCCCCGAGTCCTTCAAGGTTCTCGTCAAGGAGATCCGCTCCCTCGCGCTGGACATCGAGCCCATGCACGATGCCGACGAGGACGCCTCCGCCCCTGTGACCGCCGAGGAGACCTCTGCTCTCGACGACCTGGCTGCGCTCGCCGGCGTTGACACCGACGTCGAGGCCGAGGATGCCGAGACCGCCGAGGCACCCGAGGCTGTCGCCGCCACGACCACTGATAAGGAGTAGTTGACTGTGGCAGATTTCGAAGCTACTGATTTTGACTCGGTAAAGATCTCCCTTGCCTCCGCCGACCAGATCCGTTCCTGGTCGCACGGTGAGGTCAAGAAGCCGGAGACCATCAATTACCGTACCCTCAAGCCCGAGAAGGACGGCCTGTTCTGCGAGAAGATCTTCGGTCCCGCCAAGGACTGGGAGTGCTCCTGCGGCAAGTACAAGGGCATCCGCTTTAAGGGCATCGTCTGCGAGCGCTGCGGCGTCGAGGTCACCTCGGCCAAGGTGCGTCGCGACCGCATGGGCCACATCGAGCTCGCCGCTCCCGTGTCCCACATCTGGTACTTCAAGAGCCCCACGAGCTTCCCGATGAGCCGTATGCTCGACATCAAGTCCAAGGACCTCGAGAAGGTTCTGTACTTTGCCAGCTACATCATCACCGAGGTTGACTACGAGGCTCGCGAGGCCGACGCTGACGACCTGCGCGAGGAGCTCGCCGCCGATCTGGAAGAGATCGATGCCGAGTGCGCCCGCCAGATCGAGTCCCTCAAGGAGCAGGGCGACCCCGAGAACTTTGACGAGTTCTCCGACGAGGAGCCGCTGACCCCCGAGGAGATCGCCTCCGGCATCGTCGACATCGAGGAAGAGTGCAAGGATGAGAAGCAGCTCCGCACGGATGCCTTCAACGCCTTCATGAAGCTCACCGAGCGCGACCTCATCTCCGATGAGCCGCTGTTCCGCGAGATGACCCGTTACTACTCCATGTACTTCAAGGGTGGCATGGGTGCTGAGGCCGTCCGCGACCTGCTCGCTGCCATCGACCTCCCCTCCGAGGCCGAGAAGCTCAAGGCCATCATCGCCGACGAGGATTCCCAGAAGCAGAAGCGCGAGAAGGCCGTCAAGCGCCTTGAGGTCGTTGACGCCTTCCTGAAGGGCGGCAACAGCCCCGCGAACATGATCCTGGACGTCATCCCGGTCATTCCGCCCGATCTGCGCCCGATGGTCCAGCTCGACGGCGGCCGTTTCGCCGCGTCCGACCTCAACGACCTGTACCGTCGCGTGATCAACCGTAACAACCGACTCAAGCGCCTGCTCGACCTGGACGCCCCTGCGATCATCGTGAACAACGAGAAGCGCATGCTCCAGGAGTCCGTGGACGCCCTGTTCGACAACGGCCGTCGTGGTCGCCCGGTCTCTGGCCGTGGCGGTCGCCCGCTCAAGTCGCTCGCCGAGGCCCTCAAGGGCAAGCAGGGTCGTTTCCGTCAGAACCTGCTGGGTAAGCGTGTCGACTACTCCGGCCGTTCGGTAATCGTTACCGACCCCAAGCTGCTGCTGCACCAGTGCGGTCTGCCCAAGACCATGGCGCTGGAGCTCTTCAAGCCCTTCGTCATGAAGCGCCTGGTCGAGCTCGGCAAGGTCGAGAACATCAAGGGCGCCAAGCGCGCCATCGACCGCGGTGCCACCTTTGTGTGGGACATCCTCGAAGAGGTCATCGACGGCCGCGTCGTGCTGCTCAACCGCGCACCGACCCTGCACCGTCTGTCCATCCAGGCCTTTGAGCCGGTGCTGGTCGAGGGCAAGGCTATCCACCTGCACCCGCTGGTCTGCTCGCCCTTCAACGCCGACTTCGACGGCGACCAGATGTCTGTCCACGTGCCGCTGTCCAGCCAGGCTCAGGCCGAGGCCCGCGTGCTCATGCTCTCTGCGAACAACCTGCGCTCTCCGGCATCCGGCAAGCCGGTCAACATCCCCTCGCAGGACATGATCATCGGTGTGTACTACCTCACCCAGGTCCGCGACGGTCTGCCGGGCGAGAACCACGTGTTCGCCAGCTTCGACGACGCGCTGCACGCCTATGACTGCCGCTCCGAGGTCGACATGCAGGCCAAGATTCAGGTCCGCGTGTCCGCTGCCGACGCCAATGTCATCAACGAGGACGGCACCCGTATCTTCCGCGTCAAGAACGGCAAGAACGAGTTCGTCGACTACGACGTCACCGGCAACAAGACCGCGCGCTTCGAGACCTCCATCGGCCGCATCATCTTCAACCGCCAGTGCCTGCCCGAAGACTACGAGTTCATGAACTACAAGATGGTCAAGGGCGACGTGGCCAAGCTGGTTGCGGACTGCTGCGATCGCTATCCCGAGGCCAAGGTCGGCCCGATCCTCGACGCCATCAAGTACTCCGGCTTCCACTACGCTACCCGCGCTGGCCTCACCATCTCGGTGTGGGACGCTCTCATCCCTGCCGAGAAGCAGGAGCTGCTCGATCGCGCCCAGGCCAACGTCGACCAGATCAACGAGTACTTCGAGGAGGGCTTCATCAACGAGACGGAGCGCCACATCGAAGTCGTTAATGAATGGACCGCTTGTACCGATAAGGTTGCAGCGCTCATGCTCGACTTGTTCGACGAGGAGAACCCGCTCTACATGATGGCCGACTCCGGCGCCCGTGGTTCTAAGACCCAGCTGCGTCAGCTCGGCGGCATGCGTGGCCTGATGGCAGACATGTCCGGCGAGACGATCGACCTTCCCATTAAGGCGAACTTCCGCGAGGGCCTGCTGCCGCTCGAGTACTTCATTTCGACCTACGGCGCCCGTAAGGGCCTGGTCGATACCGCATCCCACACCTCGGACTCTGGTTACCTGACCCGTCGTCTGGTCGACGTGGCCCAGGACGTCATCGTCCGCGAGGAGGACTGCGGTACGCACGAGGGCGTCACCTACAACCTCATCATCCCCGGCACCACCGACCTCAACACCGACCTCGTCGGCCGTTGCTTCATTGAGGACGTCGTGGCTCCCGATGGCACCGTGCTCTTTGAGCAGGACGGCTACATCGAGAAGGTCGCTGACATCCAGAAGATGGTCGATGCCGGCCTTAAGAAGGTCAAGCTTCGCGCGCTGCTCACCTGCCGCTCCAAGTACGGCGTGTGCCAGAAGTGCTACGGCTGGGATCTTTCCACCCGTCGTCCAGTCGCCATCGGTACCGCGGTCGGCATTATTGCCGCCCAGTCCATCGGCGAGCCCGGTACGCAGCTTACGATGCGTACCATTCACTCCGGCGGCGTCGCTGGCGTCGACGATATTACGCAGGGTCTGCCTACGGTCAGTCGTATGTTCGATATCGTCGGCAACGTCAACGAGAAGATCCTGGGTCGCGAGGCCGAGCTGGCTCCGTACTCCGGCCACCTCTCGATTAAGCCCGAGAAGTCCGAGTACGTGCTGACGCTCACCGACTCCGAGGATCACACCCGTGTCCTCGACGAGCGTCGCGTCCCCGCTTCGGTGCGCTTCATGCCCGAGATCGAGGACGGCTGCGAGGTTCGCGCTGGCGACCAGATCACCAAGGGCTTCGTCAACTTCCGCAACCTGCGCAAGCTGACCGACATCGAGTCGACGATGCACACCTTCGTCGAGAGCGTCAAGGACGTCTACACCAGCCAGGGCGTCGACCTGAACGACAAGCACATCGAGGTGCTCGCACGCCAGATGCTGCGTCGCGTTCAGATCACCAACCCCGGCGACTCCAAGTACCTGCTTGGTCAGTACGTCGACCGCTACGAGTTTGCCGACGAGGTCGAGCGCGTTGCCCGTCTGGGCGGTCAGGCTCCTGTGGCCGAGCCCGTCATCCTGGGTACGCTCAAGGTCGCGTCCAACATCGACTCCTGGCTGTCGAGCGCTTCGTTCATTCGTACCGCTGGCGTCCTTACCGAGGCTGCCATCGAGGGCAAGGTCGACCACCTGCTCGACCTTAAGTCCAACGTCATCGTCGGTAAGAAGATCCCGGCTGGTACCGGCCTCAAGCCGTACGCCAACGCCAAGCTGACGTATCGCACGGCCGACGGCTACGTGGACATCGACGGCCCGGCTTCGCCCAACGCCAAGTCGCTGCCCGAGTGGGCTCCTGTGGAGCTCAAGGACCTGGACGAGCAGCTCCCGCAGCAGCTCGACTGGGCCGGCTACGACGAGTTCGGTGGTGCTGACGGTTCGTTCACCCGCAACGGCCACACCATCTCCGCCGAGAAGGCTCGTCTGTACCTGTTCGACGATCTGGGCGTGTCGCAGCGCTGGACCAACAAGTTCAGCGAGGTTGGCATCGAGACGGTCGGCGACCTGGTTGGCAAGTCCGAGGAGGATCTGCTGCGCATCGATGGCATCGGCGCCAAGGCGATCGAGGAGCTCCGTGACGGCCTGGAGGCCCACGATCTGCTCTACATCCTCGAGAACAACGACGACGTTGCCGACGAGGAAGACCTCTCGCAGCTGCTGCAGATGGTCTTTAGCCCCGACGGTCCGGACGATATCCTGCTGGGTACCTCCGCTCCGACGCATCACGCCGACGCCGACGAGGAGCTCCTGGGCGCCCCGATCGACGACAAGAAGGCTCCCGCCAACGGCGCGATCAACGAGGACATGGCTTCCCTCGACGAGCTGCTCAACCAGCTCGTGGACACCGACGACGCCGAAGAGGCCAAGGACAACGACGAGGAGTAATTAGTTCCGCCGTTCTAACGAACGGCGGCGACCTCCGTCGCTGCGCGGCCCCCAGAGCTACAATCTGTCATTCAAAAGGCAGGGCATGACCAAAAGGTCAATGCCCTGCCTTTTTCATGCCACCTTGTACGCTCTGGGGGCCGCTCGCTTGCGTATGCTCAACTTGTTGCGTTCCGTTGATCACTTGCAAAAAAGGACAGGTTTATTTTGGTAGTTTTTCCTGCTTGAATTTGAAACATTCCGTTTGGTCAAAGCGTATCTATGGTGAGGGCCCCATCAAGAACCATCAGTGTCACCGGGAGGTGATTATGGAAGAACAAGCTTTTAGACAGGCGGTCGAGGATCACCGAGATGTCGTGTTCCGAATCGCCTTGACGTATCTGCGTGATCGCGCTGACGCCGACGATGTCGCTCAAGACGTCTTTCTAAAGTTACTCAAAAGCGATACGCATTTTGAAAGCTGGGAGCATCTTCGTCGATGGCTCATCCGGGTCACGATCAATGAATGCAAATCTCTCTTTCGAAAGCCGTGGAGGCGCGTGGAGGATATTGAAAGTCTGACCGATTCGCTCTTGACGGCGCAGGACGAGACCAAGGCCGTCCTATTAGACGTCATGCGGCTTCCGGAACGATTCCGTATCTCCATCGTGCTCTATTACTATCTGGGCTTCTCGACTTCAGAAATTGCCGAGTTACTGCATGTGCCAGCCGCGACCGTTCGAACGCGTTTAGCTCGCGGCAGATCGAAGCTCAAGTTCATCCTAGAGGAGGGCGACCGTGAAATCCAACCAGATCAAGCAGGCCTTCGAGTCCGTCCAAGCCGATAGCGATCTTGCTGACCGTGTTCTTTATGCCGCTGCTGGCGAGCCGCTTCGCCGAAAGGGTCACGCGAAGCCTCTGTATGTTGCCGTAATCGGATGTCTTGCCGGAGTGCTGGCGACCGGAGGGGTCGCCTACGCTGTTGTCAATTCCAGTTATTTTGCCTCTGCCTGGGGAAACCATGGCAACGGAGAGTCCGTTACCTGGACAAATGGCGGCTCGTCGGGGACGAAATATACCTACACCAGAGAGTTTGGTGATGGTATCGCGCCCCAAAGCCTGGAGGGTGCAGTCCAGAAGGTCAATCTGTCCGTCGAGGGCAACGGCTATACGCTCGACATTCATGAGATGGCAATCGACGAGAACGGTTGCGGTGCTGTGACGTTTACATTGTCCAATCCGAATGGCGTTAGCTACTACAAGCCGGCGGCAGAGCTTGGCGAACTTGTTCTCTATGGTGAAGAAGAAGGGGGCGTCAGTACACCCAGCATGAACTTCGGCGAGGAATGGGCTGATACACGCTGCACCATTGATAAAGACACATCAAGCGACACGGTCATTAACGGCACGATGTACTTTGCATCTTGGAATCGCGATCGAGATTTACGACATGCGGTCACCTGGAATATCAGTTGGACGGAGGGCAAAGGTGAGGATGCGAAGGTGATCGAGGTATCGACGCCAGAGTTTAACGTCGGAGCGCACGTCGATACAAAGGAGCTCCGCTCCGACGACTCGCCTCTCGAGATCAGCCCGTTTTCCATCCAGACGCACATCGATGATCTGGGCTATGAAGCAGTTGATCATAAACTGACCGTCAGCTACAAGGATGGATCGGAGCAGATTATCGAAGATGACGACGCAGGGGCGTACAATTTCTATGTTTCGATGGCGCGCAATAGCGGAGAGAACATCTGGGTTCCGACAAAACTGATCAATGTCGATCAAGTGGTCTCGGTGACCCTCGAGGGCACGAGATGCACATCAACAGGAGAGACCGAAACAGAAGTACCCTTTACCATCGTCTATTCGTAAGGTCTAGGCCGCTTCCTGCTAGAGGAAGCGGCCATTTTTGCGTTACATGGACGGCTGGAATGGGCACTTGCGCACAGGCGGGGATTCCTTTTATGGAGGCTTTGCGGAAATATGGCTATTTTGGGATACGCCCGGCGGCGTGGTCTGTTGACGGCACAGCTAACGGCACGTATCCTATCGAACTGCGTGTTTCGTAGGGGGATGCTGACCCCTCGATTCAAGCCGTTGCACTTTACAGAAAGCTGGAATCATTCGAGAAGGAGTACGCTTTGCCTACTATTAACCAGCTGGTTCGCCAGGGCCGTCGTTCCGTGCCCAAGAAGTCCAAGAACGCTGCTCTGCAGCACAACTCCCAGAAGCGCGGCGTGTGCACCCGCGTCTTCACCACGAGCCCCAAGAAGCCGAACTCGGCTCTTCGTAAGGTTGCCCGTGTTCGCCTCGTCAACGGCATCGAAGTTACTGCTTACATCCCGGGTGAGGGCCACAACCTGCAGGAGCACTCCATCGTGCTCGTCCGCGGCGGTCGTGTCCGTGACCTCCCTGGTGTCCGTTATCACGTCATCCGTGGCGCCTACGACGCTGCTCCGGTCCAGAACCGTATGCAGGCCCGTTCCAAGTACGGTGCTAAGCGCCCCAAGGCTAAATAAGCCAGATAACGTTTTGATACTTTCGCCGTGCGCCGCCTAAGCGCCGCACGGTAGACACTTAAGGAGATTTCACATGCCGCGTCGTGCAGCAGCTAATCGTCGTGAGGTTCAGCCTGACGCCGTTTACAACAACCGCCTGGTGACTCAGCTCATCAACAAGGTCCTTCTTGACGGCAAGAAGGCCACCGCTGAGCGCATCGTTTACACCGCTTTCGAGATCGTTGCCGAGAAGTCCGAGGGTGGCGACGCTCTCGCTACCTTCAAGAAGGCTATGGACAACGTCAAGCCCACGCTCGAGGTTAAGCCCAAGCGTGTCGGTGGCGCTACCTATCAGGTCCCGATGGAGGTCAACTCCCGTCGTTCCACCGCTCTGGGCATCCGCTGGATCGTCAACTTCTCCCGCGCTCGCAAGGAGAAGACCATGGCCGAGCGTCTCGCTAACGAGATCCTCGACGCCTCCAACGGTCTTGGCGCTTCCGTCAAGAAGCGTGAGGACGTCTTCAAGATGGCCGAGGCCAACCGCGCGTTCTCTCACTATCGTTGGTAAGTTAAGGTAAGGAACTAACATGGCTAAGCCTAAGTACAAGCTTTCCGATACCCGTAACATCGGCATCATGGCCCACATCGATGCCGGTAAGACCACCACGACCGAGCGTATTCTTTACTACACCGGTAAGACCCACAAGATCGGTGAGGTCCATGAGGGCGCTGCCACCATGGACTGGATGGTTCAGGAGCAGGAGCGCGGCGTAACCATTACCTCCGCTGCTACCACGTGCTTCTGGAACAAGGACGGTAAGGACTACCGCATCCAGATCATCGACACCCCGGGCCACGTTGACTTCACCGCCGAGGTCGAGCGCTGCCTGCGCGTCCTCGATGGCGCTGTCGCCGTCTTCGACGCCGTTGCCGGCGTTCAGCCCCAGTCTGAGACCGTTTGGCGTCAGGCTTCTACCTTCAACGTCCCCCGCATCGCCTTCATCAACAAGTATGACCGCGTGGGCGCTGACTTCTTCAACGCTATCGAGACCATGAAGGATCGTCTCGACGCCAACGCCGTGGCCGCTCAGGTCCCGATGGGCGCCGAGGACAACTTCTGGGGCGTCATCGACCTCGTTACCATGACTGCATGGGACTTCAAGGCCGACGAGAAGGGCATGACCTACCCCGAGCCGATGGACGAGATCCCGGCTGAGTTTGCCGACATCGCTGCCACCAAGCGCGAGGAGCTCCTCGACGCTGCTGCCAGCTTTGACGACGAGCTCATGGAGAAGATCCTCATGGAGGAGGACTTCACCGTCGAGGAGCTCAAGGCTGCTCTGCGCAAGGGCGTTCTGGCCAACGAGCTCAACCTCGTCTTCGTGGGCTCCGCCTACAAGAACAAGGGCGTTCAGGAGCTGCTCGACGCTGTCGTCGACTACCTGCCCAGCCCGCTCGACGTTGAGGCCGTCACCGGTACCGATCCGGACACCGGCGAGGAGATCCAGCGTCATCCTTCCTTCGACGAGCCTTTCTCCGGCCTGGTCTTCAAGATCATGACCGACCCGTTCGTCGGTAAGCTCACCTACGTCCGCGTTTACTCCGGCCGCGCCGAGTCCGGCTCCTACGTGGTCAACGCTTCCAACGGTCAGCGCGAGCGTCTCGGCCGCATCCTCGAGATGAACGCCGCCGAGCGTATCGACCGTGACGACGCTGCCGCCGGCGACATCGTCGCTTGCGTCGGCTTCAAGAACTCCACCACCGGTGACACCCTGTGCGCCGAGGGCAAGGAGATCGTCCTCGAGAAGATCGAGTTCGCTAAGCCCGTTATCGACGTTGCCATCGAGCCCAAGACCAAGGCCGAGCAGGACAAGATGTCCCTGGCTCTGACCAAGCTCGCCGAGGAGGACCCGACCTTCCAGGTGTCCACCAACCACGAGACCGGCCAGACCATCATCGCCGGCATGGGCGAGCTGCACCTCGAGATCATCGTCGACCGTCTGCTCCGCGAGTTCAAGGTTGACGCTAACGTCGGTAAGCCCCAGGTTGCCTACCGCGAGACCGCCGGTCACGACGTCGAGAAGGCTGAGGGCAAGTTCGTCCGTCAGTCCGGCGGTCGCGGTCAGTACGGCCACGCCGTCATCAAGCTCGAGAAGATGGAGGAGGGCTTCGGCTACGAGTTCGTCAACGCTATCGTCGGCGGCGTCGTGCCCAAGGAGTACATCCCGTCCATCGACAAGGGCATCCAGGAGGCCCTGAACACCGGTGTTATCGCCGGCTTCCCGGTCCTCGACGTTAAGGTCACCCTGTTCGACGGTTCTTACCACGAGGTCGACTCCTCCGAGGCCGCCTTCAAGATCGCCGGTTCCATGGCTATCAAGGACGCTCTCAAGAAGTCCGATCCGCAGCTGCTCGAGCCGATCATGGCTGTCGAGGTCGAGACCCCCGAGCAGTACATGGGCGACGTTATGGGCAACCTCTCCGGTCGCCGCGGCAAGATCGAGGGCATGGAGGA
This sequence comes from Collinsella sp., assembly GCA_019419665.1. Taxonomy (GTDB): domain Bacteria; phylum Actinomycetota; class Coriobacteriia; order Coriobacteriales; family Coriobacteriaceae; genus Collinsella. The sequence goes on from DXZM01000037.1 coordinate 170,798, forward strand.
TCGCAAGAACAGCAAGCTCATCCGTGCCAAGGTGCCGCTGGGCGAGATGTTCGGTTACGCTACCGACCTTCGCTCCCAGACCCAGGGCCGTGCATCCTACACGATGCAGTTCGACTCTTATGAGCCCGCGCCCAAGTCCATCGTGGACGAGGTCATGAGCAAGAACGCCTAAGTTCGAGCTCCCTGTTACGTAATCCGCGAGAACATCTCTCGCACTCTTTGGAGGTTTAAGTTGGCTACCCAGAAGATCCGCATTCGCCTCAAGGGCTATGATCACGAGGTCGTCGATCAGTCCGCGAAGCTCATCGTCGAGACCGCTCAGAAGACCGGTGCTCGCGTTTCCGGTCCTGTCCCCCTGCCCACCGAGCGCAACCTGTACACGGTTATCCGCTCGCCGCACCTGAACAAGGACTCCCGTGAGCAGTTCGAGATGCGCACCCACAAGCGCCTCATCGACATCCTCGACCCCACCTCGGGCACCGTTGATTCGCTCATGCGTCTCGACCTCCCCGCTGGCGTCGACATCGACATCAAGCTCTAAGCGATATCGCTCATAGCTTACAGAGCCCCGCTGCCATTACGGTAGCGGGGCTCTTTTGTTTTGCATGATGGGTTTTGACCGCCTGGTAATGCTGCTGAGTAGGTGGCTGCGGCGCCCTATTCGCCCAAGGGGCGCAGCGACGCCTCCTCAAAATGGAAGGATCGCAAGCCGTCTTCTGTTTCGATGCACGCGCGTCCAAAGGTATCGACGGTTTTAAAGATGCCTCGCGCCTGCTCGTCACCGGCAGGGGAGCGGGCGATAACGTGCTTTCCAATCCAATTGAGGTGAGCGACATATTCGCCGTGGACGGGCGCGAGCGATCCGGTGTTTTCTTCCATGGCGTTGAGGCGTTCTGCCCAGGCATCTACAGCGTCTATAACTGCGTGATAGACCTCATCGAGGAGCATGTCGACAGCAGGAACGTTCTCGTTAAGGTCCGAGAGACCGATTGCCGGCAGGCCGCCATCGGGCACCTCCGTGGGCACATAGTTCACGTTGACGCCGATGCCACAGACCGCAAAGGGGTTGCCTTCGTTATCGCGTGCGGCTTCGACCAGAATGCCGCCGAGCTTGCGTCCTCGCGCGACCAGGTCGTTGGGCCATTTGAGGCCAATCTCGTTTGCAAGACCCTGCTTTTCGAGCGCCTCGAGCACCGCTAGGCCGCTGACGGCGGCAAGGCCAGAGTACTTGGCGGGATCAACACGAGGACGTAGGACAATCGAGAGTAACAGATTGCCGGCGGTTGAATCCCACTTGTGGCCGCGTCGGCCGCGTCCTGCTGTCTGAGTCCGGGCGGCAAGTCCTGTGCCGTGCGGCGCTCCCTGTTTTCCTGCTTCGAGCAGGTCATCGTTGGTCGATCCGGTTACGTCGACTATCGTTAATTTGGCATCCATAACGGCTGCTACCTCCTTAATGAATAAGTGAATAACGCAATGGTGTCGAGAGATAGACACAATGTGAAGCCTGTGTCGCATTTGGGCAATTTAATGTTAACACGTCAACAACGACTGAAATGCGCTATCCTCTCATGGTCGATGTAAACACGTCAACAACTCAAAGGAGGTTAGTGATGGGTTTCACGATTCTTGGAACGGGCTCGGCGCTTCCTAAGCGCAGTGTTTCCAATGACGAGCTGTCCGAGTTCCTCGATACCTCGGATGAGTGGATTTTTACCCGCACAGGTATCAAGAGCCGCCACGTCTGCACCACCGAGTCACTTGATGACCTTGCCGTAGCGGCGAGCGAGCGGGCACTCCAGGTGTCCGGAATCGACGCGAGCCAGTTGGATTTGATCGTCTGCTCGACGACGACGGGTGACCATCTTGTTCCCGCTGAGGCGTGTGCCGTTGCTGAGCGACTAGGCGCGACGTGCCCTGCCTTCGATGTCTCGGCGGCCTGCGCCGGCTTCGTATTTGCGCTCGATGTTGCCGAGGGCTATATCGCCCGAGGACGAGCCAAGCATGTGCTTGTCGTTGCCGCCGAGCAGATGACGCGCGCGCTCGACTGGACCGACCGCGCCACCTGCGTGCTCTTTGGCGATGGGGCAGGCGCCGCGGTGATTGAGGCCGGGGGAGACAGCCCCCTTGCCGTTGAGCTTTCGACGGCGTCCGACGTCGAGACGTTGCGCGTTCCCGGACTGGTCGGCACCTCGCCGTTTAAGGCCTCCGTAGATAGCGAGAGCGTGCTGTCCATGAATGGCCGCCGTGTGTTCAAGTTCGGCGTCAACGCCATCTGTGACACGGTTCATAAGCTTGCGAGCGATGCGGGCATTTCGGTCGAAGACATCGACCATTTTGTATTCCATCAGGCTAACGAACGAATCCTGAGCCAGGCAGTCAAGCGCCTCGGCGTGCCAGGCGAGCGCGTGGTTCGAACGCTGCGCGAGACCGGCAATATTTCGAGCGCCTGTATTCCCTTTGCGCTTGATCGGCTGGCGCGCACCAACGCACTGAATGCGGGCGACACCATCGCCCTCGTTGGATTTGGCGCCGGTCTGGATATAGGTGGCTATCTACTTCGTTGGAAGTAGTCGCACATAGGAAATAAAACGCCCCTAGGGCACAAACAAAGGAGAACTACCATGGCAGATCAGAAGACCTTCGAGCGCGTTTGCGATGTTATCCGCGAGACCGCCGGTCTTGACGACGTCGAGATGAAGCCCGAGTCCACGCTCGAGGAGATTGGTCTCGACAGTCTGGGCACCGTCGAGATCCTCGTCGCCGTTGAGGACGAGTTTGGCATCCAGCTCGATACCGAGGAGAACCCCAAGACGGTCGGCGAGTTCGCCGATACGGTCGAGGCGGCATTGGAGAAGTAGAGATGCTCAAGACTCCTCTCTGCGATCTGCTCGGCATCGAAAAGCCCGTGTTCCAGGGCGGTATGGCCTGGATCGCCGACGCCTCGCTGGCGTCCGCAGTGTCCGAGGCGGGCGGCTTAGGGATTATCGCGGCCATGAACGCCGACGCCAACTGGCTGCGCGACCAGATTCATGAGCTGCGCGCCAGGACGGATAAGCCCTTTGGCGTCAACGTCATGCTCATGAGCCCGTTTGCCGACGAGGTCGCGCGGGTCGTGATTGACGAGCGGGTGCCGGTCGTCGTGACGGGTGCCGGCAATCCCACCAAGTACATGAAGGCGTGGAACGAGGCGGGCATCAAGGTCATCCCGGTCGTTGCCTCGGTGGCGCTGGCGCGCCTCGTGGCGCGTCGTGGAGCCACTGCCGTGGTTGCCGAGGGTACCGAATCAGGCGGCCATATTGGCGAGACCTCGACGATGGCACTGGTGCCGCAGGTTGTCGATGCGGTCGATATTCCCGTGGTTGCGGCTGGCGGTATCGCTGATGGCCGCGGCGTGGCGGCCGCCTTTATGCTGGGCGCCGCCGGCGTGCAGGTGGGTACGCGCTTTCTGATCGCAGATGAGTGCACCGTATCGGAGCAGTACAAGGAGATGGTCCTGAAGGCCAACGACACCTCGACGCGTGCGACCGGCCGCTCGACGGGACACCCGGTGCGTGCCCTCAAGAGCCCCTTCACCAACGCCTACGCCAAGAGCGAGGCGGCGGGCGTAAGCGTCGAGGAGCTCGGGGCCATGGGCACGGGCGCCCTTCGCAAGGCCGCCAAGGACGGCAATTACGAAGAGGGCTCGTTTTTGTGTGGACAGATTGCCGGCATGGTCAACGAGCGCCAAAGCGCACGTGAAATCGTTGACGACCTGGTCGATGGCGCCGAGCACGTCCTGAAGGGTGCGTGCGCATGGGTGGCGTAGCGTTTCTGTTTGCCGGCCAGGGCGCCCAGCACCCCGCGATGGGCGTCGACCTGATCGAGGCATCGCCGGCGGCCGCCGAGGTGTTCGCCATTGCCGACGAGGTGCGCCCGGGGACCAGTGAGCAGTGCCGAAGCGCCTCCAAGGAGGAGCTCTCGCAGACCGAGAACACGCAGCCGTGCGTGTTCGTTCACGATCTGGCAGCGGCTGCCGCCCTGCGTGAGCGCGGCGTGGTACCTGCCGCCTGTGCGGGTTTTTCGCTTGGCGAGGTCGCCGCGCTCACCTTTGCGGGGGCGTTCGATACGCGAGCGGGCTTTGAGCTCGTGTGCGAGCGCGCGGCGCTGATGGCCGCGGCTGCCGAGCGCCATCCGGGCGGCATGCGCGCCGTCATCAAGCTCGATGCGGCGCAAGTCGAGAACCTGGCAAAACAGGCCGGCGAGGACTGCTGGCCGGTCAACTACAACAGTCCGCAGCAGACGGTTGTTGCCGGACCGCCCGAGGCGCTGCAGGAGCTCGACGTCCTAGTAAAAGAGGCTGGCGGCCGCGCTATGAAAGTCGCGGTGTCGGGCGCATTTCATAGCCCCTATATGGCCGAGGCGACTGAGGGGCTGGCGACGTATATCCAAGCCGGCCACGCGCCGTCACCGCTGCTGATTCCGGTCATGGCAAACATGACGGCGGCGCCCTATCCGGCGGACCCGCGAGCGGCATCGGATGTCTTGGCCAATCAGGTGAGTCATGCCGTTCGTTGGGTCGACACGCTGCATGCTCTGCAGAATCAGGGCATCGACACGTTTATTGAGGTCGGCCCTGGCAAAACGCTGTCGGGCCTGGCCAAGCGTACGCTGAGCGACGTTCGCGTGTATTCGTGCGAAACGGCCGAGCAGGTCGCAGCTATTGCCGACGAGCTCGCATAGTCCACAGGGCTGTAACCCGAAAGGAATAACATGGGCAACTTGAACAACGGCGCGCTCGAGCGCAACGACTCACGTCGCGTGGCACTGGTCACGGGCGGCTCGCGGGGTATCGGCCGCGCCTGCGCTGTCGGTCTGGCGGAGGACGGCTTTGATATCGCCGTCGTCTATGCCGGCAGCGTCGATGCGGCGCGCAAGACGTGCGAAGCCTGTGAGGCGGTTGGCGCCACGGCACGCGCATATCAATGCGACGTGGCCGATCCCGCTGCCGTCAACGCGTGCGTGGAAGCGGTCCTCAACGACTTTGGTTCCATTTGGGCGCTCGTCAACAACGCCGGCTTCACCCGCGATGGCCTGCTCATGCGCATGGGCGATGACGCATTCGATCGCGTGCTCGATGTCAATCTCAAGGGAACATTCAATATGACGCGCGCGCTCACCAAGACCTTTATGCGCCAGCGCGGCGGTTGCGTCGTCAACATGAGCTCGGTCGTGGGCCTGATGGGCAATGCCGGGCAAGCCAACTACGCTGCTTCCAAGGCGGGCGTGATAGGGCTTACCAAGGCGGTGGCGCGCGAGCTTGCGCCTCGTGGCGTACGAGCGAACGCGGTCGCCCCCGGGTTTGTCGAGACAGATATGACGGCAAAGCTCTCGGAGAAGGTGCGTACGGCAACCGAGGAACAGATTCCCCTTAAGCGCATGGCGCGTCCCGAGGAAGTGGCCGGCGTGGTGCGCTTTTTAGCGAGCGATGCGGCTGCTTACATTACGGGCGAGGTCGTGCGCGTCGACGGCGGAATGGCGATGTAGAAACCAGGGCCGAAGAACGGCTTGGATGAGGAGACCATGATGGAACAGAGAGTTGCAATCACCGGCATCGGTGCCGTATCGCCGCTCGGCAACACCGCGCTTGCCACCTGGGCGGCCATGTGCGCCGGGACCTGTGGCATCGGCCCGATCACGCACTTCGATACCGATGCGTTTACCGTCAAGGTGGCGGCCGAAGTCAAGGGCTTTGACGGCAACGAGTACTTTGGCAAGCGTGACGCCAAGCATCTCGACCCCTGCGTTCAGTTTGCGATGGCGGCTTCGGACGAGGCAATGCACGATGCGGGCTTTGATGTCGAAGGCGCCATCGATCGTGAGCGTCTGGGCGTCTACGTGGGCTCGGGCGTGGGCGGCATGACGACGCTCGTCGACAACGTCCATACGATTGCCGACCGTGGGCCCCGCCGCGCATCGCCCTATATGATCGCGATGATGATCCCCAACATGGCATCGGGCAATATCGCGATCCGCCACAAGGCAAAGGGCCCGACCCTGCCCGTGGTGACCGCGTGCGCGACCTCGGCCCATGCGGTGGGCGAGGCGTTCCGCGCCATCAAGCACGGCTATGCCGACGCGATCCTCGCGGGCGGCGCCGAGGCTGCAATTATCCCCGATGCCGTTGCGGGCTTTACGTCCTGCCGCGCATTGACCACCAACCCCGATCCCGCGACGGCTTGCCGCCCGTTCGATGCAGACCGCGATGGCTTTGTGATGGGCGAGGGCGCCTGCGTGCTCGTGCTCGAGAGCATGGAACATGCGCAGGCGCGCGGTGCGCACATTTATGCCGAGGTCGTGGGCTACGGCAACACCGATGATGCCTATCACATCACGAGCCCTGATCCCGAGGCTGCCGGCATTGCCCGCGCGATATCGCTGGCGGTGACCGAGGGCGACGTCAGGCCTTCCGAGGGCCTCTACATCAATGCCCACGGCACCTCGACCAAGCTCAACGATTCGTCCGAGACGGCGGGCATTAAGCGTGCGCTCGGCGAGGACGCGGCGCGCGCCGCGCACGTCTCGTCGACCAAGTCGATGACCGGCCACATGATCGGTGCCACGGGCGCCATCGAGGTCATGGCCTGCGCCATGGCGCTCGAGCAGGGCGTGGTGCCGCCGACCATTAACTACCACACACCCGATCCCGCCTGCGATCTTGACTACACGCCCAATCGCGCGGTTCGCGCCGACCTTACCTGGGCGCTTTCGACCAACCTGGGCTTTGGCGGGCACAATGCCGCCATCGCGCTGCGTAGATATGCAAGGAGCTAGAGCATGGATTCCAAAAGACTTGCCGAGATAGCCGATGTTATGGAGGACCGCGGCCTCACGCGCGTGCGCGTTGAGGAGCCCGATGGCACCGCGGTCGAACTCGAGCGCGCGAGCGCCGCGCAGCCGGTCGCCGTGCCCATGCCTATGCCGGGTGCCGTGACTGCTCCGGCGGTGGCTCCTGTCGCCATGCCTGCCACCGCACCGGAACCCGCCTCACCGGAACCCGCCGCGCAGACACCTGCCGCCGCGTCGGAGCCTAAGGGCACCGAGGTAACCGCTCCCATGGTCGGCGTTTTCTATGCTGCCCCGGCGCCGGGCGACGAACCGTTTGTGCGCGTGGGCTCCAAGGTCAAGGCCGGCGAGACCCTCTGCATCATCGAGGCCATGAAGGTTCTCAACGAGGTGACGGCCGAGGCAGACGGCGAGGTGCTCGAGATCTGCGTGGCCGACGGCGACCTCGTCGAGTTTGGCAGCTGCCTCATGAGGATCGGATAGGTGATATCCATGAACAAAGAAGAGCTCAAGAAGCTGTTGCCGCATCGCGAGCCGATGCTTTTGCTTGACGAAGCTGAGCTGGTGGGCGACGAGGCCCACGGCAAGATCACGATTACGGGCGACGAGTACTTTTTGCAGGGGCATTTTCCGGGAAACCCGGTTGTCCCCGGCGTGATCCAATGCGAGATGCTCGCCCAGAACTGCTGTGTGCTGCTGATGGGCGATGAGGAGGCGCGCGGCGCGACGCCGTTCTACACGAGTCTGGACAAGGTTCGCTTTAAGCGTCCGGTGCGCCCAGGCGACACGGTGGATCTGGTGTGCTCCATCACGCGTGCGCGCGGGCCGTTCCGCTTTGCGACGGGTACTGCGAGCGTCAACGGTGAGGTTTGCTGCCGCGCCGATATGTCTTTTGCACTCATGCACGAAAGTTAAGGAAGGCTTCATGTTCGACAAAGTGCTCATCGCCAACCGCGGCGAGGTCGCGGTCCGTGTTGTCCGCGCGTGCCGCGATATGGGCATCAAGACCGTCGCCGTTTATTCCACGGCCGATGCGGACGCGCTGCACGTACAGCTTGCCGATGAGGCATATTGCATCGGCGGCCCGCGTCTTGCCGAGAGCTACCTCAACGACGATGCCGTGCTCACCTGTGCCGTAAAGTCAGGAGCTAAGGCAATTCATCCCGGCTATGGCTTTTTCTCCGAGAAGGCGAGCTTCGTACGCGACTGCGACAAGTATGGCCTAGCGTTTGTCGGTCCTTCGGCCGAGGTGATCGACAGCATGGGCGACAAGGACGCCGCACGTCGAACGGCTGCCGCGGCGGGCGTGCCCATCGTTCCGGGCTGCGATTTGCTCAAAAGCCCCGAGGAGGCGACGGCCGAGGCCGAGCGCATCGGCTGCCCCGTGCTCATCAAGGCGCGTGCAGGTGGCGGCGGTCGCGGCATTCGCAAGGTCGAGCGCGTGGAAGATGCGGCAAAGGCCTTTATTGAAGCACGTGCCGAGGGCGAGGCCGTTTTTGGCGACGGCGAGTGCTACATGGAGAAGTTCGTCGCGCCGGCGCACCACGTCGAGGTGCAGATTATGGCCGATAAGCAGGGCCATGTGTTTTCGCTCGGCGAGCGCGAGTGCTCGGTGCAGCGCCGCAACCAAAAGCTGATCGAGGAGAGCCCCGCGCCGTGCCTCGACGGACGCGATGATATTCGCGCGCGCATGCACAAGGCGGCGCGCGACCTGGCTCGTGCCGTTGGCTATGAGGGCGCCGGCACCATTGAGTTTTTGTACTCAGATGACGGCAATTTCTACTTTATGGAAATGAACACGCGCTTGCAGGTGGAGCATCCGGTTACGGAGTTTGTGACCGATACCGACCTGGTCAAGTGGCAGCTGCGCGTGGCAGCCGGCCAGCCTCTGCCCTTTGAGCAGGAGGACATGCCGGTCCGCAACCACGCCATGGAGTGCCGCATCAATGCCGAAACGCCGGACTTTCTGCCGTCATGCGGAACGGTCACCGCGTTGCGTGTGCCGGGTGGTCCGCGCGTGCGCTGGGATTCCGCCATGTTTACCGGTGCGAGCGTTCCGCCGTACTACGACTCCATGCTCGGCAAGCTCATCGTGTGTGCGCCCACGCGTGACGGCGCCATTCGCAAGATGCGCTCGGCCCTGGGCGAGCTCGTGATTGAAGGCGTGAGCGAAAACAGCGAGCTTCAGCTCGACGTGCTGGCAAACGACGAGTTCTTGTCGGGCATGTACCACACCGATCTGATGGGGCATCTCTATGCTGATGAATAGAAAAGCGAAGACGGTCAACGTCCTCGAGGGACCGATGACCGAGTCGTGCGCCGAGTTTCCCGCGCGCCACGTGTTTATCAAGTGCCCGGAGTGCCGCCGCGTGATCGATGAGGCACGCCTGCACGACAACCTCGAGGTCTGCCCTCGTTGCGGCAAACACTTTCGCGTGAGCGGTCGCACGCGCATGCGCATGACGGTCGACGAGGGCACGTTTGAGGAATGGGATGCCAATCTGGCGTCGGAGGACTTCCTCTCGTTTCCCGGCTATGCCGATAAGCTCAAGAGCGTGAGCGAGCGTTCGGGCGAGCGCGATGCCGTTGTGTGCGGCAGGGGCAAAATCTGCGGTTGCGATACGGCGCTCTTCTTTATGGACGCCAACTTTATGATGGGCTCGATGGGCTCAGTGGTGGGCGAGAAGATCTGTCGCGCATTTGAGCGTGCGACCGAGCTGGGATTGTCAGTTGTCGGCTTTACCGTTTCGGGCGGTGCGCGCATGCAAGAGGGCGTGACCTCGCTTATGCAGATGGCCAAGATTTCTGCGGCGGTTAGGCGCCACAGCGAGGCGGGCGGCCTGTATATCACGGTGCTCACCGACCCTACGACCGGAGGCGTAACCGCGAGCTTTGCCATGGAGGGCGACATTATCCTGGCCGAGCCCGATGCCCTGACGGCATTTGCCGGCCCGCGCGTGATCGAGCAGAACATGCACAAGCGCCTACCCAAGGGATTTCAGCGCTCCGAGTTTTTGCTGGAGCACGGCTTTTGCGATGCCGTTGTTCCGCGTGGCGAGATTGCGCTCACGGTAGGCGAGCTGCTGGCGCTGCACGAAGGGCATGCGCCCGGCCTGGGGGCACCGCATGAGATCGTGCATACGGGTCGCCGCGGCAAAAAGCTGGGACACCTGTTTAAGCGCTCGGCGGCGCCAAAAACCGCACTCGAGATTGTCAAGCAGACCCGCTCGGCAGATCGCGCCACGGCGGGTGAGATGATCTCACTGGGCTTGGATGGATTTGTGGAGCTGCACGGCGACCGTTACTTTGGCGACGATGCTGCCGTGGTGGGCGGCATCGGCTGGAAGGACGGACGCCCCGTAACGGTCATCGCCATCGAGCGCGGCACCACGACCAAAGAGCGCATGCGTCGCAACTTTGGTATGGCACATCCCGAGGGCTACCGCAAAGCGCGTCGCCTTATGCACCAGGCCGAAATGTTTGGTCGACCGGTTCTGTGCCTGGTCGATACTTCGGGCGCGTTTTGCGGCATCGGTGCCGAGGAGCGCGGCCAGGGCGAGGCGATTGCCCAGAATCTCATGGAGATGAGCGGCCTTAAGACGCCGATTGTCTCGGTGGTGACAGGCGAGGGCGGCTCTGGTGGCGCGCTGGCGCTATCCGTGGCCGACCGCATCCTGATGCTCTCGAGCTCGGCCTATTCGGTCGTGAGCCCCGAGGCCTGTGCGTCGATCCTGTGGAAGGATACCGAGCGCGCGAATGAGGCCGCCGAGGCGCTTAAGCTCACGGCCCCCGATCTGTTGGCGCTCGGCATCATCGACGACGTTGTCGACGATAGGGGCCTGTCGCATGAGGAGATCGCCGGCGCCGTCATGTCCTCGGCATTTGCTGCCTTCGATACGCTTGGGCGGCTCGACGACGCGACCCTCACAAACCTCCGCTACGAAAAGTACCGCGTAATCGGTCAGTACCGCACGATGTGACAAAGGGTCAGTCCGCATGTCACATTGAGAAAGGCGTTCCATGTCACAAGTTTCTAACACCTCGTTTACAACGACGGTTTCATCAAACGCCATGGCCGTGGTGGACTATCTGTCCAAAAGCATGATGTCGGCGCTGCCGTTTATTGTCTGCGCGGCGTTGTTCCGCACCGTCGCCGTCATTATGGGCGAAGGCATGCTGGGCCTGTGGTCTGCCGATTCCGAAATCTATCGCCTGTTCTACAGTTGGCTCTATAACGCCGGCTACTACTTTTTGCCCATTTATCTTGGTTGGGCGGCCGCTCGCCAGCTCGGTTGCTCGGAGCAGCTGGGCATGATGCTGGGTGGCGTATTGATTGCGCCCGATTTGCTTAAGCTCGTCGATGCCGCACCGACGACGGGGGCATCGATGACTTCCGTGTATGGCCTGCTTCCCGCGCCGGTCAACGATTACACGACGACCGTTATTCCGGTTCTCATCTCGGTGCCCGTGCTATGGCGAGTGGAGTGTTTCTTTAAGCGCGTTATCCCCCAGGCCGTGGCGTTTTCGTTCGTTCCGTTTGCAACCATGCTCGTCATGGTTCCGGTATCCCTGTGTATCACGGCGCCGGCGGGCAGCTATCTGGGAATGTTGCTGGGCAAGCTTATGTTTATGCTTGGCAATTCCGGTGGCATCGTGTCGCTGCTCACGCTCATGGGGCTTGCCGCGGGCTGGGAGTTCCTTAAGATCGCGGGCGTCAGCAACGTTGTCCTATCGCTCGCCTACGCGCAGTTTATGAGTATGGGAACGGATTCGTGCATCCTGATCGCCGCGACGATGGCAACGTTTGCCGTTTGGGGCATGCCCTTTGGTGCGTCGCTCCGCGTTGCGGATAAGGACGAGAAGGCGCTCATGCTGGGCTATTCAATCTCGGGTGTTCTTGGCGGCGTAAGCGAGCCGGCGCTGTACGGTTGCGGCTTTAAATATGGCAGGTGCCTGACGTGCATGGCCATTGGCGGCGCCGTCGGAGGCCTTGTTGCTGCCGTGGGCCACGTTACGGCCTATACCATCGGCATGACGAATGTCCTCATGGTCATTGGCTTTGCCACAGGTGGTTTTTCGAACCTGCTGTGGTGCTGCTTTGCCGGCGGTGTGGCATTTGCGGTGTCTGCGGCGCTGAGCTACTGCTTTGGCGTGGTGCCGGCGAAGGGGCAGGCGACGGGGGACGGAGCCGATTCGCCCAAAACCTCGAAGAGCGTGGCCGAGGCAAGCGCATAAATCGATTGACAAAGGTGCAGTCCCGCATGTCGCACTCCAAGGCCGTGGCTCGTGTGGGCTGCGGCCTTTTGTATCTTGAGGACAAAGTGGCTACACTACAATCCGTTTGAGCAATAGATATATAGGTAGTACCGTGGGGGCGGATGTAGATGGTCGAGTGGATTGTTAGGCGCGCACAGGGCGATCGTGCGCGTGTGGGCACGTTAGCTGGCATGGTGTGTATTGTCGCCAATGTTGCGCTTTGTGCTGCGAAGGGTGCAATTGGTGTGGTTTCGGGATCGGTTTCGATTGTGGCGGATGCCATGAACAACCTGTCCGATGCCAGCTCGAATATCGTGAGCGTGCTGGGCTTTAAGCTGGCGAGCAAGCCGGCCGACCCCGAGCATCCTTACGGCCACGGTCGCTACGAGTATCTCTCGGGTCTGGTCGTGGCGGCACTCGTGCTGCTGATTGGCGTTGAGCTGGTGAAGTCCTCGGTTGAGCGCGTCATCCACCCCGAACCTGTCGAGTTCTCGCTTGCCCTGGTGGCAGTTCTAGTGCTTTCGATGGTCGTAAAGCTCTGGATGGCGGCCCTCAACCAAAAGCTCGGCGATCGCATTGAGTCCGAGACGCTGCATGCGACCGCGCAAGATTCCAAGAACGATGTCCTTGCCACGGGCGCCGTGCTGGCGTGCGCAATTGTTTCGCAGGTGACGCACATCAATCTTGACGCGTGGGTCGGCCTTGCCGTTGGCGCCTATATTGGCTGGAGCGGCTTTGAGCTTATCCAAGATACGGTGAGCCCGCTTTTGGGCCAGACGCCCGATCCTAAGCTCGTCGAGCATATCCGCAGCAAGATCATGAGCTACCCCGGCGTTTTGGGCGTTCACGATCTGATGGTTCACGACTACGGCCCGGGCAGGAAGTTCGCAAGCGCTCACGCCGAGATGGCAGCCGAGGCCAGCCCGCTGGAAAGTCACGACACGCTCGATAACATCGAGCAGTCGTTTAGGGACGAGGACGGCATGATCGTCACGCTCCATTACGATCCCATCGTGACCGACGATTCAAATGTGGCGAGCATGCGTCTGCGCATCAACGCTATGGCCCAGGAGATCGATAGACGCCTTTCGATTCACGATTTGCGTTGCGTGCCGGGCCCCACGCACACCAATGTGATATTTGACTGTGTGCGACCCTCGGATTTGGACATGGATGCCGATGAGCTCAAACACGCGCTGGCACAACGGGTCGAATCGGAATATCCCAAGTCGATTGCAAAGATTACGATCGACGAAGACTACGTAGGGCATACCCACGAGTAGGGCTGTGCCGGCAAAGCAAGTTATACAGAAGGGGAGACTATGAAGAAGCTGTATCTGCTCCGCCACGGCCAGACGGAATTCAACGTCAAAAAGCTCGTCCAGGGTCGCTGCGATTCACCGCTCACCAATTTGGGTCGTCAACAGGCGCAGACAGCCGCCGCATGGCTCAAGGTCCATGGCGTCGTCCCCGACAAAGTGGTCTCATCGCCCTTAGGCCGAGCCATGGACACGGCAAGTCTCGTCGCATGCGAACTCCTCGGTCCGGATGCAGCAGTCGAGCCCTGCGAAGGCATCATCGAGCGCAGCTACGGCACCTTCGAAGAAGGCCCCCACGACGCCCTGCCCACCGACGTCTGGGACCCCGGCGAGGATTTGGTCCCCTTTGGAGGAGAGGGAAGCAAAGCGTTGCAAGAACGCATGGTAGCCACCCTCACCAATCTCATAAGCGCCGAGGATATCGAAACCCTTCTAGCAGTAAGCCACGGCAGCGCCAGCCGCCAATTCATCAAGGATGCAGCCCCAGAGGGCTTCGAGCTCCCAGCAAAACTCCCCAACTGCGCCATCATGATTTTTGATTTTGAAGAGTCCACGCCACAAGCAGAAGGCGAATCACATCAATGCAAGTTCACCCTCCAACAAATTGTGGATCCCCAACAAAGTCATTAGCCTGAGCGAGCAAGGTTTAGCAGACATCAACGTGGCGTTCCCGGTGTGCGGCGGAGGGGGCGGGCCTGAGACATATTAAGGTTGTCGCGAGTTCCGCACGAACAGGAGAGCACTTAATGTGCTCTCCGTCGTGAGCAGGACTGTAGAGCAGCAACCTTAATATGTCTCAGGCCCGCCCCCTCCGCCGCACACTGGGAACGTGCCACGCACTTTACCTGCGTAAACAATGTGAGTGAAATATGAATCTCGATGGATACGCCCGCAGCCGTGTATACTAGACAGCTGTGTGTAACCAGGGGAGTATTCTGGCTGGACAAAACGCCTGCTTAATAGGGTTGTCAGGTAGTTCGGACGCAATACAAGGCTGGAGAGCACGTCGTGTAAGTAGTGGTCCTCTAGGGGCGTACGCTCGGTGGTGTACGCATTGTCCCAAGACCACGCGAGAGTTGGGATCATATCTTGATCAGCATGATTCTCGGCCGCAAGATTGGCATGACCCAGGTTTGGGACGAGAACGACAACGTCGTCCCCGTCACGGTCATCCAGGCTGGCCCCTGCGCTGTCTCGCAGGTTAAAACTCAGGCAACCGACGGCTATGACGCCGTCCAGATCGGTTTCGGCGACATCAAGGCCAAGAACGTGAACAAGCCCATGGCTGGTCACTTCGCTAAGGCTGGCGTCGAGCCTGTCCGCTTCCTTCGTGAGGTCCGCGTCGAGAACGGCGAGGAGCACAAGGTCGGCGAGGTCGTCACCGTCGCTGATTTCGCTGATGTCGAGAAGGTCGACGTCATCGGTACCTCCAAGGGTAAGGGCTTCCAGGGTCGCATCAAGCGCTGGGGTCAGCGCCGCGGTCCTATGACGCATGGTTCTCACTTCCAGCGTCACCCCGGTTCTATCGGTCAGTGCGCCTATCCTGCGCGCGTCCTCAAGGGCGTCAAGATGGCCGGTCACATGGGTAACGAGCGCGTTACCGTCAAGAACCTTTCCGTTGTCCGCATCGATGCCGAGCAGAACCTCATCTTGGTCAAGGGCGCTGTCCCGGGTGCCAAGAATGGTCTCGTCGCCATCCGTATGGCCTAAGGGCCCAGCCCATTTAGCCCAGCGTCATACCAAGGAGAACACTTAAATGGCAAAGTTTGAAGTAAAGAACAGCGAGGGCAAGAAGGTCGCCGAGGCCGAGCTCGCCGCTGAGGTGTACGGCATCGAGCCGAACATCCACGTTATGCACCACATCGTCAAGTGCCAGATGGCCTCTTGGCGTCAGGGCACCCAGTCCGCTAAGGGCCGCTCTGAGGTTTCCGGTGGCGGCAAGAAGCCTTGGCGTCAGAAGGGCACCGGCCGTGCCCGCCAGGGTTCCATCCGTGCTGCCCAGTGGCGTCACGGTGGCGTTGTCTTCGCCCCCAAGCCCCGTTCCTACGCTAAGCGTATGAACAACAAGGAGGTCAAGCTGGCTATGCGCTCTGCGCTGTCCGCCAAGCTGGCCGATGGCGAGCTCGTGCTCGTCGACGACTACGGCTTCGAGAAGCCTTCCACCAAGGCTGCCGTCGCCATGCTCAAGGCTCTCGGCCTTGAAGGCAAGCGTCTGACCATCATCGTTCGCGATGAGGACGTCAACGCCTACCTCTCGTTCCGCAACATTCCCAAGACGTTCATCATCACCGCTGACGAGGCCAACACCTACGATCTCGTCAACAACAACGCTGTGCTGATGCCCGCCGACATCGCCGCTCACTTCGGGGAGGTGCTTGCATAAATGACCGCCCACGAGATCATCATCCGTCCGATCGTGTCCGAGCGTTCCTTCTCCGGCATGGAGCTGAACAAGTACACGTTCGAGGTCGCCAAGGATGCTAACAAGTATCAGATCAAGGACGCTGTCGAGGAGATCTTCGGCGTCAAGGTCGTTCGCGTGAACACCCTGACGGTCAAGCCCAAGACCAAGCGCGTGCGCTATGTCGCCGGCAAGACCCGTTCTTGGAAGAAGGCCATCGTCACGCTGGCCGAGGGCGACACCATCGAGGTCTTTGGCAACCAGGCCTAAGACTCGCTGCTGTTGAGTGAGCTCATGCCTCCCAAATAGGGGAGGCGAGAGCTCAAGGTTTTGGGCGTATAAAATGGACACGCCCGGAACCGTGTATACGTCCGGTGTCATCGCACCCGAGGCAGAACCTCGAATCCCTGTCTGCGATGGCTAACGGATTCCTATTGAAAGGGATTGTAATGGCTGTAAAGCACCTTAAGCCGACCTCCGCTGGTAGGCGTTGGCAGACGATCTCCGATTTCTCCGAGATCACCTGCACCAAGCCCGAGAAGTCTCTTCTCGAGCCCCTGCCCAAGAAGGCCGGTCGTAACAACAACGGCCGCATCACCACCCGCCACCAGGGCGGCGGCGTGAAGCGTCGTTACCGCGTGATCGACTTCAAGCGCAACAAGGACGGCGTGCCCGCCAAGGTTGCCACGATTGAGTACGATCCGAACCGTTCCGCTCGCATCGCTCTGCTGCACTACGCTGACGGTGAGAAGCGCTACATCCTGGCCCCCAAGGGCCTCGAGGTCGGTCAGACCATCATGTCCGGTTCTGACGCCGACATCAAGCCGGGCAACGCTCTGCCCCTCGCCGACATTCCCGTCGGTACGCTCATCCACGCCGTCGAGTTCCAGCCGGGCAAGGGCGCTGCTATCGCCCGTTCCGCCGGTAACTCCTGCCAGCTGATGGGTAAGGAGGGCAAGTACGCTATCGTCCGTATGCCTTCCTCCGAGATGCGCCGCATCCTCGTTACCTGCCGCGCCACCGTCGGTGAGGTCGGCAACGCCGATCACGCCAACATCGTCATCGGCAAGGCCGGCCGTAAGCGTCACATGAACGTGCGCCCGACCGTCCGCGGTACCGTCATGAACCCTGTCGACCACCCGCACGGCGGTGGCGAGGGCAAGAACCACACCTCTGGTCGTCCCTCTGTTACCCCCTGGGGTAAGCCGACGAAGGGCCTTCGTACGCGCAAGAAGAAGAAGGTCTCGAACCAGCACATCATTCGTCGCCGTAAGAAGTAATTTCGGATACCGAGTTTTAGGAGAAAGCACTTATGAGCAGAAGTCTCAAAAAGGGCCCGTTCGTGGAGACTCGCCTTCTCTCGCGTATCACCGCGATGAACGAGGCTGGCAAGAAGGACGTCGTGAAGACCTGGTCCCGCGCGTCCACCATCTTCCCCGAGATGGTTGGTCACACCATCGCCGTCCACGACGGCCGCAAGCATGTGCCCGTGTATGTTACCGAGTCCATGGTTGGTCACAAGCTCGGCGAGTTCGCGCCGACTCGTACGTTCCGTGGCCACAAGGCCAAATAGGGGGTTAACCGTAAATGGCAACTAAGTCTATTGAAACTGAGGCCACCGAGGTTCGCGCCGTCGCTAAGTACGTGCGTGTTTCCCCCAGCAAGGCCCGCCTGGTGGTCGATCTGATCCGCCGCAAGCCTGTCGCTCAGGCCTTCGACATCCTCCACTTCTGCGACCGCGCCGTCGCCGTGGATGTCGAGAAGGTTCTCCGTTCCGCCGTTGCGAACGCCGAGAACAACAACGGTCTGCGTGCCGACAACCTGGTTGTCGCCGCTGCCTATGTTGACGAGGGTCCGACGCTTAAGCGCATCCGTCCCCGCGCCAAGGGTTCCGCTTCTCGCATTCTGAAGCGTACTTCCCACATCACCGTCGTCGTTGCTCCTCGAAAGGAGGCGTAAAGCTGTATGGGTCAGAAAGTCTACCCCACCGGCTTCCGTCTTGGCATCACCGAGAACTGGCGCTCCCGCTGGTTCGCAGAGAAGGATTACGCTAAGACCCTCGGTAACGATCTCGAGATCCGCAAGTACCTCGAGAAGCGTCTTTCCCGCGCAGCTGTCTCCCGCGTCGAGATCGAGCGCGCTGGCGACAAGGTGAAGGTCATCATCCTCACCGCTCGCCCCGGCGTTGTCATCGGTAAGAAGGGTGCCGAGATCGATACCCTCCGCACCGAGCTCGAGAAGGTCGCTGGCGTCTCCAAGGGCCAGCTCTCCGTCGACGTTGTCGAGATCAAGCGCCCCGAGCTCGACGCCAACCTCGTTGCTCAGTCTATCGCCGAGCAGCTCGAGGGCCGCGTTGCCTTCCGTCGCGCTATGCGCAAGGCTGTCCAGTCTGCCCGCAAGGCCGGCGCTAAGGGCATCCGTATCCAGTGCTCCGGTCGTCTCGGCGGTGCCGAGATGGGCCGTCGTGAGTGGTACCGCGAGGGTCGCGTGCCTCTGCACACCCTCCGTGCCAAGATCGACTACGGCACGGCTGTCGCCAGCACCACCATGGGCGCTTGCGGCGTGAAGGTCTGGATCTACCTGGGCGAGAAGCTCCCGGGCCAGCCTGTTCCCAACCCTGCACTCGAGGGCTCTTCCCGTCCTCGTCGTCGTAACTCCGAGAGGAGGGGTCAGTAGTGCTTGCCCCTAAGCGTATTCTTCACCGCAAGGTGCAGCGTGGCTCCATGAAGGGCCAGGCCAAGGGTAATACCGAGCTGCATTTCGGCGAGTTTGGTATCCAGGCTCTCGAGGCCCATTGGATCACCAACCGTCAGATCGAGGCCGCTCGTATTGCCATGACCCGCTACATGAAGCGTGGCGGTCGTGTCTACATCACGATCTTCCCCGATAAGCCCATCACCAAGAAGCCTGCCGAGACTCGCATGGGTTCTGGTAAGGGTAATCCCGAGGAGTGGGTGGCCGTCGTCAAGCCCGGCCGCATCATGTTCGAGGTCAAGGGCGTGCCCGAGGAGGTCGCTCGCGAGGCTCTGCGTCTTGCACAGCACAAGCTTCCCATCAAGACCAAGATTGTTGCTGCCAAGAACGCTGAGCAGCGCATCGAGAAGGAGATGGCTGAGGAGGCCGCTCTCGAGGCCAAGTGGGCTGCTGAGGACGCCGCCGCCGCCAAGGAGGAGAACTAATGAAGCCCGCAGAGATTCGTGAGCTCTCGGACGCTCAGCTCGTTGAGAAGCTGAAGGAAATGCGCGCCGAGCTCTTTAACCTTCGTTTCCAGATGGCCACCAGCCAGCTGGACAACACCGCTCGCGTCAACACCGTGAAGAAGGACATCGCTCGCGTCCTCACGGAGCAGCGCGCCCGCGAGATCGCAGCGGAGAAGTCCGCTGTCGCCGAGTAGGACCTAAGGAGAGAACATGACTGATTCGCGTAACTCGCGTAAGGTCCGTACGGGTGTCGTTACCTCCGTCTCCGGTGCCAAGACCATTGTTGTCACCATCACCGAGCGCAAGCGTCACCCCAAGTACGGCAAGATGATGACCAGCTCCAAGAAGCTGCACGCTCACGACGAGGAGTGCACGGCTGGCGTGGGCGACACCGTCCGCGTTATGGAGACCCGTCCTATGTCCAAGATGAAGCGTTGGCGCCTCATCGAGGTCGTCGAGCGCGCTAAATAAGCAGTCGCTCTTACGACTTGTACGTTTCCGAAGATGTGCGTATGCCTGGCTTGCATACCACGGGCCGTATAAAGGCTGCGCACCTCTCTTCGGTTCTTAGTTCGGAGGAACATCTACCATGATTCAGATGCAAACCATGCTGAACGTCGCCGACAACTCCGGCGCTCGCAAGATTCGCTGCATCAAGGTGCTTGGCGGTTCCAAGCGTCGTTATGCAGGCATCGGCGATGTGTTCATCGGTGCTGTCCAGGAGGCTACCCCTGGCGCCAACGTCAAGAAGAAGGACGTTGTCCGTTGCGTCGTCGTTCGCACCGTTAAGGAGATCCGCCGCAAGGATGGCTCCTACATTCGCTTTGATGAGAACGCCTGCGTTGTCATCAACAACGATGGTTCGCCCGTCGGCACCCGTATCTTCGGGCCCGTCGCTCGCGAGCTTCGTGACAAGAAGTACATGAAGATCGTCTCGCTCGCTCCCGAGACCCTGTAGTTAGGGGAGATATATGTATATCAAGAAGGGCGATAAGGTCCAGGTTCTCTCTGGTAAGGATCGCGGCAAGCAGGGCGTTGTCCTGCGTGCTCTCCCCGCCGAGAACAAGGTCGTTGTCGAGGGCGTTTCGGTCGTCAAGAAGGCCGTCAAGCCCAACGCTGCCAACCAGCAGGGCGGCATCGTTTCGCAGGAGGCTCCCATCGACGCCTCCAACGTCAATCTCGTCTGCCCCGAGTGCGGTAAGGTTACCCGCGTCGGTCACGAGAAGGACGGCAAGAACAAGCTGCGCGTCTGCAAGAAGTGCGGTCACAAGTTCTAAGCTGCCCGCAACATCAAGTTGCTAGCAAAGGCCCGGATGCCACGGCACCCGGGCCTTTTTCTATCCCCACTCGATGGCTTCGGTTCTGCCGTCCCGTCATTCCGGTTGCATCCAGTTTTCGGTGCCGTCTCGAATCGAGTGCCGCCAGGTGACACCCTGTCGCGTTTCGTCGGCTTCGGGGACAAAAGTCGGGACAACTCCAAAAACTATTTTCGAACTCAGGGCTTTGAGTTTTTGTTTTTGTCCCAAAGGGCGCGGCGGGATGCCTTTGGAGGCTCGATAGCGCCGAAAACGCTCGTTTTGAAACTTAAATGCCTTTTCGCGTGCAAGCCGCCAGCTGCAATAGGAAGTGAATCAACGCAGGTGGCTTTCAAGCAGTTTGCAAAACTGCAGGTCGCAGGTCTTCATTGCCAGTAGGAGAAATGAGTAGTCTCAGGTGGCTTGCCCATGAGTTGACGAACGGGATTTGAGATTACGCTGACGTCCGGAAACGCTTCGAGCACGGCGTTACGTTTTTGGGGTTTGGGCGTAGCCCCTGCACCCGCGAGCGCGGGCCTTAAGCCCGCCGAGAGGGTGACGCGTCGAAAACGAAGGGGAAAGAGAGAAGGGGCCGTCCCTATCATTCAGATTGCGACCGAAGAAGACAAGGAGACCCCCTGAGCTTGAATGATGCCCCACAGACCGCGTCCGACCGAGCTCAAGCCGAGCTTTTCCTGACGTCCGCCTTCGCGAAGATGATGGCTGGATTGGCTATGGATTGGCAACACTTATTTGGACGATTCCGGGAGGGACGGCCCCGCCTCCCTGAACTCGACCGGCGACATGTAGCCCAGCGTCGAGTGGATCCTGAAGTTGTTGCACCAGTGCACGTAATCCAAGAGCTTGGCTCGGCGCTCGCGCGTCCCTCCTCGGTCCTTCGGAGCGGCCGACGATCTCCCCGTTGCAGAGGTCGACGAGCAGGCAGACGTAGTTCCACGACGCCCCGACGCGCACGCAGGCCAAGTCGCTGCATATATGGGTGCACGGCGCCCTGCCGCCGAAGCCGCGCGCGACGACGTTGGGCACGTCGGCCTCGTTGACCGCCTCGGGGTGCACCTTGAACCTCTTCCTGCCGTATGCGCCGGCCAGGCCGTTCTCCCTCATGATGCGGCAGACGCGGCGCCGGCTGACGGTAACGCCCGACCTCCCGGGCGACGCCTTGATCTTGCGCGATCCGTTCCGGCCCTTGCTGGCGGCGTGCGCCGCCGAGGCCGCCGTCGCCCCCGACATTAAGGTCCTCAAGGGCCGCGTCGTCTCCGGCGACCAGTTCGTCTCGCCCGCGGAACAGAAGGAGCGCATCCTCGCGACCTTCGGCGACCTGTGCTGCGAGATGGAGGGCTGCACCATCGCGCAGGCCGCCTATCTCAACGGCGTGCCCCTCGTCGTCGTGCGCGCCATCAGCGACAAGCCCTGCGCCGAGGGCCGGGTCGTCGACTACAACACCTTCGAGAAGAAGGCCGCCTGCGACTGCGCCCGCATCGCCGCGCGCATGGTTAAGCTTTAGGCCCTGCGCGCCGGGGCCCTTCTTTATGTTGGGACCCCGGCGCGCCGGGGCCCTTTCCAAAGCGAAGTGTCGAGCCGAAGTGTTGAGCGTCGGCCCTGAATGTTCAATGGCCGTTGTTTTCTGCCCCTCAAGTGGTGGACTTTTCCTCGGAGCTGTTGATTCCCCCACGCGCCCCCTTCCGTTCTCTGTTCTCCCCTTATACTCCTTGTACGAGGAGGTAAGAAGTCATGGACAAGACCACACAGGACAGCTTGGCAAAGAAACCCGTCGACATGAGGGACAGGATTCTCGAGCATCTCGAGGCCCTCACCTCTGCCGTCTCGCTCGACGACCTTGCCCGTCTGTCCACCTCCGACATCGCCGAGACGCTCATCATCTCCAGGAGCCTGGCGAGCCAGTACCTCAACGACCTTGTTCGCGCCGGTCTTGTGGTTAAGGTGGCGGGCAGGCCTGTCCGTTATTTTCATCGCCGCGCGTTCCAGAAGCGTTTTCAGGTAAAGCTCTCTGCAAGCGAGTACGCCTCGCTCGCCGACCTCATCCAGGCGACGGGAATCGCCGATCACCGCGACTTCGCGCGTGCCGTGGGCTTCGACATGAGCCTCAGCTCCGTTGTCGAGCAGTGCAAGGCTGCGGTTCAGTACCCTCCGTTTGGCCTGCCCATCCTCTTGAGCGGCGGCGTGGGTGTCGGTAAGTCTTTCCTTTCTCGCCTTGTGTACGAGTACGGCAAGAACCAGGGCTTGCTGTCCCGCGACTCCTCCTATGTGCGCATCGACTGCGCCGGGGTCCCGGACGCCGCCTCGTTCAACGGGCTTCTTGACGAGTCGATCGCGAAAGCGCGCGGGGGTGTGGTCTTTGTCAACGGCATCGAGGCACTCTCTCCCTCTGCGATGGAGCACTGCCTTGCGACGGCCCTCGGGCTCGATGCCTCCCAGGATGCGCCGCGCGCTCGCCTCGTTCTTTCGACGACGCTTTCCGCCGATGACCTGAAGGTTTCCTCGGCCTACAGCAAAATGCCCATCTGTGCCCGCGTCCCCTCACTCAAGGAGCGGACCCCCGAGGAGCGCGAGGATCTCATCTTGAGCTTCCTGCGCAGCGAGGGGTGCCGAATCGGTTCTGATGTGAAGATCAGCCGCGGCGCATACCGTTGCCTCGTGAACGCGGACTTTTCCGATAACATCGCCGGCTTGCGCGCCTGCGTGACGAACTGCTGCGCCAAAGCGTTCCTCAATCGCGAGGGCGACTACGTCGTCGTTCGCCCGTATCTTCTTCCCAGCGGGCTCCTCTCCTCCGCGCAGATCGATCAACAGCCCGACGACGGCGTTCTGATCGACGCGTCTCTGGATGCCGCCGAGAGCACAGGGCCGGTCGAGCAGGCGCTCGATGCCCTGTGCTCCCTCGATGAGCGATTCTGCGCCGGGGAGCTCTCTGTCTCCGAGCTTGTCTCGCAAGCTGTCTCCGCTGTGCGTGGCGTTGAGGATCACTTGATCTTCGACCACGGCGTCGCCTCCTCGAGGTCGCGCGCCTTCGAGCGCGTCGTGGGCGCGGTCCTTGCCGACGCAGGCTCTTCTTATGGCATCGAGCTTTCGAGGAAGGTCGCTTTTCTACTGGCCCAGGAGATTTGCCTGCAGTTGTGGCCGGGTATCGGCCTGGCTAAGCGAAAGTCTGCCTGTGCGGAGCAAATCTCCCATCTCCTCGGTGCCGTGACCTCCGAATTGCCGTTTGCCTCGAGTGTCTCCGATCAGGTCGCCGCAGACGTGGAAGGGGCGCTGGGAATCTCGCTCGATCACTTCACGAAGACGCTTCTGACGCTGTGCGTCGCATCGGAGTCTCGCGATGCGAAGGCCCTTCGGACGCTCTGCGTCATCTTGTCCCACGGCTACTCAACGGCGACGAGCATCGCCGACGCGGCGAACCGTATGCTCGGCATGCATGTGTACGAGGCTGTCGACATGCCCTACGACCAGCAGCTGAAGGACATCGTCGGTCCGCTCCAGCGCCTCGTCGACCGCCATTCCTACTGCACCGGGGTCGTGTTCCTCGTCGACATGGGCTCCTTGGAGGAGGCCTATAAGGCCCTCGAGAACGTTACCGACTCCACTATCGGCGTGGTGAACAACGTCTCTACCGGTCTTGCGCTCGAGATCGGGGTCGGGCTGCTCGGCGGCAAGTCCATCGCCGAGGTTCTTGGCGATGGACTTGCCGCGTGCGTGACGCACTGCAAGGTGATCGAGCGCGTCAACCGTGAGGACGCCATCGTCTTCTGCTCCGAGTCCGGGGTCGACGCCGCGGAGAGGATACGCCAGCTCGTCTCGCAGAGCCTCCCGCGCACCATAGGCGCGCGCCTGCTCACGAGGCCCTTCAAGCAGCTCGTCGCGAACGGGTCGAACGACGCCGTTTTCTCCGAGCACCGCGTCTGCGCCGTCATCGGCACGGGAGACCCCGGGGTCGCCTCCGTCCCCTTCGTCGCCCTCGAGGACATCATGTCGACGGCGTCCGCCTCTAAGGTTGATGCCGTGTTCGGCAGGTGGCTTGACGCTTCCGAGCTCTCTTCTTTCCACGAGAAGCTGCTCTCGAACATGACGCTGCAGAACGTCATCCGCTCCATCACCATCCTCGACCCGGAGCGGCTATTCCATGAGATCGAGAGCGCCGTGCACGAGCTTCAGCGCAGGACAGGCGAGAAGATCGGCAGCAACGCCATCATTGGGCTCTACGTTCACCTCTGCTGTCTCGTCGAGCGCCTTGTTACCAGAAACCCCATTGAGACCTACGTTGGCCAGGACCGCTTCGAGGAGGAACGCGCCGATTTCATCGAGTCCTTCAGGCAGAGCTTCTCGAGCATCTCGACGCGCTATCGCGTAGAGGTTCCCGTAAGCGAGATCGCATATGTCTTCGACTACATAAGCGTGAGCGCCGCCCCGGCGCGAGAAGAGCGCCTCGGCTCCTCGGACCTCCTGCTCGACGAGTGACCTTCCCCGCGCCGCCGCAAGCTGACCGCGCGTCCTCAATAATCCGATAACCCCTTGCCCGGCGCGAATCCGGATAGCGCCGAGGCAGTACCGAACGCAAAACTTCATTTGATAGGAGCAAACATGAGTGTTGTTATGGCACGAATCGACAATCGCCTGCTTCACGGCATCATCGTGACGCAGTGGGCCCCGGTGTCGGGCGCGACCCGAGTCATGGTCATCGACGACAAGGTCGCCGGCGACGAGGTCCTGAAGTCCACCATGAGGATGGCGCGCCCCGCGGGCATGGCCGTTTCGATCATCTCCGAGCAGACCGCGCTCAAGAACTTCGCCGCGGGCAAGTACGACCGCGAGAAGGTCTTCGTCATCGCCAAGGAGCCCGAGACGATGCTTCGCCTGGTCGAGTCGGGCGTCGAGCTCCCGTCGCTGGTCGTCGGCGGCTCGCTCGTCAAGGAGGACGGCATCCAGCTCACCCAGCGCGCCTACGCCTCCGCCGAGAACGTCCAGAGCTACAAGGCGCTCATCGCCCGTGGCGTCAAGGTGACGGCCCAGTTCGTGCCCGCCGACAAGCCCGTCTCCGTCGCAGACCTCATCTAAGGGGGAAATATGGTCAACTTCACTATCCTGCAGGTCGTCCTTTTGACCCTGCTGGCCTTCATCAAGCACGTGGACTACTACGGCATCCCGATGATCTTCGTCAATTACGCCGTTTTCTGGGGCCTCATCACCGGAGTCGTCATGGGCGACTGGAAGACCGGCCTTGTCATCGGCGGCACCATTCAGCTCATGCAGCTCGGCGTCGCGGGCTTCGGCGGCTCCTCCATTCCCGATTACGGCACGATGGCCATCATCGCCACCGCCTACGGCGTGACCCTGGGCTCCGACACGGGCCTCGCCATCGGCCTGCCGGTCGGCATGCTCGGCATCCAGCTCGACGTCGTCGCCAAGATCCTCAACGGCTTTGTCGTCGAGAAGTCCCAGAAGTTCTGCAACGATGGCAAGTTCAATCAGATGAACGCCATCCTGTGGGTCTGCCCCGCGCTCTTCGGCCTGTGCGCCGCCCTGCCCGTCTTTGTCTCCGTGACGCTCGGCCAGCCCGCCGTCAACTGGCTCCTCGAGGTCATGCCCCAGTGGTTCCTCTCCGGCCTCACCCTCGCCGGCAAGATGCTCCCGGCCGTCGGTATCGCCATGCTGCTCCGCTACATGCCAACCGCCAAGTACTTCCAGTACCTGCTCGCCGGCTTCTTCCTCTCGGCCTTCCTGAGCGTGCCCATCATCGGCGCCGCCATCGTCGGCGTTGCCCTCGCGATTGCGTTCTACCAGCGTGCCGAGAGGGACACCGAGCTCGCCGCCCACGCTTCCGCAGACGCCTTCATCGGAGAGGATGAGTAACCATGGAAAACGAGAACATCACCGCCGTCGCCGAGGGCAAGCCCTCCGGCTACAAGGTCACCAAGAAGGACCTGCGCAACGCGAACTGGCGCTGGCTCATGAGCGTGTGCACCTTCAACTACCAGACCCAGCAGGGCGCCTCAGTCGCCTACGCCCTCTCGCCGGTCCTGAGGAAGATCTACACGAACGACGAGGACTATAAGCAAGCGCTCAACAACCACTTCCGCTACTACAACACCCAGCCTTGGCTCGCCGCCATCATCCTTGGCGCCTGCGTGGCCATGGAGGAGCGCGACGGCCTAGCGGCGGCGGACGCCGTCCAAGACCTGAAGATCGGTACCATGGGACCGCTCGCCGGCGTCGGCGACTCCCTGCTCATGACCATGATCCCGACCATCATGGGCTCCATCGCCGCCTACATGGCCATCGAGGGCAACCCCGTGGGAGCCGGCATCTGGTTCGCGCTCATCCTAGCCATCTTCTGGGTCCGCATGCACGCCCTCGAGTTCGGCTACAAGCAGGGCGTGAAGCTCGTCACCGACTTCAGCGAGAAGCTTCCCAACCTCACTGCCGCCGCCTCCGTGCTCGGCCTCACCGTGGTCGGCTGCCTCATCGCCTCGGTCATCGGCGTCACCTGCCCGATTAGCTTCAGCTTCGGCGACGTCGCGATGGAGATTCAGCCGCTGCTCGACAAGATCCTGCCTGCCATGATCCCCGCCGCCATCACGGGAAGCGCGTATTACCTTCTTACCAAGAAGAACGCGAGCATGACGGCCCTCATCCTCGTGGTGATCGTCCTCGCGATGGTCGCCTCCGCCGCCGGCATCCTCGCCTAGCTTCGACCCAAGAGATTGGTGAATCAATGAGAAAGATAGTTGTGGCGAGCCATTCCCTTCTCGCCCAGGGCTTCAAGGACACCCTCGAGTTCCTTACGGGTAAGGGCGACGCCGTCAACGCCGTGTGCGCCTACGTGAACGACAACGGCGAGGGGCTCGACGCGGCGGTCGAGGCGGCTCTTTCGGGCACTGACGAGGTCGTCGTCCTCACCGACGCGTACGGCGGCAGCGTGAACCAGCGCTTTTCCCGCTTCGCCTCCGACCGGATCCACGTGATCGCGGGTGTCAACCTCCCGCTCGCCATGACGGTCGCGCTCGCGCGCCCCGACGAGAAACTCGACTTCGACGCCCTCGTCAACGAGGCGCGCCAGCAGATCATCTACGTGAACGGTGCCAGTTCCGCCGAGTGCGACGACGACGAATAGAGGAGGTCGACGATGAGAGAGTTCCTTAAGGACGTGTGGATGCACGGCGGTGAGGAAAGCCGCGCCATCACCCCCGAGAACATCACGGGCGAGAAGGGCCGCGCCGCCATGTCGGCCAGCCACCTCGGCGTCGGCCGCAAGGGCTCGTGCTGCGTGCCCCTTGAGTCCGGCGAGACCATCACGCTCGCGGACATCGAGGGGCCCGGCATCATCCGCCACATCTGGATGACCGTCCCCGACAAGACCGCCGCCGGCAGCTTCGTCATGCGTGACCTCGTGCTGCGCTTCTACTGGGACGACGAGGAGACCCCCTCGGTCGAGTGCCCTGTCGGCGACTTCTTCTGCAACGGCTTCGGTGAGCGCGCTATCGTCAACTCGATGCCCATCTGCGTGAACCCGACGGGCGGCATGAACTGCTACTTCGAGATGCCCTTCAGGAAGCACGCCAAGGTCACGCTTACGAGCGAGCACCCCGGGTTCATTAAGTACATCTTCTACACGTTCAACTACGCGCTCACCGACGTGCCGGACGACGCCATGCACTTCCACGCCCGCTTTAACCGCGAGCGCAGCACCCGCAGGGGCGTCGACTACACCGTGCTCGACGGCGTGCGCGGCAAGGGCTACTACGTCGGCACCTACATGGCCCTGTGCGCCCTGGAGCGCTATTGGTGGGGCGAGGGCGAGATGAAGTTCTTCCTCGACGGCGACGAGGAGTTCCCCACGGTCACCTCGACGGGAGCCGAGGACTACTTCGGCGGTGCCTGGGCCTTCCTCGACAGGCCGCCCCACGCGCTGCCCGAGGCGCAGTGCTTCAACACGCTGTTCGCCGGCTACCCGTACCGCTCGACGCGCGACGCCACGCGCGACCGCTTCAGCGCGGGCAAGCCGAACCCGAATCCGATGCTCGCGACTAACGACGACGCGCTGCCCAGGCACGGCCTCTACAGGTGGCACCTTCCCGACCCGATCTCGTTCAAGGAGGACCTGCGCGTGACGTTCCAGGATCTCGGCAACGACGACATCAAGCTCTACGAGCGCGAGGACGACATCTCCACCGTCGCCTACTGGTACCAAAGCGAGCCGCACGCCGTGCTCGCCCCGTTTGCCGCAAGGCAGGACCGCGTGCCCAGGTAGGGTCGCCTCGAAACAAGCCAACGTTATGGGCGCCCGCGGTTGACCATGACTGCGGGCGTCCCTTTGTAAGGAGGATCACATGAGCGAAAAGCAAATGAGGCTCGGCGCCCTCGAAGCCGGCGGGACCAAGATGGTCTGTGCCGTGGTGTCCGGCGACGGCGAGGTCCTCGACCGTATGGAGACCCCGACGCTTACGCCCGCCGAGACCGTTCCGCAGATGATCGAGTGGTTCACCGCCCGCGATGTGGACGCGTTGGGCATCGGCGCCTTCGGCCCGACCTGCGTCGACCCCAACGACGAGCGCTACGGCTCCATCCTCCAGACGCCCAAGCTCGCGTGGCGAGGCCATGGTCTTCGCGCCGCGTTCGCCGACGCCCTCGGGATTCCGGTGGCCTACGACACGGACGTGAACGTTGCCTGCCTCGGCGAAGTGGTCTTCGGCTGCTGCAAGGGGCTCGAGGACGCCGTCTACGTGACCATCGGCACCGGCGTGGGCGCGGGCGTCATGTGCGCGGGCAGACTCCTTCACGGCATGCTGCACCCCGAGGCCGGTCACATGCTGGTAAGGACCCGTCCCACCGAGGAGGGACGCTGCGTCTGCCCGAGCCACGCGAGCTGTCTCGAGGGGCTCGCCTCCGGCCCCGCCATCGCCGCGCGCTGGGGAAAGCCCGCGGCCGAGCTCGCGGACAACGATGAGGTGTGGGCGCTCGAGGGGGATTATCTGGGGCAGATGTGCGCGAACCTCGTGCTCATGTACTCGCCTCGCCGCATCGTCCTCGGCGGCGGCGTGATGCACCAGGAGCAGCTCTACGGCATCGTCCGCAAGAAGACCCTCGAATATCTGGGTGGCTACATCCAGACCGCCGAGCTTAAGGACATGGAGAGCTACATCTGCGCCCCGGGCTGCGGCGGCGACCAAGGAATCCTCGGCGCGGCCGAGCTGGCAAGAAGGGCGCTCGCGTAACTTGCGCTCTCTCCGCCATACAACGCGTTAAGAAAAGACGAGCGCTTCTTGCCAATTGAGCGGCAAGAAGTGCTCGTCTTTTGCATTTGTTTTTGGGGCAGGACGCCCCGCCTCCGCTAGAGTCCCTGGACCGCCACACTCACGAGGTTTGGACCGGTGTGGACAAGAAGCGCGGGGCTGATGTCGGAGCGGACGACCTCCACCGCGTTGGCCACGCACTCGCACAGGGCCTGCTCCATGCGGTCGTAGAGGTCGGCGTGGGCCGAGGTGCGGCTCGCGGCAAAGCGCACCTCGGGGTGCTTCTCGACGATGGCGGCGATGAGCTTGACCTCGGTGCGATGCGGTACTTGCACAGCCATTTCGTGTACGCGAGGCTGTTGGCTTTCTGGGCCACAGCAATCACCTCCCCCTAGTATGATGACCTGAACAATCCTCATGCTAGGGGGAAGGTTTTTGTCGCGTAGCGGAAATTGGCCTCCACCCGCTGAGCGGGTGGCTTTCTATGCCGCGCGTGCCGCGCGGCACGGACTAAAGTCCATGAATAAAAACGAGGAAGGCCACGTCTGGCCTCCCTCGCAAAGGGTCTCTGATTACTCCCACTCATTGGGGACAGACTTAAATGAGTGCTCTTGAAATGCCGGCGCCTGGGGACGTTCTTTTTCTGTCTGCAGTTTGGAACGTTCCTTTTCTGTCGGCAGTTTGGGACGGTCCTTAGAGCTGCAGCGCGCCATGAGCGACGAGGCGAAGCGGATCATCCTGTCTTTTGAGTTCTAAGCATAAGCCCCTGTCTCTGAGCAATGACCGGTTCGCATTTGTGCGTATTTGCGTGCGTGGGATTGCGTGAATATGCGTATAGATGCGCCGTTTACGGGACAAAAATGACCGTTTAGCGGTGAGATACGCACAAACACGCACAGACGCGCGTGTTTGTGCGAATATAGAGCTATCCGAAATGCAAGACGTTCTATGACACAGGAGGCACATATGGTAGATTCCAAGCAGGCTCCACTCGACTCCGCGGCAGCCGCAAAAGCAGCGTTCGCTTCGGTCCAGGACAAGCCATTCCCCGATGATATCTTTACGGCTCCCGAGCTTCGTTGGGCTGTGATCGGGTGCGGCGTTATCGCCAACCAGATGGCCCAGTCTCTCGCTCTTGCCGGCCGCAAGCTTGCGGGCGTCGCCAACCGTACGCTGTCCAAGGCTCAGGCTTTTGCTGAGCAGTATGGCATCGAGAAGGTCTATGAATCGGTTGAGGACCTCTACGCCGATCCGGGCATCGACGCCGTCTATATCACCACGCCGCACAACACGCATATCACCTATCTGCGTGACGCGCTGGCCGCCGGCAAGCACGTGCTCTGCGAGAAAGCCATTACCCTCAATTCCGCTGAGCTCGACGAGGCGCGTGCCATCGCCGACGAGCACAACGTCGTCCTCATGGACGCCACCACGGTGCTTCATATGCCCTTGTATCAAGAGCTGCGCCGTCGCATGGATGCCGGCGAGTTTGGTCGCATGAACCTCGCCCAGCTCAACTTTGGCAGCTACAAGGAGTACGGCGATCTGACCAATCGCTTCTACAACCGCAACCTTGCTGGCGGTGCCATGCTCGACATTGGCGTGTATGCCCTGTCCGTCATGCGTCTCTTTATGGCAAGCCAGCCCATTGAGGTCGTTTCGTTGGGCAACACCTGTGAGACCGGTGTTGACGTTGCGGGCGGCATCGTCTGCCGTAATGCCGAACAGCAGCTGGGCGTGGTGAGCCTTACGCTCCACTCCAAGCAGCCCAAGCGCTCGATTATTAGCTTCGATAAGTGCTATATCGAGGTCAACGAGTATCCGCGCGCCGATCATGCGACTATCGTGTGGACTGCGGACGGCCACCGCGAGGAGGTCCACGCCGGCACCGAGGCTTACGCCCTTTGCTATGAGATGGCCGATCTTGAGAAGGCCGTTGCCGGCGACGACTCTAAGCGTGAGCTTCTGGGCTATGCTTCTGATGTTATGGAGCTGATGACCAAGCTACGCGCCGACTGGGGAGTCGTGTACCCCGAGGAGGAGTAAGCGATGCTAGCGGAAGATAGGCTCAACGCGATCGTGTCGATGGTTCAGCAGACCGGCTCGGTTACCGTGCCGGAGCTTGCCGAAGCCCTGGGCGTGACGGCGTCTACCATTCGGCGCGACCTGCAGACGCTCGACCGAGCACACCGTATCGCCAAGGTGCACGGAGGCGCGACAAGTCTGGAGCGCGCGCACGTGACGCGCGACCTAACGCTTAATGAGCGCAGCGACCTCCATAACGACGACAAGGAGCGTATCTGCGCCCGTGCGGCGGCACTTGTGGAGCCCGAGAGCTTTGTGTACATCGATTCGGGTTCGACGACGCTCAGGCTCATCGAGCATCTTCCGCATCTCGAAGGGGTCACCTATGTGACTGATTCCGTGCTCCATGCTCAGCATCTCGCTTTGCGCGGCATGCGTACCGTGGTGCTGGGCGGCGAGCTCAAACCCGAGACCGAGGCGCTCGTTGGCCCCGATGCCTTGGCAACCTTAGATCGCTACAACTTCAACTGTGGCTTTTGGGGCTCTAATGGCATCGCCGCCGAGCAGGGCTTCACGGCGCCCGATATCGAGGAGGCCCAAGTAAAGCGCATCTCGATGCGTCATACGGCCAAACGCTTCGTAATCTCGGACGCCAGCAAATTTGGCATGGTGGCGCCCGTCAAGTTTGCGGACTTCCGCGACGCAACGATTATTACCGCAGGCGAGGTCCCCGCCAAGTACCGGGCAATGGACAACGTCATCACGGTCTAACAGCAGGGGACGGGCTAAGGCCAAAACCACCACAAAGGTGCCTGTCCCCATTGTGGTGGTTAGTAACGAAAACCGAGTAGTTTTCTCAATAGAAAAGCGGCAACGTCCATCACGGGCGTCGCCGCTTTCGTTGCCTGCCGGTTTGTCTAAGTCTGTAACAACTGGACCGTAAAAAGTGGGCTAGGTGTTACAGATCGAGATACTTACGAACCGCGCCGTCCCTTTGTCTCAATCTGTAACATCTGGGACTGATTTTGCCGAGTCACTGTTACAGATTGAGATTATTCCCTTGAGGGGATTCGAATGTCTCGATCTGTAACAGATGGACCGCAAAATGGGCTTTAGCTGTTACAGATCGAGATGTTTGGGAATCCGGCAGAGCCATCGCGGCAAAACCACCACAAAGGTGCCTGTCCCCTTTGTGGTGGTTTAGGGCTCCCAGGGGCAGGGGGCTTCGATGTGGATGTGCTCGCCGGTTACGGGATGCGTAAAGGACACGCTGTGGGCATGGAGCATCAGGCCGTAGGGACGCGGCGTTCCGTACAGGTCATCGCCCACCAGGGGATGGCGCTCGCTGGCCAGATGTACGCGGATCTGGTGCTTGCGGCCGGTGAGCAACTCGACATCGATATACGAGCGCGTGGGCAGGCCACGACGGCTCTTAAGACGTTTGAGCACCTTCACGCGCGTTTGAGACGGCTTGCCGCTGGCGCCGACGCGCATCTTGCGGCTGTCGTGACGGTCGCGGGCGATGGGCTTGTCGATGAGCTTTTCGTTCCAGTCGATCTTGCCCTCGGCGAGCGCCAGGTAGTGCTTTTCGAACGCGTGGTCGATGATCATCTGGTCAAAGGCGGGCTGCGTCTGCTTGTCGAGTGAGAACAGCACCACGCCGGTGGTGTCACGGTCCAAGCGGTTGAGCGGCTGCATATCGGTCGCGGCAAAGCCGTCGCCCATCGCCAGCAGCAGGTCGCTGGCGTAGTCGGTGAGCGTGCGCTCGCCGGTGCCGTCGCCGTGGACGATCATGCCGGCGGGCTTGTCGATGGCCATGAGCCAGGCGTCGCAATAGAGGACTTGAGGTTCTTCGTTCACGTGTAAGCCTTTCGGTTAGCTAATTCCCACAAACATGCAGCCCGAGGTGGCGCCGCGCAGGCGGGCGGCCGGCTTGCGGCCGGCTTGAGCCGCCTCGACAGCGCGACGGACGCGAGCGACGGCACGGCCAATCTCATCGGCCTCGAGCAAGGTTCCGTCGACCATAAGACGGCGCACGTCGGCATCGAGCAGCTGCGGAACTTGCGGCGTGAGGTCGATGGGGTAGGCGTCGTACAAGCGTGAGCGGCCGTGGATGTCGGTACGCACCGGCATGACCTTTCCGTCGATATTCTTGAGCGAGAGCTTGCGGGCACGCAGGCGGCAGTTGGCGCAATCGTGGATGCAGCCGTTGGCAACCTGCAGAATGCAATGCTCGCTTGTCATGACGCGCGGGCGGCCAAAGACGGTGATGCCCAGAGCCGCGGGCGCGGCGGCGCCGAGCGAGACAATCTCGTCGAGCGTGATCTCGGGCGAGAGCCAAAACGCGCCGGCTCCGCGTTCGGCGAGTGCCTCCATGCAGGGCGTGTTGTGCACCGGCAGGCAAGAGCGAATCTCGGCCGTGGCGCCAACCTGGGCGGCCAGGGCAAGCTCAGAGATGTTGCCAATAGCGACCGTGGCGCCAGCAACAACCCATGGGTCAACGCGGACGTGGTCAACGGCGCGGCAGACCTCATCGAGCACGGGTACGATGCCCTGCTCAAACGTATCGGCGGGGGAGAGCTTGGCCGCATCGAGCGCGTCGGTGGTCATGTAGATGCGCGTTGCACCCTCCGCGCGAGCGGCCTCGGCGGCCTCGAGCGAGGTGACGGTAGCGCAGATCTGCGGCTCATCGCGGTAGTGCTCGGGCGCGGGGCGGGAATCACTGGTGACAATCGCCGGCAGCTCGAGCGTTTTCGCGCGCTCCGCGTACGGCGCCAGAATGGCCTCTTCCAGCGCCTTGCAAGCGGCGGCGCGCACCTTATGTACGGCGGAGAAACCCATGCCACAGCCCTCATCGAGCGCCACCTCAAAGCTCGCAGCCTCAAAGGGAGAGGAACCCATGCGGCCGACGTGCTCAACCAGATCGGACGCCTCGACCGCACGGGTCTTGGCGGCTTCGACGGTAAAGCCCGTGGCCGTGGCCGTAAGCGAAGGGTCGTCGCAGCAGGTGAGCGTAACGGTAAACGGCTCGCCCAGACGCGCCACGACGGACACATCAACAGCTCGGCGGCGCAGCACATCGCGCTTGAGCGCGGCGCCGGCGGCGTCGATGGCACGCTGACTGCGAATCACGCGGACGCGGCAGCCCTCGGGCATGCTGCGGGGTACGCGACATTCGATGACTTCACCGGCTGCGGCATCATCGGCGGCAATGGTGGTCAGGAACTGGTCAAACTCGTTATCGTGGCGAAGCTCCAGCAGGTCGCCCTTGCCCACGGGCTCAAACAGCTCAATACGGGCGATGGCGGCGCGGCGACGGCGGTCGTCGGGCTTGAGGCCGCGCACATCGCGGTTGGCCGGGCGGCTGCCCAGCACCGTGCCCACGATCTGGCCGCGGTTGTTGGAACGCTCATAGCTCATCATCTCGTCGCCCGAGGTGCCGTCCTGATAGGCGTGCGTAAAGTCGCGGTTAAAGCAGCGCTTGAGCTGGCGCTGGCGGGCGTCTTTCTCGTCCTTGGCAACGGTGGTTCCGGCCAGCATGTCATCAATCTGATGACGATACACGTCGACGATGGAATACACGTAATCGGGCGCCTTCATGCGGCCCTCGAGCTTGAGCGACGCGGCGCCGGCGTCATACAGGCGGCGAACAAGTTGTGAAGTGTTGGTGTCACGCGGGCACAGCGCGCGCTCGCGACCGGCAGGGGAGAGCGAGCGACCGTTCTCGTCGATCAGCTCGTAGGGCAAGCGGCAGGGCTGGGCGCACATGCCACGGTTGGCCGATCGTCCCGCCATGGCAAAGCTCGAAAGCAGACACAGGCCAGAGTAGCAAAAGCAGATGGCGCCATGGCTAAAGACCTCAAGGTCCACATCGGGCGCGGCATCGTGAATGGCGGCAATCTCGTCGATGGAAAGCTCGCGCGAGAGGGTCACGCGGTCGGCGCCCTGCTCGCGGCACCAAAGGGTTCCGCGGTCGTCGTGGATGTTCGCCTGGGTCGAGATATGCGTCTCGATGCCGGGCATCGTGCGCTTGACCTCAAAGAACAGGCCCCAGTCCTGGATGATGAAGGCGTCGGCGCCCAGCGTGGAGCAGCGATGGATGAGCTGCAGCGCATCGCTCATCTCGGATTCCTTGATGACGATGTTGACCGTGACGTAGACGCGCGAGCCGGCCAGATGCGCGGCGCGGCAGGCCTGCTCAAAGGCCTCGTCGGTAAAGTTGGTGGCCTTGCGGCGTGCGTTGAAACTGCCCATGCCGCAGTAGATGGCGTCTGCCCCGGCGGCGAGCGCGGCGGCAAAGGGCTCCGGGCCTCCGGCGGGGGCCAAGAGTTCGGGTCTGCGGTTGGTGGTTCGACTGGCGGTTGCGGTCATATCCTGCCTTTCAAAATGCTCAGATACTCAAAAGTATAGTGGTGCCGTCGCGGCAGGCGATGCCCGTGCTCTAAGCGGGATAAAGTCTTCAGCAGCTTGGACTGGCTGCTTCACATGAGAACCGTTCAGCGGTCCGGGGAAACCGTTGGGCGATAAAATATTCTCGCAACGTGATAATAATCTTGCATCGCGCGGAAACCTTGAGTACTATCCCAATCAAGCGCGGTGTTCAGACCGAACTGTGCCTCCCGGTGTGAACGCCGCGCTCCCGTTCCCTTTTACTTGTAAGGAGAAAAACATGAGCAAGACCGTCGTGTCTTCCGATAACGCACCCGCAGCCATCGGCCCGTATTCCCCCGGTATCCAGACTGGCAACATGGTGTTTCTGTCCGGCCAGCTGGGCATCGATCCCGCGACCGGCAAGCTGCCCGAGGGTGTCGAGGCCCAGGCTAAGCAGTCCCTTGCTAATGTCGAGGCCCTGCTGACCGCTGCCGGCGCCACCTTTGCCGATGTCGTCAAGACCACAGTCTACCTGGCTGACATTGCCGACTTCGCTGCCGTAAACGAGATCTACGCCTCCAAGTTCGAGGCCCCGTTCCCCGCGCGCAGCGCTTTCCAGGTTGCCGCTCTTCCGGCTGGCGGTCTGGTCGAGATCGAGGTTGTCGCCGCTCTCTAAGGTGTTGGTAACAACTAAACATGACATGCAAAAAGACCCTGCAGCGCGTGCGAGCTGCAGGGTCTTTTGTCAAGCGATGCGACAAAAATGATCCGTTTCCCTTCGTCCCCAAGGGATCACGTTTAGCCCTCCTTGCGAACTTTTTGCAGGTAGCGGTAGACGCTGGGCTCCGAGATGCCCAGCGCGGTGGCGGCGCAGGCCACGGCGCCCTTGAGCATAAACACGCCGTTGCCGTTGAGGTGGCGAATGACGTCCACGCGGTCGCTCTGGCCAAGCGACGCTACATCCAGCCCGCGCGCGCTCAGCAACTCGGCAATGCTGCGGTCGATGAGCTCCTGTGTGGACTCCGAAAGGCTTTCGACCTCGATAGGGGCGGGCTCCGTGCGCGTCGGCGCCGCGTCGAAGCAGGCCATGAGCTGCTGTGCCATGGCGTTGATGGAGCGCACGGTCGAGAGATCGGTGTTGACGCAGAGCATGCCGACGATCTCTTTATCCTCGCGGATAAAGTACGTCGCTGACTCCAACGTCTTGCCACCGGCACCGCGCCCCTCATAGCCCGTAATAAACGGCAGGTCGCGATACTTTGGGTCGTGCATGATCTTGAGCGCCAGATCGGTGGCGGGACCGCCGACCTTACGGCCGCTCACGATGCCGTTGCGAATATCGACGATGGCGTGGTCGGGATCCGAGAAATCGTGCAGCACGATCTCGCTGTTTTTGCCGAGTATCTGCTCCAGGAAATCGACCATCGGCAAAAAGCGACGTACGGTCTCGTTCACGGGCAACTCCTTTGGGTGAAAGCGGAAGTTTCATAACAATTTTTTCTCATGGTAACACGCTGCTCATCATCTCGTATATCCGCAGGTACATGACGTAATGCAGACGAACGGTATGATTTTGGCGGTAAACGGTTGACCAAAAGAAAAGTTAGATGCTATTTTGACCAGACACTTTCCTGACCTGCGGAAATGCATTATCTCAGCTGAAGAATAGTCTGATAACAAAAAATTATTATTGAGAATGAGAATCATCTTTAATATGATATGCAACGAAGGCACAACCTCAACCCCGCACTGCGTCACAATAGGGCGTTAGATGCGAAAACAACTATTTCGAGGATTGGTGGTCAAATGACCCAGGAGACGGTTACGAACGGCACTGAAGCCCTGTTCACTCGTGAAGGCATGCCTCCCGTTAAGGAAATGATCCCGTGTGCCCTTCAGCACGTACTGGCATCGTTTGCCGGCATCATCACCCCGGCTGTCATCATGGCCGGCGTCTACGGCTTTAATAGCCAGCAGAGCACCGACATCATCCAGGTCGCGCTCATTCTTTCGGCGATCGACACGGCCCTTCAGGCCTTTGCCCCCTTCCGTCGCATCGGCGGCGGCCTGCCCATCGTCATGGGCGTTTCGTTCGCGTTCCTCCCGGCCCTGCAGGCCATGGGCGCCTCGGGCTTTAGCTTTGGCGCGCTGTTGGGCGGCGAGATTGTCGGCGGTGCCGTCGCGGTCCTCTTTGGTCTGGCCTACAGCAAGATTAAGTGGCTGTTCCCACCCGTCGTGACCGGTACGGTCATCTTCTCCATCGGCGTTTCGCTGTATCCCACGGCCGTCAAGTATATGGCCGGCGGTATGGGTACGCCACTGTGGGGCACCCCGCAGGCCTGGTGCGTCGCTCTTATCACCTTCGCCGTGGTCTTTGCGCTCGCCAACTTTGGCAAGGGCACGCTCAAGCTGGGATCCGTGTTCTTTGGCATGATCGTTGGCATGATCGTCTCCATCCCCTTTGGCATGATCGACTTCTCAAGCGTCGCCACCGCTCAGGTCTTCGCCCTTCCCAAGCTCATGCCCTATGCGCTCGAGTTTGATCCCGAGGTCTGCATTACCCTCGCCGTCGTGTTCCCCATGGTTGCCATCCAGGTTATCGGCGACGTCTCCGCCGCCTGCCTGGGCTCCATCGACCGTATGCCCACCGAGCGCGAGCTCTCCGGCGCTATCGTGTCCCAGGGCCTCACCTCTATGGTCGGCGGCCTGCTGGGCGGTCTTCCCACCAGCGCCCTTGGCCAGAACGTGGGCATCATCTGCTCCAACAAGGTCGTCAACAAGTGGGTCTTTGTGATCATCGCGGCCGTCTTTGCCATCGCCGGTCTGTTCCCGCAGCTCTCTGCCGTCCTTTCCGCTATCCCGCAGCCCGTCATCGGCGGCGCGACCGTCGGCGTCTTTGGCACCATTACCATGAACGGCGTGCGCATGTTCACCCGCGAGGGCCTCACGCAGCGCACTACCACCATCGTCGGTACCTCCGTCGTCTTTGGCCTGGGTATCTGGATGGCCAGCGGTTGCCTTGCCGGCGAGGGTATGCCCGCCTGGGTGTCCACCGTCATCGGCTCCAATGCCGTAACCCCCACCGCCATCATGGCCATCGTCCTTAACCTGATTCTTCCGCAGACGCCGGTCGTGGCTCAGCACATCGATGCTGCCAAGGACGCTGCCGTGGATCTGGTCTTGCCCGAGAGCAAGAAGTAACCAATTCGGTGCTATTCGTCGGCGGACGCATCGCCTCGTCCGCCGACGTCATGCGGCGTCAAGCCGCACTTCAAAGGGTTTGTCCCTTTGGTGAAGCGTTGACGGGAGAGGGCCCGTTTCCGGTGTAGGCCGGCGCTTCGCACTCCGCCATGTCAGAGGTGTCAAACCCCGCCTCTGATGTTGAAGGGAGCATTCATGCTTCTGGTCGCTAACGGTTCCGTTTTTACCCGCAACGCTCAGACCCCGTTCATTCCCAACGGTGCGGTCGCCATTGACGGAGATACGATCGTCGAAGTGGGCCCCGAGTGCGAGCTCAAGGCCAAGTACCCGGATGCCGAGTACGTCGACGCCCAGGGCAACCTCATCATGCCCGGACTCATTAACTGCCACACCCACATCTACTCGGGTCTGGCTCGCGGCCTTGCCATTAAGGGCTGCAACCCCACCAACTTCCTGGAGAATCTTGAGCAGCAGTGGTGGAAGATCGACGACAACCTGACGCTCGACGGCACCAAGGCCAGCGCCTATGCCACGATTCTGGACTCCATCCGCGATGGCGTCACCACGATCTTCGATCACCACGCGAGCTTCTGCGAGATTCCGGGCAGCCTCTTTGCCATTAAGGATGCCGCGCAGGAGCTGGGCATGCGTTCGTGCCTGTGCTACGAGGTCTCCGACCGCCGCGGTCAGGAAAAATGCGACCAGGCCATTGCCGAGAACGCCGAATTTGCCCAGTGGGCCGCCAAGGAGCGTCGCGATAACGACAACCACATGATCGCCGCCATGTTTGGCGGTCACGCCACCTTTACGCTTTCGGACGAGACCATGGACAAGATGGCCGAGGCCAACAACGGCCTGACCGGCTTCCACATCCATGTGTGCGAGGGCATGAATGACGTGTGGGACTCCCGCCTCAACCGCGGCGGCATCAGCCCCGTCGAGCGCTTGCTGCAGCATAACCTTCTGGGTCCCGACACCATGCTCGGCCACTGCATCCACGTGACGCCTGCCGAGATGGATATCGTCAAGGAGTCTGGCACCTGGCTCGTCAACAACCCCGAATCCAATATGGGCAACGCCGTGGGCTGCGCCCCCGTGCTCGAGTTCTTCCGCCGCGGCATCCCCGTGTGCATGGGCACCGACGCCTACACCCACGATATGCTCGAGAGCCTCAAGGTCTTCCTGATCATTCAGCGCCACAACGCCGCCATGCCCAACGTGGGCTGGTGCGAGGCCATGACGATGCTCTTTGAGAACAACGCCAAGATGGCGAGCAAGTACTTCGATCGCAAGCTCGGCGTGCTCGAGGCCGGCGCTGCCGCCGACGTCATCGTTATGGACTACAAGCCCTTTACGCCGCTGAGCGAGGAGAACATCGACGGCCACATGCTCTTTGGCATGATGGGTAAAAACTGCCGTACCACCATCATCAATGGCCGCGTCCTGTACAAGGATCGCGAGTTTGTCGGTATCGATGAGGACAAGATCAACGCGTGGACCATGGCTGAGTCCAAAAAGCTCTGGAGCACGCTCAACGATCGCGCCTACTAGTTACAAGTAGATTCACGCGCGCCGGATGTTTCGCCGCATCCGACGCGCGTATAGGCGACCTCCGCGGGGTCGCTGGCGCTGTGCTAGCGCTACACCGTATTTGCGCCCGCCGCGCGGTCTCGCCGGGCGTTACAGAGAGGAACTCACTATGAGCGACATCATGAGGCCGATCCCGTTTTCGCAGCTGATGAACTGGATCATCGAGGAGCATAAGACCCAGGACGCCATCTTTGGCGTGCGCAAGATGGTCACGACCAACCAGGAGGGCGCGCTTCCCATTTTTGACGAGCGCATCGAGACCCCGTTTGGCCCGGCTGCCGGCCCCAACACGCAGCTTGCCCAGAACATCGTGGCATCCTACGTGGCCGGTTCTCGTTTCTTTGAGCTCAAGACCGTCCAGGTTATGGACGGCGAGGAGCTCTCCAAGTGTGTGAACAAGCCCTGCATCGTGGCTCAGGACGAGTGCTACAACTGCGAATGGTCGACCGAGCTCGAGGTTCCGCAGGCCTTTGCCGAGTACGTGAAGGCATGGTTTGCCTGCCACCTGATCGCTCGCGAGTACGGTCTGGGCAGCCCGGACGGCTTTGTCTTCAACATGTCCGTGGGTTATGACCTCGAGGGTATTAAGAGCCCCAAGGTCGACGCCTACATCGAGGGTATGAAGGACGCCAGCGGCTCTGACGTCTGGAATGAGTGCCGCGCATGGGCGCTCGCCAACCTGGACAAGTTTGAGCATGTCGACGCCGCGTTTGTCGAGTCCATCCCGGCGCGCGTCTCCAACTCTATCACCGAGTCTACCCTGCACGGTTGCCCGCCAGCGGAGATCGAGCGCATCGCGACCTATCTGATCACCGAGAAGGGCCTCAACACCTACATCAAGTGCAACCCCACGCTGCTGGGCTATGAGTTTGCCCGCCAGCGCCTGAACGAGCTGGGCTTTGACTACATCGTCTTCGATGACACGCACTTCCGCGAGGACCTGCAGTGGGCCGACGCCGTGCCCATGTTCGAGCGCCTGATTGCCCTGTGCGCCGAGCGCGGCCTGGAGTTTGGCGTCAAGCTGACCAACACGTTCCCCGTCGACGTGACGAGGAACGAGCTGCCCTCCACCGAGATGTACATGTCCGGTCGTTCGCTGTTCTCGCTGACCATCGAGGCCGCCCGCCGCATTACCGAGCAGTTCGATGGCAAGCTGCGCATCAGCTACTCCGGCGGTGCCACGGTCTACAACATCCGTGCCCTGTATGACGCCGGCATTTGGCCCGTTACCCTGGCGACTGACGTGCTCAAGCCCGGTGGCTACGAGCGCTTTAGCCAGATGGCCGGCGAGTTTGCCGACCTGGACGGCAAGCCGTTCGCGGGCGTCTCGCTCGAGGCCGTGACTGCGATCCAGACCGACTCGCTCACCAACCCGCTCTACAAGAAGCCGCTGCGCCCGCTGCCCGACCGCAAGGTCGCCGGCAAAAGCCCGCTTTCCGACTGCTTTACCACGCCGTGCCGCACGAGCTGCCCCATCCAGCAGGATATTCCCGCCTACCTGGCGGCTGTTGACGAGGGTCGCTACGAGGATGCGTTCAACATCATCATCGAGCGCAACGCCCTGCCGTTCATTACCGGCACCATCTGCCCGCATCCCTGCGGCCGTGCCTGCGAGCGTGCATTCTACGAGCCCGAGGGCGCCCAGATTCGCGCCAGCAAGCTCAAGGCCGCCCGCGAGGCCATGACCGCCGTGCTGCCCAAGCTGCGCGCCCAGGCCATC
Organism: Collinsella sp.; assembly: GCA_019419665.1. GTDB lineage: Bacteria > Actinomycetota > Coriobacteriia > Coriobacteriales > Coriobacteriaceae > Collinsella. Next base: position 213,264 of record DXZM01000037.1, read on the forward strand.
GCCAACGACGGCGAGCGCAACGTTGCCGTTATCGGCGGCGGCCCGGCCGGCCTGGCGACGGCGTTCTTCCTGACGCGCGCCGGCGTGCCCGTCACCATCTTCGAGGCCCGCGACTCGCTCGGCGGCGTGGTCCGTCACGTGATCCCCGAGTTCCGTATTGCCAGCGACGATATCTCCCACGACGCCGAGCTTTGCCTGGCCTTTGGTGCCAAGGTTCAGCTCAACGCCCGCGTGGAGTCCATTGACGAGCTCAAGGCCCAGGGCTTTACCGACGTGGTCGTGGCCACCGGTGCCTGGATGCCCGGCTCTGCGGGCCTGGGCGAGGGTGCCGAGCTCGACGTGCTGGAGTTCCTCGAGGCCGCCAAGAAGGGCGAGAAGCTTGAGCTGGGCGAGGACGTCGTGGTCATTGGTGCCGGCAACACCGCCATGGACGCGGCCCGCGTGGCCAAGCGCCTGGCTGGCGTGAAGAACGTGCGCCTGGTGTATCGCCGTACCAAGAAGCAGATGCCCGCCGACGAGGAAGAGCTCGATCTTGCTCTTGCCGACGGCGTTGAGTTCTGCGAGCTGCTGGCGCCCAAGGCGCTCAACGGCGCCGTGCTGACCTGCGATGTTATGGAGCTTGGCGAGCCGGATGCAAGCGGTCGTCGCAGCCCCGTCGCCACGGGCGAGACCGTCGAGCTTCCCGCCACCACGGTGATCTGCGCCGTGGGCGAGGGCATCGATGCCAGCCTGTACGACGCCGCGGGCGTCGAGCACGACCGTCGCGGCCGCCTTGCCGCCACCTCCACCGGCGTCGAGGGCGTCTGGGCTGCAGGTGACTGCCGTCGCGGTCCGGCCACCGTGGTCGAGGCTATCGCCGATGCCGCCGAGGTCGCCCGTGCCATCGCTGGCGTGGACTTTAACAAGTACGCCGACTGCAACGAGCAGGCCGGCCGCGAGGACACCTGCTACGAGCGCAAGGGGACGCTCTGCCGCGATAAGCGCAACTGCACCAAGACCCGCTGCCTGGGCTGCGGCTCGGTGTGCGAGGTCTGCTGCGACGTGTGCCCCAACCGCGCCAACGTTGCTATTAAGGTGCCGGGCCTGGCCAAGCATCAGGTGGTACATGTCGACGGCATGTGCAACGAGTGCGGCAACTGCGCTGTGTTCTGCCCCTACCAGGAGGGTCGTCCCTACAAGGACAAGCTCACCCTGTTCTGGAGCGAGCAGGACATGGAGAACTCCGAGAACGAGGGCTTCCTGGCCGTGGACGAGGACCACTTTAAGGTCCGCGTCGCCGGCACGGTCCGCACCGTCTCGGTCGATGCCGTCAACACCGGCCTTCCCGAGGCCGTCCGCCTGACCATCAAGGCCGTGCGCGACAGCTATCCGTATCTTCTTAAGAAATAGGCGAGTCTCTTATGGCCAAATCCATTCAACATAACGTGGCCTACGTTGCCTGCGGAAGCGGTTGCGCCTCCGCAGGCGGCGACGCCCGCTGCAGCGAAGGCTGCATTGGCTGTGGCGCCTGCGTCACGGCCTGCCCCCACGGTGCCATTGCACTGGTCGATGGCATCGCCCGCGTGGATCGCTCAAAGTGCACGGGTTGTGGCCTGTGCGGCATGGCGTGCCCACAGCGCGTGATTGCCTTCGTTCCCGGCTACCAGAACATCCTGGTGCGCTGCAACAACACCGATAAGGGCGCCATTGCGCGCAAGATTTGCGACACGAGCTGCATCGGTTGCGGCATGTGCGCCAAAAAGTGTCCTGCCGGCGCTATCCGTATCGAGGACAACTGCGCCCATATCGACGGCGCGGACTGCCTGTCGTGCGGCATGTGCGCCGTCGTCTGCCCGCACGGTGCCATCCACGACCGCACCGGCATCGCCGCCGGCGTGTAGAAGGGAATCACCATGGCACAGGAATTCACTTTTACCGTTAACGGCGTCGAGCGCACGACGACTCAGAACAAGCCGCTGCTCCGCTACCTGCGCGACGACCTGCATATCCACTCCGCCAAGGACGGCTGCTCCGAGGGCGCCTGCGGCACCTGCACCATCCATGTGGACGGTGCGGCCGTGAAGGCGTGCGTTCTGACCACCGCTCTTGCCGCCGGCCGCAACATCGTGACCGTCGAGGGCCTGCCCCAGGACGTGCGCGAGGCCTTTGTGTACGCCTTTGGCGCCGTGGGTGCCGTGCAGTGCGGTTTTTGCATCCCCGGCATGGTCATGGCGGGTGCGGCGCTCATCGCCGAGGACCCCGAGCCCACCGAGGAGCAGATCAAGTACGCCATCCGCGGCAACGTCTGCCGCTGCACCGGCTACAAGAAGATTATCGAGGGCATTTCGCTGGCCGCTGCGGTGCTCCGCGGCGAAAAGCGGATCGACGAGGGCCTGGAGCGCGGCGACGACTACGGTGTGGGCAAGCGCGCCTTCCGTATCGACGTGCGCAAGAAGGTGCTCGGCGAGGGCAAATACCCCGATGACATCGACGAGCTCGATCAACCGGGTCTGACCTACGCCAGCGCCGTGCGCTCCAAGTACCCGCGCGCCCGTGTGCTCTCCATCGACACCTCCAAGGCCGAGGCCCTGCCCGGCGTGGTGGGTATCCTACGCGCCGAGGACGTGCCGGTCAACCAGGTCGGCCACCTTATCCAGGACTGGGACGTCATGATCGCGGTGGGCGATATCACCCGCTGCGTGGGCGATGCCATCGTGCTGGTGGTCGCCGAGGACGAGGCGACGCTCGAGAAGGCCAAGAAGCTCGTAAAGATCGATTACGAGCCGCTGGAGCCCGTGCGTAACATTGTCGAGGCCAGGGCTGCCGACGCCCCGCGCCTGCACGACAGCTTCTTTGCCTTTGGCAACACGGTAGAGCTCAAGGACAACGTGTGCCAGAGCCGCCATGTGACGCGCGGCGACGCCGCCAAGGCGTTGGCGGAGAGCGCATTTACCGTGACGCAGCGCTTTACCACGCCCTTTACCGAGCATGCCTTCTTGGAGCCCGAGTGCGCCGTCGCCTTCCCGTACAAGAACGGCGTCAAGGTGCAGTCGACCGACCAGGGTGCCTACGATACGCGCAAAGAGTGCGCCCACATGTTTGGCTGGGATAGCGAACCCGAGCGTGTGGTCGTCGAGACCATGCTCGTGGGTGGCGGCTTTGGTGGTAAGGAGGACGTTTCGGTCCAGCACCTGGCCGCGCTCGCCGCATATAAGTTCCAGCGTCCTGTGAAGTGCAAGCTCACGCGTGCCGAGTCGCTCGCTTTCCATCCCAAGCGTCATGCGATGGACGGCACCTTTACGCTGGGCTGCGATGCCGAGGGCATCTTTACCGGTCTGGATTGCGAGATCAACTTTGATACCGGCGCCTACGCGTCGCTGTGCGGCCCGGTGCTCGAGCGCGCCTGCACGCATGCCGTCGGCCCCTACAAGTACCAGAACACCGACATTCGCGGCTTTGGCTACTACACCAACAACCCGCCCGCCGGCGCGTACCGCGGCTTTGGCGTTTGCCAGTCCGAGTTTGCACTCGAGAGCCTAATCGACCTGCTGGCAGAGAAGGTTGGCCTGGACCCGTGGGAGATTCGTTACCGAAACGCCATCGAGCCGGGTGAGGTTTTGCCCAACGGCCAGATCGCCGATTGCTCCACGGCGCTTAAGGAGACGCTGCTCGAGGTCAAGGATGCCTACTATGCGCATCCCGGACACGCCGGTATCGCCTGCGCCATGAAGAACGCCGGCGTGGGCGTGGGCCTGCCCGATGCCGGCCGCTGCAAGATTCGCGTCGAGGGTGGCCGCGCCGTGGTCTACGCCGCCACGTCCGACATCGGCCAGGGCTGCAACACGGTCTTTTTGCAGGACGTTGCCGAGGCATGCGGTCTGCCGCTGAGCTGCATCGCCAACGGCGAGTGCTCCACCGAGAACGCTCCCGACTCCGGCACCACGTCTGGTTCGCGCCAGACAGTCGTGACCGGCGAGGCCGTGCGCGGCGCCGCCTTCCTGCTGCGCGACGCCATGGTTGGCATCGAGGCCGGCAAGCCTGCGCCTACCGCCCCGGTGAGCGCGCACGGCGACGGCGTCAAGATCGAGTATGACGACGGTCGCGCCTACCAGCTGCGCACACAGGAACTCGTCGCCGGCCAGGGTATGCATCCTCAGGACCCTGCGGCCACCATCAAGGCGCTCGAGGGATGCGAGTTTGGCTACGTGTATCTGGAGCCGACCGACAAGCTGGGCGCCGATGTTCCCAACCCCAAGAGCCACATCTGCTACGGCTTTGCCACACATGTGGTCATTCTGGATGACGACGGCCGCGTGAGCGAGGTCTATGCCGCACACGATTCCGGCAAGGTGGTCAACCCCATCTCCATCCAGGGTCAGATCGAAGGCGGCGTGCTCATGGGTATGGGCTATGCGCTTACCGAGGACTGGCCGCTTAAGGACTGCGTACCCCAGGCAAGGTACGGTACGCTCGGACTGTTCCGTGCACCCGAGATTCCGGATATCCACGCTATCTACGTGGAGAAGGACGAGCTGCTGCCCGTGGCATACGGCGGCAAGGGCATTGGAGAGATCGCAACGATCCCCACGGCGCCCGCCGTGCAGAATGCCTACCGCGCGTTTGACGGCAAGCTGCGTCCGGATCTGCCCATGGTGGATACGCCGTACAGCCGCGCCCGTCACCGCGGGTAGGGTGGAGCGCGAACGGCCATTGCTGACGGGCTGTTCGCGCTCAACATCAACTGTATATGCTGCGCCTTTGGCCCCAGTTCCATCGCGAGCCGGGGCCTTTTGTTTGGAGCGCCTCCGCATGTGGAAGCTGCGTCCCGGAATCCAGCCTCGGAACGGGATGAACTTTCCCAACGGGGCCGCATGCGGAAACTGCGTCCCGGATTTGGCGCTCAGAATGGGATGCGCTTTCCCTTTGGAGCCCTCGGCGGAAATTACATCCCAGAATTGGCACTCAGAACGGGATGTGCTTTCCTTTTTGGGCCCTCGGCGGAAACTACGTCCCGGAATCCAGTCCCGGAGTGGGATGCGCTATCCGGATCGGCCCTCGACCGGAAGCTGTGTCCCGGAATCATGCCTCAGAATGGGATGCGTTTTCCGCTGGCCGGTCGTTTGGAAAGCGCATCCCAGTTTGAGTGTTTATTCTGGGATGCGGTTTCCGCTGAAGGACTCAACCGGAAAGCGTGTCCCGTTCTAGGCCTTGATTCCGGGACACGGTTTCCGCTAGGCATGCCATCTGGAAAGCGCATCCCGTTTTGAGCACTCAGTCTGGGACATGGTTTCCGCGGGAGCTTCCGACCGGAAAGCGTATCCCGGTTTGGTAGGCAGGCGGGCATAAGCTCAGCGGCCCCTACAGGTCTACCTCGTTGAGCCATGTCGGCAGCGCGGTCTGCCGGATGCCTGCCGTCTGCAGCTTTTTGGCGAGCATTCCTGCCGAGCGGACCTCGTTCATGGTAAAGCGCAGCAGAGGGTGACCGTAGAGCGATAGATGCGCCTCGCGCTGTCGTTCGGCGACGAGCGCCTCGGCAGTGGTGCGTCCGGCCAGCATGGTCTGGTCGGTATATTTGATGAGCCCGTCGAGCTCGCCCAGCGTGAGTTCCCGCGCCTGGCGCTCCCAGGCAAAATCCGTTCGCATGCTTTCGGTCGAATCGAAGGGGTCCGTCAACTCGTATTGAAGCCAGTCGGGCGCAAAGCCCGTCTCGATCATGACGGCTCGGGCGACCGATTCCCCGCCGCTCTCGGCGCGGGCGTCGGCATATCGAAGCGTTGTGAGGGCGGTGCGAATCGCGCGACCATTGCGGGCAGTCGCTCGTTGCTCAACGGCCTCCATCAGCTGTTCCCGTGCAAGGCCGAGCTTTAAAATCGCCGAATCGGCAATGGGCATGCCGTCGGCAAAACCAGTTTGCAGCAGGCAATCTGTGACCGTTTGGATTGGCGGCGTTACCGATATGCCGGCTCTGCGTATTGCTCCGGCCGGCTCAATCTGGTGCCGCTGAATATGTGCGCCCGGACGAGCCGACGGCTTTGTCGAGCTGCAAACATGCACGATGTTCAGGTGTCGCCACGAGACCTCGAGCCCCAGCAGGCAGGCGGCCGAAAACGAGCAGAACGTCCAATCGGGGTGGATGATCGCAAGGGCGCGAATAATCTCGCAATGGCGTTGCGCTCGGTTGAGTTCATCCCAGCGCGTTTTTCGCGCGAACAGTCCCGGCATGGGCGAGACGACCGCGCTGCCGATGCGCCGAAGGAGCGCTTTTCGGATCGCCGCGCTCGGGGGAATCAGACAGCGCCTCTCTTGTTCGGCTTGAGTGAGCAGTTGGTCGATGAGTTGGTCATTGCAATGGGTCATGAGCTACCGCCTCCTTTTGGGTAGCAAAAACGTATCAGCCGCAACTTGCCGCTCAACTGACCAAAAGCTGACCAAAATCTAACCATGCAGGTAGATGGCCTGTTTTCGGCGACATTTTTACATCCGAATCGGTGGGCGGTAATCGGCGACCTTGAACGGTAGCTAGATATGAAACCTTGGTAAGTTTAGGGACGTGTACTTTTTTGAAAAAGAGCATTCTATCTGCTGTTTTGTGTTTCTGGATTGCATATTTGAAGGCATGTGATAAGGGCTGCGGATCGTCGTCTGTGTCGGCGGAAACCGTGACCCGGAATTGCCGCTCGGAATGGGGCGCGCTTTCCGGGACGCCCCTCAACCGGAAACTGCGTCCCAGACTTCGGCCCCAGAGTGGGATGTATTTTCCGGTAGAAGTTTCAGTGGAAACCGCATCCCAGAATTTAGGCTCAGAACGGGACGCGCTTACCTGATAGCATGCTTGGCGGAAGCTACGGCCCAGTATTTGGCTCCAGAACGGGATGCGTTTGCCGGGACGGTCCGCGTGCGGTGGTGTAACGTCCCTTTTGCGTGGCCCGCTTGTCGAATTACGTTATAGCTAGCTATATTATAGGAAGGTATAATATAGCTAGCTATAACGTAAAGGAAGGATAGCCTATGTTTATCGGAAGAACAGCGGAAATGTCCGAGCTCAATCGACTGTATGGCACGGGCTCCTTTGAGATGCCTGTGATTTACGGCCGCCGTCGCGTAGGTAAAACGCGCCTTATCACGGAGTTCATCCAAGGCAAGAAGGCTATTTACTTTCAAGCACGTCGTACCAATGCAGAGGCAAACCTGCACGGCTTTAGCCAGGCGATACTTGCAGGCTCGGTTGGTGCTGCAGGCGTGTCGTTTCGTAGTTTTGACGAGGCGTTCGATGCATTGGCCACCATGGCCCGCACGGAATGTTTGATTGTCGTGATTGACGAGTATCCCTATCTCGCCCAATCGAATCCCGAGATCAGCTCGTTGTTGCAAGATAAGATCGATCACTTGTACAAAAAGACCAAGCTCATGCTTATCCTGTGCGGGTCGTCTCTTTCGTTTATGGAAGAACAGGTGCTGGGCTACGAGAGCCCGCTATACGGTAGGCGTACGGCTCAGTTTAAGATCATGCCGCTCGATTTTACGACGACCCTCGGTCTGTGGCAGGGCATGGAGCGCGAAGATGCAGCGGTTTGCTACGGCATGACGGGCGGCATTCCCGCATATATCGAGAAAGTCGATCCTGCCGCACCGCTCAAGGACAACATCAAACGTCTTTTTCTTACTCCTACGGGCTATCTCTTTGAGGAGCCGAGCAACCTGCTAATGCAAGAGTGCCGCAATCCCGAGCAATATGATGCGATCGTGCAAGCAATTGCTCAGGGGCGCTCGAAGATCTCAGAGATTGCGAGCTCTACGGGAATTCCTGCGAGCAACGTAAAGAGCTATGTGGATAAGCTGGCGTCGCTTGGGATTGTCGAGCGCGAGCTGCCCCTAAACGAGACGAGCAATAAGCGAGCCGTGTATCTGCTGAGCGACCAGATGTTTAGGTTCTGGTACAAGTTTGTGCCGCAGAACATTGGGCTGATTCAAAACGATATGGCCGAGATGTCGTATAAGCGCATTGAGCCGCACGTATCGGATTACATGGGTACGGTCTTTGAGCTTATATGCAGACAATACGTGTACGAACTCGCGCGCGCGGGCCAGCTCGATGTGGTTCCGGCGATCGTCGGGCGCTGGTGGGGGACGGACAATCGCACACATGCGCAGGAAGAAATCGACTTGATTGTTGACGATGGCGAGGGCGCTGCGCTGTTTGCGGAGTGCAAATGGCGTAACGAGTCGGTAGGCGAGGAAGTTCTGGAAAAGCTCGTATACCGAAGCGGGCTCTTTAGGCGGCAGCACAAAAGCTATGTGATCTTCTCGAAACGCGGCTTTACGCAGGGATGTCGAGATGCCGCGGCGAACAGGGGAGATACCAAGCTGATTTCGTTTGCCGAGATGTGCGAGCGGAGATAACCAAGCGCGCTCTGATGTGATGCTCGGAATGGGACGCGCTTTCCGGATCGCCCTTCAAGCGGAAGCTCATATGTTCAAGAAATGGGAGGCAGCATCCCGGAATTCGGGCAATCCGGTGGTCAGGGGTTGAGCGAGCGTCGCGCTAAGGATGTCAAGCGCAAAACCTTCAATGAAAATAGCGTAAAAACTACATCTGTAATGGCGTAAAAACTACATTGTAAGTAGCGTAAAATCCGCATTGAGAATGGCGTAATTTCGCATATCGCGTGATAGAGAGGGACGGCCGTCTATGGATGCACCAAAGAGATTGACCCAAAAGGGATATAGGCCCCGGCTCATAGAGGAGCGCCTCGACACCCTTATGCGGGCGTTTGGCTGTGTGGAGATCAACGGCCCCAAATGGTGCGGCAAGACCTGGACGGCGCTCTCTCGCTCGGCGAGCGTCTCCAGGCTCGATGAGCCTGCGCAGCGCGCGGCGGCAGAGGTCGACCCAAGCCTGGCGCTCATCGGCGATGCGCCACACCTGGTCGATGAATGGCAGGAGGTGCCCGAGGTTTGGGATGCCGCTCGGCGCTTCGTGGACGCGAGCGGCAACGAACGCGGGACACTTTTGCTCACGGGCTCGACCGCGCTCAAAAGCGAGGAGCGCAGCCATGTTCGTCATTCCGGCACGGGTAGGATCGCCCGTCTGTCAATGCGCCCCATGGCCCTGTGTGAGTCGGGCGACGGCGAGCCGCTCGTGTCACTGGCAAGCCTCTTTAAGGGCGAGGGTTTTGCCCCTCAGCGTCGCGAGAGCACGGTGGATGACGTCGCCCGCTGGTGCTGCAGGGGCGGTTGGCCTGCAAATCTTGGGCTTTCGGAAGATCTTGCGCGAGAGACGGCAAGCCAGTACGTGCACTCGGTGCTCGACGTCAACGTGCTGGATGAGGGCATGTCGCCCGAGCTTGCACACGGCCTTTTGCGAGCTCTTGCCATGAACGAGAGCCAGGCTGTCACGTACAAAACGCTCATAAAGGACGCCTCGTACGGTGAGGCGGGCCCCGACGAGAGGACCATCGCTGCGTACTTGGACCTCTTCAACAGGCTCAAGCTGACCGAGGACCTGTGCGGATGGGAGCCGCCCATGCGCTCGAAGGCCCGCGTTCGCGTGCGCCCCAAGCGCTACTTCTGTGACCCGTCACTTGCGGCGGCGTTGCTGGGGGCTACCCCTGAGCGGCTGCTTGGCGATATGCAAACGTTGGGGATGCTCTTTGAGAACCTCGTTCTGCGCGACGTGCGCGTGTTCCTTTCCACCTACGGCGGTGTCGACAACAGTGTCCATTATTTCCGAGATGAGAAGGGCCTTGAGGTCGATCTGATCGTTGAGCACGACGGGCGCTGGGGAGCCATCGAGGTCAAGCTGAGTGATGCGAAAGCAGACGATGGAGCGAGAAATCTCAAGGCGCTGGAGAGGAAAGTGCTCTCCAATCCTGCCGCCCAGAATGCCGCGCCGGCGTTTTTGGCGGTCGTGGTTGGAAAGGGGAGCATTGCCTACACACGCGACGACGGCGTGGCGGTGATCCCCATGGCGGCACTTGGGGCGTAGTGGTTTTGCGGGCGTGCCGTGCTTCCTTTACCGAAAATCCATTTGGTAAACCAGATGCTCGCGGATAGAATAAAGTCGACGGCAGCCCAAGTGGTGAAGAGCTGGGCAGCGCCGTTGCTTGGTCAAGAGGTCAGTGCCTTAATGGCAGCGACTTGTTATGCTTCGAATGCTGCTTGAGTGCCTCGGAAAGTTCGATAAGCGCCGTGAAGAGCAAGACCAAAGCAACCAAGAGCTCTGTGAGCTCTGATGGGCCCGGGATGACCGCTGATTCAAGTCACCGGGCCTCAATCTTTTTCATGCATTTGAATAGAGCGGGCGGGATCCCTTGGGTCCGTCTGCGTGGCGCGTGCCTGGTGCGTGGCATTGCGCTCCGCTTTCATGTCCGCACGGGCGGCTACGCTTACCGCAACGTAGCCGCCTATGTAGCAAGCGGCAAGCAGTGGAGAAAGGCCCTAACCGTGTCAGCTGAAAAGACGCCGTGTATCTTGGCTATCGATACGACGAACTTTGCGCGCCAGATTGTGCTGGACTTTGAGTTTGCGCCGGTGCCAAAGCAGCGCCAGCGCCGCGGGCTGCGCAACGAGATTATCGAGGTCGGCGCCATCAAGCTCGATTACCACGGCAACGTTATAGGCGAGTCCTCGCAGTTTGTGCAGACAGAATTTACCGAAGGCGTTGCGTTCCCCGTCCGCGAGCTTACGGGGATATCGGCCGTGGACACCGCGATGGCCGATCCGCTCTATGTGGTGATCAAAAGGCTCAGCGATTGGATCGGTCGCTACTCCGCCCAGATAGTTTGCTGGAGCGGGACGGATCGTCGGCAGCTTTTGACCGAGTGCCAGGCAAAGCATATCGACCTTTCCGCATTTCCTACGGACTGGGCCGACCTGCAGGCGTTTTACACCTCGATTATGGACGTGGGCAGCCACGGGCGCGTCTCGTTGGGCGACGCGGCAACGTGGTTTGGCATCGAGTTTGACGAGTCGACGGGCCACGCCCACAGCGCTCTTGCCGATGCGCGCGTGACCGCCAAGATGCTCAAGCAGATGATGGACGGGGACTACCACGTGAGCTCGCGCGCCCAGGAGATCCGCCAGCGGTGGGGGATGGGCGAGCGGGCCCAGACGTGCCTCTCCAGCAAGTGCCCCGAACTGGGCGACCTGCTGCTGAAGCTGAAGGCGGAGGGGAGGTAGGGGCGTTAGCTGTCTGTATGGCGTGTGCCTGTCGCGTATCGCTACTCTTCCTGCTGCTTGGCAGGCAGGATGTAGACGTTCTCGGCGTCGACGGCAATCTGCGTGGGATGGTTGTAGAGGATGTCGATCTCCATCACACTCTGCCTGAACGGCGCGACGTCGGGCGTCTTTGCCTGGTGGAGCTTCTCAATGAGTTTCTCGGATTGCTCGTCGTTGAACCTGCCGATGTCCTCTCCTGCACCTTCAAGCGCCTCGTCTATGGGCGTGAGCTCGCCGATGGGCGTCGCCGCGATGGCGCGACCGAGCATCTTGCCTGCGGAGGCGATGCCGCTCAGAAGTGCCACATCGATAGTGTCGGCAGTGCTCGCCTCGAGTGCGTCATAACATTCGGTGTAGAGCTCGCGGTACGCAAACGAGTCCGCCTCGATTTTTGCGGCAGCGTCTGCGAGCTTTGCAGGTTTGAAGTTCTGGGTGAGCATGGGCTCGAGAAACAGCGAGAACGCGTGGATATAGGTGGCGAGCTGGTAGTCCTTGAGATAGTCGAGAACCTTGTCGAGGCGTCTTTTCACGTCGTCTCGCACCTCGATGAACACTTTCTTTTTCAGGTCCGCCTGCGCCTGCGAGCGGAAGAGTTCCATGTCACGCGTGGACGCGTGCTCGATGTCGAGCACCTTCATATGGGCGTTGGCCATGTAGGTGGCGTCGCCGCAGTTGAAGCTGTAACCGTTGAGGATATCTGCGAGCGTCTTGAGATCGCCACGCATATTGGCCTTGTCGCGCTGACGCATGTACTCGAACATTTCGTCGACGGACTCCTGGATGGAGTCGAGCTTTTGGTTTATCTGCGCGATTGCGGCTGCCATGAACAACGACGTTGGATCGTAAGGCACCTGCGTGACGCTTGTGGCGATGTCGCCCTCGACTACGTGGAGGCGCGCCTGCCCGAAACCCTTGGCCGCATCGCGGTAGGACCCCATGAGGCCGCTGCCGTCCTTGAACGATTGGAGTATCGACGGGTCAAGCGGATTGCCAAACTTGTCGGTTGGCTGGAGCAGCATAGGCACACTCACCGTATTGGTGACGGTGCGGAATGTCGAGGGAAGTGAGGCGAGCGCTATGCCGAGCTGGGGGACTCGTTCGAGCGGGAGCTTGATGGCGCCGGAGACATCCGCCCGCTCCTGAGTGAGCGCGAGGTGGATTTTGGTGGATGCGAGCTGTTTTGCCACGATTTCCTCTCGGTCGCCGTCCGTCGAGGGTTTGATCTCGTTGTCTGCCATAGCGTGCTCCTTGCTTACGTTAATAGTCGCGGGAATTATCTCACCGTTGTGTGAGCTGCCGGGACGGGACGGATTAGCGGTAGCACGAGGCCGATTGACGGTCGAAGCGCATGGGCCTCGCCGCATTTCCTGTGGACTGGACCGACCTGCAGGCGTTATACATCTCGATTATGGAGGTGGGCGGCTATGGGTTAGTCTCGCTGGGTGGTGCGTCACCGGGACTCGGTATCGATTTTGATGAGTCGACGGACCATGCTCACGGTGCCCTTGCTGATATGCACGTGACCGCCAGGCTGCTTAAACAGGCGATTGACGGGGCTATCACGTGAGCCCGCGCGCAGGAGATCCGTCAACGATGGGGGATGGACGAGTGCGCCCAGACGCGCCTTTCCAGCAAATGCCCCGAGCTAAGCGATCTGCTGCTGAAGCCGAAGGCGAAGGGGTTAGGCAATTTGCTAAGAGTGGCTGGTGGACTTGGGTGACTGAAGGCCATTGATAAATTCACTGCTGTCTATTGTATTTCAACTTCCCTTAATTCAATTGATGCGCTTCTCGTGTTTCTTTTGGAAAGACCATCCGTTTGCTTCTAAACATAGAGCGTTTCTCTCTGACTTTCTAGGACATGTGCTGCGTCGCCGATGGGTCCGGGGCCCACCACGCTTCAACGACCGTTCCTCCAGAACGCTCGCTGCTTTTGCTCAGAGATAGACGCTGCTGTCTACTGCCTGATAAAATGTTTTTATGTATGTTCTAGGACGCTGGCATATTAGTTTGCGGCATCGAGAAAGGCTGGCGGTTGGGTGAGTCCCGAGGAAAAAGCGCGTCTTGTTATCGATGAAAAGTTGAGGGCTTCTGGATATGTCGTTCAGGACGTTAAAGAGTTCAATCCCGCAGCGGCCTGCGGTGTCGTTGTCCGTGAGTGGCAAACGACTTCTGGACCATGTGATTACCTTATCTTTGTTGATGGCACCCCCTGCGGGTTAATTGAAGCCAAGGAACACAACAAGGGCGAGAAGCTAACAGCGGTAGCCGAGCAGTCAAAGCAATACGCTGAGAGTGAATTCAAATATGCCACTACAAATATTGACATTCGCTTTGTCTACGAGGCGACCGACGTCCTGGTCCGGTTTTGCGACTACCACGATAAAGACTACCGCTCTCGCGAGATCTTCTCTTTTCATAGACCGGAACAGCTACGTAGTTGGCTGAAGGATTCTGGCACTCTTCGGAATAGACTTAAGTCTTTTCCCGACTTCGAGACCGCCGGCTATCGCAAGTGCCAAGTAAATGCAATTTTAAAACTCGAAAAGACGTTTGAGGAGAATCGCCCGCGCGCGTTAATCCAAATGGCCACTGGTGCTGGCAAGACATATACCGCTATTACCAACGTTTATCGTCTGCTCAAATTTGCCAAGGCAAAGCGCATTCTATTCCTTGTTGACACAAAGAACCTGGGGGAACAGGCCGAGGAGGAGTTCCGCAAATACAGGCCTACCGACGATGCGAGGTTGTTTCCTGAGCTTTACAACGTCTGCCGTTTGACCTCTTCGCAGATCCCCAATGGCTCCAACGTATGCATCAGTACTATTCAGCGCATGTACTCCATTCTCAAGGGCAAGGAACTTGATGAGGCGGACGAGGAATCTTCCCCTAGTGAGGGTCGCTTCGTCGGCGGGCCACGCGATGTTGAGTACAACTCGGCTTACCCGCCTGAATACTTCGATTTCATCATCATCGATGAGTGCCACCGTTCTATCTATAACGTCTGGCAGCAGGTCCTCGATTACTTCGATGCCTTTCTCATCGGGCTTACTGCTACGCCTGACAAGCGAACCTATTCTTTTTTCAATCAGAACGTCGTGAGTGAATACACCCATGAGGAGGCAGTCATTGACGGCGTCAATGTCGGCGGCGATATCTACATCATCGAAACTGATGTGAGCAAGAACGGCGCGACGATTACCGAGCGTCTAGTTGAAAAGAGGGATCGCCTTTCCCGTGAGAAGCGATGGGAGCAGAACGACGAGGATTTGGAATACGACAAGGGTAAACTGGACCGCGATGTTGTCAACCCGTCCCAGATACGCACCATCATCCGCGAGTTCCGCGACAAGGTCACAACGGTTATGTTTCCTGGCCGCAAGGAAATACCCAAGACTCTCATCTTTGCCAAAACAGACAGTCATGCGGACGACATCATCAACATTGTGCGCGAAGAATTCGGGCGCGGGAACGAGTTCTGTAAGAAGATAACCTATAACGCTGAAGAGGACCCCAAGTCTGTACTTGCGGCATTCCGCAACGAATTCTATCCACGCATAGCCGTGACCGTTGACATGATCGCTACTGGTACCGATGTCAAAGCTCTCGAGTGTCTTGTCTTCATGCGAGATGTTCGTTCTAAAAACTACTTCGAGCAGATGCTTGGCCGCGGGCGTCGTACGCTCGGCCATGATGACCTGGCTCGCGTTTCGCCGTCAGCGACAACGAACAAGTGCCGCTACGTGGTTGTCGATTGCGTTGGCGTCACGAAGAGTCTTAAGACTGAAACAAGGCAGCTTGAGCGGAAGCCCTCAGTAAGCTTGAAAGAGCTCATGATGAGCGTCGCCATGGGCGCGCGCGATGACGATACCGTCACCTCACTCGCCGGTCGGCTTCTTCGACTCGCTGCCGTCATGGACAATGGCGAGCGAAAGAAGGCCGCCGAGCTCGCTGGCGGGGCCTCTGTGAACGATATCGCCAGAGATATGCTTGATGCTTTCGACGAGGACAAGATCGCAAAGGAAGCTGGGTTTATCCTTAGCGATGATGTTCAAGAAGCAACCGAAGAAGAGCGAGCCAGGCTGGCAGAAGCCCAGTCTCGGCTTGTCGAAAAGGCGATAGAGCCGATGTTCTCTGCCGAGTTGAGAAACTATCTCGAAAACGTGCGCAAGGCACACGACCAGGTTATAGATAATGAGAACCTGGATGCTGTCATTTCATCCGGTTGGGACACCGACCGCGAGGACCACGCCAAAGAGGTCATCCAAACATTCAGACAGTTCCTTGCCGACAACAAGGATGAGCTGGACGCGTTGCAAATCATCTACGGTCAAACCTACAAACAGCGCCCCATCACGCTGCGTATGGTCAAGGCTGTTCACGATGCGTTGAAAACGTCCCCCTATGGGCTTTCTTGCGACACGGTCTGGCATGCATACGAGGTTGCGGGGGCACCCGTCGCTACGGCGCGAAGCGCTGTGGGCAAGATTATGGACATCATTTCCGTCATTCGATTCGAACTCGGACAGGAAAAGATCCTGCGGCCCTTCGAGGCGGGCGTGGCGGAGCGTTTCAAGAGTTGGGTCTTCTCCAAGAACGCAGGCCACGGCCAGTTTACCGAAGAGCAGATGGATTGGCTGCGTATGATTCGCGACCATATCTCAACTTCGGGAAGCGTGAGCTCTGACGACCTCGACCTGTCGCCTTTCGGGGAGAAGGGCGGCCTCGGGCGTTTCTACATCCTGTTCGGCGATAAGTACCAAGGCGTTCTCGACGACATGAACTACGCGCTTGTCGCATAACACCTATGAGTTAGAAAGGCAGCGCATGAGCGCATCCACCATTAACCAGAAGATTTGGAACATGGCGACCGTCCTCTATAACGATGGCGTTTCCAACAGCGATTATCTCGAACAACTCACATATCTGCTCTTCCTCAAGATGGCAGACGAGTACAGCAAGCCCCCCTACAATAGGCCGACCGGTCTTCCGGAGGACTGTCGTTGGGAGTGTCTTGCGGACAAGAGCGGCGCAGAGCTGTTCGACACCTATAAGAAGATGCTCGACAAGCTAGGCGCCCAGGGCGGCATGCTGCAGGAGATTTTTACTGGGGCCCAAAACAAGATGAGCTCTCCGGCGATCTTGGCGCGAGTTATTCAGATGATCGGCGCAGAAACGTGGACGGCTATGTCGCAGGACGTCAAGGGCGACATCTACGAGGGGCTGCTTCAGCGAATAGCCGAGGACACCAAATCTGGTGCCGGGCAGTACTTTACGCCTAGGCCGCTCATCGACACCATCGTCAAGTGTGCGCAGCCTAAGCCTGAGAAGACCGTCTGTGATCCGTGCTGCGGTTCGGGCGGCTTCCTGCTGGCCGCAAAAAGCTACATAGAGGAGGCCTATCAGCTCGACGCCGACCAAAAGAAGTTCTTGAAGAACGAGGCATTCCACGGCTGGGAGATCGTTCCCGCCACGCGCCGGCTTTGCCTCATGAATCTTTTCCTGCACAACATCGGTGACTTTAACGATGTGCCGCCTATCACAAGAAATGATGCGCTTCTCTCCGACCCTGGTACGCGTTTCGACTACGTGCTCACCAACCCGCCTTTTGGTAAAAAGGCGACACTTAAAGCTGCTGCCGGCGAGGACGGTGAGCTTGTCGACGAAGAGCTCTCGTACTCTCGCCAGGACTTCTGGGCAACGAGCTCGAACAAGCAACTGAACTTTGTTCAGCACATTCATACCATCTTGAAAACTGGCGGCACCGCTGCCGTTGTCGTACCTGACAACGTACTGTTCGAGGGCGGTGCCGGTGAGACGGTGCGCCGTAAGTTGCTGGAGACCACGAACCTGCACACTATCCTGCGCTTGCCGACTGGTATCTTCTACAAGCCAGGCGTAAAGGCTAACGTTATATTCTTCGAGAACCGTCCCGGCAGCGAGAGCGTGCAGACCCGAGAGGTGTGGATTTACGACTATCGTACGAACGTTCACCACACGTTGAAGCAACACCCAATGACCGAGGCGGACCTTGCCGACTTCCTTGAATGCTACAGGCCCGGCCATATCGATGAGCGCGATGAGACCTACAACGAGGACAACAACCCCGATGGACGTTGGCGTCGCTTCACTATCGACGAGATTATGAGCCGCGACAAGCTGAGTCTCGATATCACCTGGATCAAAACCGGTGAGGACATCTCGGAGATCTCGCTTTCTGATTTGCTCTCAAGCATTCACGAGAAGAGCGATGCGATTGCCGACGCCGTGGAGCAGCTCGAGGCGCTTCTGAGGGACATCGAGGACTAATGGACACTAGGAAACTACGTCAAAAGCTGTTGGACCTTGCCATCCGCGGCAAGCTTGTTCCGCAAGATCCGAACGACGAGTCCGCAAGCGAGTTGCTGTCGCGCATCCACAAGGAGAAGCTCGCCATGGTCGAGCGCGGCGAGCTCAAGCCTAAGGATGTTAAAAACGATACCGTGATTTATTTCGGTTCCGATGGGCTGCCCTATGAGAAGCAAGCAGACGGCAAGGGTGAGTCGACTCC